>JAGQRH010000014.1 GCA_020425605.1 Planctomycetota bacterium | reverse complement strand
GCAAAGACAGTGACCTGATGAAATACCTCTCGGCCGACCAGCAGAACGGGCTGGTGCAGACGATCACCCGCGTGGCGCAGGAACGGCTGGAAGAGCAAAGCACCAAGGTGCTCGGCGAGTTCAGCCTCGACAATCCAGACGGCGCACTCAAGCGGCTGATCACCCAGATCGAGACCAACTTCAACCCGGATGACCCGAAGACCGCGCTGGGCGTGCTGAAGAAGGCGCTCGGCGAGACGCAGGACCAGATCCGCAAGGACCTGTCGCTGGACGCCGACGGCAGCGCACTCAGCAACCTGCACGGCAAGCTGAAGGCGCAGATCGAAGACCTTGTGGCGAAGCAGACGAAGTTCCAGAACGACGTCACCAGCGTGCTCGCCGAGCTGCGCGGGGCGAAGAAGGAACGCGCGGTCAGCCCCAGCGGTGGCTTTGACTTCGAGGCACTCAGCGGCGACGCACTGCGCAACCGCATGCACAGCGATGAGCTGTTCGAAAGCGTCGGCGAAACCACCGGGCTGGTCCCGCGCAGCAAAATCGGCGACCACGTACAGACGCTGGGTGCTGACTCGGCGGCGCCGGGCGCCAAGGTCGTATACGAATGCAAGCGCGCCGAGAACTATACGCTTGCCAAGGCGCTGGCCGAGCTGGATGAAGCGCGCAAGAACCGTGGGGCTGAAGTCGGCGTGTTCGTGCTAGCGGCGTCAAGTGTCCGCGGTAATGCCAAGATGCAGGCCGAGTTCCCACGCGCATTGACGCGTCAAGGCAACGACATCATCGCGATCTGGGACCCGGAAGATGACAACAGCGACGTGAATCTCGATGCGGCCGTGACGCTCGCTCGCGCGTACGCCGTGCGTGAGCGCAGTGATGAAGATGCTGCAGCCGACGTCGACTGGGAGGCTGTGGACAAAGCCATCCACGGGGTCGAGCGGCAGATTGAATACATCGACGACCTGAACACCTGGACCGGCAACATTACGCGCGACGCAGACAAGATCGCCGACCGGCTGGGCAAGATGAAGAAGGACCTCAACCGCGAGCTGGAACGCCTCACCGAACAGATCGAGAACCTTCGGCCATAGCAAATAAGTGGCGGGGGGCGCCCGTGCCCCCCGTCTTTGTGATCCTGTAAGCCGGGTTTTGTTCGCCCTTTCAGGCGGACAGTCATTCGTCTAGGCGGCGGGTTGCCCCGCAGCTCCAGCAGCCTACCCGGACCTCTCGCGACACATTCGCAGCGGGATGAGCAGTCCCTTGGTCCCTATTTGGCCTTGCTCCGGAGGGGGTTTGGCGTGCCGCACCTGTCTCCAGGAGCGCGGTGGGCTCTTACCCCACCTTTTCACCCTTACCTGCGCTCTTTCGAGCCGCGGCCGAACGCGCGAGTTTCGGGCCCTCGTCGCGCCCCGCTGCACAAGGCAGGCGGTCTGTTCTCTGTGCCACTTTCCCTGGACGGGTCTTGAAGCCCGCCCGGTTGCCGTTAGCAACCCTCCTGCTCTACGGAGCCCGGACTTTCCTCTCGCCGTTTCCGGCAAGCGACTGTCTGGACCACAGCGATCAATCGTACGCGGGATTCAGCACGTGTGTAGTCCCCGGCGTAAGCTGGGGGCATTGGGGTGATGGATGCTACGGACCCCAATTGTATTCCACCGGGCCTGCACAGGGTTCCATGCCCCCAGCTTACGCCGGGGGCTACGTTACAACTCAAAGTTAAAACCCTGTTTCACCATGCGCTTGTAGATCGCCTCATTAAAGCGGTACAGGCGCGCCGCGCGGTGGGCCACGCCCTCCTGCAGCTCATCGGTCTCATCGAGGATGCCCATCCCGAGCACCTTCTTGCGGAAGTTGCGCTTGTCGAGTTCCCGGTCGAGGATCTTTTCGTACATGCGCTGCAACTGCGTCAGCGTGAACTTGCGCGGCAGCAACTCAAAACCGATCGGCACATAGCGCACCTTGCCGCGCAGACGCTCGACGGCCGTCTTCAGGATCTCATCGTGGTCAAATGCCAGCGCCGGCAGCCTGTGCAGGTCGAACCAGGCGGCGTCGCTGGCGTCGGTTGCGGCCTGGACCTTGTGGTCACGCAGGTTGCAAAGCGCGTAATAGGCAACACTGACGACCCGCTCACGCGGATCACGCTTGATGGCGCCGAAAGTGTAGAGCTGCTCCAGGAATACACGCTTGAGCCCGGTTTCTTCTTCGAGTTCCCGGCGGGCGGCGTCATCCAGAGTCTCGTTGAGCCGTACGAACCCGCCGGGCAGCGCCCAGCGGCCTTTGAACGGCTCCGCGCCGCGCTGGATGAGCATCACCTTCAGGTCCGCGTCATCCAGGCCGAAGACGACACAGTCGACCGCCAGGGCCGGACGCGGATGTTCGTAGGTATGGGCCATGCAGGCCAGTTTCGTGTACAGCACACACTAAGTCAAGCGCTGCAAACGTGAAGCGGCCCCGCCGATTGGGCGGGGCCGCCAGGGCACTACGAACGTCGTGCTACCTCGGGTCTACGTAGAGGCGCACATCGTCTTCCTTGAGCGTGTCAAAGCGCAGGTCGCTGCGCGCCCGGCGGTACCACTCGTCGCCGAGCAGGTTGCTACCGAGGATCACCACATCGGTGCCCGGCTGGACCTTGTCGACGATCCGTACGCCGGCTTCCTTCAGCAGTTCCGTCAAGCGTTCCTTGCTGTAGGCCTCATTCGGCGGCTCGTATGTGCCATGCAGGGCAACCGTGAGGAACTTGCCGTTGTGCCACAGCGCGCTGACGATCTGGTCGCCCTTGCGGACGGGGTCATTGTCGTTCGACAGGCTGAGCACTGTGCACAGGCTGTAGTGCGCGGAGAGCATGCGGACAATCTCAACGACTCCGACGAATTCATCCTTCTCAAAGCCGTGCAGGCGCCAGACCTCGAAGCGCTGGCCGATGCGCACACCGTCGCTGTAGCCAAGGTTGATGTGCGTAACGCCGCGGGCGTAGTCGCTGTAGCTGACTTCGCCGTCCGGGTCGCTCTTGTCGAGCTTCACGGGGATCTTCAGGCGCGGCAGGTTGCGGATCAGGTCTTCGTACTTGCCCGCATCGCCTTCGTGGGTGAGCTTTTCGTTCTCGAACTTATTCTGCAGCTCTTCGATACGGCCGTCCGCCGCAACCACCATGAATTGCAGGCGGTTTTCCTTGGCGTTGGTTTCGGTGATGGCGTTTTCAGCCACGTCGCCTGCGTCGTTCAGGGCGTCGATGCTGACACCCTTGCGCTCGCCGACACGACGGCTGAGTGTGGCCAGCTTGTCGAGCACAGCCTTCAGGCCGTCGTTCTCGCCCTTGAAGCCAACCGCAACCGTGACGCTGCGGCCTTGCGAATCGGTAATCTCCACGTCGCCGGCCACGTCTGCAAACAGCAGGCTGTACTGGTGCAGGTTGGCGCTGACGAGGTCGCGGATCAGCTGGGTCTGCTTGCGGAAGATCAACTCAAGCGTGATCTTCGTCGGCTCCTGCATCACCTTGTCGGAAGGCTTATTGTTCGGGTCGGCGTGGCGGGAATTAGCCGCTTCCAGTGCGGCTTCCGGCGGCTGCAGGATGGTATCGCGCTCCTCCAGTTCACGGTCGAGCTTGCCCTCGGCCACGGCAACTCCGTCGCCGCCACCGATGTCGATCGTCTTTACCGTGTAGTACTGGTAGCCCTTGAGATAGACGTATCGCTGCAGCTTGCGCTCGAAGGAGTTGAGCCACTCGCGCGCCGCGGCGTAGTCATGAACGTACCCGCCCTCTTCACTGGCGCCATAGAAGCGGCTTTCGGCGTCAAGGTACGCATTCAGCAGCGGGCTGCGTTTCTCGGCCGGCGCAGTGCGCTCATTTTCACCTGAGAAGACGTTGGGGCGGGTGATCGAGCCCTTGACCGCATCAATGTTGCCGAGCGGATCGCCCATCTGGAATCCGGTCACTTCCGCGACGGACTTCATGTGCGTGAGGACCGGGTCGAAGGTCTTGTGGTCTTCTTCAACCTGCGAGACCAGGCGAACGCCTTCGGCCCGATAGCTCTGCACCTGCTGGGCGTAGAATGCCCAGAGCACAGTCGCGATCAGCACGAAAGGCGTAAGGATCGCCGAGATGATCCAGTACCAGCTCGCTACCCTGTTATCGTTCGTTGCCATGACGTTTCCTCGCTCTGTTTCCTGTGGACTTGCCTAGCGCTTCTGGTCTGGTCCTGCCATGCCCAGGAAATAGAGCACTTCCGTCTCGGGGTACTTTTCAAAGTTCAGGCGACGCTCCTCGGCCTTCACGAACTCGGGGTCCTTGTCCCAGTTCCCGCCGATGATGACTGCGTCCGTGGTTGCATCGATGTGTGACTGCACGCGGTAGCCGACGCTGCGCAGCAGGTCGGTAAGCTGCTGGCGCGTCAGCGTCGTGAAGCTGCCGCCGAACTCACCTACCAGCGCCCAGCTGTAGTACTGGCGCTTGCTGAAGTTCGGGTTCTTGATGATGTCGCCGGCTTCCGGATACACGCTCGGGTCATCAAGCGCGTCTACACGACAGCGCGCGATGTTGCCGCGCAGTACTTCCTGCACGCGAATCTCGCCGATCTGGATGTCGCTGCTGCGGCTGGCATCAGCACGCAGCACCTGGAACGTCTGGTTCTTGCGCACGTCATTCTTCTGGCCAATGTTGATCCAGACATAGCCGGATTTGTTGTCGACAAGAAAGACCGCGCCGTCCGGGTCGCGGCTGTCATCCACGCGGCGCTTGTCGGCCTGAATACGATAGGCTTCCATCGCTTCGCGGGCCTGTTTGCGGGCCACCGCTGCCTCGCGTGCGGCCGAGAATGCTGCTTCGCGCGCGTCACGCACGGACTGAGAGTCGAGCTTCTGGTAGGTCTCGCTTTCCTTCTTCATGGCCTCGGCGAGGCGCTGTTCAGAGCTGGCGACCGTTTCCTGCGCTGTCTTCATCTCGGCGTTTGCGGCTTCGATTTCGCTGCCGACGTTGCTGTATTTCGCATCGGCCTGCGTGTTCTTGTCGCCCATCGCCTTGGTCTTTTCAGCTTTCTGGACGTCGCGCTGTTCACGAACTCGCGGGATGTACTTGCTGACCAGGTTGTTCACCACCTCGTCCTGGCGCCCCAGCGCGGCCTGGATCGTTTGCGTGTCCTGCTTCTGGTAGATCTGGGTTGAGTTGCGGCGGGTGTTATCGACCTGGCGGATCGGAACCTGCTTCTCCGTCCACTGCTTGGTTTCCTTGTCGTAGGTGCGGACGGTGATCGTCGCGCCCTTGGTGCCGGAAAGCGGCTTGTCCGTGGCTTCAACGACGTAGTAGTCGGCCACTACTTCGCTGCCTTCCTGAAGCAACGACTCGATCGCCGCCGGTGAGCTGACGGCAGCTTCACCCTTGAAGCCGATGTACATGCAGACTTCTGCATATCGGGCCTTCACGGAGTCGATCTCGGCCTTTTGCCGGGCCGGGATTTCGCGCAAGGCCGCGAGGTACTGCTTTTCCTTCTGGGCCTTGTCATAGGTGAGGAATGCGAGGGTTCCCATTCCGAGCAGGAACACGATCATCACGATCATCACGATCAGATCGACCATCCCGCGGCGAGACATTCTCGACATCGAACACTCCGCTTACTGACGCACACAAGCTCCACGGCAAAAATCCGCGGAACAGCGGCGCAGCAGTATCAAGCAGGGGGGGTATTAGCTCCCTGAGCATAAGGAAGGGGCGTTAGGGGGGCAATAATCCGGTAACAAAAACCTTGACACCCTTGTGTCATCGAAAGCAAGCTCACAAACACAAGCACAGCGCGCATTTGCCCTTATTTCCGGCCGGAAATCCTGCTAAACATGACAGCGTCGGCGGCAGCGGCACAGTGCCCAAAGTCGCGGCTCATTTCCACCCCATCCAGATCACTCCGTTTGGCTGAATCTCTCTACATCATCGATGGCCACAGCCACATTTTCCGGGCCTACTACAGCCCGGCCGCGCGGCGTCGTACGGTGCGCGGCAAGCCGGTCGGCGCCATCTACATATTTACTCGCATGCTCCAGAAGCTCATCAAGGACTTCAAGCCGGACTATCTGGTCTGCGTGCTGGACCCGCACGGGCCGACGTTCAGAAACGACATCTACGACCAGTACAAGGCCAACCGCGAGGCCATGCCCGAGGACCTTCGCGACCAGATCCCGATCATTGAGAAGATCGTCCACGGCTTTGACATCCCGCTGATCGTGAAGGACGGCTTCGAGGCAGATGATGTGATCGCGACGCTGACGAAGCTGGGCGAAGCCGAAGGACTGGATGTCCGCCTCGTCAGCAAGGACAAGGACCTCAAGCAGCTGCTGTCAAAACACGTCCGCATGATCAACCATGAGGACGGCAGCGAGTACGGCCCCGAAGACCTCAAGAAGGAACTGGGTGTCACGCCCGAGCAGTTCATCGACATCCAGGCGCTCGCAGGCGACAGCGTGGACAACATCCCCGGCGCAAAGGGCATCGGCCTCAAGACGGCGGCCGAGCTGATGAAAGAATTCGGCAACCTCGAGGAGATCCTCAAACACGCCGAGGACATCAAGCAGCCGAAGCGCCGCGAGAACCTGATCGCCTTCCGCAAAGACGCAGAGCTGAGCAAGAAGCTGGTGCTGATCCGGACGGACGTCCCGAAGGTCAAGCTCGACAAGAAGGCCGCGCAGTACCACATGCCCGAGAAAGAGAAACTGCTGCCCCTACTGAGCGAGCTGAATTTCAAGAGCGTCGCCCAGGACTTCGGCTGGGGCGACGAAATGGTGGCGGCGACGGAGAGCCCCGCCACGAAGGGCGAGGACAGCGCGGACGGCGCCGAGCCCAAACCCAAGAAGTCGACGAAGAAGTCCAAACCCGGCGCACAGTCTTCACTCTTTGGCGACGTCCCCACGGCCGAGCTTCCCAAGATCGACCAGGCCATCATCCAAGCAGATGCCGACTACACGCTGGTCAACGACAACGAGGCTTTTGACGCCTTCCGCAAAGCCACCAGCAAGGCCAAACGCTGGGCGATTCACTGCGCCGCCGAGAACTACACGGACTGCGCCGGCATCGCGATCGCGATCGAGCCGGGCAAGGCCTGGTACCTGCCACTCAACAGCGACACGCTCGACCGCGGCAATGTGCTCGATGCGCTGGAGGTCAAATTCGACGACCCCAAACTCGGGTTGATCGGCCACGACCTGAAGCATGACCTGCGCGTGCTGCTGAACGAGGGCTATCGCTTCCGCGGGATAGAAAGCGACACCAAGCTGGTGGCCTTCCTGCTTGATGGCTCGCGCGAAGACGCCAAGCTGGCCAGCCTCTGCCGTGAGTATCTCGGGCTCGACACGGTCAACTGGGACAAACTGTTCGGCGAAAAGAAGTCACGCGTCAGCCTGATGGATGCCGAACCCGAGCGCGTCATGCAGTACGCGGCGCAGTTTGCCGACTACGCCCTGCGCGTGAACGACGCGCTGATGCCGCAGCTCAAGAAGATTGAACTGGAAGGCCTCGCGCGTGAGCTGGAATTCCCGCTGATCGAAGTGCTCGGCGAAATGGAGCACAAGGGCATTCGCATCGACAAGCCGTACCTCGCCACGCTCGCGAAAGAAATGGGCGACGATATCGACCGCCTCGAAAAGGAATGCCACAAGCTGGCCGGGCGCGCATTCAGCATCGGCTCGCCCAAGCAGCTCGGCGAGGTCTTGTTCGATGAGCTGAAGCTGCCGGTGCAGGGCAAGACCGCCAAGGGCACCGGGCGCAGCACCGATCAAAGCACGCTAGAGGCGCTCGCGCCGCTGCACGAATTGCCGGCCAAGGTGCTGGAGTGGCGGCATCTGTCGAAGCTCAAGTCCACCTACGTTGACCAGTTGCCCGAACTGGCAGACAAGGACGACCGCGTCCACACGACGTACCGGCAAACGGTCGCCACAGGCCGTCTCAGCAGCAAGGACCCGAACCTGCAGAACATCCCGGTGCGCACGGACGACGGCAAGAAGATCCGCCGGGCGTTCGTGGCGCAGGACGGCATGAAGCTGATCAGCGCCGACTACAGCCAGGTCGAGCTGCGCATTCTTGCGCACATCGCCGACGAGAAACACATGATCGCCGCCTTCAAGGACGGTGTGGACATTCACAAGGCGACGGCCGCGGGCATTTTCGGCATCAAGCCCGACGAGGTGGACACCCACCAGCGCAACGTCGCCAAGACGGTGAACTACGCGGTGCTGTACGGGCAGAGCGCGTTCGGGCTGTCGCAGGGCCTCGGCATCTCGCGCGCAGAAGCCAAAGAGTTCATCGACAACTACTTCAACTCACACCCGAAGGTCGCGAAGCTGAACGACCAGGTGCTCGACGAATGCCGCAAGCAGGGCTACGTACAAACGCTGTCAGGTCGAAAGCGCTACCTGCCCGAAATCGGCAGCCGCAACGTAATGGTCCGCAAACAGGCCGAGAGGCAAGCCTTTAACACGGTCCTGCAAGGCACCGCCGCGGATCTGATTAAATACGCCATGCTCCACGCGCATGAGCAGATCGAGAAGAAGAAGCTGCCGTACCGGATGCTGCTGCAGGTTCACGACGAGCTGGTCTTCGAAGCGCCCGCCAAGGAAGCCAAGGCCTGCGCCGAGTTCGCGAAAGAAGTGATGAGCAAGGCCATGAAGCTCAAGGTGCCGCTCGATGTAGACGCCGGTGCCGGCGACAACTGGCTGGAGGCCAAGTGATCCGAATTGTGGAAACAGGAGCCCGGAGCGCCAGCGACGGGTTGACGCTCAAGCGCCTGCTATCCCTCGCTTACGCTTCGGGCTCCTGTCTGCTCCTGTTCGCCGCCTGCGCCAACAGCAAGCCGGTGAACGAACCTGATGACGAACCCAAATGCGGCGAGGTCAAGGAACACCGCGACCACTGGCGGCCGCGTGAGTCGCAGTCGGACTTTCTCGACATCGGCAAACAGGCTGGAATCGAATGGCTGTCCTTCTACCCACAGGACCAACTCGACTACCCGGAGTATTTCGAAGGTTTAGATCGCGAGCAGAAACGCCGCCTGAGGCTCGCGCCCAAGGGCTCTGACGATCAAGTTCTAATCCAGTTCGACTTGCCTGAAGGCAGCAAACTCTGGCCTGTGGACTGGTACGGCACCGAGCTCATGGCGATCGACCTTCCGACAAATCCCGGAATCAGCGTGGCAGTGGCCAAGGTTCCCGACGGCAATGCTTCGCGGCTTGAAGCGTTGGCTGAGGCAAGGGTGAACAACCCAATCAAAGGGGAATTCGACGATGGCAGCGGGGGGGCACGAACGACAAAGATCAGCGAAGGCGTGATCACGCTACACACGCCTGCGGGGCAGTACGGAAGTGAGCGCGAAGCGTATGGAGAACGCACCATAGTCGGCAGAACCGGTAGTTGGCGCATGTATGTCGAGTGTCTTGGGGGGGCTGATCGGGATAAGGCGGTCAGGACAGTACTCAACTCCATTTCCATCAAGCGGGAGCTTGCACTTGAGGGCTCTCCAAAGCATAAATGCACCAGCTCGCTCGAAGAGCAGCTTGGCGGGACCCTGCGGTTTCCCGACGGCACGCTTCAGCTTCCAATCGAAAATGGCCAGCTCGTCCGCAAGATCGGCGCGGACACAACCATTCAGATTGACGGCCAAGGCGCCAAACCGTGGATCCTGATCCGAAGGCTTAAAGATTCCAAAGCCGACGGGGACATACGCGCGCGCGTCAGGCGCGACACCACCTTCCTCAGACGTACGAAGGTGCCAAGCGCACAGTTCTCGGCCGGTTATGTGCCGCAGGACGCCAAACTACCGCTGGTTGTCTTCGACTACGACGACAGCAGCGCGGAGAACCAGTTGACGGGCGTGCTCAAGGCCGGCGACGAGTTGCTGACCTTTGAGGTCGTCACGCAGGGCGTCACCGACGGCGATGCACGACGCGCAGCCAAAAAAGCGGCGCTGACGCTGCTGGCGGGCGCGACAGGCGAGCCGGCAACCGAGGCACCCGAGTTTGAGCCTCTGATTGGCTGGAACGTCGGCACGATGGGAAGCGATGACTAAGCCGGTAATCGCGCTGGTCGGTGGTGTCGCGAGCGGGAAGTCGGCTGTCTCGCGCGCCTTCGCCAAGCGCGGTGCGGTGGTGGTCGACGCGGATGTGGAAGGTCACGCAGTCCTGCAAGACGCAGAAGTGAAACAGGAAATCAGGGACGCTTTCGGTACTGGCGTCTTCAATGGCAAAGGAGAAGTTGACCGGGCGAATTTGGGTGCTGTAGTATTCAGCGACGCCGAAAAGTTGGCTACACTGAACAACATCACCCACCCCCGCATCCGGCAACGTACACAGGCAAAAATCGAAGCTGGGATGACCGACCCGAACGTGAAGGCGGTCGTACTGGACATAAGCCTGCTGCTGGAATCGGGCGCATACGACGGGAAGTATTCACTGCTGGTCTTCGTTGAAGCAGATGACAAATCCCGTTCAGAGCGCGCCCTCCGGCGCGGGTGGCAGCCAGGCGAGCTTGAACGCCGCCAGGCCCGACAGCTCAACCTCGAAGAGAAAAAGCGGCGCGCCGACGTCGTCATCCACAACAACGGCACGCTCAGTGATCTTGACCGCCAGGTAGAGGAAATCTGGCAGAAGCACATCAAACCGGCCGCCGGGGGCCAATGACCAACGTACCCGGACACATCGTTCCCGCCAAGCCGGCCCACGGCCCGTCGGCGTGGAACCAGACACCCGGGCGATCCTCAGCCCGGTGACAAGCCCACAAGGGCGCTGGAGCAAGAATGTCACCTGAAGGAAAGTCAGCACCTCGCAAGCGCGGCCGAGGCCGCAGTAACAATCGGTCCGGCGGCGGCGGCAGAAACCGCAAGCCGGGTGGCCGCAAGAAAGACGGCACCGACGTCATGCACGAGGAGCTGGCACGCCAGGCCGAAATGGCCCGCATGGAAGCCCGCCGCGAAAAAGAGGAAGCCGAAAGCACCGCCCACGCGGACAACGGCAACCAAAGCGGAAGCAACGGCGCAGTCGACGACGAAACCGCAGCGGCCATGGCCTCCAAAGGCGCTGAGCCCGAGCGCAAGCCCGCGGAAGACAACGGGGACTCAGACACGGAAACCGCACCGGCGCCGGCACAACCTTCGGCGCCACGAGGCGAGCCTGTCTTCATCAACCTGAACGACCTTCAGAAGATGAAGATGGAGAACCTGCAGCGCGATGTGCGCAAGCTGGGCATCCAGGACGTCACAGGCCTCAAGAAGCAGGACCTGATCTTCCAGCTGTTGAAAGACCGCGTGAAGCAGGGCGCCGTCATCAGCGGCGAAGGCGTGATGGAAGTGCTGAACGAAGGCTTCGGCTTCCTGCGCAGCCCGGACTACAACTACCTTCCCAGCCCCGACGACATCTATGTCTCGCCCAGCCAGATCCGCCGTTTCGGCCTGAAGTCGGGCCACGTGGTCGCCGGGCAGATCCGCCCACCCAAGGACAACGAGCGCTACTTCGCGTTGCTGAAGGTGGAGAAGGTCAACAGCGAAGACCCGAACAAGCTGGCCGAGGTCGTGCCGTTCGAAGAACTGACGCCGCTGTACCCGGACCGGCGCATCTTCCTCGAGGTCAAGAACGACCTGAACCTGCGCATCATCGACCTGGTCACGCCCATCGGAATGGGCCAGCGCTGCCTGATCGTTGCGCCGCCCCGTACCGGCAAGACGGTCATCCTGCAGAAGATCGCGAACGCAATCCGGGCCAACCACCCGGACATCTACGTGATCGTACTGCTGATCGACGAGCGCCCGGAAGAAGTAACTGACATGGAACGAACCGTGGACGCGGAAGTCATCGCCTCCACGTTCGATGAGCCTACCTCACGCCACGTGCAGGTGACCGAAATGGTGCTGGGCAAGGCCAAGCGCCTCGTCGAACACAAGGTCGACGTGGTGATCCTGCTGGATTCGATTACCCGCCTCGGCCGTGCCTACAACGCCGAGCAGCCGCATAGCGGCAAGATCCTGACGGGTGGTGTCGACGCCAGCGCCCTGCAGCGCCCGAAGCGCTTCTTCGGCGCGGCCCGAAACATCGAGGAAGGCGGCTCGCTGACCATCATTTCGACCGCGCTGATCGATACCGGCAGCCGAATGGACGAAGTGATTTTCGAAGAGTTCAAGGGAACCGGCAACGCGGAGCTGCACCTGGACCGTCGCCTGGCAGATCGACGCGTCTACCCGGCCATCGACGCCACGCGCTCCGGCACCCGTAAGGAGGAGCTGCTGCTCGACCCCGAAGAGCAAAAGCGCATGTGGGTCCTGCGCCGCATCCTGAACGACATGAACCCGATCGAGGCCATGGAGCTGCTGAAAGAGAAGCTGAAGAAGACCAGCACCAACGCAGAGTTCCTGATGCAGATGAACCCAGGGCCTTAGTTCTGGGGCAGTTAAGCGCTTCCAGGGGTTGGCCAACGCCGGCCCCTGTTCATTTGCAAGTGCCAGAAGTCTGGCACCGCAGACGTTTGCACGGCTCCGAATCCTGACACCTGGAACCTGAAACCTGCTATTCTCGTTACAGTAGTGGGGCCAGGAGACACGACCATGCGTATCACGACGATTCTGATGATGGTTCTAGCCCTTGGGTTCACTGCGCCGATGTTTGCGCAGGACACCAAGAAGGAAGATCCGAAAGAAACCAAGAAGGAAGACGCACCGGCCAAGGAAGACGAAGCAGCCAAGGACGAGGGCAAGGACGCCCAGAAGCGCGAGATGACCGAAGCCGGCAAATCGCTCTTTGAAGACGTCGAGCGCGTCTACAAGAAGTACTACGAGCTCGTTCTGGCCAAGGTGAAGGCCAACGAGCCCTACAAAGCCGACGACGTCTGGGCGGATGCCGTAAAGGAATCCAAGAACGCGAAGTACAAGGACATGGCCGAATTCAGCGACGCCATCGTGAAGATGAAGCAGAAGGACCGCGAGTTCAAGAAACAGGTCAACTCGTTGATGGACGACAGCGCGAAGAAGTTCGCGGAAGACGTCAAAGAGTGGTCGAAGGAACAGAAGAAGTAGTCGCCGGCAACGGCGACCCATTGAAACGGCCCCCGCTTGCGGGGGCCGTTTCAATGGTGGGCGTTACTGGACTCGAACCAGTGACCCCTGCCGTGTGAAGACAGTGCTCTAGCCAACTGAGCTAAACGCCCTTCAAGCCTGAAACGGACGGCGGTTTCAGCCGAACGCCGTTGCTTGCCCCCGTTCAAGGGCCGCGTATACTATTGCGAGCCCCAAACCCGTCAAGCCACGGAGCAGCAATGGAAACGATCCTCGTGGTAGAGGACGATCCCTCTATCCAGCGCGGCCTGGAACTCAACCTTCAGGTTGAAGGCTACTCCGTGATTACCGCGAGCGACGGCGAGGAAGGCCTGAAACAGGCGCTTGAACGCCGCCCCGACATCCTGCTGCTTGACGTGATGCTGCCGAAACTTTCCGGCTTCGACATCTGCCGCCAGATCCGCAAGCAGGGCCTGACCATGCCCATCATCATGCTGACGGCCAAGACGCAGGAGATCGACAAGATCATGGGTCTTGAGCTTGGCGCTGACGACTACGTCACCAAGCCGTTCAGCGTCGCCGAAGTCGTTGCGCGCGTGAATGCGGCCGTGCGCCGAAGCAAGCGCTTTGAGACCAGCGAGGCCGACTACACCTTCAGCGACTACACGCTGGACGTGAAGGGGCAGGTCCTGCGAAAGAGTGGCGAGCAGATCGAGCTGAGCCAGAAGGAATTCCTGATGCTCAAACTGTTCCTCGAAAATGAGGGCAAGGTACTGAGCCGTCAGGAGATCCTCGCCAAGGTATGGGGCTTCGACTACTACGGCACGGACCGCACGGTCGACAACTTCATCAACAAGCTGCGCCAGAAGGTTGAGCCTGACATCAACAATCCCAACCACATCCTCACCATGCGCGGCAGCGGCTACAAATTCGTGCGCTAATAGATCGAGTCGGCTTCATGCCCATATTCGAGTTTCCCGTCAGCCTAATGTTCCCGGCCGGGCACACGCCTGCCGTGCTATGTGGCAGTGATATCAAAGAACCAGACGTACAAGTTTCCCCCGCGCGAGCGACTTTTCTTGTCGACGGAGAAGTCGAGGGAACTGTGCAGGTTGTAGGCGCAGCCAACCTCGTTCCCTTTTTCGAGCACAAAAACTTCGCCCTCAGAGTAGTTGACGTGCCAAAGACTGTTGAGGAAGCAGCCGGCAAGCGCGACGTGACGCTCCGGATAGATGAACTGCACCCGGGCCCTCCATGGCCACGAAAGGGATCAGAATCATCGCGCGATGAAGCGTACGACGACGACAGCGCACTAGTCGGGTTTGTACTGGGCTTCTTGACCGACGCCGCCAGCCCACTTCAGAAGCAGATTCTGGGTGCGACCAACGTTGCATGTCTGGCAGAAGCCGAAAGTTGGTGCAGCCCATGGCGCGACTACTACTGCGCCGATTGCGGCCCAGAGGTTTGGCAGGCAGTGGAGAAGGGTTGGCATGCGGCTCGGTTGAAGATTGCGCGCGAACTTGATGCAGCCGGATTCGTGAACCGGTGCCCGGATTGTGGACGCGTAGTCCGCACTCCAAAGGCGAAACAATGCTTCTGGTGCGGACGCGATTGGCACTAACTCGAAGCAGATTTGTCTAGCGACACCCGTCCCGCTAGACTGTGGCCGACCTGCCCAGGGGCCTTTTCCTTGAAGATCGCAATTCTTTCGCAGGGCCCGCGGCTGTACAGCACGCGCCGCATTCGAGAAGCCGCCGAAGAGCGTGGACACAAGGTCCGTGTGCTCGACCCGCTGAAGTTCTCGCTCGACGTCGAGAAGAAGCGTCCCCACGTCTATTACCGTGAAAAGAAGGTCGAGAACTTCGACGCCGTCATCCCCCGCGTTGGCGCCAGCGTCACCTTCTTCGGCACGGCCGTCGTGCGCCAGTATGAGCAGATGGGCGTGTTCTGTCTGAATGCCAGCAGCGCGATAGCCACCAGCCGCGACAAGCTGCGCGCGTTCCAGATTCTGAGCCGTCACAACATCGGCATCCCCAAGACGGCATTCGTGCGCCAGCGCAGCAGCGTAATGCCGGCCATCGAGCGTGTCGGCGGCGCGCCGGTCATCATCAAGCTGCTTGAAGGAACGCAGGGCATTGGCGTCATCCTTGCCGACACCAACAAGATCGCCGAGGCAATCGTCGAGACGTTACAGAGCACCAAGCAGAACGTGCTGATCCAGAACTTCGTCGAGGAAAGCCGCGGCCGAGACGTACGCGCCTTCGTCGTCGGCGGTCGGGTCGTCGCGGCCATGCGCCGCAGCGCCACAGGCGGCGAATTCCGCAGCAACGTGCATCGCGGGGGCCATGCCGCAGCAGTGCAGCTCGAGCCGGAATATGAGCGCACGGCCGTGATGGCGGCGCAGATTCTGGGCCTGCGTGTCGCCGGCGTGGACATGCTCGAAAGCAATGACGGCCCGCAGGTAATGGAAGTGAACAGCTCGCCGGGGCTGGAGGGCATTGAGGCTGCGACCGGCGTCAACGTGGCCGAAGAAATCATCAAGCATGTCGAGGAGCAGCTGCTCTTCCCCGATCTCGACATCAGGCAGCGACTGACGCTCGACCGGGGCTACGGCGTGGCGGAAATTCCGATTGGGCCGGAATCATCGCTTGTGGGCAAGACGATCAAGGAGTCGGGCCTGCGCGACCAGGACGTGCTGGTACTCAGCATCATCCGGGAAAGCCAGACCATCCCGAACCCGAAGACCACACGCGAGATTCTCAGTGGCGACCGCCTGCTGTGCTACGGCAAACTGCTGGCCATGAAAACCCTGTTCCCCACGCAGGACTGGGCCAAGCGCAACACCAAGAAGGTCAAGACGAAGACGAAGTAGGTTACCTGAGCAAGGTCTTCACGCGCCGCCGCAGCCACGGCAGCACGCCCTCTTCAAACCATGGGTTGCGTTTCATCCAGCTGATACTGCGCCAACTTGGGTGCGGTGTCGGCAGGAACTCCGGCGCATAGTCCCGCCATGCCTTTACGGTTTCCGCCAGTGTCTTTTTGCGGCGTTCGGCCAAGTAGTGTGCCTGCGCGTACATTCCGGTCAGCAGTGTCAGTTTCACTCTCGGCATTTGCGCGCTCAATTGCGAATGCCACAGCGGTGCGCATTCCGGTCGAGGCCGGGCGTCGCCGCCCTTCGCGGTTCGCCCGGGGTAGCAGAACCCCATCGGCATGAGCGCAAACTTCGCAGGGTCGTAGAACTGTTCGCGACTGACGGAGAGCCAGGTACGCAACTGGTCACCGCTTTTGTCATCCCAAGGAACGCCGCTCTCGTGCACGGCTGTTCCGGGCGCCTGCCCAACGATCAGGATGCGTGCCTTTGCACTGATCTGAACCACCGGTCGGGGCCCCAACGGCAGATGAGCCTCGCACTCGCGACAAGCCTCGACCCTCTTCAACAACGCGGTGAGTGCTTTGGGTTCCGGCATCGGCTAGCTCGCAAGGGCGAGTTCCTTCAACTTTGCCTCGACGTTGTCGGCCAGCTGCATGATGAAAGCCGGGTGGGTGTTGACTGCCTCGGCAGCCGCGAACTCCACACCCAACTCATCCGCCTTCTCCTTGCCCTCGACGCCGAGGTCGTACAGTACCTCCACGTTGTCGCAGAGGAAGCCGATCGGCGCGGCGACGATCTTCTGCGCGCCGCCTTCCTTCAGCTCCTCGATCACGCGATCGAGATACGGCGTGGTCCACTCGATCTTGCTGTCGCTTGGTGCGCTCTGGTAGCCGACCATCCAGTTCGTCGCCCCCACCTTGCTGGCCACAAGCTCAGCGGTCTCGCGGATCTGCTCGACGTATTTGCTGGTCTTCACAACCGGCATCGGAACGGCGTGTGCGCTGAGCACCAGGCCGGTGGCACTGTTGGTCAGGTCAGCGCCGATGGACTTTGCGGCGGTCCTGATGCGCTCGGCCAGCGCGTCGATGAATCCCGACTTGTTCCAGAACGGCTCCACCACACCGGCCCACTTTGGCCGTGTTGACTCGTCCAGTTGGTCCAGCCCTTCGCTTACGCGGCGTAGGTAGGCGTCCCAAGAAATCGAACTCTGGTGCGGGGCCATCACCAGCACGACGAACTCTTTGCTGCCGTCTGCCAGTTCCACGACCTTGTCGGAGATGTGAGGAAGCCAATGATCATAGCCGACGCTGACCTCAAGCTCGTGCCCACGTTTCTTCAGCTCGGACTTCACGGCTGTCGCCTGCGCCTCCGTAATTTCGTTGAAGCGCGAGAAGCCGCCGAAGAATTTGTAGTGCTCGACGACTTCGTCCACGCGCGCGCGGCGCGCGGGGTTGTCGCCGAAGATTCCGTTCACGAAGCAAAACGCCTGCCCCGGACACTCCGCGTGTTTGCCGCAACATTCCTGAGTCGGGCCACCGAAGGCGGTCACCAGCAGATGGTCTACAGTCATGCCCGCTACTCCTTGAGACGCGCCTCGACGTGCCACTTGGCCCGGAGCTCACGCAGAGTGAGTTGCCCCTCCGAACTCGTGGCACTAACGCCGGGCGGCAGATTCTTCTTCGTACTCTCGCTGGTGACTTTGTCCGTGATCCCCCACCAGAAGCGCTCGCGAGCATCCAGGCTCAACAGCGCCCCCTTGCGGATCAGCTCACGGTTCGCGGGCACAAGGCAGTACTTCACGAGCGCCTCCTCAAGCCAGGCGCCGTGGTCCTGGTCCTGTTCGAGATGCAGCGTCCAGTAGCCGATTTCTTCCTCGGTAAAGCCGGCCTTGCGCAGCCCGGCAACCGCCAACTCAAACATCGCCGGGATCGACCATTCATGGCCGGGCCCCAGTGCACCAAGCCCTACCAGGAACGGCTCTTCGGTCGCAACGCGATAGTGCTCGCGGATAAAGTTGACGACTTCCGGGTGAAGCGGGATGGTGTCTTCTTCGCCCGGCTTGATGCCCGCCGCGTGCATGAATTTCTTGTAGTGCTCGGCGTGGTCTTCGCCGTCGCTGCGCTCGCCGTACTCATCAACCAGCACCTTGGCGAGCCAGCACTTGGCCTCGCTGTCCGGGGCGTTGATCAGCAGCAATTCCATGTACGCGCAGAAGTTGCCGACCAGCGGGAAATGCTGGCCCGCCAGCACCTTGAAATCAAAGCGCGAGCGCGGGTCGGTCTTCATGCGACCGAGGATCGAATGCCCTACGCCCGCATGGTTCTTGATCTCTTGCCGCAGGTCCGAAAGAAACCGCCTCGCTTCTTTCTCCTGCTCTACGGTCAGTGTCATGGCTCTCTTCTCAGCCCTGGGTTGACCCTAGAACACGCAAAACCCCCGCGCCAGTCCGTGTTCATCGGGCTTGCATCCAAAATCCGGCGTGGCAAGAATCACCGCAATGTCCGACCCGGCCCCGCAAAAGAACTTCTGGAAGGCCTTGGGCCCCGGCCTGCTCTGGGCGGGCGCGGCCGTCGGCGTATCGCACCTGGTGCAGTCCACGCGCGCCGGCGCCGGCTTTGGCCTGGGCCTCATGGGCATCGTGATCTTTGCCAACATCTTCAAGTACCCGGCATTCAGCTTTGGTCCGCGCTATGCGGCCGCCACCGGCACCAGCCTGCTGGAAGGCTATCGCCGCCAGGGCAAGTGGGCGCTTGTGGTCTACGCGCTGATGACGCTGGGGACGATGTTCACCGTGCAGGCCGCGGTTACGTTCGTGACGGCCGCGCTGTTCACGGCGCTGATCGGCTGGAAAGAGCCTGTGCTTGGGATCCCCGGCTTCGTGGTGATTTCCGGCGGGCTGATGGCCGTCTGCGCCGGGCTACTGCTGATCGGGCACTACAAGTGGCTCGACAAGATCATCAAGGTTGTGGTCGTGGTGCTGACCATCACCACGTTCATGGCCACGGCTGTCGTACTGACCAAATTGCCCTTTACCTCATTCCGGCTGCTGCCTGAAACCGACTGGCTCACCACAACCACTACGGCCGTGATGATCTGCGGGCTGATCGGCTGGATGCCCAGCGCGTTCGACATCTCGATCTGGCATTCACTCTGGACGATTGCACGCAGGCGCGAGACCGGCGTCGCCCCCACCGTGAAAAACGCGCTGGTGGATTTCAATGTCGGCTACTTCGGCACCACGATCCTGGCCGTCTGCTTTATCTTCATGGGCGCGGGCGTGATGTTCCATTCCGGAAAGGAGTTCGCAGCTGCGCCGCCGGCGTTTGCCGCACAGATCATCCAGCTCTACACGGAAAACCTGGGCGCGTGGACGGGGCCCGTGGTCACCATCTCGGCGTTCGCCGTGATGTTCTCGACCACGCTGACCGTGGTTGACGGTTTCCCGCGAGCGATTGCGACGCTGGTTGCGCGATTTCAATCCGAAGAAAAGCCGGACGTGCCGGACGCCATCAGCCGCAGGGCCTACTGGGCGGCGCTTGCCGTCCTGTTCGTCGGCTCATTGATCGTGATCCAGTTCTTCCTGAAGTCTCTGACGGCGATGGTGGACGTCGCGACGATCCTGTCGCTGCTCTCCGCGCCGCCGCTGGCGTGGCTGAACCACCGCTCAATGTTCGGTGCCGAAGTGCCGGAATCCGCCCGCCCCGGAAGGGGTATGCGCGCATTCAGCTGGTTCGGGATTGGCGCATCGGTAGCGCTCGCGCTCTACTTCATAGGCATCCGCTGGATCTTCCCGAGCGGAACCTAGAAGCGACTCAGGGCAACTCATAGCCCATCAGCGGCACGACAATCCACGCCACTCCAACGATGATGCATATGGCGCCGGCTGCATACATCGAGCCCTTGATCATCTTCGGCGCCTTCTGACCCAACTTGGCCGTAATTGTCCCGAACGCCGCTGCAAAGAAGGCCATGCCGGCCACAGTGCCGCCCGCGAATCCTCCGAGGTAGCTGAAAGACTCCTTCAACGTGGGGAATGCAAGGCTGGGCAGTACGCCCATAAGGTGGGCCATTCCGGCCACTCCGTGAAGCGTGCCCGCCGCAAGCGCCGCGTGAGTGTGGAAGTGCGAATGCTCCTCGGCTCGCTGGTCGGGCGGATGGCCTTCTCCGGTGTGGACGTGCAGGTGTGCGTGGTCGCCCTCGCCGTGGTCGTGCGTATGCGCGTGGAGCTTGTGCTTGAAGGCTGCACGCAAGCCGACGATACCCAAACCGATCAGCATCACGCCAACGATGCGCTCCCCCCACTCGCTCAAGGGATCGATGTTCACCGCCCTGCGAACGACAAGGAAGATAACGGCAACGATGATGACTCCCATGCTGTGGCCGACGCCCCAACGCACACCAAGCCAGGCGGCTTTGAGCTTGCGACCGACGCTCAAGGGCATCAGCGCCGCAAGGTGATCCGCGCCCATGTAGACGTGCGCGATGCCCGCAATGATTCCCGTGCCGAGCGCAATCAGCAACTCATGCATGGTGATGCCCCCCACGGACGATCCCTTTGCCCGTTGAGCTAAGGGCAAATGCCGCGTGCATGACGCCCTTGAGCTTCCGCATGCCGTCAGTGAGTTCGCGCAGCACATCGGGCTTGCCGCGCATCATGATCATTTCGGCGCAATTGTGATGGTCGAGGTGCACGTGGGTGCTGGCGAGTACGTTGGCGTGGTACTCGTGCTGAAGCTCGTTGAGCTTGTCAGTCAAACCGTTCTGGTGATGATCGTAAATCAGCGTGATTGTACCGAGGACTTCTCCGCCCCGCGCCCATTCTTCATCCACGAGGCGCTCGCGTATCAGGTCCCGCACGAACTCGGACCGGTTCTCATAGCGCGACTGGTCTACCAACCGGTCAAGCTCGGCAGCCAGGTCCGCTTCAAGAGAAATGCTGAGACGCACAAGATCAGACATAGGCAACCAGTATTACGAACTCGAACAACTGTAATACGAATGGAGCGCGCGTTCCACACACTCATTTCTCGGCTCAAGGCGGCAAATGCACTTGGGCAATTGCCCAATCCCTTTGCCTGCCAGTGCGATTCCCAGGTTGGGAAGTTGCCGAACTGCCGCTAGACTAGACTCATCGGCTGTGCAGCCTTGGGAATTGCGCAGCCGCGAACACATGCCGAAGGCATCTACACAGTTGATTGGCACCTCACTCGCGTTTCGAAAAGCACTCGATGACGCTTCCGTGGCTGCACGCCAGGTGGCCCCGGTACTGATCTACGGCGAAACCGGCTCCGGCAAGGGTGTGATCGCAGAGTACGTTCACCGCAAGTCAGACCGCGGCGGGCGACTGGTATCCCTCAATTGCGCAACGTTCCAGGCGAACTTGTTCGAGAGCGAGTTATTCGGCTACATGCGCGGCGCTTTCACCGGCGCAGTAAAGGATACTGCCGGCCTGTTCGAGGCAGCCGAGGGCGGAACGCTGTTCCTGGACGAAATCGGCGACACTCCACTCGAGATCCAGCCCAAACTTCTGCGAGCTCTGGAGGAAGGCGTGATTCGCCGCGTTGGAGGGACACGCGAAATCCCCGTCAACGTTCGTCTGGTCTGCGCCACAAACCACGACCTCAAGGCGCAGATCGCTGCGGGCAAGTTCCGCGAAGACCTGTACTACAGAATCAATTCGTTTGTCGTCACGCTTCCGCCACTGCGCGAGCGCGTCGAAGATATCGCCGAGTTGGCAAGGTACTTCCTGGACGAGAACCTCGCGCCTGAAGCCGGTCTGGACAAGACGATCTCAGTCGAAGCGATCGAAGCCCTGGAACACTACTCATGGCCGGGAAACATCCGCGAGCTGCGCTCTGCCATGGCCTATGCATCCGCGCAGGCCGGTGAGCGCAGAACCATTATTGTCCAGGACCTGCCGGCTGCACTTCATGCCGCACAGCCGCTTGAGACGCCGGTCGACAAGAGCGCCGGCTACGTTGATGCGTTCCGCGAATTGTACCTGGCAGGCGCAGAGGACTCCGGGCTGTGGGCTGACTTCCTGCTCAAGTTCAACGACCACCTCGGCACCAACAAGTTTGCACGCCACGATGTCCTCGTCTGCCTGCGCGCGGTGCGCGGCGACGGGCCCACAAACAATGCGCTCGTGAACGAGTGGCAGCGACACATCAAGCCGATCCCGTTGCGGCTAGGGCTGATCCATGAAGAAGGCAAGAAGCTGCGTATCGACATTGACGCATGTCGACGAGGCCAGGCGCCCGATTCACGACCGGTAGAATCGGTCGTTGCAGAGGCCCCCATCGAGCCGATGCCGCTCGCGGAACGCAACCGGCATACGAACCTCGATTCGCCGCGCACGTCCTTCATTGGACGTCAGAAAGAAACCCAGCTACTTCGCATGATGATCAGCAACGGCAAGCCGAACCTGATCACGGTTACCGGCCCCGGAGGCACGGGCAAGACGCGCCTGTCACGGGAAGTCGGCCGACTGCTCGTCGGCGAGCTGGAAGGCGGAGTGTGGTTCGCGGACCTGACAGAGTCGCGCAACGTCGAGGGCGTTGCCTACGCTGTGGCGCAAGCCTTGGGCGTTCCGTTGACAGGAAACCAGTCACCCGAACTGGCCGTTGGCAGCATGCTGCGGAGTCGCGCCCCCAGCCTGCTGATTCTCGACAACTTTGAGCAAGTCGCGGAAGTGGCCTCGCCCACCGTGGCGGACTGGGTGCGCCAGGCACCGCAGATCGTGTTTCTGGTGACCAGCCGCGCGCTGCTTGGCATTGAAGGCGAGCAGGAGTTCGAGCTGGAGTCCCTGGCGCTTCCGCAAGAACATGCACACCCGGATACCATTGCCAAAAGCGAAGCGGTACGACTGTTCGTTGAGCGCGCCCGCGTGCATCACATCGGCTTCAAGCTGAACCCCACCTCGGCCGCGGCGGTTGCACGAATCTGCCTGCGCCTTGAGGGCATGCCGCTTGCTATTGAGCTGGCGGCGGCGCGGATGGTGATCATGCAACCTGAGCAGATCGCCGAGCGGCTCGACAAGCTGTTTGAAGTGCTGAAGTCATCTCGCCGCGACCTGCAACCTCGCCAGCGCAGCCTTCACGCCACGCTGGACTGGAGCTACGACCTGCTCAATGAAGTTGAGCGCTGGGCGTTCGCGCAGCTGTCGGTGTTTCGAGGGGGCTTCTTCCTCGATGCCGCAGAGGAAATACTTGACCTGTCAAGATTTCCAGACGCGCCCGCCCCGATGGACGTAATCCAGAGCCTTCGTGAAAAGAGCCTGCTGCGTGCGCTTGAGACATCGTATGAAACGCGCTTCAACATGTACCAGCTGATCCGCGAATACGCCGCGGAGCGCTGGGCAAAGCTCGCCAATGACGCCGAACGCGAGGCAGTCGCCGCCCGCTTCGCGAAGTACTACCGGCGCTACGGCACGGAGTGGACCCGACGCGCGTACACACAGGACGCTCTGGAGGCGCTGGATCGGCTCGACTATGCGCGCGCCAACCTACGTGCTGCTGCAGACTGGGCATTCGAACGGCGTGAGGACCCCGAGTGCACCGACATGCATCTCGAGTTGGCAAACGAGCTCGGCCACCTGTATCGCGTTCGAGGCCCGGGCAATGCGAGGGTTCCGGTACTGCGCAAGGCACTCGAGGCCGCAGGAGATCGAGACAGTCCGCAACACACCAAGCTGCTCTCCAATCTAAGCCAGGCTGAACATGAAGCGGGCGATCCGTCAAAATCCAGCGAGCTGGCACGCCGCGCTGTGGAAATGGCTGAGCGCATCAATGACGAGATGCTGCTCGCAACGAGCCGGTTTCAGATGGCCGGTGTAGAGTACGCAGCTGGGAACGTTGAGATCGCCCAGCAGCTTCATGAGCAGGCACTACCGGTGTTCGAAAGACTCGGCAACGAAAACAACGCGGGCCGCGTGCTCGCCCGGATGGCGCTTGCCTGTGGCACAATGGGCCGATTCGACGACGCCCTGAAGTACAGCCATCAGGCGGAAACAGTACTTCGGCAAAGCGGTGATCTCACTGGCGTGGCGTTCGTGCACAGCATTCGCGGAAGCATCTTTCTGAAGCGCGGCGATAACGAGAGCGCGCTCGAGCAGATCGCAGCGTCCGAGTCCATCTATCGCGAGCTGATGGACAAACGAATGATCACCCTGTCGCTCGGCAATCGCTCGCTGGTCTGTAGACGCCTGCGGCGCTTTGACGAGGCCGTCACATACGCCCTTGAATGCGACCAGCTCGCTCGCGACCTGGGTGACCGCCACACGATGATGACGAACCAGATGAATACCGGGCTCATGTACGTCGAGCTGGACGATTTTGAGAAGGCCGAGCATTGGCTGCGCGAATGCCGTGAAGAAGCCCGGCGCCAGAGCAGCACGAAAACTGAATGCGTCTGCGCCGAAAGTTTTGGCGTACTCGAGTCCCGACGCGGCAACCACGCAGCGGCCGAGCGCTTGCTCGACGAAGCGCTTGCACTCGCAGACGGTGATGAGGAGTTGTCTGCCGGCATTGGCGTAGCACGAGCGGAGCTGCTGCTTGCCCAAGGCAACCCAGACGATGCTCTGGCCGCCCTGAAACCCGCCCAGTTGTTCTGGCGAAGCCAAACGTCCAGTGAGGGCCGTGACTGGTTCCGCACGCTTGCCGCATTTGCGCGTGCTTCGGCAAACAGTGATCCCGCGAAAGCGCACGAAGCAGCTGCCGAGGCGCTTGCACTTGCGAAACGGCTTCGATTTGGCCCTCGTGACGCGTCGCCGATCATTCGCGAGTCGCTGGAAATTCTCGAAAAACTTTAGCGCCCCCGTTCGAGCGACATTTCTCACAGCATGATCGATCTTGATCGATCATGCTCGTTCACTGGCCCGTCCTTCCGCACCTGTCGCACACTTCTTGACGCGTCAATAGGTGCGCCGTAAGTCCTCAAACCTCAGTGATCACTCGACTTACGGCCTGCGAATCCACTCCGCAACCGCATTGGCACGCTGGTTGCGCAAGCAACTTTCGATGATCGGCCCAGCATTGCCTCAGTCTGCCGCTAGACGGAAGGAATCCGTGGGTCCGGCTCGTTACGAACAAGTGTGTCCGCGTGTTGGGAACCGCGGCACTACGAGAGACCGCTAACAAGAGGAATCGAATGACTACTGCTCCAAACAGTTCGACGTTTCACTTCAGCCCGACTCGTGTGGCCGGGTTGATCTTGCTGGCCTTGCTCTGTGCGTCCGTGTTGGGTGCGCAGGGAACTCCTCAGGTCATCTACTACAAGATGAATGAAGGGACGGGCACAACGACTGCGAACGACGCGAATCCGGGGCAGGGCAACAATCCGGCCTCGCTGCCGACCACTGCGCCCACTTGGATCTCACCAGGCAAGCTCGGTGCTGCCGCGCTCGACTTCACGAACGCCAGCGGAGCAATTGACACGGGCTGGTCTCCGAACCTGACAGCCAGCGATCCCTGGACGCTCGAATGCTGGGTTCGCCCGACATCGTTGGCCTTTGGATACCTGTTCGGAATCGGTTCGTCATCGTTCCGCTGCTTCCAGAACACGAGCGGCACGCTGTCCATTTCGAGCCTCGGCGGCACTGCCGGTTCCATAACCACTGCCGGCTCCCTGACGGCCGGCACCTGGACACATCTTGCAATCGTTTACGACCCGGTAGGCGGAAACGTGACCGTCTACTTCGACGGCAATATAGACACGGTTCAAAGCGGTACGTCGGTGCTCTCTGGCTCGCTGGTTGTCGGCGCTGTCACTCCGACTTCGACCAGCAACTGGGACGGCGCCGTTGATGAATTCCGATTCTGGACCAGTGCCCGCACCCAGGGTGAGATCCAGGCTGGAATGAACTCCGAGTTGCCCCTGAACGGCTTTGTGATGGGTGGATCGTCTGCAGGTGGCCTGTATACAGGCGCGCAAACGGACCTGACTGCTTTGTCGCTGTCGGTGTCGAGCGGAGGTGGCAGCACTTCGATCACGTCTCTGACTGTCACAAAGACCGGCACGATCTCCGACTCGGACATCACCGCCGTCGCCCTGTGGCTGGACAACAACAAGGACGGCTCTGTCGACGGCGGAGACACGTCTCTCGGCAGTACAACCTACTCCAGTGGCCAGGCCACTTTCACCGGCTCCCCGATCCACACCATCGCAAGCGGAGCCAGTGATCGGTTGCTCGTGGCTTACGACATCAACGCGGGCCTCGCGCCCGGCACAAGCTTCGGCGCTGAGGTCAGCTCGGCATCTGACATCAATGTCGGCGCACAGACGGACCTGACGACCTATCCGGTCACGGGAACACTGGCTTACATTTCCGGCCCAGTCACCTCGTTCCCATATCTCCAGGGCTTCGAGACCGCCCCGCCATACTTCAACGCGACATTCACTACAGGCGCTCAAACGGTCCCGACTGTTACCGCAACGCCCCCCAGTACGCCGGGGAGCGCCGCCACAACGGGCGCAAGCGGATACGGAGTGAGCTTCAGTACGATTCTCGGCAGCGACCCGAATAATGGCAGCACCGGCATGCTTGACATGTTCGGTGGCACGGGCACAGGAGCGACAACCCTTGACCTCGCTTTTGACATGACGGGCTTCTCGACCAGCAACTACGTGGGCTTCGAATTCTACTGGAACGATGAAGGCATTGACCCTCTCGCGGCGACCGACCCTATGCAGGGCGTATTCCTGAGCACGGACGGCGGCACCACATGGGGCGCGGCGCTTTATCAGTTCCCACCATCGCTCAACACCGGTGTCTGGAACTACGTCAGCATGGACCTCTCGGCCGCGATGACCGCGCTTAGCCTTTCATACACGAACCAGATGGTGATCCGATTCCAGCTGGCCGAAAATCTCACCAGCGATCATCTGCTCATCGACGACATCTATATCGAAGACCCGACCTCTCACCTGAAAGTCACACAGGTCACGGGCCTGACGTCGATGGCGCAGGTGGGCGCGACCGATACCCTTGTCGGTGGATTTGACACCTTCTCGATCAACTCGACGCAGGCGCTGAACGGCGTCACGCTTCTCCAGACAGGCAGCATCGCCAACAGCGACCTGTCAAACGTCAAGCTCTGGGAAGACACGAATACGGATGGCGTCTTCAACACCGGCGATACGCAGCTGGGCTCCACTGTTTCAGCCCTTTCCGGTAACGTAGCTGCCTTCAACGGCTCGCCTCTCCGCAACTACACCAACAATGAAACGATTCGTCTCTTTGTCACCGCCGATGTATCTGCCACGGCGACGGTGCCGGCCGAGATCATTTTCAGCATCGACATGGCCAGCGACATTTCGACGACCCCCGGCTACGTGGGCGGCTCATTCCCGGTTGACATGGACAGGGTCGTACTGAAGGCCCCGGCGACTTCCTACCCGTTTGTACAGGACTTCGAGTTGCCTGAGCCCTACTTCAACGCCACGTTTGCAACAGGGGCGCAGTCGAACATTCCTACTGTAACCGCAGTCGGTTCAACACCGGGCACGGGCGCAGCGACCGGTGCAAGCGACTATCAGATCGCGACGGGTGCTGTTGCAGGCAGCAGCGCCAACGGCGGCACCGGCATGCTCGACATGTTCGGCGGTAGTGGGAATGGCGCAACCAGCATGGAATTGAGTTTCGACATGTCGGCCTTCAGCATTGCAACAGACACGTTGATGCTTGAGTTCTTCTGGAATGACGAAGGCCTCGACGCGCTCGCCGCGACCGACCCGTACCAGGGCGTATTCCTGAGCACCAACGGCGGAGCAACCTGGGAAGTCGCGCTCTACCAGTTTGACGGGGGCGGCACAGAAGGCATCTGGCACCAGGAGTCAATCAACCTGCGCACGATGCTTTCAAACCTTTCACTGACTTACACCAATCAGGTGATCATCCGTTTCCAGATGGTTGATTCGCTGACCTCCGATCACCTGCTGATTGATGACATCAGTGTCTTTGCCCCGGCGGCGCAGGTCTTGGTGAGCGCAGGTGACGGCGTTGCCGCGAATATCGCACGCCCTGGAGATACGGACGTCGTGATTGGCAGCTTCACTCTTGATGGAATCAACTCGAACCAGGCCGTCAGCGATGTCATCGTCAACAAGCTTGGATCACTGGCTGACAGCGAGATCAGTGCGGTTCGTCTCTGGGTCGACAGCAACAGTGACAACGTACTGAACACTGGTGACACCCAGATCGGAGCCGGCACCGTGTTCAGTTCCGGTCAGGCCAGCTTCAATGGCTCACCGCTTCTGCAACTCAACAGTACAGGCGAGTTGGTATTCGTGAGCATCGACATTGTCAGCGGCGCCACCGTGCCGTCCGACATTGGCTGTGAGATTTCAGCGGCCGGCAGCATCACGACCACGCCCGGCGGTGTAAATGGCAATTTCCCTGTAAGCGGTGGACCGCTAGCGACAATTCTTCAGCCGGCAGGGTTACCTTTCTATACAGGATTTGAAACCGCGCTCGGCAATATGAAAACCCAGGTCGCTGCAGGATTTTACCCTGTTGCTTCAAGCACTGGTGGCGTCGTATCGAGCGAAGTGACCACCAACGACGGAAACGTTGTCGTGGGCGCCCCCGGGTCTTCACTCTCTCCGTATGCTGGAGCAGCATATGCCGGTATCGATCACCCGAGCTCACGCTCAGAGGGCGCAATCGATCTGCTATTCGACATGTCGGGCATCAATGCGGCTACCGACGTCGTCACGCTGAGCTTCGCCTGGGCGGACAATGCGGATGAGACAGACGACGGCGACAATGTTTTCCTCAGCAACGACGGCGGCGTGACCTGGATATCTTTGCTCTATCTAGACCCTGCGTCCGCTACCAACAACAGCTGGAACCTCGAGATGATCGATGTTTCCGCAGCGGTCGTTGCTGCAAGCTGGAACTTCACGGCGAACATGGTGCTGCGATTCCAAGGTGAGGATGACTCCTCCTGGTCCGGTGGTGACGGGCTTGGGTTCGACGAAGTATTCCTGGAAGTCCTGCCTGACATCGACGTTTCTCGTGGCAGCACTTCAATTGCCCACAACGGCATCGATATCGTCGGCATCAATCCGATCGGCCAGGCCGTACAGTTCACCTATGACATCACGAATGTTGCGCCCAGTGGGGCCAACGATTTGGACCTGACCGGTACACCTGTCATCCAGATCACCAACTCATACAACTGCACGGTCAACGTCACGACACAGCCAACCACAACGACGCTCAGCCCGACCCAGTCGGACTCGGGTGTCATTGAGATCACCCCCACTGCCGGCGGCACGTTCCTGGTCGAGGTGCTGATTCCCAGCAACGATCCTGATGAACCGCAGTACAAGATCACGATCGTTGGCACGGGGGCTGAGCCCGAAATCGACGTTCAGCGCCCGGCCGGCACCTCGATCGCCGACGGCGGGGTTGATGCCCTCGGCGGCGTGGCCGAAAACGTAACCGCCCAGCACACGTACTACATCGTCAACGGCGGCAACTCGACGCTCGACCTGACAGGCACGCCGGTTGTCGATCTGCAGGGTGCAACCAACGTGACTGCATCGGTCATCACGCAGCCAACCGTCACAAGCCTTGCGCCGGCTGGCCTCGCGCCGTTCGTCGTTGAGATCACGCCGGGAAGCGGGGCGTTCAGCTTCACGCTGACGATCCTGAACAATGACCTCGACGAGGGCAGCTATACGTTCACCGTCAGCGGCACGGGCCTTTCGACACCAGAAATCGATGTCCTCGACCCCACCAATCTGCCGGTGGCGCAGGGCGGCGTCTTCAGCCTCGGCAACATCCAGCCGGGCAAGGCTGCCAACTACACCATGACCATTCAGAACAACGGCAATATGGACCTGCTGCTGACCGGCACGCCGGCAGTACAGGTGCTTGGGCCGACCAACGCGACGGTCACAGTGACCACCCAGCCTTCTTCAACCATCACGGTCGGCAGCAGCTCGACATTTGACATCCAGGTTACGCCGACCGCGGTGGGCTCTTTCACCTTTCAACTCCAGATCCTGAACAACGACGCCAACGAAGGCGCGTACACCTTCACGGTGTCCGGGTTCGCAAGCACGACTACCGGCACGAACTCCGGCGGCGGCGACAGTGGCGGCGGATGCTCGACGGCCGGAGTAGAAATTGACAGCACGTGGGGCCTGCTACTGGGTGCACTGGCTCTGCTTGTCATCGCCACGCGAGTTCGCGCGGCGCGCAGGAATCCCTCCTAGGTCAGCCTGACCACCAAGCGCAAACCCAGAAGGGGGAGGCCGAAAGGCCTCCCCTCTCTCCATTTGGTGCAAGCCTATTCCAGCGGCGGCACGCCGGCCTGTGAGCAACGCTCTTTCATCTCCGTAACCGCGCGCCGGAGGTAGTTTGTGCGCTGCAGACGCGTGAGCCCGGCCGTGCCATCATCCCACGCTTTCCGGGCACCGGCTGCATCGCCGGTCATGGCGAGGTAGATGCCCCGCCTGCAGCGAGTGATGTACCACATTTCGGGCAGTTCTCTTCCCTGCAACGAATCCTCTGCGCGCGTCAGCACGGATGCTGCCTTCTCGAGCGCGCCGATCTGCATCAGGTGGTTTGCAAGCTTCCCCAATGTAAACGACTCGCTGGCCGGGTTGCCGATGTCATGCTCCAGGTCCGCCGCCTCGCGATAGTACTCCTCCACGTGTTCGAACTGACCCTGGTGCTCAAGCAGTCCGGCCAGATTGCTCAGCGCCAACCCCATGACGCGCTTGTCCGCAATCTCCCGCGCCAGTGCGAGGGCCTTGCGACAGGTTTTCTCCGCCTGCTCGATCCTGCCGCTGAATGAGTAGACGTTCGTGAGATTGCTGATTACGCGTGCTTCGCGCTGTTTGTCCCCCATCTCTTGAAAGAGCTTGATGGCTTCCAGGTCAAGCTCTTCCCCGCGCTCGTATTCGCCCCGCTCAACGTGCCGGACTGCCAGATTGGCGAGCACCTTGGCTTGCGTCCGAATGTCGTCTTCAGCACGCGCGATCCCCAATGCCTGCTCGAGCTGGGAAATGCTCTCCTCGCGCCGCCCGAGTGAGCCCACCGCGCTACCGATGTCGGCCAACAGTGAGCCTTCAGACATGCGGTCACCGGACTCGCGCGCGAGTGCCAGCGCGACTTCCAAACGCTCGATCGCTGCCGCGTGCCTTGAAGTGTCCGCGAGAGGTGCGGCGGCCAGGCGCATGCACTCAAGTTTCTTCCAGCCGTCGTAGTAGTCCGCCAACTTTGCCCAAAGTGTCTCCGCTGCGACGTTCTGGAAGCCGTCCAGCGCATGGCCGGCCGCGCGATGCAGGTAGAGGCGACAGACGTCCCGCTGGTGCGGCGTGCCTCCGGCCAGCAGGGCCAACTCGGCGTGCGCAGCGAGTTCGGCCGCAAAAGGATCCAACGAGTGCCTGTGCCATGCGCCGGTTGATCGGGGATCGAGCACCGGCAGTGGCGGGCGGTCGCCGTGAGTGTCCTCAAAAGCGGCGATGACCAGCATGTGCAGCTCGGCCCGGTCGCGCGGAAGCTGCAACTCATAGGCCACGTCGCGCATCAATGCATGACGGAACAGGTAGGAGTCTTCCGCTCCGATGAATTCTGCGGCCATGGGCTGATTGTACGGCGCGGCAGCGCACCGCCGCGACCCCCTGCACGAAAGGCGCTGTCTGACTGCATTCGGTGGTGGGCTGCAGCCTAACGACCCCGCCGGGCGAACTGCCGGATCTGCCGGTTCTCAAGAACCGTACCGGGCGCGCCTTCGTCGCCGGAGAGTCCGGCTTCCACCATCGCGAGCGCCAGCGCGTCGGATGCAATTCCCAGGTTGGGATAGATCAGCCGCACAGCGGGCCACAGCGCACGCATCACGCGATACGCGAAGTTTGGCTCTCTTCTCGGTGAGACCGGATAAATGTAGCCCGGGCGAAAGAGGTGCACCCGCGGGAAGCCGATCGCCAGCAGCCCCTTCTCGGCCTCGCCCTTGTAGCGCGCGAACGCCATCCGGCTGCGGCCGGACTGGTCCGCTCCCTGGCCGCTCAGGAAGCAGAAAACGGCCCTGGGACTCGCCGCGTACAGGGCATTCGCGAACGCGAGCGCGTAGTCCACCGTCACACGCCTGAACTCGTCGTCCGGCAGCACGCCGGTGTAGGCGCCAAGGCAAAACAGCGCGACATCGTGCCCCGCCAGCTCAGCCGCAACGGCCGAATAGTCGCCGAAGTCGTCGTGCAGGACTTCATGAAGTCGAGGATGGCTGATCCCCACCGGCCGACGTGACAAGATGGTCACCTGCGCAACATCTGCGCGATCCAGACAGTGCTGCAGCGCCAGGCCACCAATCATGCCGGTGGCGCCGATGATGATGACTCGGGATGCACTCATGTTCGGTGCCGAGTAACAAGAAAACAGGGCTTCCTTGAGGAAGCCCCATTTCTTTGGTCGGGGCGAGAGGATTCGAACCTCCGGCCTCTTCGTCCCGAAGAGTGCGTCACTTCCGCATGTATGAAGGCAACGAGCGCATCACTTGTCTTTCTCGTCGCCTTCAGCGTTGTCTTTAGCAAGAAGCGCGTCAACACAAGCTTCCATCATGCACTGGTTCCCTTCGCCTTGAGTCTTCAGAACGACTACGCCTTCGCGATTCACGACTGCCCATCCCGGGCTTTTCTGAAAGTCGTGCGCGAGAATCTGCAACACCGGCGCAAGTACGAATGGATAACTGATGTCAGCGAGTTCCCGGAACTCGCTTATGTGCTCTGCGTACGCTTCCTGTGCGATATCTCGGATTACTTCGCCCTTCGACAGATCGTCCCGATCCGAAGGCTTGAACCCGCGACCGCGATCGCAGGTCAGTCCAACAACGACCAACTGTCGATCTTTGTTGTGTTTGTAAATGTCGTCGTGCCTACGCATTGCCTGGCGACTGCTTAGGCTAGCAATCTCGCAATGGTGGAAAACGACAATGCTCCCTTTCAAGTCGGAAATACTTTTGGCTTCTGCACCGACCCATGTCGCGCCCGCGAAATCTCGCGCGGGACGCCCGACGTACAACAAACGGTTTGACGCTAACCCCTGAGCACCCCGTCGGGGATCGTTTCGCTGCAGGGTCTCTTCGCCGGTCAGCTCGAGCACGCCCTTATAGGTCATTACTGCGGCACCCACGTCACCCGACGCGGCGCGCAGGTCCCCGAGGGCCACCATCAGCAACGGTTTCTCATCGTCACCTGCACTCTCGACCAGCTCGCCCGCGCGGATCAGCGCATTTTCCAATTCACCAGCCGCTACCAGAGCCTGCGGCAAGCGCTGGTACCTAATCTCCAGCGAATGCTCGCTGTCAGGACACATCTCAAGTTGTGCCTCGTAGGCTTTGGCCGAGGAGGCGTACGCGCCGTCTTTTGTGTGTTTCAGTCCAAGGAGGTAGAGACCCAGATCCAGCATCTCCCGGTGTGCGTCTCCGGCATAGGCTTTCCAATCCGCTTTTTCCATCGAGCCAAGGAACGCATCTTGAAGCGGGAGGAAAACCTCTTGCGCCTCCTTCAACTTGTCGTTCGCATCGTCGGTGCTGATCTTCCCCGCCTTGTGATCTGCAACCAGTTGTTTGCGCGTCGCTTGGTACGCTTCCTTCCCCTTTTGGTAGGCGTCCCACGCCGTCACGACTGCGTCCACGTCTTTTGTCTCGCCCACTTCTGAGTCCTGTGCGACCGCCACTCCTGACGGGCAACCCAACGCAAACCCAATTCCGAGAATAACGATCAGACAGACCAGATTCCGCAGCATGGATTTCCCCTCTACACATCCCCAGATTCATGTTGAGCGCAGCCAGTGACCTTACTCATTCGCAAGATCTTCCGATATGTGAAACATTGCCCGCTCACCCGCCCGCGCTTGCAAGCATATAGCGCCGTTAGTGCCTTGAGCCGATTGCGAATTTCGTGGGAGATGCAAAATGCCAGAGCGCCCGACTATGCTTGGACCTTGGTGATAAGCTTGGTGATAAGAAAACAGGGCTTCCTTGAGGAAGCCCCATTTCTTTGGTCGGGGCGAGAGGATTCGAACCTCCGGCCTCTTCGTCCCGAACGAAGCGCTCTACCAGGCTGAGCTACGCCCCGACTGTCTCGTTCGGTGGGCGGAAGTGTACCAACCGAGGCCTTACCGGCAAGCGGCGGCCATACATGAACGAGCGCGGGTTGCGGACAAGAGCCCCGGCCGACAGGCCGGGGATATGCGGCGCAAGCCGCATGAACATGTCACGAGCTCGAATGCCGCAAGCGGCGTTCGCCCCCGGCTTTTCCGCCGGGGCTCTAGGGCACGTGCTGGCCGTAGCTCCAGTGATACCCATCCGGGTCTTCGAAGTAGAACTGGTGCTCCTGCCACGGCTGCTTGAGGATCTCGCCGACCTTCACGCCACGCTCCTTCAACTCCGCGTGCGCGGCCTGGATGTCATCCACCTTCACGGCCAGCAACATACCGCCGCCGTACTGACGCTTGCCCTCTTCGCGCGTGTCCTGGTGGATGATCAGGTAGCCGCTGCCGAAAGCGAATCCGGCGACGTCCTTCTCATGCGTGCCGATCTTCCAGCCCAACGTCTCGCCGTAGAACTTGATGCTGCGCTCAAGGTCCGACACGTAGATGAATCCGTAGAAGATGCCTTCGACGGTCATGTCCTCTCCCCCGTCATAGTCTGAACAGCAATACGATGACCCAGCCTACACAGTAGGCAATCGTTGCTGCTATAACGACGCCTCTCACCAAATCCCAACCCTTGGCCGATCTTGTCCATTCAATTGCTGCGCCGGCTTCATTGGCCAGCCACAAGGCCATGAGTACCGACAGAACCAAGCACCGGACGCTCGTTGGCTCGTATCCGTTCGACATCCAGAGCTCCAGAATTGACAGCACCGACAGCGGAACGAGCGCGCCGTATAGCGGAAGCCAGAGGCTATGCATCAGGGCGCGCGCGGCGTGATGGTCGTTGTTTGCACCGATTGAGCCTTGGCGCTCGACCGCTCTGCAGAGAATCAGCAGTACGAAAACCGACTTGATAGTGGGTACCCAAGGACTGAAGGACCTGACGGTCGGGAACAACACCATCAAGGGCGAACCAAGGATGATCGCCCATACTACACACAGGTCGAACCGGCTACGGGCGTTCGCCCCAGCGTTTGGTGATGTCATTGGGTACTCCGAGATGATCGAGCACCCGTCCTACCACGAAGTCTACCACATCCTGCACGGTCTTGGGGCGCGAGTAAAAGCCCGGGTTGGCGTCGATGATGGTGGCGCCGGCTTCTGTCACCTGCACCATGTTGCGCAGGGAGATCAGTGACAGCGGCGTTTCGCGCGGGACGATCAGCAGCTTGCGGCGCTCCTTCAGCGTCACTTCGGCTGCGCGGCCGATCAGCCCTTCGCCGGTGCCGTTGGCGACACGGCCGAGCGTGCTCATCGTGCATGGGCAAATGACCATGCCCCTGTGTCGGAAACTGCCACTGGCGATCGGCGCGCCGACCTGGCTGTTCCTGTATAGAAGGAACTTGCCGTCAGCACCCGCAAACGCCTTCAGATCGGGCTTCTTGGGATCGCACGGAATGTCCAACTCAGCCTTCCAGACGTCAAAGGCGGCGTCGCTGAACACGACATGTGTCTCAAGACCTTGCTGGGTGACCACTTGCAACAGTCTCTGAGCATATTGGATGCCCGAGGCGCCGGTGATTGCAACCACAACTCGATCTGGAACCGCCATACCCACCAGTCCGAAAACGGGCCAGCCAAACCAGTTTAATTGCTTGCCAGACCGACCGGTCTGTTGTACACTTCCAGCATGACCGAGACCGCTGAAAACCTGAGTGTCCGCGATCGTCTTCTCGAGACGGCGGCGCGCCTGTTTTACGAAAAGGGCTACACCGCCACCGGCATCAATGAGGTCATCAAACAGGCCGGTATCTGCAAAGCCAGTTTCTATCACCATTTCAAGACCAAGGAAGACCTGCTGGTCGTTTCGCTTGAGCAGCGTCACGACCGCATGATGGCTGAATTGCGCTCGGTTGTTGCCAAGGGCAAGACACCGGCCGAGAAGATCGGCCGTGTCTTCGAGTGGCTCGGCGATGCCTGCAATTGTGGGGTGTCAGCAAATGGCTGCGCGTACTTGAACATGGTCAGTGAGTTCCGCGACGCCGGGAGCCGCGTCCGCGAACTGGTCAAATGGCACAAGGGCGTGTTTCGCCAGTTCCTGGCTGAGCTGGTAAGTGCCCACTTCCGGGGCACCAGCAAGCCGGATGAAGAGATGCAGGACGTAGCCGATGAAATCTATTTGCTGGCAGAGGCGGTATTCGCCGCATCACCGGTACATCGCTGCACCTGGCCGGCTGAGACGGCCTGGCGAATCGTGGCTTCGCGCCTCGGAATTGAAGGCTAGATTTTTGTGGAATGTTCAGACCGACTGGTCTGTCTAATATGGAATGGAAAGATCCGCCGAATATTTCTTGATAAGCAACTTACTTTTCGTATGGTGAACAGTAATCGTAGTGCCGGGATAGACAATAAAGGAAGACGTGGGGCAACCAACGTCTTGAGGAGAGAGAGACATGGAAACCAAGACCAAACTCAGAAAGCGGTTTGAGGAAGAAGCACTCCCGCTCATGCAGGACCTCTTTGCGCAGGCCTACCACCTCACCCGCAACCGCGCGGATGCGGAGGACCTGGTGCAGGAAGCCTACATCCGCGGCATGCGCAAGTTCGCCCAGTTTCAGCAGGGAACGAACCTGAAAGCGTGGCTGGGACGCATCCTGTTCAACCAGTTCATCAATGAGTACCGCCGCAAGAAGCGCCGCATCAAGTCCGTCTTCGTCGAAGGGGTCGAAAACATGGCCGGAGTTGAGCACAACGCCGAGCTTGACGATCGCTTCGCCCAGATGGGCCCAAAGGAGCTGGCAAAGGACGACAGCTTCCTCCAGACGCTCGACCAGGACTTGAAGGAAGGTCTGGAAGAGCTTGACGGGCGCTATCGTGACGTGCTGTTGCTGAACACCGTTGGTGAACTCAGCTATCGCGACATCGCCAGCAAGTTGAAACTGCCGATCGGAACGGTGATGTCACGGCTGCACCGCGCCAAGGCGTTCCTTCGCGAGCGCTTTGCCGGCAAGGCCATGCCGGCGGCATAACAAAGCCGGCAGCATATGCCCCCCACAGAAGCCCGCGGCATCCGCCGCGGGCTTCTTGTGAAATGGCGCGACCTGAACTTGGACTAGAGGCCTGCCCGGAGTTGGTCGAAGGGTTGTTCCTTTGCCCGCATGGGCTAGACTTCCGGCTCACGTACACAACGGTGTTGGATGGCTGCCAAGCCTTTAAAAGTCGTGATTCTTGCCGCGGGCAAAAGCACGCGCATGAAGTCCGACACCCCGAAGGTCCTCCACAAGCTGGCGGGCCTCCCCATGCTGCAGTGGGTATTGAACCAGGCCGATGCTATGGGCGCCGAGGAAACGATCGTGGTCGTCGGCCACGAGGGCGACCGCGTCCGCGAGAAGTTCCAAACTCGTCCCAACACTCGCTTCGTCACCCAGGAGCCGCAGCAAGGCACGGGGCATGCCGTGATGCAGGCCAGGGATGCACTGGCCGGATTCAACGGCGATGTAGCTATCCTGTGCGGCGACGTCCCGCTGATTCGCGCCCGCAGCATTGAGCTGATGCGCCACATGCACCGCACTGAAGAGGCCGCCGGCACGGTGCTGACGACGCTGCAGGACAACCCGCAGGGTTACGGCCGCGTGATACGCGACGGACTCGGTCGTGCCCGGCGCATCGTCGAGCAAAAAGACCTCTCTCAGTCGCAGGAAGCGATCAAAGAAGTCAACACAGGTACGTACGTGTTTGACTGCGTCAGACTGCTGGGTGTGCTCGACAAGCTCGACACAAACAACGCTCAAAAAGAGTACTACCTGACCGACGTTGTGCCGCTGCTCGCCGATTCCGGCAACAAGGTCGCGGCCTGCGCCTGTGATGACCCTCAGGAAGTCATGGGCATCAACAACCGCAAGCAGCTCGCGGTAGCGGACGGCATTGCTCGTCGCCGAATTATGGACGACTTGATGGTTGAGCAGGGCGTGACCATTTACGAGCCCGCGACCACTTACATTGAAGCGGGTTGCAGCATCGGCCGGGATACCGTGATCTTCCCTCACACGGTGATCCGCGCAGGCGTCGAAATCGGTCAGCATTGCGAGATCGGCCCATTCGCCCACCTTCGGCCGGGAACAAAGCTGGGCAACCACTGCAAAGTCGGCGCGTTCGTTGAAACCAAGAATGCAGTCTACGGAGACGGCAGCAAGTCAGGACACCTGGCCTATCTCGGCGACGTGACGCTGGGCAAAGACGTGAACATCGGTGCCGGCAGCGTCGTTGCGAACTATGACGGCAAGGCCAAGCATCACACGGAAGTCGGCGACAACGCCTTCATCGGCTGTGGAACAGTGCTGGTCGCGCCGGTGAAGGTAGGCAAGAACGCCCAAACGGGCGCGAACACAGTAGTCCCCCACGGCAGGGATGTACCGGACGACACAATCGTGGTCGGCGCACCGGCGCGCGAGTTGCGCAAGAAGAGCTAACCAAGGATCACCGCATGCGGACCAAGGGACTGAAAATTTTCGCCGGCAACAGCAACCGAAAGCTCGCGGAGTCGATCTGCAGCATTCTTGAGGTGCCGCTCGGCCACGCGCGCATAGAGAAATTCCCCGACGGCGAGATCGACGTAAAGATCGAGGAAGACATCCGCGGCGTGGACACTTTCTTCATCCAGTCCACCAGCCCGCCGGTAAACGACAACCTGATGGAATGCCTGCTGTTCGCCGACGCTGCCCGCCGCGCAAGTGCCGAGCGCATAACCGCAGTGGTCCCCTATTACGGATACGCTCGCAAGGACCGCAAAGACGAAGGCCGAGTGCCGATCAGCGCAAAGATGGTTGCAAACTGCATGGTCAGCGCCGGCTTTGACCGCGTGCTCACGATGGACCTGCACGCCGCACAGATTCAGGGCTTTTTCGATATCCCGGTGGACCACCTGTACGCGGCACCGGTCATCAATGAGTACTTCGAGAACCTGAAGACCAACCACGGCATCAAGAACATGACGATCGTGTCGCCCGATGTCGGCCGAAGCAAAGTCGCCCGCGGCTATGCCAAGCGGCTGAATGCCGGCCTGGCCATCGTCGACAAGCGTCGTGTCTCCGGCGAAGAGACCGAGGTAATGGACATGATCGGCAACGTGGATGGCCAGGTCTGCGTGCTGATTGACGACATGATCGCTACCGGCGGCAGTATCGTCGACGCCGCCAAAGCGTGTCTCAAGTTCGGTGCAAAGGAAGTCTACGTCGCATGCACGCACGCCCTGTTCTGCGGGCCCGCAGTCGAGCGCCTGAAGAACGCCCCGATCAAGGAGTGCATCGTCACGGATACTGTGCCGATTGAAGGAAAGGAGTTCGGCACGCTGAAAGTACTCAGCGTGAGCAAGCTGCTGGCCACGGCCATTCGCAACATCCACTTCAACGAGTCTGTCAGCCTGCTTTTCAAGGGATAGCAGCCGCCACCGGCCCAAACTCTGGCAACCCCGGCCTTCCGCCGGGGTTTGTCATCGGGAAATGCCATCCTATCGTGAGGATTCTGGTCACAGACTCACTAGGAACAGAATTGGGGCCCAGGAGCAGTCACATGAAGAAGTTCCCGCTGATCGCCACGGCGCTTGCCGTTGCGTGCCTTTTCGTTGCCGCGCCGAACCCGGCCGCGCAGGACTCCACGCCGACCAAGGACACTACGGCCCAAGAAGCCAAGGCCGTTGACTACCTCATCATTTGCGCAGACGGGCTGAAGCAGGTAGCGGATGACTGGGCAAAGTACCGCGCCGACAACGGACGCGTTACCAAGGTGATGCCCATGAGCTCGATCACCCACCCTGAAGACATGGACCTGCCAGGTCTTACCGAGATCAAGAACGCTATCCTGGAGACCGCGGGGGGCGACGAGATTCGCGAAGGCTTCCAGGTGCTGCTGCTCGGCGACTGCCCCAACAACAGCTCCACCGACTACGACGCGAAGACCGAGATTCCCTGGATGCTGACGCGCCAGATGGACTCGAACCCCACCGTCTCACGCCGCGAGCGCGTGCCGACGGACAACTTCTACGCGGACCTGGTGCAGGACGACGACGGGCTGCCGGACATCGCGGTGGGACGCATCCCGGCCCGCACCGTAGACGAAGCCAGGCTGGCGCTGGCAAAAGTGAAAGCCTACGAAGCGGCCAAGCAGGGTGAGTGGCTGCGCAACCTGACGTTCTTTGCGGGCGAGGGCCACTTCGGAGCGGTGATCGACGGTATGCTGGAGAAGCTTTTCATCCAGTTCGCCGAGTCGCTGTCGCAGGCGCACAACGTGCGCATGACGTACGCCAACATCAACAGCCCCTACGCTTACGTGCCGACGCAGTTCAGCGACAAGGTCATCGAAGAGGCCAACGCCGGCGCGCTGCTGCTGTGCTATCTCGGCCACGGCGCGCACGACCGCCTCGACGACATGTACGTCGAAGTCGACGGCAAGAACAAGCGCTACCCGATCCTGACCAGCGACGACGTCAGCAAGTTCAACATCGAAGGCGGCAAGCTGCCGGTCATGATGATCATCGCCTGCGAAACCGGCCACCTCGACCATCCACAAGGCTGCCTGGCCGAGAAGATCTGCTTCACCGAAAAGGCCCCGGTCGCGGTCATCGCCAGCAGCCGCGACAGCCACCCCTACAGCAACACGCTGCTGGAGAAGGCAATGGTGCACGAGCTGACCGACAACTACGCCCCCACCCTTGGCCAGGCCTTCATGGACGCCAAGCGCGAGCTGGTCCTCGCCACCGACCCGGACCGAAAGCGCCTCGACATGATGGCCATGTTCATCATCCCCGAGAAAGAGCGCATCGAGCTGAACCAGAGCCACCAGAGCCTCTACAACCTGACCGGCGACCCGGGCCTGCGCATACAGTATCCGAAGCTCAAGCTCAGCATGCGGCTGGGTGCCGGCGGCGAGCCGATCAAGGCCGACAGCGAGCTCAGTGTCATCATCGACTCGACGGAAGACATTGGTGAGCTGGACGCTGAGATCTGGGTGGAATGCACACGCGCCACGCTGGCACACGAGGTGAAGGAGTTTGACAAGGCCGCGTTGACCGGAGCCGACGGAAAGAAGAGGGAGGCCGCCGAGAAGATCGTCGCCCAGAACCATGCGAACAGCAACGACAAGCACTTGGCAGCCCTGAAAGCCAAGCCGGACGGCAAAGCCAGCACAGAAACGACCCTCGAGGATGGCAGTAAGACGAAGACGTGGCAGTATTTCTTCAAGGGAAAGCTCGACTCCCCCCTTGAACCTGGTGACTACATTCTCAAAGTGTTCGCCCGCGACTCGAAAGGGGAGCGCTGCGGCTTTGCAGCCGTAAAATTGAATGTAAGTAAGTAGCCCTTTGGGAAAGAACCCGAGGCAGGCCACGCCGCACGGTGCGGTACGCAGGCATCGGGGTCCAATACTGAGGAAGACATGCAGATCCCGGCATTGAAGGCCGAGCGTCGCGCCATCAGCGGCACGAAGGCCATGCGCAAACTGCGCGCGAACGGTGGTCTCCCCGGCGTCCTGTACGGCCGCGGCGACGACAACATCAACCTTTCATTCAGCTACCGCGACGTCGAGAAGCTCATCCGCGAGGCATACCACGTGGTCGAGCTCGACTTTGGTGATGCCAAGCAGCCGGCGCTCGTGCGTGGGCTTCAGCGCGACCACCTTGGCGACGCGCTGCACCACATCGACTTCATCCGCATCGACCTGGCCGACAAGGTTAGACTGAACATGCCGGTCCACTTCCTCGGCACACCGCGCGGCGCGGCCCACGGCGGCCTGCTTGAGGTTCTGCACGGCGAAGTTCCCATCCTTTGCCCGGCGAGCGCCATCCCCAAGTATATCGAAGTCGAGGTAACCCACCTCGAAGTCGGCGACAGCATTCGCTACAAGGACCTCCAACTGCCGGAAGGCGCGGAACTGACCGCAAGCGGCGAGATCCATGTCGTTAAGTGCGCCCAGGCCCGTCGCTCGGAAGAGTCGACGACTGGTGTCGCGGCAGGCGCCACGGCCGTTACTGCGGCCACAGTGCCGTCCGCCAAGGGTGCACCACCGGCGGCCAAGAAAGAAGAACCCAAGAAGAAGTAGCGGCGCGAGCTTTTGCGTCGTCACACCCCTCCCCGAAGCCGGCACCCCGGCGGCTTCGGGCGCAAAGACCGGGAGGGATTCACTTGAACTGGGGCAGGAGAAGTCATGTCTGAGCAGCAAAAGAGGACCTATGAGGGCCTGTTCCTCGTGGACCCCGGGTTTGCCAACAAGGACCCGGAAGGAGCAGTCGAGCTGTGCAAGAGTGTGCTGGAAAAGCACGGCGCGACCATCATTCGCGCCGAGCTGTGGGCCGAGCAGCGTCTTGCATACGAAGTTCGCAAGAACAAGCGCGGCGCCTACATCCTGACCGCCTTCCGGTCCGACACGCTGAAGCTTGCGGAAATCGAGCTGGAGTGCCGCCTGACGGAGCGCATCCTGCGCTACCTGTTCACGAATCGCGAAGGCGTTCCGATCGAGCGGTGGTTCAAGCGCTACGACGCCAAGCCGGCCCGTCGCGAGACCGAAAGCGACAAGTCGACCGACGATGCCGAAGTGAAAAAACCGGCATCGGTAAGCTAGCGCAAACGGCCTGACTCGAGACGAACGGACTGCGAAATGATTACGCTGAACAAAGTCTTCCTGGTGGGCAACCTGGCCCGCGACCCGGACCTGCGGCATACGCCGTCGGGCACCGCGGTCACGGAGTTCCGCCTGGCGGTGAGCGACAGCTACACCACCAGCAGCGGCGAGAAACACGACCGGACCTGCTTCATCGACGTAGTGAGCTGGCGAAAGCTGGCGGAAAGCTGCGCCGAGTACCTGAAGAAGGGCTCGCCCGTGTTTGTCGAAGGTCGCCTTGAGCAGGACACCTGGACCACCGCCGACGGCCAACGTCGCTCGCGCATCCGGGTTGTTGCGTACAGCGTGCAGTTCATTCGCCGTGAAGTCGAGCGCAGTGCTTCCGGCCGTCACATCCGGATCGTCGAAAAGGGTGGCAACACGATTCACGACGACAATGCGGACTCCGGCGACGACGATCTGTCCGAGCCGCCGCGCCGCGATGATGACAGCAGCTACGACGAAGACGTCGGCGACGACGTCACCCTGGACTAATCAAGCCGCGGGCGATGACCCGCGAAAGGAATCGAAATGGGCAACATCCGCATCAACAAGACCAAGCTGAAGAAGAAGAAGAACAAGAAGAAGGGCACGCGCAACCTGCTGCCCGTGCAGAACAAGCTCAGCAAAGACCAGCGCGACTTCCTTGACTACAAGGACGTCGACACGTTGTCTCGCTTCGTCAGCGGTGTAGGCAAGATCCTGCCCCGCAAGCGTACCGGCACCAGCCACAAGGAACAGGCAATGGTGCGTGACGCAGTGAAGCTGGCACGCTTCATGGCCCTGCTGCCGTTCGTGAACAAGTAGGCGCGACACCTGCATCGCCCGCATGGGCGGCAAGAAGTCGGCCTGACACAGAGGAACTATCATGAAATTGCTCTTGAGAGAAAGCATTCGCGGGGTAGGCAAGCGCGGCGAGATCGTTGACGTAACCGACGGATACGCCCGCAACTACCTGCTGCCGAAGAACCTGGCGCTGCCCGCCAGCGACGAGAACTTGCGCCGGCTTGCCGGTGAAAAGCGCGCATACGAGGCACGCCAGATCAAGGAAAAGGAAACGGCCGCCGAGGTATCGGACGCGATTGGCAAGGTGCAGCTCACCGTGCCGATGCGTGCAAGCCCCGAAGGCCATCTGTTCGGCAGCGTCACGCCAAAGGTAATCGCGGATGCCTTCAAGGAAGAAGGTATCACGGTAAAGCCCGGACAGATTGAGCTGGAGTCGGACCACATCCGCGAGCTGGGAACCTACAGCTTCAACATCCGCCTGCATGACGACGTCGAGGTGCAGAGCCGCGTTTGGATCGTCGCGTCCCAGGAATAGTCCCTTCGTTTGCACACAAACAGGCGCCGAATGGCGCCTGTTTGCATTTGAAAAAAGAAATGAGCCTCACTGTTGGCGGACAGTGAGGCTCTCGAGAGTGTGCTGAGTGTTTTGGTTGCCGGGTAACGTTGCCCGGCACGGTTTGAATCTTTGCTGCGGTCTGGCTGAGACTGCTTGTTACTTCTTCTTGGCGGACTTCTTCTTGGCGGTCGGCTTCTTCTTCGCTGCCGGCTTCTTCTTGGCGGCCGGCTTCTTCTTCGCGGCCGGCTTCTTCTTGGCAGCGGGCTTCTTCTTCGCTGCCGGCTTTTTCTTCGCGGCCGGCTTCTTCTTGGCGGCCGGCTTCTTCTTAGCGGTCTTCTTCTTCGCGGTACCTGCCATGCTCCCCTCCTTGGACTTTCATATCGCACACACTCGATCAATGAAAAGTATCCTGTGCATCATGGGGCGTCAAAGAAAAATAACGCGCTGGACGTCGATGCTTGACGCGTCAATACGTCCGGATAATTCGGCGCACTCGCCAATACTTGACGCGTCAACAACACGAGGACTCCACCGGTGAAACACGCACTCACCCCAATCTCCTTGCTGTTCGCGGGCTTTGTGGCAACAGCCTGCACAATCACCACTCGCCCACAGCTTGTTGACCCGCAAACAACGATCGACGTCATGCGGCAGGCATACCGTGAAGATGACTCAGGACTTTTTCTTCATACTTTGGGTCGTCCGGTGTTGCGCGAGTACAGCGAGCACCTTGTTCGCGTCGGATGGTCAGAGATCCGTCCGAAAGTCGGCGAGTTTGTTGACGCGGCAGCAATCGTCGAAGCATCAAAATACCGCGCCGAGAAACCCGACCCGCTGATCTCGTCCGACTTCGTCTGGCCGGAACCCGAAGCCGAGTTAATGCGCGTACGTCTGCGCCTGGATGGAGACGAAGAGGACTTCCTCTTTGAGCAGGAACTCGATGACGCACCCGAGACAGCAAAGCAGGCGAAGGGTTTCTGGATCGGCGATCGATACTTCGTCCGCACTGAGCATCCTTCGCCGAACACCTACCTCGTCGAGGACTCGCCGGAATCCGAGCGCACCCAGTGGCGCCTGGTGTTCCCCTACTTCCCGTTTCAGCGGGACGGCGCACTCACACGCAGGCTCCAGGATGCACTCAATCGGGAGAAACCGGACTAGCGGCACAGAATTCGCCTGCGCAGCCCGTTTCCTGCGAATCCCCGGGCAAGTCCGTGCGTTTCATTTGCTTGTTAGCCCGTACGCACCTGCTATAAACTCTGAGGGGGCGTACGCGCCCCTGATTTGTTTGGAGCCCGCATGAGTGCCAAGGTCATCATCGTTGTCATCTTGTTCGCCGCGGCCGTCGGTGGCGCGGTTACGCTTGCGATGCTCGAGGGCGGCATTGAGTATCGTACCGTGCCCGATCTCACTTCAGGAAGCTACAGCGGTGAGCGAGTGAAAGTGAAGGCGCAGGTGATTTCCGTTCAGAGCCAGTTCAAGCCGACGAAGTTTACCTGCATCGATATTCCGGCAGAGGGCGCCAAGTCGCCGGAGAATCCGGCAGTGATCCAGGTGATCTACGAAGGCGATGACGTCCCAGCCAACTTGAAAAAAGCGGCGCACGTAACCATGGAAGGCCGCTTTGATGCAAAGCGCGGCGCGTTCATCGCGACCGTGCTGCAGACCCAGTGTCCCTCGCGCTATGAGGGCAAAGAACTGACCACAGCCAACGAAGCCGATCCAGCCCCGTAAACCGGATGCTTGCCAGAATCGAAACCATCGAGCAGTTCCAGTCCGCCGTCGAATGGATGAAGGCGGGACAGTCGGCGCTGCAGGTGGGGCTGGTCTTCACACTGGTGCTGCTCGGGCTCAGCGCACTCTCCGTCATAGTGAAAGACGAGCGCCTCGCACATGCCGCGCGACGCGGCCAGTATGCCTTGTGGATCCTCACGGCATTCTGCGCCGGGCTGCTGTACCTCGGAATCTTCAAGGGCTACTACTTCGTCAGCTACATCGAGCATGTCACTGAGAACAACGAGGTCGTGCCGTTCAAGATTTCCGCGTTATGGGCAAGCCAGCAGGGCAGTTTGCTGTTCTGGTGCCTGATCCTGACCAGCTTTTGCGGCGCGTTCGCATTCAGCCAGCGACACAACCGCACCGACCGCCGCCTGCCATACATCCTGGCCGTGCTGGCGATCATCCAGTTCTTCTTCTTCTACATATTGGTCAACCCGTTCGACGTCTCGGCCGCCAATCGCTCCAGCCCGTTTTCTCTCAGCTGGTTCTGGATGATCGCCGACCCGACGGTGGCCAAGACCACGATGGCCGCGGCGACCGACCCTGCCAACGGCTTCAAGGCACCAGGTGACGCATGGGACTTGATCCACGCGTTCGTTACCGCGGGCAGCGGAGACTGGACGATGGCCAGGGCGCACGCCGCAATCACGACCAGCGCTGCCGACCTCCCGGCAGGTGTGCAGGCCGCGCTTCTGGACAGCGTGACCGACGGCGGCGGCATGAACCCCAGCCTCCACAACTACTGGATCGCGATTCACCCGCCGATGCTGTACTGCGGATTCGTCGGCTTCACGATACCGTTCGCATACGCGGTGGGCTCACTGCTCAGCGGCGAAGTCAGCGAAGGCTGGCTGAAGCCGATCCGCCTCTGGACCATGGGTGCCTGGGGTTTCCTTACAGTGGGCATCGCGCTGGGCGGCCTTTGGGCCTACGAAATCCTGGGCTGGGGCGGCTACTGGGCGTGGGACCCGGTCGAAAACGCCAGCTTCATCCCCTGGCTGACCGGTACGGCATTCATCCACAGTGTAATCGTTACCGAGCGCCGCGGCATGCTGCGCTTCTGGTCGTTCATGCTGATCATCATCACGTACTGCATGACGGTGATCGGCACGTTTCTGGTGCGCAGCGGCGTGATCAACAGCGTGCACGCCTTCGGCGCAACCGGCGACGTGGATACGTGGTTCTATGGATTCATTCTAGTTGTATTCATGGGCAGCCTGCTGGCGCTGATCTGGCGTGCCCCGCTGCTGAAATCCGATCGCAAGCTCGAAAGCGTCATCAGCCGGGAAGGCAGCTTCCTTTTCAACAACCTGATCCTGCTGGCGATCGCACTCGCGACGCTGCTGATCACGATCTGGCCGCTGATCACCGAGAAGCTCTATGGCAAAGAAGGCGTGGTCGAATTCGGCCAGAATGCCTTCGTCATGTTCAACATGCCGCTGTTCCTGCTCGTGCTGGTGCTCATGGGCGTCGGCCCGGCGCTGGCGTGGCGGCGCAACAACGGCAAGCAGATGCGGCGCGCGTTCCTTCCGCCGAGTGTGGCCGGCATCGTCGTCGGCGTGATCAACTTCGCCTGGCTCTCCGGGCGCGACCTTTTTGTCGCCACAGGCGGCGATGCCCCGCTGGCCAACTTCGTTCGCTACCTCGTGCAGGTGACCCTCTGGCCGATCTGCGCATTCACGCTGGTCTGCATCTTCATGGAGTTCGTGGCGGGTGCGCGGGCACGAAAGCGCAGTACCGGCGAGAACGTAGCGGTCGCAATGGCGCGTGTCACGCTGAGCAACCGTCGCCGCTACGGAGGCTACATTGTCCACCTGGGCATCCTGCTGGTGGCGCTGGGCATCTACTACAGCAGCCTGTACGAGAATGAGGGCTCGGTCATCGCCCAACCGGGCGGATACTCGATTCTTGAGGATAAGCTTTCCGGCGACCGCTACGTTGTCTACTTCGAGGAAGAAGAGCGCACCGCCAACTGGAACTTCCTTCGCGACAAGTTCGGTCAGGATGAAGAACGCGCTGCAACCTACGCGAACATGCTGCGCTACGTGCGGCAGAATCCTGATCTGGACGCCAACCAGATCGTCGAAAAGGTAAAGGCCGACTTCGCAGCACAGGCCGGTGGCGAGTTGCCCGAGTTTTTCGTGCAGAACGCGCTGCCCAAGATGATCGTGGCCGTTCAGTGGGGCGTGCAGCAGCGCGGCAACACCAACGTCTACGAAAGCTTCAACAGCACGCTGCGGATCTTCCCCTACCAGCCGCCATCTGACCTGGACACCAAGGGCTACTACGAAGCCCACGGACGCCTTCAAGCGCTGCTGTACGGCGATGCGCGCACGGACGGCAACTTTGACAGACGGGCGATGGGGTTGACCGTTTCACGGCTGTTCGTCACGAGCGCCATGCGATCCGAGTTAGGCTTCCGCGACCAGTTCCGCAGCTTCCGGCAAATGGTCAAAGAAGCGACGCCGGAAGAGTTGCTCAGCATCACCGCTCTCGATCGCTTCGGGTTTACTGCCGACGAGGGGAACATTGAGCCGCTACGCCGCGCGACGCTTCAACAAATGGACGAGATTCTCGCTGCACTGGACGCGCTGGCCATCGAGGGCATCAAGCTGGGCACTGAGCTGCTGGACGTGAACAAGCAGTTGCAGGAGCACATCACCGCGCTGCCGAAGGACGAATTCGCGACGCTCTTTGCACTTGATGCGTCTGACAATGAGGCCTACGCCGAAGGCCGCTTCAATGCGTTGAGTGAGCTTGAGCAGTTCCACAAGCTGGTCGAAGTCGCCACGGCCGAGCGCCGTACAGAGCTCGTGATCGAGCTGGCCGCACGCATTACCGACCAGGATGCCCGCGAGAAGCTCGAAGCAATGCGCCCGCTTTCTCTGACGGGCCTGACGCTGGCGCGCAAGGATGCCGAAGGCGCAACCGCCCAGGCCATAGACGATGAGCGCGAGGCGATCCTGGAGAACGCGGCGACAGTCGAGCCCCGTATGCGCATCTTCTATGACAAGCGCACCGGCGCGCCGCGCATGGCTGAGCCGGTGAAGGACCCGTACTACTACCGCACACTCAGCAAAGACATGTACTTCATCCTGCAGGACGCGCAGCCCGACGGCACGGCCAACTTCCGCTTCTTTGTGAAGCCGCAGATGAGCCTCGGCCTGGCCGGTCTTGGCGTGATCATCATTGGCACCGTGCTGGCATTCCTGCCGCCATTCCGACGCCGACGCCCGGAGGTCGCATGATGCGTATGCTCGCAATCTTGCTCCTCATGCTCGCGGCGCAGGGCATTGCCGCGCAGGCCCAGGATCGTTCGCCGGTCGAGGCTGACCGGCTGTATCACGAAGTCGGCGATCAATTGTTCTGCATCTGTGGCTGCCGCGAGAACCTTTTGACCTGCAGCCACAACACCTGCAGCGCCAAGGACGAAGAACGGGCATATCTGCGCGAGCTGTCACAGAACTCCAAGTTCGACGCCGCGGCAATCAAGCAGGGCATGGCGCAGCGTTTCGGCAATGAGGTCCTGCAGGTGCAGCAAGCCAGCAGTCTCTACCCGATCCTGGCATTTTCCGGCATTGTGCTGGTTGCGGCCTTCGCGACCGGGTTCTGGGTCATCACGCGGCGCGAAGCCCCCAGCGAAGAGCCGCCTGAGGTGACCGTAGATCCAGAGATGGAAGCCCGCATCGCCAACGAGTTAAAGGAGCTGGACTGATGCAGTCATGGCCCAGAGTGTTGATCGGCGCAGCAGCCGCGGCATGCCTTACGGCGGCGGTGGACTGGCGCATATCGCCGCTGGTATTCGGGCTGGCACTGCTGACGTTCTCCACATTGGCCCGGCGCAAGCGTCTCTGGTTTGTCGGCGATGTCGAAAGCGAGTTCAGCATCGTCGCCCGCCGCCGTGAAGAAGCACTGCGTGCGCTCAAGGACCTTGAGGATGACAAGCTGGCCGGCAAGCTTCCGGCCGACGAATTCGACCGCCTTCGCCCCAGCTATCTTCAGACGGCGAAGGAGCTGACGGCGCAGCTCGACAAGATCAACGAGCGGCGGGTCGCCGCCCGTCGGCGCATTGACGAAGACCTCGCCCGTTCCAAAGCGCAGGAATGATACGTCTGCTGCTCACCATCCTGCTCCTCTCGCAGACGGCGCTCGCGGCACAGGGCGTGCTTTCCGGCAAGCTTTACGATGCGGCCGGCGGCGACGATTACCTGGACGACGCCGCAATGATCGGCGCGGTGGCACTCCCGGCCGACTCCCCGCCGTTTAATGAGCTGACAGCAACCCAGTGGCAGGAAGCATTTGACGCGCTGTCACGGGGCGAGAAAGTTGCCGTGCCGCTCGGCGGCGAAATCGCGCCGGTAACGCCCACCGGAAACTTTTTCCATGAGATAGAAGGCGACGGCACATTCCGTCTCGTAGGCTTGCCCCTCGACACAAGGCTCGGCATTGCCGCCAAGATCGGGGAGCTTTGGTGGCCGCTTCGCAACGAAGTGCGCTTCACGGCCGATCAGCCCGAGCAGGAAGTCCGCATTCCCTACTTCCGCCTCGGCGCCGACACGGCCGGCGTGAAGATCGAGAAATACCAGCTCGAGGCCGGCGCCAGCTTGCGTGCGGACCTGCGCTTCGGGCCGATCACAGTGCTTGAGACGCTGCGCATCTCCAATCCCGACCCTGCCTTCGCAGCGCTGGTCAAGATCGAGCTGGACCTGCTGGTACCACCCGGAATGTCGGCGCGAAACCTGCCCGGCATGTACGGCAGCCAGCTTGTGTACATGCAAGGCTGGAACGCTACGCCACCCGCCGAGAAGTCCTTCGACGACAGCTCTGCAACCGCCTGGACGTTCGGCACCGGCGGCGGAATGCATGGCGGCAAGCCCGTCTACGGCCCCCTCGCGCAGGCCAGCCCCGACAACTGGCACGGACTAAACGGCGACCCGATGCTCGCCATGGTCGGCGCGGGCAACACCGTCTATCGCATTAACCCTTCGCCAAGCGGACGCTCAGCTACGCTGGTGTTTGATCGCCCGGTGCCGCCGGCAAGGGACGGCGTGCCCGGTGTGCTCGAAATCAGGCTTGTACACAAGGGCGGTGTCCTGCTGGCGACCCCCGACGGCAAGATCGCCGTGGAGCGCATGTTCGACTATGACGTGGTAGAGGCCACGGCCTCCGTTGCGCTTGATCTTGAACTGACAGGCCTTGTCGAGGGCGCACACCGCCGACTGTACGGCACACCCACGCACGACGGCGCGCACCAGTTTCCTTCAAACCCGGAACTCGCTCCCGACTTGCTCGCCGGCGAGAAAGTACAGCTCGCGCTTGGTTTCGGTGCGGAAGCTCGAAAGCAGATGGCAGCCCTGGAAGCGCGCGCCACCGGTGAGGCGCCACCAGTCGAAGACGCGCCGGAAGCCAAGCCGGAGCCCGGCCTTGACCAGCAGGCGCTGTTTCTAGGGCTGGCAATCGTTTTCGGATTGGCGTTTGTCGGCGCACTGATTGCCACGGTCCGCCTGCCGCGCGACAAGCAACTGCAGCGGCTGGCGGAGCTGCCGGCTTCGCGCCGTGAAGTGATCGAGGCCGTGGCCGCCCTCGAAAAGGACTATAAGGAAGGCGCACTGCCGGCCCGTGCCTACCAGGAACAGCGGCAGCGCCTTTTGAACCGGCTGGTTGAGTTCGACGCCCGCGCGAAAGAAGAAGACTGATTTGAAACTGGTCGCCGAGGGAATCTCGAAGTCCTGGGGAGCAACCCACGTGTTGCGGGGGCTCGAATTCACGGCCGAGCCCGGCAGCCTGACGGCGCTCACCGGCGGCAACGGGACGGGCAAAACCACGCTGATCCGCGTTCTCGCAACGATTCTGCGCCCCGATGACGGCAAGCTCTCGCTCGGAGAGCTGGACTACAGGGCCGACGCCCTGAAGGTGCGAGGGCTGATCGGATATCTTGGTCACGAGAGCATGCTTGATGCTGCCATGTCCATGCGTGAGAACCTGCAGATGTTCGCGGCCCTGTACGGGGTGGCGGACGCCCGTGCCCGAGCCGAGGCGCTGATCACCCGCTTTGAGGCTGACCGTTTCGCCGACTTGCCCGTTTCAGAGTTGTCACGCGGACAGGAGCAGACGGCCGCACTCTCCCGTGCACTGCTTCACAAGCCGAAGTTGCTCCTGCTGGACGAGCCATCCACCGGGCTGGACAAGTCTGCACGCGAGCGCTTGTGGCTGGCGGCCCGCGATCAGGCCAAGGCCGGCGCGGCGGTGATCTTCAGCACGCATGATCACGACAGCGCGGCGAGCGTCGCCGACCGGGTGGTCGAAATGCGCGACGGCAAACTGCACGCCGCCATATAGAGGAAGGCAGTCGCCTTACCCCGCACAGACGCCGCGTTACCTTCACGACACCAAACTTGCGTAAGTTGTGGCTTCCGGTAGCATGGAGGCCCCATAGGAATGCTTTGAAACTACGGTGCTGACGGCATTTGCGTCATTTTCCGCCAATGGCCCGCAGGTTCTGGCGTAAGGTTTGCATAGACTGCATTTACGGACGATCACTGGAGGTCCGATGAGACGCTCAACCCGGTCAGGGTTTACCCTGATCGAACTCATGATTGTTGTGGGGATCATCAGCATCCTCGTGGCAGTACTTGTCGCGGTGCTGTTTGGTGCCATGAAGAAGGGCGAGGCCGCCAAGGCCCGTGATTTCGTCAACAACGTGATGCCGGCCGCGATTACCAAGTGGCAGGAAGAATCCGGCAAGGACAGCAATACCTTTCCAGCCAGCCCGAACATCGCGGACGGCGACGGCTACTGGCAGGGCAATGCCGAGTTGTTCGCGGAACTGGTCACCAAGCCCAAGAAGGCCGGCAAAGACCCGTACGTCAAGGACGACCAGTACGTCCAGGGCGAAGAAGGCGGCAAGCCCGTGTTCCTGGACCCCTGGAACAAGTTCTACATCTACCGCAACTACAACATGAAGAAGAGCTCCACGGGCAAGTCGCAGACTTTCCGCGGCAAGCGGCGCTACAACCAGAACACCTACGACATTATCTCGCTTGGCCCAGACGGCATCCTGTACGAAGACAAGAACGACAACAACGACGACATCTACAACGGCGCCGACTAGGGAAAGGGGGATACCGACATGGCTACAAGAAACTCCAGACGCGGCTTCACGCTGATCGAACTGCTGATCGTGGTCGGCATCATCTCGATCCTGATCGTGGTGCTGTTCGTTGCCATTCTGCCCTGGCTGAAGAAATCCGAAGACAAGGCCAGCCGCACCCTGCTTCAGCAGATCGGCGGCGCACTCTCAGCCGACAAGGTCAGTTTGAGCATCAAGAAGTTCAAGAAGGACGCGGGCTCGAACCTTAGCGGGCGTATCGCGGCCGACGAAGATCTCGCATCAAGCCAGATGATGCTGTTCTACGCGGCGCCGACGCGCGAAGTATGGGACCAGTCCACGCTCTACAAGGATCGCAACTACGCGCCGAAACTGCAGCCACAGGAATTCACCAAGTTCACCCGCGATGAAGGCGGCAAGCTGCCGTACCTCGTTGACGCTTGGGAAACACCGCTCAAGTACAAGTACGAGAAGATCTTCGACGGCGGCATCATCATCTCGGCCGGCGCAGACAAGATGTTCGGCAACCCGGATGACCTGATTTACGACCCGCGCAACAACACGGTGAAGACGCGCGAAGAAATGAACGAAAAGTAAGGGTATCCCCGCAGTACCAGCTGAGGCAACGCTATGAATCGAATGCGTAAATCAAAGCTCGGCTTCACCCTGATGGAGCTGCTGGTCGTAATCGCGATCATCGCCATGCTCGTCACGGTGATGGTGCCGGTGATGCTCAAGTTCATGAAGGGCCGCGGGCTCAGCATGGCGGGCAACAACATCGGCGGTTTCATCGCGTTTGCGCGCGGCGAGGCCATGAACACACGCCAGACCCACGTAATCGTCGCCTACATTGAGCCTGAGCAGATCACTCCCGATGGCTCTGAGTTCAGCATCTACGCCGGGCCGGGCATGGTGATCTACCGGATCAACCCGAACCCGAACAAGCAGCAGAACCCCGACGAGGAAATAATCAATTACGTGCGCCAGATCGACTTCGCAGGCCAGATCGGCGGCGCGGTTGAGTTCGCACAAAGCTGGAAGCAGAACGCCCCCACCGGCCCGATCGAGAACTATCTTCCCGAGCAGGTGAACAGCAAGTTCGCCGGCAAGTACAAGATCGTCATCCTGCCGGACGGACGCCTGATCATCCCGCAGGATCATCCCGGCTACATCCTCGATTCCGGCGAAACCAGGAACCTCAAGGCCGACCTGGTGCTCACGGATTCCGAGCGCTACGTCTACATCGATATCAACTCAGCCACCGGCGCAGTGAAGCGCTCAAACGTACTGGAAAGCGACGAAGTAACCGAGCCATAAGCACCCCGCTACTCCAAGCGAAGGAAAGCTGCCATGCCAAACAGAAACACGCGCAAGGGCTTCACACTGACCGAAATCCTGGTCGCGCTGGCGATTTTCGCCCTCGGCGGAACGGCCATCATGGCTCTGTTCATCACCAACGTGCGCCTTTCGCGCCAGGCGATGGACTACACCCGCGCCGCGGAAATCACACGCAACATCCGGTCATTGATGACCCAGTCGCTCTCGCGACCGATCAACATCAACGACGACGACAACGTCTATGCTTTCTACTACCCGGAAAGCTCGCTGACGTTCATCCCGGACGAGTACCGTGACTACTACGAAGGCGGCGGCGCTACTACCAGTCGCGATGCGCTGGCCGACAACATTGGAGGCACGCCCGTTGCGAACACTCTGTTCTTCCGCATCCCAAAGGTCATGTTCGACGCGAACGTGACAGGTGACGCCCGCAAGAACGTGATGACCGAGATTCCCCGTGACGCGCTCAACAGCAGCGGCGGCACGATGAACTTCGACAAGGAACCCAAGGTGTTCCGCCTGCTGCCGGACCACCTGCGTCGCGCCGGTGCACGTGACGGGCTCGACCCGGACGACCGCATGTTCTACCAGTTCGACATTGGCATCCGCCGCAGTGTGCAGCGCGCCAGCGTGGACGTGGCCAAGGGCGGCGGCGGCAAGCAGCCACTGGACGACCTCTATGTCGTGCACGTGAAGATCTACAAGGGTTTCCAGTTCGAGGGCGACGTGTTGAACGACCCCTACTTCGAATGGGATTTCTACGTCAACGCAGCGCACTAGGACGCAGTACCCCTGCAGGAGCATTACCATGAGAAACTATCGCCGCGGCTTCACACTGCTCGAGTTGATGATCGCCATCACGCTGATGCTCATCATCATGCTGATGCTGCGCTCGATGTTCGTGAACGCGCAGACCATGTACCTGCGCGCCGCCAAGCGCGTTGACGTCTACAGCCAGGCACGCGCGTCGCTGGACATGATCGAGCAGGACTTGATGCGCCTTGAGACCGGTACGGAAGACTATCACACCATGAACCTGCGTACCCTCGAGGCCGAGGACCTGCGCAACGTGGAGGCGATTCCCAATTCCAAGGCCTACTCCAAGCTGGATGACTGGGTAGAGGCACAAGACCCGCAGACCTTGAACATTCATGAGTTCCTGTCGTTCACCGGGCGAAACACCTGGTACGACAAGGACAAGAAGAAGTACGTGACCGGCACGGCCATGGTGGCCTACTACCTGCGCCGTCGCCTGCCGGACAAGAACGGCGACCAGTACGGCGGGGCCTACCTGGTGCGTCGAATCATTCCTCAGCGCAGTTTGGCCGAGCTTGCGGCTATCGGTCGCGGCAAGACCAAGGCCGAGCCGATCTACCCGCACGAGGACGAACTTGCCAGCTTTGTCTACGGCGCACGCGTGTTCGTGGACGACCAGGCGGCCTTCCAGCTCGGCGTTCGCAACGGTGCGTTCAACTACAACATCATGCCTGAATGCCGCGAGGCCGACCCGAACGCGAACTGGATCTGGAACAAAGGCTCGTCCGGCGCGGTTCGCCCACCGCAGCCCAAGGGCGGCTCCGGCGTTGCGCTGCTGCTGCAGCAACCGCTGCGCGAGAACCGTACCGAATTCGGCGGAATCTGGACCACGAACACCGCCCCGGACCGCGACTTTGTCTCGGCCCGCTGGAACTATCCATCCGTCGTCATGATTGACCTGACCTTCATCGACCGCACGTTCGACCGCATCGATGCAGATCGCGGCAGCGGCACCTACCGCACATTCAGCCGTGCGGTGCAGTTGCCGGTGTCCGGGCCAATGTACCGTCTCGACGATCGCGACCTGCAGTTGCTGCTTCGCTAGTCGCAAAAATCACGTCTTGAAGCCCCGGCTGATAGCAAAAGCCGGGGCTTTCTTATTGCCCCTTGCGAAGCGATGTAAATTCGCAGAATATATGCACTTCGGTTGAATCTGGGCTCCCCGGGCCCGCGTTGCGGCGGGCTTTGAAAGGCCATGTAGTGCGTATTGCTCTGGTCTCTGACATCCACGCGAACATTGAAGCGCTCAACGCTGTAATGGCGGACATCGACAGCCTCGGCTGCGAGAAGATTTACTGCCTGGGCGACCTGGTCGATTATGGCCCGAACCCGTGCGAAGTGCTCGACATCGCGATGGAACGCTTCGACCTCACCATCCTCGGGAATCACGAGGAGGCGGTGATGCTCGTGGCTGAAGACTTTAACGAGCGCGCAATGCGAAGCGTCGAATGGACGCGCGAGCAATTGAACAGCCCGGACTTGCCCAAAGAGAAGCGCCACAAGTACTGGAATTACCTCGACGCGATGACCAAGAAGCGCGAGCACCGGCAAGGCGACCTGCTGTTTGTGCACGGCAGCCCGCGAAAGCCGACGCATGAGTACGTGTTTCCGAAAGACAGCCTTGATGCGGCAAAGATCCGCAGCATGTTCGCCAAGTTCGACCGCTTCTGCTTCTGCGGCCACAGCCACATCCCCGGCATCTACAGCGAAACCGGCAAGTACGGCCACCCGAAGAACCTGAACAACGGCGAGCTTGACCTTCGACGCTTCCGCAAGTTGCTGGTGAACATCGGCAGCGTGGGGCAGCCGCGCGACCATGACACGCGCGCCTGCTACGTCGTGATCAACGGCAGCAACCTGCAGTTCCGCCGGGTCGAATACGACTACGAAGCCACCGCCAACAAGATCCGGCAGATTCCAACGCTGCCCACGATGCTGGCCGACCGGCTGTTGCTGGGCAAGTAGAAGCAAAACGCCCGCCGCAGAAGCGACGGGCGATCAAACTCAGACGCAAAACCCTAGCTGCTAACTCGCTCACTGCACTCGCGATGACGCACAATTCGTATCGTGACCATCAGCGACAGCGCTGAGCACACGAACAGCCACCACCAGGTGGATCCACCCGTCGTGCTGCATCCGCCTTCGCCTGGAGGGTTGTAGTCTGTAGGCCCGTTCTCATCGGGGTTGCCGGTGTTGTTGACCGTGATGACAATGAAGTCGTCACTGACGCCGCCGTTGCCGTCTTCCACGATCAACTCGAACGTGAAGTTCTGCGTGAACGTCACCTGCGGTGCAACGAAGCTGGCGATCTGCAACGTCGGGTTGGTGATGCTGACCACCGTGCTGCCCCCCACCTGCTTCCAGGTGTAGCGAAGGACGTCAGATACGTCAGCGTCGCTGCTCGCGCTTCCGTCAAGGGTAACGGTCGCACCCTCATTCACGGTTTGGTCAATGCCGGCGTTGGCGACCGGGTTTGCAGTGCTGGTGTTACCCGTGTACGTGATGCGGTACAGCACGGTATCGGTCAGCACGTACAGGTTGCCGTCGGGACCGAAGTGCATGTCGCGCACGGGTGCGCTGAAACTGCCCGCAAACGTGGACTGCGCGATCCCTGTACGCTCGTTGCCGCCCGTCAGTACCACGCGGAGAATCGAGCCAGTGGCCGCCTCACTCCCGAGGTATACGACGCCGCCACGATAGCCGACGGTCGGCCATGAGCCGAGTGCACCGGGATGGAATGCAGCGCAGCTTGGCTCAAAGGTCGCACCGAGTTCCCAGGCCGGGTCTGAGTAGCCGGTCACGTTCTGGTTCCCGCTCAGGCCGTTGGTGTCCCAGCCGTAATTGGAGTTGGTGATGATCACGTTCAGCTCATCCAGCCCGCCCGTGGACGAGTTGCCGGTGTCCACGCCGAACAGGTCGCCGGTGGTCGGGTTGATCGCCATCCCGCGCGGATTATGCAGCCCTCGCGCCCACATCGCGTTGCTGGTGAACGGATTGCTGAGGGGAATCGTTCCATCCGCCTGATAGCGAAGCACCTTGCCGCGCCGGTCATTGACGTCCTGCGCGAATCCGCCAGCCAGGCTGATCGCAGCACCGCCGTCTCCGACGCTCACAAACATGTTTGTGGCTGCATCAAACACGATGCGCCCACCGAAATTGTTGCCTGCGCTGCCCATGTCCACGCCGCTGATCAGCGTGGTTTCGCTGCCGCTGGCGGCAGTTCCGAGCGCGGAAGTGTCCTCCAGGAATCGCTTGACCATCAGCTGCGGCGCGCCGGTCGTGCCGGTCGACTGGATCACGTAGACAAAGCGATTCGTGCTGTCGCCGGGCGCCACAGGAAAATTCGGGTGCAGCACGATCCCGTGCAGCCCAAGGTCATTGCCACTCGGCGCAACGAAGCCACTGACCGTCGCAAATACGCTGGGTGCACCGGGTGTGGTAGTCGGGTTGTCGACTACCATGATCTGGCCACTGGCGTTTTCCGTATAGAACAGGCGCCCGTCAGGCGCGAAAGCGAATGATCGCCCGCCTGAAACCGGATTTACGACGACAGCGGAAGCAAAGCCACCGGCGACACTCTGCGCGGCCAGAAACGGGCAAACGGTCAAGACGGCCGCAAGGACAGCAAATCGAATCATCATCAACGTCCGGGGATCGATCAGGGAAAACCCATGTTGAACCTATTGAACGCCCAACGCAAGCCCGGGGTTGGGTCTACAAGGCATCGAACGGTGCGCCGCCCGGGACCGTCTGTTTCATTTCCTCGATTTGCCACCTCAGTGATGTCTGGTTGCCGACATCCTGGAGTGCTTTCACGCCCAAAGCCCAGGCCGCCCGGGCCTCGCTCTCACGCCCGGCACTCAGCAAAGCGCGGGCGAGCCCGCACTGGGCACCACCAGCGGTATTTCTGTCGCCCGAGGCAACTGCGTACATGTGTGCCCGCTCGTACGCCTTGATTGCCTCTTCCCATTGTCCCAGGCGGTACAGCAGCTCGGACCGGTTTAGGGTGACAGATGCCAGACCTTTCTGATCGCCAAGATCCTGCATCAGCGCCAGCGCTGCCTGGTATCCGGTATCCGCCTGATCGTACAGCCCGGCCAGCATGTCGAGATTGGCGATGTTCATGGTAACGGTGGCGCGGCCGCGGCGGTTGCCTACTTCATGGTGAATCTGCAGCGCCTCGGCGTAGGCTTCCCGGGCCGCCTGTGCATCGCCGGCCGTCGCAAGTCCCGCACCGAGCGCAGCGAGCGCGACCCCTTCATGCCAGCGGTTGTCGACCTCCCGGTGGATGGCCAAGGCCAGCCGGCAATAGTCGCACGATTCGTCGTAACGGCCGCGCACGCCGGCTAGCCCGGCAAAATCTGACAGCACGATGCCCTCATATCGACGATCGCCGTTCTCGCGGGCGGCAATCAATGCGCGGGTCATGATGGGCTCGGCCGCATCGGCGCCGCGCAGGCGGTGTTCGGCCAGCGCTGCCCTGTGCAGGGAAAGCGGTAGACTGGCGGGCGGACAGATCTCCGCATAGCGCGCCCAGAGTCGAAGCGCGTCGTCGTGTCGATAGGCTTCCGTCGCGGTCTGAGCCGCGCGGAGTGTGTAGCGAATCTCGTCGCCTCGGAAGCCTTCACCTGCCAATCGCGCGTGCAGGGCAAGCTGGTCGGCGACCGCGTCAATCGCGTGCGGCTGTTCGTCTGCGACTTCCGAACCCGCCGCGCCGAACAACAGTTCGATGCCGCGCAGCGCCCAGGCGTGCAAACTCGCGCGCTGACCGGGCGGCAGGAGGTTATAGGCGGCATCCCGCACCACGGCATGGCGAAACAGGTAAGCACGTTCGTCGTTCACTGCGAGAATATACCCGGCCGTCCGTTCGCGGCGAGCAGCGGGACTCGACTAGTCGATTAGTTTCATGCCGCGCGGGCTCAGGAATACCGCGAATGGGCGCCCCACGAAGAGCTTGCGCTCCACATACGGCAGGCGCTCGACTTGCAGATGCTTGATCTGGGCAAGCTCCACGCGAGTGAACCCTCCGCCCTCGGTGAAAAAGTTGATTGCCGCGCGACCCTGGCTCTTGCCTGCGGCCTGCAGGTTGGCAAGCGCGGCAGCAACCAGCTCGGCGTCGGTAGCGTCGTCGGGGCGCTCGTCCTGCTTAAAGTGGGCCACGCTTCGCAGCCTGAAATAGGCGTTCAGCGAGTCGTTTTCGCCGGCGGCCTTGGCCAGCAGATGTACCAGGTCCGGCTGGCTGGGCTCGTCCATGCTGCCGACGATTTCCGTGCCGTCGTCAAGGAACAGGGTGATTCTCGTCCAATAGCGGCAATCGGCGCTGCCGGGCGAGTTGTCGCCGAGGGCGAGGTACTGGTCTTCGCCGAGCTCAACCTGGAACGGCAGCTCACGCTGGTCGTCCATCCACTCCTGGATACGACCGATGTAGTAGATGTCGCGATCGATGCTGTTCACACGCAAGCTTGCACCTGCGCCCTCGCCGCAAGCGATTTCGATTCGCGCTTGCCTGCCTTCTGCGGGCTCAGCCTCGGCCAACTCAAGCGCGACGTTACCGGCAACATTGATGCGCCCCTGCTTGTCACGCGCCCGAAGCTGGTCCAGCAGCGGCGTACCAACGTCCAGTCGCAGATGCTCGTCTCCGTCGACTTCGAGCACCAGCTCACCATCCGCAAGCGAATAGGATACCGCGTGGGAGTCCGTGCCAAGCTGGATGGCGCTGATCTTGTCGACCGCGAGCTCGGCGTTTGCATCTGCCGTCACGTGAAACAGCTTGCAGCCACCGGCACCCGGCCGGAGCTCGAGGACGTAGCGGTCGTCGTTGCGCACCAGCGTAATGGCACACTCGCCGCCCTCTTCCATTGCCAGCTCGGCTCTTATGCGCAGGTCCCCCACCACGTGGTGGGCGTAGCGGTCCTTGGGCGTCTCGGTTGCGCCGAAGCTGGCGTCATGGTCTGTCACGTTGCCGGGCTTGTCTTCGGTCTCGCCTCGCGGGAACACGATCGCCCCTCCGGCGCCGAGCGAGATCAGGCCGTCACTGAACTCGACTTTGCCGTCTCGCTTGAAGTTCTTCACCCAGGCTGTGTTGCTGCTGAGGTTCTCGATGATCGGGAACCACAGCACTTCACGCTGGCGCGGGGGCTTGCGAAGCAGCTCGATGCGGTCCGTGCCGGGCACGCGCACGTAGACATCCCCCTCGGCAATCATCACCTCCTCGCCGGGCAGGGCCACACAGCGCTTGACGTACGGGTCGGTCCTGCGGAGCGGATAGCGGAATACGATCGGCTCCCAGCGTGCGGGGTCGCGGTAGAAGTAAACGAACTTGTCGACCAGCACGCGGTCGCCGGTGATCGGATCGCCGAGCAACGTAGGCGCCATGCTGCCGGACGGGATGCGGAACGCCTCAAGACCAAAGTGCCAGACCAGCAGCACCATCACCAGCGCAGCGGCAAGGCTCTCGGCCTGCGCGAACGCCCAGCCCGCGCCGCTTCGTTTTCCTACCTGGATGTCGCGCCCGCGGATGATCGCCCGGTCCACCGAGCCTCGAAGTGCAAGCGCAGCCACGGTCGCAGCAAAGCCGGCCAGCGTGCACCAGCCACTGGCGTGGTGCAGCGCCATGGTCAGAACGCTCACTCCGAGGATGCCGAACGCCACGCCGCCGCTCAGGATCGGTGAAGCCTTGTGCGCGATCTTGCGATGGACGTACCAGCCTGCCGGGATCAGCAGCAGCAGCGCCGCCAGCACCGGGATGCGCAGCCACACGCCCTCGAGCTTGCTGCCCATGAAGATCGCGACCAGTGACAGTACCCATGCGGCGATGCACGCCAGGTCCGAGAGTCGCGCTCTCAGTCCCGGGCTGAGACGTGCGTAGCCCTTGGCGGGTGCGGCCTTGATCACTTGTACGTCTTCAGACATGGCTGCTCGCTTGCGATTCCAAGACGCAAGCTATAGTGCGGCGTCTAGACCTACAAGGAGCCATCAATGCTGAAGGAAGGCGACAAAGCGCCCGCGTTCAACCTGGCAGACCAGGACGGCAAGAAGCACAAGCTGTCCGACTACAAGGGCAAGTGGGTCATCCTGTTCGCCTACCCCAAGGCCAACACCAGCGGCTGAACCAAGGAAGCGATTGCTTTCACCGGTCTGGTGAAGAAGTTCGAGAAGTCCGGCGCTGTAGTGCTCGGTATCAGCCCCGACAGTGTGGCCGCACAGAAAAAGTTCGAAGAGAAGCACAAGCTCGGCATCGCCCTTCTTTCCGACGAAGACAAGGCCGTTACCACAGCCTACGGCTGCTACGGCGAAAAGAAGATGTACGGGCGGACCGTCAAGGGAATCATTCGAAGCACCTACCTGATCGATCCAAAGGGCAAAGTCGCCAAGATCTGGTCCAAGGTCCGCGTCGACGGCCACGCCGAAAAGGTGCTGGAAGCCCTGCAGGCCACCGCGTAGTCAGGGGTGGCCTTGGCGACTTCGATGCGCGATAATCGTTGTGCCCTTCAATTGGTCGCCCAATGCCGATCGAGTTCAACTGTCCATTCTGCGGCAAGCACTACCGCGTCGCGGACGCGAACGCCAACAAGCGCGTAAAGTGCAAGGAATGCGGCACGCCGGTTACCGTGCCCGACACCAGCGGACTGTCGCTCGAAGACACCGCGCAGATGCGCAAGCTGCGCAACGCGCCGACCGAAATCCTGCCCGCCAATCGCCCCACCAAGAGCGTGAGCGCGCTGCCAAAGGGCGCGATCCGCAAAGTGAACGTACCGTCCGACACGGCCAAGATCAGCAGCGCCAAGCCTGCCACCCGCACGGCACAACGCAAACCGGAGCCCGAGCCGGACGTCAAGCTGCCCGGCGGCAAACTCCCCGCGGGCAAGCTGCCGGGCGGGCTGAAGGCGCCGCCCGGCCTGCCGAAGGGGGCAACCCGCATCGGCAAGACGCGCGCGATTCCCGAGGGGCCCAAGACGCGGCGCTGGAATTTCGTGTTCATGCTCGGCGCGCTGGCGCTGATCGTCGGGTTCTTCCTGCCGTGGGCAAACATCGGGCTGCCCCAGTTTGAAGGCAGTGTCGCCGGCTTTGAGCTTGGTTGGCGTGCTGCCGATGTGGCCGCTGCAATCCGCCTGGAAGGGCTGTATCCCGACAACGCGATCGTCGAAGCCCTGCATTCCACGCCGAACAACGCGTTGGTGATGTTCGCGCTCTACCTCGTGCCGGTACTCGCGCTTTACGCAATCATCGACGAGCTGCGCAGCGCGGGCAAAGGCAAGAGCCACTGGTGGATTCGAATCCTCGCGGCCTTGTCACCCTTGCTGGCCCTGGGGGTTGTCTACATCGCACTGCGGGAGCCGGTCGATTCCTTCATCGCGTCCGATGGGCTATCCATCGGCCAATACGACACAAGCGCCATGATCGCGACGCTCGCCCCCGGCGCATACACCATGCTCGGCGGCTTGCTGTTCGCATTGCTCGGAATCGTGATCGCGCCCAAGGTCAAGAAGCCCACGACGCCCGCATCCCAACCGACCGGCAATCAAGACGATGATGACGACATGCCCGACATCTCGCCGAAGACCCGCCCCAAACTGACCACGGGCAAGCCGCAAGATTAATGCGCTGGGCCTTTCCCGCTTTCCCCAAATGAAAAGAGCCCGCCGGCTGGCGGGCTCTTTCGTGATTCACTCTGACTACCAGTCCCAGTCGCCCACGAACTCCTGGAACTTGTCGCCGGCCGACTTCATGAAGCCATTGGTGTCGGTGATGGCGATTTCGACTTTGGTGAAGCGCTTGTCCATGTCCCAGTTTTCGTATGCGGTGCTGAAGTGCAGGACGATGAACTTGTCTTCCTTGTCGGTGTGGAACCAGTACGCGAGGCTTGAGTTCCAGTCATTGAGGATGATGGTCGGCTTGGCCTCTGATGCCGTAAGCTTCTTGAGACGCTTCAGCAGCAGGGCATAGCCGTCGATGCCTTCTTCCACGCCGCTGATCAGTTCCAGCGCCGGGGTTTCTGACTCGGACAGGTGTTCCTTGAGCTTGGCGACGTCGCCCTTCTCGATCGCGTCGCGGATTTCCTTGACGCCCGGGGCGTTGTAATCGAGGCGGTAGTCATCGGCGTTGTAGGTCGCAAGGTACCAGTTGCGGTGTGCGTAGCCACCCGCTTCGTCGTCCCACTTGCCGATGCACTTGCAGCGGATCAGGTTGGCTGCCTCGCCATTCTTGACCGCGATGACGGCGTAGTAGCCGACGCGGCCCTGGGCGCGCTCAACCGCATCTTCGCTGTAGTTCTTGAGGATCTTCGCGAGCAGTCCGGCGTAGGTCAGTTCCTTGTCGCCGTCCTTCTCGTAGCTGTCGTTGTCCATGTACTCGCGGCTGTCTTCCTCAAAGCAGCTCTTCAGAGCCTCGAGGTCTCCGGCCTTGGATGCCTTGACGGCCTTCTTGTAAACGTCAATCGGACGCTTGTGGCCTTCGGCTTCACCGTCGTTGATCTTTAGCGCATCCGGCGCGGGCAGTGCTTCTGCCACCGGTGTTGCCTTGCTGCTGCCGTCTGCCTTGTCCGCGACCACGGGCGAAGTGAACATCGCGCAGAACGCGAGCGTCGCAACGCCTGCCATCAGAATCCGATTCATGCGAATCCCCTATCTCGACAAAAATGGCCCGGTGACGACCGGACCCAAGTGTCGCAAAGCATACGTCACAACTACGTCACGTCAATGAAATCCCCGCCAATCAGCGGCTTGACGACGGTCCCGCCGGGGCGAACAGTAAGGCGCTTGCGGGCGTGAGTATCCGGCGTAAACCGTGACTCGGATGCCGCTTCGAAAGGAATTGACATGGATCTTGCCCTGACCGAAGAACAGTCGATGTTCCAGCAGGCCGCGGCCGACTTCTGCAAGACGGAAGTTGAGCCCGTTGCGATCAAGCTGGAGGCGTCGCACGAGTTCCCGATGGAGCTCACGAAGAAGATGGCCGAGCTCGGGTTCATGGGCCTGGTGATTCCCGAGCAGTATGGTGGCGTCGGGGCTGACTACCTTGCCTACCTGCTGGTCGAGGGCGAGATCGCCAAGACCAGCATCTCGCTATCCATGACCCTCGGCGCGCAGAACAGCCTCGTCGCGCTGCCGATCATGAACTTCGCCACCGAGGCACAGAAGCAACAGTGGCTACCTCCGCTGGCCTCAGGCGAAAAGCTCGGCAGCTTCGCATTGACCGAGCCCGGCGCGGGCAGCGACCCGGCCGGCATGCGCACCACGGCCGAGAAGAAGGGCGACAAGTGGGTGCTGAACGGCACCAAGCTCTACATCACCAACGGCGCGGTCGCCGAGTTCCTGATCGTTTGGGCGGTGACAGGCCGCAAGCCTGACGGCAAGCCGCAGATCAGTGCCTTTCTGGTCGACAAGGCCGTCAGCCCGTTCAAGGTCGGCACGGTCGAGGACAAGATGGGCGTCCATGCCAGCCCGACGACGGAGCTGATCTTCGAGGATTGCGAAGTGCCCGCAGAGAACCTGCTTGGCGAAGAGGGCGCAGGCTTCAAGGTAGCACTGGTTACGCTGAACACCGGGCGCTGCAGCGTGGCGACCCAGTGCCTCGGGCTGGCGGAAGCGGCCTACCTGCGCGCCAAGCGCTTCGCCGGCGAGCGCGAGCAGTTCGGGCAGAAAATCTCCGAATTCCAGGGCATCAGCTTCAAGCTGGCCGACATGATCACCGAGCTGAACGCCGCCAAGGGGCTGGTATGGCACGCGGTCTGGTTGAAGGAACAGTTCGGGCTTTCCGACCCGCGCTTCATCAGCATGGCGGCCCAGGCCAAGTTGTACGCATCCGAGATGGCCGAGCGCGTCACCAGTGCCGCAATTCAGATCCACGGCGGCTACGGCTACATGCGCGAATACCGCGTGGAGGAGTTCTTCCGCGCCGCACGCCTCATGACCATCGTCGAAGGTACCAGCGAAATCCAAAGACTCACCATCAGCCGCTGGGAAATGAAGGCATGAAAGCAAGAGCCCCGGGCAAAAGTCCGGGGCTCTACTCGATCCAACTCACGTCGGTGAGTTTCGCCCTGAAGAACTTGCCTTGTTCCCACTCGTCGGTGCCGTGGTGCCATCCGGCTGTGAATTCGCTCGGGATCGTGTAGCCCTCCGCACTGACCTCGCCCGTAAAGTCTGCGCCGAACTTCAGCTTGGCCCAGCTGCGGTCGTCCGTGTCGTCGCCCCAGCGCTCGCCACGGACGCTTTCGATGCGACCTACCTCGTCGATCCTGAACTCGAGCGTGTAGTCCTCGCCGTCGAGTTGCAGCTTGCAGACTGGCGCATCGCCGGGCAGCCACTTGGCCGCCAGCAGCGCGGGCGGAAACCACATCGCTTCGCACGCCGCGCGCCCGCGCGCGCTGCGCATGACGTCTTTGCCTCTGCCCTTCACAATGTGGAGCAGCCCGAACAACCAGAAGTTCACGCCCCCATCGTTGTCGAAGTAATGATCACCGCCGGCAAGCTTCAGCGGCCAACCCGTGGCCGCGCGCCAGGTGAATCCGCCGGGAACGCGCAGCAGCTCGGTGCTCCTGATCGGCAGCCAGCCGCTCTCCTTGCCTGGCTTGATTTCGCCGTCCAGGCGAAAGCGAACCGCGCGAATCGGCGGCGCGTCGGGCGCGATCATGTGCTCAAGCAGCTTGCGCGCGGACGCGGGCAAATCATCCAGCTTGCGCGCGTTCGGCCCGCCCAGAGCAGGCATGGCAACCAGGTCGCGTTCAATCCGCGCCAGCTTGCGCCGGTGCGACCACCAGCCCTTCGCGCTCATCAGCACGACGGCCGTCACCGAAAGCACGATGCCCAGGATCAGCCAACCCATGCCCGCAAGGATTGGAAATCCTGTCCGCCGCGCAAGCCGGCCGGTCGGGGGTGGTATGTGTTTGCGAAAACAAAGTTTGTCTGACCGCGAGACCTTCGCCGTAAACCGCTGCGCCGGTGCGGCTTGCGTCGCGCAGCTTTTCTTCGCGCGCAAGCCAAATCCACATCACGTTCCATCCGCCGGTAAGAATGAGGGCGGGTCTTCTCCCGCCCAGGCTTGAGCGGAGTACGAACATGGCACTCACCACAATGACGCGCGGGCGCAAGCCGCGAACGCGCAAGCAGATCTTTGACGTCATCACCGTCGCACAGCAGCTCTACCTTGAAACCGGCGGCGCCGACATCGACCACCAGATCAAGGCCGCAAAGCGACAGCTCGAACGCTGCGAGCGCTACGCGAACCACCCGCCACTTGGCGAGCAGGCCAAGGCGCTGAACCTCGTCAACGCCGCCCTGCGCGAGTTGCGGACGGCCGAGCAGATGCGCGAGAAGAAGCTCGCCCACTGCAACAAGCTCATCGAAGAGGCGCAGCAGGCCGAGATCGAGCAGGAACCCGAGCCCGCCAAACGGGAAGTGTCGGGTCAGAATACGCCCCAACATCCGCCGCAACCGGCTCGCACGGCCCAGTCCCCGGAGAAACGGCACGACCAGTCCGGCTCGTAGCCCCTGCCCGCTGTTTGAAAACTGAATACCGGAATGTCCCTCGCGCTGGGCATGTTCGCTTGGTGGAATCCCAAGCCTGTCAATCGAGGAGACGAAGATGAAGCGCACATTCTCAATGATGTTTGCCGCCACGCTCGTGATCACAGGCGTGATCGCAACCCTGCAGCTCAACAACCGCAGCTCTGCCCAGGATACCGGCGCAAAGCCCGGTGAAGTGAAGGAGTACTTCCCGAACGTCCAGACCAAGCTGGTCAGTTACAAGGACGGAGACGCCGAGTGCGAAGGCTTCCTGGCGTGGGACGCAAACATCGAGGGCAAGCGCTCCGTTGTACTGGTCGTTCACGACTGGATGGGCCGCGGCAAATTCGACGAGCAGCGCTCCCGCGAGCTGGCCAGCATGGGCTACCTCGCATTCAGCGTGGACGTCTATGGCAAGAACGTGCGTCCCAAGAACCGTGACGAAGCGGCCAAGGCGGCGGGGTCATGGCGCGGCGCCGATCGAGCCCCTTTCCGCACCCGCCTGAAGGCCGGCATGACTGCGGCCTTGACCAGCGATTTGGCTGACTCGGACAGCGTTGCAGCGATCGGCTACTGCTTCGGTGGCACGGCAGTCATGGAACTTGCCCGCAGCGGTGCGAATCTGCGCGGCGTGGCACCGTTCCACGGCGGCTACGGCAGTGAGCCGGGCGGCGACGCGGCCAATATCAAGGGCAAGGTGCTGGTGCTGCACGGCGCCGATGACAATTTCGACGGCGTTGTCGTGCTTAACAACGAATTGAAGGAAGCCGGCGTGGATTACGAAATCGACCTCTATGGCCACGCAGTTCATGCATTCACGAATCCAAAAGCGGGCGACAACCCGGCCGCTGGTGTCGCGTACGACGCGCAAGCCGACGAACGCTCATGGCTGCGCATGAAGGATTTCCTGTGGGAAGTGCTCGACTAGCCCATATTTGAACCTGCTTCAAAGCCGGCCGGGAATCTTCCCGGCCGGCGTCGTTTTTCCCGGATGGCCGAAATAACTCGGCCAGGACCTCCGTTCAGAATGTAACTGTCATGCAATTACTTTTGACTTGTACTCAATAACGGAGAGCCACCCATGAAGACCTTTGCCCGCATCCTTCCTGCCCTGTTTCTCGCTTTCCTGTTTGCGGCATGCGCCAACTCGAAGAGCACGCAGGGAGAGGCTGGTGAACCCGAGCCGGCCGACATTGTTGATACCGCCGTCGCTGCCGGCGATTTCGACACCCTGGTCGCCGCCGTAAAAGCGGCCGAACTGGTGGAAACCCTGAAAGGCGAAGGACCGTTCACGGTCTTCGCACCAACTGACGCAGCGTTTGCGGATCTGCCTGAGGGCACGCTCGATGAGCTGCTGAAGCCCGAGAACAAGGAAAAGCTCGCCGGCATCCTGACCTACCACGTCGTGGCCGGTGAGGTAATGGCGGACGACGTCGTGAACTTGACGGAAGCCACAACGGTTCAGGGCCAGAAGGTGCAGATCGAGGTGAAGGACGGCACGGTCTACATAGACGGCGCCAAGGTAGTCACCACCGACATCAAGTGCACGAACGGCGTCATCCACGTGATCGACAAGGTCATTCTTCCGAAATAGGTGGTGGACCTCACACGCCCCCGAGGCCACCCCGGGGACGCGGCACCGTGCCGCGTCCCCGCATCCTATTTGCCGTGCTGGAGTTGCTCGACGAGGTCACAAAGCCGGCGCATCCATGCTTCAGTGTCGAAGCACTTACTGATCGCGGCTGCGCGCCGTATGGTTTCCGGATTATCGAGCCGCTTGTTCAGCACCTTCGAAATCCGCCCGACCTTGAAATGCTTCGGCGCCAAACCATCGCCGACTCTGGGATTGAGCATCCTCGAAAGACGATCAAGCTGCTCGTGCGCCGTTCGGGGAGTCATGGAGTCTGCAATCAGACGGACGGCGGCGTTACGGGCTCAACATCTTTGCCCCACCAACGCGTACTGAACGCGGCCAGCGCATACGCAACGGAGCCGAGCAGGAACGCAACCCGTCCGTTGGCAAACACCATGGTGCCCATCACCAGCACGCTGCCGACAACCGAGGTCGCGCCGTTGACACCCCACGCCCAAGCAACCGCTCGACGGCCCTGCGAGCCCAGGCTACGAATGCCGAGCGCAAGCGGGAAACCCATCGGCAAACCGGCCAGCGCCGTGAGCACGATTGCCAACGAAAACCGGAGCGCGCCCGGCCACGCGATTCCCCAGTGAACGAACCCATACACTCCAAATGCCGTCACCAGCAACACCAGCGAAGACAGTTGGCAGAACACGCGTGCCGAGCGTTTCGTATTGTCGGCCAGAACACTTCCCAGCCCGGCTGCGGCCAGCAGAGTGACCAGCACGATTGTGAAACCGTAAACCGGGTGCCCGAGATACAGCGACAGGATCTGCACCAGCGGAATCTCCAGCGCCATGAAGCCCACGCCCAGGCAGGCGAAGTAGATGATCTGCGACAGGCGCAGCCGCCCGTCGGCGTCAGGCCGACGGCGCATGAAACGCAGCGGCAGCAGGATCAGCGCCAGTGACAAACCCAAGGACAGCCCGAACACAACCGGAAGCAGGATCGTCGACGCGTCGTACAGCGACGTGAAATCGTAGCCGCCCCAAGGTGTTTCCTCTGAGCCGTGCAGCGGGTTATGAAACTGAAAAATGTAAGGGTCCGCGTCCGTGACCACACCAACCAGGTATGGATAGCTCGCGACAAAGGCCTCCCGGTCAGGGCTATGCGCATAGGCCGAGAACGGGTTGTTCCCCTCCACGCCGGGCGCGTGCAGGATCGACCAGCCGCGCTGATTCAGTTGCTTTTGCAGTACCTCAACCTGCGCGGGGGTCACGGGATTGTGCGTGATCAGCAGAGAGCCCCACACCGCCCGGCCGCGCACGGCATCGAGACTTGCGGCCGGCGCGATCATAACGACGTGCGCCGCCGGGTTCTCGACACCGAGTTCCTCAAGCGCCGCCAGGATCGTGATGAACAGGCGCAGGTTCTCGCGCGGCGGCTGGAACAGCCAGCGGCGTATGCTCATGACGCCGCCTTCATCCAGGCACGCGTAGAAATCCTGCATCGCCTCTTTGGTGTAGAGAAAGTTCTCGCTCAGCGCGTATGCACCCGATGCCGTGGCGGACCAGGTATCGATTGCGTGCATCACGATTACGTCGAACTTCTCGCCCCGCGCGCGCAATTCGTGGCGGCCTTCGCCGGTCACCAGCTCAACGGGCCGCCCGAACAGCCCGCCGTGCAGGCGGCCGTCGTCCTCCTTGATCCAGCTCGTGATCAGCTGGTTGATGTCGATCGCCAGGATGCGCGATGCGCCCTGCAGGCGCGCGTCTGCCACCTGCGTGCCGCCGCCGCATCCGATCACCGCGACCTTCGCTGGGTGAGGCACCAGCATGTAGCCCGGGTCGGGCTGGCGCGGGGCGGGGTCCAGCTCGTTCCAATTGACGATCTTCGTGCTGGCATCGCCGTCGAGGTAGTAGCTCAACCCGTCGCCTTCCGGCGCGATGTCCACCCGCCCGACATGATTCCAGCGATAGTCGACCTGGCCGGTGCCGCTGCCAAACTCGGCACCGAACGGGACAGTCGCGAAGTTGGCCGCCCAGCCCGGGATCAGCATCACGCCGGCCAGCATGGCCGCGGCCGCGCCACCCGCGATCAGCCCGCCCCTTCTGCGTACCGGCAGCGAGACCGCAGCGCACGCCACGGCGGCCGGAACGGCGGTAAGCAGGAACGCCAGTGGCGGCGAGCCCAGCTTCATCACCAGCACACATGTCAGCCCGCCGGCCGCGGCTCCGGACAGGTCTGCGGCGTACAGCGCGCCCATACGCCTCGGGAATGCCGAAAACAGGGCCGTAAGCGCAACGCCGCCGCAGAAGTTCAGCCACACGATCGGCAGTGTCACCCAGAGGATGTAATAGGTCGCCACTTGCCGCATGAACTTCAGCCGCATCTGGTCGTCGATGAACGGCAGCGGGTTCGCCAGCCACACGTAGACTGGTGCGACGGACAGGGCCAGCATGGCGGTCCAGAAAATCACCCGCCGCCGGGTGCCCCTGCGAGGCATCACGCTGACGAACGTACCCGCCGCGCCAAGCCCCAGCAGTGCCAGGGAAACCGCGAAGAACACGAAGTGGTAGTGCAGCTTGAACCCGACCAGACGCGTGAAACTGACCTGCAGGAAGATCAGCCCCGCCGAGACCAGGAAGGCAACAGGAAAGTACTCCGACCGCACGCGCTGGTTCATTCTGGAACCTTGGTCGTCGCTTCCACCAGATCGCAAGTCTGCTGCATCCATGCTTCAGTGTCGAAGCGTTTGCTGACCTCGGTCGCACGCCGTTTGGTCTCCGGACTATCGAGCAGCTGACTCAGCAGCTTTGCAATGCGCTTCGCCTTGAACTGCTTCGGCGCCAAGCCATCGCCGACGCCGAGATCGCGCACCCGCGAAAGATTGTCAAGCTGGTCGTGCGCCATGTGGTACACGAGGTGCGGGATGCCCGCGCGTAAGGCCTGCGCGCAGGTCCCAACGCCGCCGTGGTAGACCAGCGCGGCCGCGCGCGGCAGCACCTCGCTGAACGGGATGTAGCTGGCATGCATGACCGTGTCCGGCAACCTGGCCGGCACAGTCTCGCGGAAGCGAGTAATCAGAAGGCCTCGGCGGCCCGAAAGCTGGATTGCCTTGACTGCTTCTTCGAAGAACTCGTGCCCGTGGGCCATGGCGCTGCCGGGCGTGAAGACCACCGGCGGGTCGCCTGCCTTCAGGAAGGCCTCGACGTCAGCCGGCGTCTCGTGCATGCCCTTTTCATCCCACATGGGAAAGCCCGTCAGCCGGGTCTGCGGCGGCCAGTCGGGCTGCGGCGGCCCGAACCATTCCGGGAACAGTCCGATTACACGATCCGGCGAATGCCACCAATCGCGAATGACGTTCTTCACCGGCGGCAGCCCAAGTGCGTGCCGGAAGCGGTTCAACTCGGGCAACACGGCCTTGTCAGCGACCTTGTTGCCGACCCACCACTGGAACGCCTTCATGAATCGCGGCGCCCACTGCGGCATCGGCGCACCGTGGAGCAGCGGCATGCGATAGCTGCTGAGGATGATCGCGGGCGCAAGGTGGACGGTCGCCAGCGGGATATTCAGCAGCTCGCGCGCGTTGCGCGTGCCGAACGCCAGCGTGCCGGCCAGCATCACGGTTTCGCCGGGTTTGTTCAGCTCACGGGCGTGCTCGATGATCGGGCCGTAGCTGTGGTTGAGCGCTTTCTCGACCAGCGTGTTGAACGCCTTGCTGGGGTGCCACAGGTCGGGGTCGGCCTGGACGCGCTCGAAGTCTTCACGTGTACCCACGGCCCGGAACGGGATTCCCGCGCGCTCGGCCAGCGGCTCGAAATAGCCGCTGGTAATCATGAACACTTCGTGGCCGCGCGCCTGCAACGCCTTGCTTACCCCGATGAACGGGTGCACGTCGCCTGAGCTGCCCATGGGAAAAATCAGGATGCGCAGGGGTCTGGCTCCTATCTCGTCCGGAATCATTCCGGTGATGAATTGGCAATCAGGACGAAAAAGGTGCCTGACCCGTTCTCGTTCCTCACGCTATAATCTGGCCATGCCCGACGATACACCTTCCGACCCGCAGTTTGAGCCGGACGAGACTCACAGCGATACCGGCCGTGACGACAGCACCATGATTGCTGCGCGGGCGAAGGTCTGGTTCTACGACGACGACAAGACGCCGGTTGATTTCGTGCTGTTCGTGCTCGAGCAGTATTTCGGCTTCGATGAAGTTAAGGCGCGCACGTTCACGGACCGGATCCGCGCCAAGGGCAAGGCCATGATCGCCGAGCTGCCCGCGATTCCCGCCGAGCTCGCCAAGCGCAAGGTAGACCAGGCCGCCGCCGACGCCGGCTACCCGTTCAAGGTAGAAATCGAAGGCGGCCCGCAGATCGTCTGATCGAGCGCCGAACGGCTTGCGCCGGTCTGCTACACTCCCGCCATGGGCCACCAGCGCATACTGGACGTCACCGAGTCTCCCGACCACGTGGATGCAGTGCGTGAGCTGTTCCGTGCGTACGCTGCCGAGATCGGCATCGACCTTGGATTTCAGGGATTCGACGAAGAGCTGGCCGAGTTGCCCGGCTGCTACGCCGCACCGCGGGGCTGCATCCTGCTGGCCATGGATGGCGAGCGGACCGTCGGTTGCGTCGCACTGCGCCCCCTTGAAGAGGGCGTCTGCGAACTCAAGCGCATGTATGTTCGGCCGGAGTATCGCGGACAGAAACTGGCAGGCGCGCTGGCCAACGAGGTCATCACGCGCGCGGCGGCGCTCGGCTACAAGCTGATGCGACTGGATACACTGGCAGCGATGACCGCCGCCCGCAGGCTGTATGAGAGCTTCGGCTTTCGAGTAACGGAGCCGTACTACCACAACCCCCTGCCGGGCGTCGTCTACTACGAGCTGAAGCTGAATCGCGAGCTGCACGTGCCAGGTGAGAACTAACCCGCCCTCACCCTTCCGTCGTCGCGACGCGTGCTAGAATGCCGGCATGCCTGACACGCAGACGCTGCCAAAGCCAAAGATCGACACGGACGCCGATGCCAAAAGCAAACGAGCGCCGATGTGGAAGGTGATCTTCCACAACGACCCCAAGACCACCATGGAGTTCGTGATCTGGGTACTGATGCGCTTCTTCGCCCACGACATCGACAAGGCAATGAAGATCATGCTCGAGGTCCATAACACCGGCCAGGGCCTCGCCGGCACTTACCCACAGGAAGTGGCCGAGCTGAAGAAAGAACAGGTCGTATCCGCGGCGCGAACCCAGAAGTTCCCGCTGGTTGTCACCATTGAGCCGGACGAATAAATGAGGCCGCAACTGCCGAACGAAGCCGACTTTCCCGCCGACGGCTCCGACATCGAGAAGCTCAGCTTCCTGGTGCACTACGCCATCCTGGCGCCCTCTTCGCACAACTCGCAGCCGTGGCTGTTCATCCAGCATGACGACCATCTCGCGCTGCACGCCGACCGCACGCGCGCGCTGCCGGTGGTCGATCCCCACGACCGCTCGCTCGCGATTTCATGCGGCTGCGCGTTGCTGTATCTGAGGGTCGCTGCCGCGCACTTCGGGCTTCCGCTGAAAGTCTATCGCAACCCCGAAGATGATGCCGACCTGCTGGTGAGCATTTACGTCGACAGCCAGGCGGGGGCGCAACCGGCGCTGGCGGAGCTGTTTGAAGTTCTTCCACAGCGCATGACCAACCGCTTCGCCTACGAGCCCGGCAGCGTCAGCGACAAGCAGCTCAAGCACTTTGCCGAAATCTCGGCTACCCACTTGGTCTCGCTGCGCAGCTACCATGACGACGCCTCACGACACGCCATCGCTGAGCGCGTCTCCGCCGGCGACCGCCAGCAGATGGAAAGCAAACCGTTCCGTCGCGAGCTGGCAAGCTGGATGCACCACAACCGCACACGCACCGGCGACGGCATGCCCGGCTTCACGCAGGGACTCGGCGAGCTGATGTCGATCGCCGCCCCGCTGGTCGTGAGAACCTTCGACGTCGGCAAAGGCACGGCCGCACGCGACCACGACCTTGCCGAGCACTCGCCGGCGCTCTGTGTTTTCGGCACGAACACCGACCACCATCTCGACTGGATCCGCACGGGAGAAGCGCTCGCGCAGGTGCTGCTGTCGGCCGCGAAGTCCGGGCTGTCCGCCAGCTTCCTGAACCAGCCGATTGAGGTCGACCTGATGCGCACCGAGCTGGCCAAGCATGTCGGCGTTCGCTTCCCGCAGATTCTGATGCGCCTCGGCAAGCCGACGCGTGAAGCGCCTCACACGCCGCGCCGCCCCGTGTCGGATGTGCTGGCGAGGGCCGGCATGCACGAGGACTACCAGTCCTTCCAGGGCTTCTAGTTCTCGCTTGACGACAATTCGTTGACGCTACAACATTACACCCCTGCACGCCCCTGGAGTAAGCCATGCGTATCCTGTCCAGCCTGATTCTGCTGCTGCTCGTAGTTTCGGCCGTCGTCGCACAGGAGGCGCCGCCCACACCGCCGCCTGCCGACCCTGCACCTGCACCTGCCGTGCCGAAGTTGACCCGTATGAAGCTGGGCGAGTTCTGGTACGGCATGTACCCGACGAGCGGCGGAACAGAGGGCTACGTGCACGTGGTCCTGCGCGACACGGCGCAGCAGGGCGTGAACTGCGACTTCGACCTGCACATCAGCGACGACGGCTGGGAGTACGAAGAAACCCGCCAGATCACCTTCGACGCCGCCTGGCGGCTCACGTACAGCGAGTGGTCAAGCGGCATGGACCGCATCCTGGCCGCTAGAGAGGGCGATGCCATGGTCGGCAAGTCGGGGATCGACGACCTGCGCGTCGAGGTCGCCAAGGACGCCATGACCGGCATGGGCTACATCCTCGCGGCCGCCATGGCCCAGAAGGAAGGCGCCACGCTCAAGCGCCACCAGTACAGCGAAGACGGCGGCCTGAACGAAGAAGGCGAGACCACATTCGTGTGCAAGGGCAATGAAGAGGTCGAGCTGCCCGAGGGCAAGGTCAAGGCCTGGAAGTATGTCATGCAGACCGCGGACGGCGGCCCGGCGCTGGCCCTGTGGGTCAACGACGCGCGCGAGATCGTGCTGGTCGACTGGCAGCGCAGCCTGATGAAGCTCCACCGCGGAAACACCGAAGAGTTGTTCAAGCCCGCAAAGAAGTTCCTCTCCCACCTCGAACCAAGGGACAAGACCAAGCTGGTGCTCAGCGGCGACTTCACCAACGTCGGCTCCGTCGACGAGATGTGGAAGCTGTGGGCAACCGGCGAGGGCCTGACCAAGTGGTGGCCGAAGGAAGCCGAAGTCGAGGGCAAGGTCGGCGGCAAGTACCAGCCGACGTGGAAAGACCAGGACGGCAATATCGTCTGGCAGCTGCTCGGCGTCATCGAGACCTGGGAGCCGAACAAGAAGCTCGGCTTCTCCTGGAAGTGGAATACGGACCCCGAAGACGCGCCCGCGCTTCACGTGCTTGTTGAGTTCGAACAGCAGGAACACGGGGTGCGCGTCAAGATCACCCACTCCAGCTTTGACCCGGTCAACGACGACCAGAAGAATCGCGAAAGCCTCAAGGGCGGCTGGGAAGCCTTCTGCAGCAAGCTCAGTAAGCTCGACCTCAGCGCCAAAGCGCCGGACAAGGACAAGTAGCGGCTACAACATCACGCGCACGTAGAACTCGACGTGCGTGCCGCGCAGACCGAACTCGTTGCCGTCTTCGCGGCTGTGGTCCTCGATGCGGAACACGCGATAACGCAGGGCCGCTCCGAATTCGAGCTCGGCGATGCGATAGCTGATCGCGGCCGAGACATCGAGGTTAGTCTGCGAGTGGTAGATCCTCCCGCCCTCGAAGTACCAGGTGGCGAGGTTGTCCACGTAGGTGCCGCGTGCCCCGAACACTAGCTGAAGCCCGGCCGTGGGCTCGATGGCAAGGCGCGCGCCGAGCGCCGGCAAGGGCATGCGCTGCGCGCCGAAGTCTTCGTGGTACTCTTGCTTGGTGCCGAGGCGGGGCCGGTTCGGCTTCAGAAACACGTTCAAGTCGTCGATCGTCACGCCCGCCAGCAGCGTCAGCGCACCCCAGTCCGTGCGCCATGGCGTGTACTCATACCAGACCTCAGCCCGCCACCATCGCGTCGGTCTGAAGTCGATGGTGGTGCCTGCAGCGAAGATCGCTCCGTCGTGCGGTGTGTCGTGGTCGAGTGTCTTGCCGCCGCGGAACTGGTTCCAGGTGAAGCCTGCGCGGATGCCGTTGCAATCGTCAAAGCGCCAGGCGGCCTCGAAGCTCATCGAGAACCACTGGTCCACGCCCAGGCTGTCGTGCAAACCAAGGTGCTCGCCTTCCAGCGAATGCTCACGCACCTGAATGAACCCGTCAAAGTCGGCCGCATAGTCCGCACGCAACTCAAGCGACAGCCGGTCATCCAGCGGCGCCGCGTACAGTGCCTGACCGGCCATGGCCAATAGCGCGCATACCCAGAGCAACCGAACCCACATGCCAACTCCAACGCAACCGCCACGCCCGGTTCATCGTGGCGCGGCGGCTGGCGTGTCGCAACCCGGCGCTACTTCTTCTTGAGGTGGTTCTTCAGCAGGTAGTCCGCCACGTGGTACTCGTGGCTGAAGCGCTGGTCCAAGTCCATGCATTCTTTCAGCAGGGTCCGGGCGGTGTCGTCGTCGCCGCACAGCCACGAGATTATGCCACGCACGAACCGGTCACGCGCATCGACCTCGCCGGCGCGAATGAAGCCGGAGCCGCGATCAAACGAAGGCCGCTCGGCAAACCGGGCGCCGTGCCAAACCCAGTCGTGGCCGGGCTGGGGCAGCGAATCAGGCTTGGCGTCGCCGCAAAGAATGCGCATGGCCTGCTGGTCCAGCAGCCCGTCAGACTGCGCCAGGTAGTGCGATGCCTTCTTGTCGAAAACATGCAGCAGCCCATTGTCATCCAGGCCTGGCGGCGTGAGCTGCGGGGACAGTTTGCAGCAGATCGCATAAATCAAGGCGGAGTCGAGCGCCATTCCAACGCTGAACGGCAAGCGCTTCTCGTAGTAGGTGTTGCTGTCGCGAGCGAGGTCGTTGAACTTGCCGGCGTCCAGCTGCGCGCGGGCGGCATAGAAGATGTCCGACCAAGGGCCGTATCGGAAGGCGACCTTTCCCTCACTCACTCCGGCGGGCATCTTCAGCTTGGCGGCCTCCTTGTACAGCCCGGCCGCCATGTACGCGCGTCGCAGCCCGACCGCCGTGCGCGGATCATCGAGGTCCGGTTCACGGGCGCGCACTTCCTTCAACGCCTCCTCGATGTGCTTCCAGTCGTTCCCCTCGGCCATGCCGTGCAGCAGGAAGTAGTCCAGATACGCCGGGTAGCCGACCTCCTCGTCGCGCATGTCGCGGTAACGCTTTATCGCGCCCTCGAAGTCTCCGGTTGCGGCGCTGGCACGGATAAACATCTGGCCGGCCACGAAACGCCCGTACTGGCTCACGCCGAGCTTCTCGGCGTCGGCGACCAGCTCAAGCGCGCGGTACGGCGCGCCTCCACAGATAGCGTGCGACATGTTGAGCAGGTGGTTCACGTCGTCCGAATTGCTCTGCAGTTCGCGCTCAACGCAAGTCTGGATGTACTCGCCGGGCGGCGTGACGAGCGCGATCTCACCCATGTTCCACTCGACACTTTGCCCGAAGCGCGTCAGGCGGATCACGTTCTTGGCGGCGACGTCCCAGTCGTCCTGCACCAGGTCACCGTACACGTTCATCGTCATCACCACGAACTCTGCGATCGTGTCCCGCGAAAACAGCATGTGCCCGAGCGAATAGAGGAACCGGCCGGAATAATAGGGCGTAACCGGACGATCCATCGCCAGCCGAACGAGAGCGCCCGCCCCGCGCGCACCTTTGCCCATTGCCGCGTGGACCGAGCCGATGAACGCGATCTGGTCGGCCTGCAACGGCGCAAGCAGCGCCCCGCGCACGGTCAGGTGTTCCTGCGCCAGCCAGTTGCCGCTGCGGCAGTGGCCGAAATCGTCGTTTGAGCTCATGCGCATCGAGACACACAGCCGGTCAATCGGGCAGGTCGCGTCACCCAGCGCGATCAGCTCATCACGACGGATCGAGTCGCCACTCGCGCCGGCGATCATCCCGAGCATGACCCGCCCCCAGCCGCCGCCGGCGTGCGGGTCTTCCAGCAACAGCTTTTCCTGCTCTTCGCTCAGTTCGACAAACTTGCCGGCTGAATACTGCGCCGCCAGTGCTGCCCACTCGAGCTTGGCCAGCTCGTCCTTGTCCGGGGCCTCGATCATGTCCCAGACCGCCTGCAGGAGGGCGACGGACTTCGGGTGCTCCGCCGCAAATCCCTTCAGCATCTCCGGCATCTTCCGCGGCGGAGACATCGACTGGAGCTCCATGTGCGCCTGCACGGCGGCCTGGCAGCCGTTCTTCCACCCGTTGGCGGCGCCATCGGCGTCCATCGACTGCAACGCGGCCTCCAGCCCGCCCAGCACGTTGAGCTGCGACCAGCGCGCCATCGCCACGTTCATCCAGTAGAGCGGCACCGCGCCGCCGTAGGCCTTGCGCTCATCTTCGCCCGCGAGCGCGTTGACCAGCGCCGCCCGCTGCTCGATGCGTAGGTTCAGGGGCGCGAACCGGAAGTCCGTCGGGAAGTCGGCCTTGCCCGCCATCGCCTGCGCGAGCGGGGCCAGGTCATCGCCTCCCTGCTCGAGCGCTGTCCGGAACGCAGCCGCAACATCGTTGCACAGGCTGCTGTTCCGCAGCCAGCGCGCCACGCTTATGACAGCGTCGCGCCGGTCATCGCGCTGAGCCAGCATCATTCGCGCGGCAAGCAGCGCGCACAGGCGATCGCCATAAGACTCAAGTCGATCGAGCAAATACTGCTGCGCTTGCGGCCAGTCGGGCGAGCCCTGAAACGCACTGATGGCGCAGATCAATTGCGGGTACTCATAATTCCCGGGCAGGATGCGCGCGTACTGAAGCATCTGCGGCCCGATCGAGAGCTGCGCCGTCTTCCCCGTCACCGGGCCACCCGAGCTGCTGGCGGAAGGTGCCGCCTCAAACTTCTGCTTCTGCGCGAGATAGTTGTCGCGCTTGCCGCACACGATCTCGATCTGCTTGGCTATGCGATTGCGGAACTCGGGACGCCCATCCTGCGTCACGATGATGCCCAGGCGCTCAAAGAACCGCGCGGCAGCCCACTGCACCGGGAAAGAGGGAAACGCGATCACACCATCCGGCGTCAACATGATCCCGGCCGTCAGCTCGCAGTACATGGATGAATAGACGGCGTACTCGCCGGCGTCCTCGTCGAGCAACCCGGGGTTCAGGTTGATGTAGTGGTCATTCAGTTGATCCATGTAACTGGGCAGCACCACGATCAGCGCGTTCGCGCACGCCTCGGCGCTCTCGAGCTTGCCCAGCCATGCCAGCGCGGCACGCACCCACGGGTCATCGGGCGCGGTCTTCACCAGCTTGTCGGCCTGGGCGTCGGCGCCCAAAGTGTAGAGGGCCAGGATCGCGCGGCAGAGTTGCGGCGCGGATGCATCAAACACATCTTTCATGTCGTTGTAGCGCGCAACGATGTCGTCAGGGTCGCAGCCATAGAGTGCGACTTCCCAACGCTGGCGTTTGCGCACCCAGTCGATTTCCTCGGCGAGCAATTCATGGGCCCAATAGACGCATTCACGCCAGTACTTCGCGCTCAGCAGCAGCGGCACCCACTGGAGGCGGCCTTTGTTGATGCGCTCGTAGGCATCTTCGTCGTCTTCCCGGAGAACCCGGGCAATGTCCGCCTCGGCCTCTTCGCGCGTCATGTTTTCCACGAAGGGGCGGTCGGGCTTGTCCGGCTTCGCCTCAGGCTCCGCGGGCGTGTCCTGGGCCGAGAGCACAAATGGGCACTGGGGCTGCAGGCAGAGCAGCAGCGACAGGGAAACCAGAAGCAGCATCCACTTGCGCATGACGGATCTCCGGCACGCCCGCCAAGATGCGGGGTCTCTGATGCGAGAATAATAAATCATTGAAGGCGAGGCCAAGGCACGAAACGAGATTCCGGGCGTCCAGCCTAGCCCTTGGCCACAGGCAGGTGCGCGGCACCGATTACGCCTGCGTGTTCACCGAGCTTGCTGGTGACGAACGGTAGCTCGGCCAAAGGCGGCGCAAAGGCGCGGGCGCGCAGGGCCTCCCGGATGTGCGGCTCGAAGCCGGGCAACGAGTGCGCCACGCCGCCGGTGAAGACGATGGCGTCGAGGTCGAGCACGTTGTTGATACTTGCGAGCCCCGTGCCGAGCGCATGGCCGAGTTGCTTCCAGACAGCCTCGGTGCCCGCGTCGCCCGCCTGCGCGACTTCTTTCACGCGGCTCGGGGCGGGCTTGCCGGTTGCCTCGGCGTAGCGGCGCAGCAGGCCCGCTTGCCCGGCGTAGGCTTCCATGCAGCCGCGACGGCCGCAGCCGCAGGGCCACGCGTCGTCGGTACTGTCGATCATGACGTGGCCGATCTCGCCGCCGAAGCCGCCGTGGCCGCGGCGCACGTTGCCGTCCAGCACGACTCCCCCACCAATGCCGGTACCGAGCGTGACCAGCAGAAAGCTCTTGTAGCTGTTGCCGTGGCCGTACAGACGCTCGGCGAGTGCCGCGGCGATGGCATCGTTGTCGACGCCGACCGGGACGCCCAGGCGCGCGTGCAGTTCATCCCCGATGTTGACGTCTTCGAAGCCGGGCACGTTCGGCAGTTTCCAGCATCTGCCATCGTCGCGGACCTCGCCGGGGATCGCCACGCCGACCGCATCGGTGCGCGGGTCCAGCACGCGCACGAGTGCTGCAATCGCGTCCAGCACGGCCGCGGGCCCGGCCTTGGCATCGGTGTCCACGCGCGTGAAGCCGCGCAGGTTCGCGCCGTCCACAATCGCGGCCTTGATGGAAGTACCACCCCAGTCGATGCCTATGGGCATGGCCTCAGGTTACCGGGGTCAGGTTTCAGGTGTCAGGGGTCAATGTTGCACATATTCCCCACATCGCCCAGGAACGCCTTTATCAAAGGCTTGCGTAAGGATTGGGGCTGTCTTTGCACTAATGGTGTGGAGTGTCAGTTAGTGGAACTTTTGGCCGGGGCCGATCGTTTCATTGTCAGGTGCAAACATGGAACTCACGGCAACAGCAACCATCACCAAGATCGGCGACGAGTACTTCCTGCCGATCGACCTCGCATTGCTGAAGGCGCTCGAATGCGCGGTCGGCGATGAAGTCCATTTCACGGTCGAAGGCGACCGCCTGATCGCCACTCGCCACTGCGAAGAATAGCCATCAGCAAGACGTGGACACTGCGCCTGGAACCGGAAGGCGAGAACGGCCGCATCAACATCCCGGACGAACTGCTAGCGCTCATGGGCCTTGCGATCGGCGATGAGGTCGAGATCGTCGAACACGACGGCGGCCTGCTGATCACTCCGCACAAACCCAGCTAACCCTGAACCCGCTTGTAGTCGAACTCGACGGCCGGGCTTTCTTCGCCCTCGGGCGTGATGTTGTAGTGCATCAGGACGAGGTTGTCGGGCGAGCGCAGCTCCAGCGTTGTGCGCCAGCCCCAGTCGGGGCTGCCGTCGCCGGCCGGGTAGCTGCCGAGCACGTTGGGCTTGTCCGTCGGCGCGCCTTCCTTGCCTTCTGAAACCATGATGCGCGTGCCATTGTGGTGGTTGTTGACCCAGGCTGTCTGCCAGCGCTTACCGCCGTTGTAGTAGCCGATGATCGCGAGCCCCTGCATGTGCCCGCCCATCAGCGTGCCTTCGTATTCGTGCAGCAGGAAGTTGCCGTTCGCGATCAGCCGCGTCGTGCCTTCGACTGGCGACTCGTCGCCGATCTTGCCGGGCTCAAACCAAGTCTTGGCCACGCCCCGCCACTCCCCCACCATCGAGGCAAGCAGCTTGTGCGGGCCGTCAGTCCTTGACTGCTTCAGTTTGTCGGACATGACTGCTCCTTGAGCTGCTTTCACGCGAAGGCACGATGAACCGCAACTGCTGTCTTGCACGGAGGAAGCAGAGGGGCCGGTACACGGGGCTCTGTGAACTCCGTGCGGGCTGCTTTGTTCGGCCGCGAAAGGGGGTCAGGCACCTGCGCTTTGCTTCGGGGCAGGACCCCGTTTCGCTAACCTGAAGTGCGCCGCTGGAAGTGCTTCTGGGCGAACTTCGCGGCCTTGGGGGCGGGCACGGACTTCTTCTCTTCCTGCGTGCCGTCCGCGCCCTCCTTGTCCGCCTTCTCTTTGACCTTCTTTGGTTTCTTGCCGAAACGTTTGCTGGACATGAGTCCTCCTGTGCAGCCACCCTAACATGCGCAGGTGACACCAACACCCGCAGCGCGCTAGCCCTCGATGGCCACGCGTTGCTTGCTGTGCTGGTTGACGGCGGCTTCGAGGGTTTCGTCGAGGTCGGCCGGCTCTTCTCTTAGATCGTAGTAGAAGTTGCGGCGACGGGGCTGGTAGCCGGCATCGCGGATGAGCCTTCTGATCTCGTGCTCGTTCATGCGGAACGCGGCGCCGGCGAGGCGTACCACGTTCTCCTCAATCATCAGGCTGCCCATGTCGTTGCATCCGTAGCGCAGGCTTACCTGGCCGACCTGCCCGCCCTGCGTCACCCAGCTCGCCTGGCAGTTTTCGAAGTTATCCAGGTAGATGCGGGCGACGGCCTGCGTGCGCAGGTAATCGTGCGCGCCGGTCATCTCGACGTGGCTCATGTCGTTGTCGGCGTTCTGGAACGTCCAGCAGATGAACGCGGTGAATCCGCCCGTTTCATCCTGCAGGGCGCGCAGGCGCTCAAGGTGTTCGATGCGCTCTTCCAGCGTCTCGACGTGCCCGAACATCATCGTGGCGCTGGAACGAATCCCGAGCTTGTGCGCCTCGCGCATGGGCGTCAGCCAGTCATCCGCGCCGCCCTTCTTGGGGCAGATGATCTCGCGCACGCGGTCCACCAGGATTTCCGCCCCGCCGCCGGGGATGCTCTGCAGCCCGGCATGTTTCAGCTCAACCAGCACGTCCGGCAGGCTCATCTGCCAGAACTTCGCGAAATGCTGGATCTCGGACGGGCTGAAGGCGTGGTTGTGCAGCCCCATGTCGCGGAACAACCCGAGCATGTCCTGGTAATACTTCAGCGGCAGCTTCGGGTTGTGCCCGCCCTGCAGCAGGATCTCCGTGCCGCCCAGATCCAGAGTCTCCTGAGCCTTTACCCGCAGCTCGTCCTGGTTGAGCGAGTACGCGCCGTCCTCAAGGGGGTGCCTGTAGAAGCTGCAGAAGTCGCAATCGGTGATGCAGACATTGGTGTAGTTAATGTTGCGGCTGATCACGTATGTGACCAGCTCTTTGCGCCCGGCCGCGGTCATCTTGCGATCGCGGACCGTGTGGGCCAGCACTGCCAGCTCGTGCACCGGCGCGTTCTTGATCAGCCAGATGCCCTCGTCGAACGAGATGCGGTCGCCGGACAGCACCTTGGCGGCGATACGCTCAAACTCGGATGGGACGGCCTTGGCAATCATGCCGCGAATATAGCCCACACACCCCGCCCGCCAAGGGGAGTGACATGCTACTTCATGGCATCGAGCACCTTGTCGACCGCCGCCTTGGGCACCAGCTCCAGCTCCGCGGCGCGGCGCGCGAACTCGAGCAGGCCCTTCATGTGGTCGTCGCCCAGCTCGTGAATGATGATGTCTTCGAGATACTTCGCGAGGTCCGCCTCGCTCCAGCCCGTGTCCATGCCCGCATAGCGGATCAGGTCGCCTGAAACAGCGCGGCTTTCTTCGTATGCCTTGCGCAGCCGTGTGTGCAGGGCATCGGTCAGCACAGCTTTCGGGCCGGTCCAGAGTGCGAACACAAACGGCAGGCCGGTGAGCAGTTTCCACTCGGCAGCGAGGTCAACGAACACGCGATCTGTTTCAAGGTTGCGCGCGCGCAGGCACTGGTCGCCGATCAGCAGCACGGCGTCTTCCTGACGGCCAAGCAGATCGTCCGCGTTGACCGCGGCGTCGACATACTCAGGATTCGCGCCGGCCTGATGAAGCAGGATGCGGGCCAGAGTCACGCTGGTGCGGCTGGCCGTGGTAAGGGCAACGGTCTTGACCTGTGACAGCTCGGCACGTGTGAAGAGGCCCACGCTGTCGACGACACCATCGGCGCCGACGCCCAGATCCCTGAAGAAGCTCCAGGTCTTGTGACGCAGGCCTTCGACCACAGGCAGCAGGCCGACATCCAGCTTTCCCTCATCCATCATGCGGCACAGGTGCGCGGGCGTGTCCGGCACGACCTGAATGTCCGTGTCGTGCTGGAGGCTGTACCAGAGCGGAACGGCGTTGAGGTAGCTGACTACGCCAATGCGGAGTTTCTTCACGAGGACCCTTCCTTGCGCGAAACATAGCGCCTGCCGGGACGGGTTCAAGGAAGGGTGAGGCGCTGCTAAGATCAACCCAGCTCACTGGAGAAAACCATGCGCTCCCGTACTGCACTCGCCACCGCCACGCTTTGCCTGATTGTTCTGGGCGGCTGTTCCAGCAAGAACATCATCGAGGAAAAGACGCGAAACGTTTCGGCCCTGCGCACCACGGGCAGCTACTACGTGATGCCGCTGGAAGTCACGTTCAAGCCGCCCCAGGCATGGGAGATCAGTGAGGCGGAGTGGAAGGACTGGGTCGACACCTGGAAGATCGACTTCCGCGAAGAGATGCGCAACGAGTGCTACAAGACGCTCGAGTTCCCGGAAAGCGCCGAAGGCCTCGATGGCGCGGTCGTGCGCTGCGAGATCTATGAGATGGACAAGGGCGGATTCTCAGGCTTCGGCGGCAACGGCTTCGCCCGCGCGCACATCACCATTGTGGACCTCGACGGCAAGACCATCTACGACGCCAAGCTGGAAGGCACCGGCGCAAACTCAGGCTTCGAGAGCACCGTCGTGCGCGGCCGCATGAAGTTCGCCGTGCTCAACCTTGCCCGCCAGATCTCCGACGTCATGGAAGATGGCGAATAGGGAGGACTCATGCGAACCGCTGTTATCGCCGCGATAGCGCTCACCACCTGCATTGCGGTCGGGTTGGCGCAAGACGAGAAGCCGGCGCGCAGCTTCGTGGACGTCTCCGAAACTGCCCTGCCGGCGGACGCCACGGGCGGCAGGGTGTATCTGCACGACCTCGATGATGACGGCTACCCGGACCTGATTCTGCAGAACAACGAAGCCGCAGGCCCCGGCAATAACGGCGGCGTCGCGATCATCATGTTCAATCGCGAGGCCGAAGACGGCGGACGCAAGTTCGTTGAGGAGCCCGGCCTGGTGCCGGAGCACAACGCCGGGGAATTCGCCAAGGACGCCCGCCTTACGTCCGTCTTCACCGTGGTCGGCGACTTTAACAACGATGGCGTCGCCGACCTGTTTCGCCCGTGCTACCAGGAAGCCGCGGATCACGAGAAGTTCCCCGACACCGGCGAGCGCGCAGGCGTATGGCTAGGCAAGAAGAGCGGCAGCAAGGTGAAGTACAAGCTGAGCGACACCTTTGCAGCGACAGAGCGCGCAACCACCTGCGCCGTCGCGCAACTCGACTACGACCGCGACGGCAACCTCGACCTCTTCCTCGGCAACTGGTACGTCGCCTACGGCAAGCTGATGGATGCCCAGGTGGACCGCCTGTTCAAGGGCGACGGCAAGGGCGGGTTCACCGACGTCACCGAAGAGGCAAAGCTGCTTACCAAATCCGAGCCCGCGCAGCCCGACAGCAGCCGCCCGACGTACGGTGCCGCCGCCTGCGACTACAACGGCGATGGCTGGCCCGACATCGCCGTGGCAAGCTACGGCCGACAGTGGAACCGGCTGTGGAAGAACAACGGCGACGGGACATTCACCGATGTCGCGCCGGAACTCGGCGTTGACGGCGACGAGATCCGCCACGGCAAGTACCCGGACTGGGTCAAACGCGACACGGAAGAGCCGTGGCGCGCCAACGGCAACACCTTCAGCCTCGCGCCCGCGGACTTTGACAACGACGGCGACATCGACCTGTTTGACGTGAACATCCGGCACGGCTGGGCCGGCGACAGCAGCGACTACACCGCCCTGCTGATCAACGGCGGCAAGGAGAAGGACTTCAAGTTCACGCGCCTGACCGAGCCGTTCATCCGAAAGCACGCCGACCCGGACAACTGGAACCAGGGCGACCTGATGGCCCTGTGGGGCGACTTCGACCACGACGGCTTGCAGGACATCCTGCTGGCCAGCGCGGCCTACCCGGATGACCAGCGCCTGCGCCTGTTCCGGCAGACGCCCGAGCATTCATTCGAGGACGTGACCGTAAAATTCAAGCTCGACATCGAGGAGTGCGGGCACGTGGCGATCGGCGACATCGACCTCGACGGGGACCTGGACATCGTCGGCATCGGCAACCAGTCGCGCTTCAACAAGCGCAAGCACCACGAGATTCACGTCTGGCGCAACGACATCGCGCAGGGCAACTGGCTGGAGATTACGCTGCAGGGCGGCAAGGGCTGCAACGGCTTCGCCTACGGGGCCAAGGTGTGGGTCACGGCCGGTGAAACCAGGATGCTGCGCGAGGTAATCAGCAGCGCCGGCCACCAGGGCGTCGCGCCGCCGCGTACGCTGCACTTCGGGCTCGGCAAGGCGGAAAAAGTCTCCATCAAGGTCGAATGGCCCGACAAGAAGCTGACCACACAGGAGTTCAAGGACATCGCCACCAACCAGCGCTACACGCTCAAACAAGGCGGCAAGCCGAAGTAGAACGGTCAGGAATAGTCGGACCACTGGGTGAACGGGTGTTGTTCTCGTGCGGCGTCATCCATGTATGGCTCGTATGCCAAAATCTCCGCGTCGGCCTGCTCAATCGCAGTGACGCCCTCAAAGGAGTCCCCGGTCTGCAGGTCGTAGTAAGCACCGCCGGTAATGACCGCCAGACACGCCGCGCCGTAGCACTGCAGGGCCAACTCCGCAATCGTGCGCCCCGTTGCGCTTCGAAAGTGACCGGACTCTGGCCCGAACTCAACTTCAAACCCGGAAATCTGGGTCACGTTCGGCAAGCCGAAGAGGTATTTGTCCGGCATCTTCACGAGCTTGATCGGCAGGAACCCGCCCTGCCAAGTGGCTGCCTCGAATGACGGCAGAAGCTCAACAACGAATCCGTTTGAATTGATCTCGGCCTGCCAGCTCTCGCGCAGGTTCTCTACGACTGACCTCATCTCAACTACAAGCTCGAAGGCCATCGCATCTCCGGGAAGCAGACGTCTTCATGTCACACAGTCCGCGCGGCATCCTATGAAAAGACCCCGCGTTGTTCGCGGGGTCTTGTGATCTACGGGCTGGTAGCACTTGCGGTGCCTGACCCCTTTAGCAAGTGCTACGCGTCCTTGCGCGGCCGGCCGCGTGGTCGAATTGCCGACTCCAGCCCCAGCTTGCGCGCCGCGTTCTCGCGCCACGTGGGGTTGCCGAACGGCGCGCCCCGGTTCACGCACTCGCGCAGTCGGGCCAGCAGCTCGGCCTCTTCCTCGCGATTGACGAAGCGCAGCCACGGCTCCGGCCGAGGCGCGGGGCCGCGCACCAGCCAGTGAGCGAGGGGAGAACTAAAAAGGGGTCAGGCTACTTTATTTTGGTGTAGCTCTGGTGTGTTGCTGGTGCAAAGGGGTCAGGCACCCTGCGGGAGCCAGACCCCTTTGCACCTCGCTCCTTCCTGGGCGCTTGATCCATATCCTAACGAAAAGACCCCGCGAATCTCGCGGGGTCTTTGTTGAAGACAGCTTGCTGGTGCATGACCGTAAAGGGGTCGGGCACTGCAACGTCGCGGAGCGGGCTGGTTGTTCGCCGTAAAGGGGTCAGGCACCTCCGCCTCGCTGCGGAGCCAGACCCCTTTACTGACCCCTTTACTCGCCGACCTTGATGCGGGCGAAGGCCGTGAGCTTGTACTGCTTGCCTGCGGCCTTGGCGGTGTTGGCCACGTGCTGCTCGACCGTGACGCAGGAAACAAAGGGGTCAGGCTACTTTTATATGCTTATTTCTAGGGCTTTGTAGCCGATCTTGGCGCTTGAGCCTGCCCGACCACACCTCGCACCTTCTCATCCGCCACATCCGTATCGTAACGAAAAGACCCCGCGTTGGCGGGGTCTTTGTTTGAGACGGCTTGCTGGTGCATGGCCGTAAAGGGGTCCGCTTCGACAGGCTCAGGACAGGCAGGCAACCGCCTTCGCCAAGGCTTCGGCGCGAGCCAGCCCCCTTTGCTGGCGCCTTTACTCGCCGACCTTGATGCGGGCGAAGGCGGTGAGCTTGTACTGCTTGCCGCTGGCCTTGGCGGTATTTGCTACGTGCTGCTCGACCGTGACGGACGTGTCCTTCACGAACGGCTGCGCGAGCAGCGTCTGTTCCTTGAAGAACGCAGCGACTTTGCCCTCGGCGATCTTCTCCTGGATGTTCTCCGGCTTCCCGCTGGCCTTGGCCTGCTCGAGCGCGATTTCCTTTTCCTTGGCGATCAGGTCCGCCGGCACGTCGTCCTTGGTCAGGCCGAGCGGGTTGGTTGCGGCCGCGTGCATGGCGATGTCCTTGGCCAGCGCAGCTTCCGCTTCGCCGCCGTCGGCGCCTTCGAACTGGGCCAGGACGCCGAGCTTGCCGTCGCTGTGCAGGTAGCTTCCGAAGAATCCGGTGCCGCTAAGCTGCAGGCGCTTGTAGTTGCCGATCTGCATGTTTTCGCCGGTCTTGGCCACGAGCGCCTTCACGGCGTCGCCCACCGTGCCGCCGCCCGGGTACGCGAGCTCGGAAGCTTCGCCCTCGCTCGCGTGGATCGCCTTGGCGATGTTGTCGACCAGCGCCTTGAACTCGTCGTTGCCGGCCGTGAAGTCGGTCTCGCATTTCACGGCGACCACGGCCGCGACCTTGCCTTCGACCACGATGCCGACCTTGCCCTCGGCGGTTTCGCGCCCGGCCTTCTTGGCGGCCTTGACTTCGCCCTTCTTGCGCAGGTCGTCGATGGCCTTGTTGACGTCGCCGCCGGCTTCCTGCAGGGCGCGCTTGGCGTCCATCATTCCGCAACCGGTGCGTTCGCGAAGTTCCTTGATCAGGGCAACCGTAATCTCTGCCATCCGTATGTCCTCGTTCTCTGGATTCGTCTTGTGACCGGCAAGGGCCGTTTAGTTGCAGGGGCGCTCAATGCGAGCGCCCCTGTGTAGTAACGCTCAATGGTTGCGAACTAGCTTTCGGTGCCTTCCGACTTCGCCTCGGGCTTCGGCGCGGAGGCTGCCGGGGCAGCATCGGGCTTCTGCTCGGGCTTCTTGGCCGGCGGCTTGCGGCGCACGGTCGGTGCCGGCGCGTCCTTGGTCTGCGCCTCGGCCTGCTTCGCCGCTTCCTCTGCGCTCGCGTCCACTGCAGCCTTCTGCTCGCTGGTGCGGGCGTGGCGAGTGCGGCCACCGCCTGCGCCGCGATCACGCTGCGGACGACGTCCGCCGCGCTCCGGCTTCTTCGGGTTCGGTGCTTCGTCAAAGGCACGGATGTCGAGCTTGCTGGCCATGCCCTGGCCGGACTCGTGAAGCTTGCGGCCTTCAATGCAGGAGTCGGCAAGCGACTTCAGCACAATCTGCAGACCACGGACGCTGTCATCATTGCCCGGGATCACGATATCGATGCGGTCCGGGTTGCTGTTGCTGTCGACGATGGCGACGATCGGAATCTCGAGCTTGTTGGCCTCAAGAATCGCAATCTCTTCCTGGCTTGCGTCCACAACGACCAGCGCGGCCGGGAGGCGGTCCAGGTTGCGAAGACCGTCGAGGTTGCTTTCGATCTTGCCCTTTTCGCGATTCAGGACCGACTGCATCTTCTTTGGCATCGCGGCCAGTCGGCCGGTGGTGTGAAGCTTTTCAAGGGCCTCAAGGCGCGAGAGACGGCGGCGGATGGTGGAGAAATTGGTCAGCGTACCGCCCAGCCAGCGCTCGCACATGAAGGCCTGGCTTGAGCGCAGGGCCTGCTCGCGCACGATATCCTTGGCCTGGCGCTTCGTGCCCACGAACAGCACGCGTGCACCGGTGCTGGTGAGATTACGAAGGAAGTGCTTGGCGGTGATTACCCCGCGCAGGCTTTCCTTAAGGTCGATAATGTGAATGCCGTTGCGCTTGTCGCGGATGAACGGCTTCATCTTCGGGTTCCACTTGCTGGCGCGGTGGCCGAAGTGGAAACCTGCTTCAATCAGGGATTCGGGGCCGACGGCCGGCACTTTGTCCGACCATGTGGCCGGGGCCTTTTCGTCGAGAATCGTGGAAACAACGTCGTCGCTCATGTCTTCCTTCATGTGATCGCCGGCGTAGCGGAGTCGTTGTTTGACCGCTCTCGCGGCACAACCCCGGCCAGGAATCACAACTCAAGCCCTGCGGCTCCTTCCACACACGGGAAGGACATCACCGCAAAATAAGGGCGGGAAGTGTAGGGCTCGCATTGTGCACTGTCAACGAGGGGTCAATGGATAGTGCGGGGCCTGAAGTCCGGCGTCCGGGGTCGGCTCCGACGGGGCAAAGTGGCTGGAGAAAGTGTGACTCCTGACGCCAGACTCCAGACGCATGACTGCGGCGTGACTCCGCCGTATCGCCCGGATTAGAACGGGCTTGCGAGCCGATTTATCCTCTTGACCTCCCCTAGCGACGCATTATCGTCATTGGTCTGAACACCCCCCTAATCGTAACTGACTTGTCCTCGGAGAAGGCCGTTTTCGTTCGGCATTCTTGTGGGAGTAGCACGTGCATACTGTTACGAAGGTATTCGTCATCATCAACCTGGTGGTCTGTCTGATCCTCAGCCAGTACGTGTGGGTATCGATGGCCGGCAACGTCCAATGGCGCGAGAAGTACCAGAACGAGCGTGACGCGCGCCATCGTGACAAGGCCTCACTGGAACAGGCGTATAACCAGCTGCTCGCGCAGCGGGCCGCCAACCAGCAGAGCATGGCCCAGAATTCTGCAGAAGTGGCCGCACTCAACGCCACCAAGCAGGCACTGGAAGCCTGGAAGCTCGAGGCCGAGCAGACCCGCGATGATGCACGAACGGCAGCTGACAACCTGAAGACCGCCGTTGAGCCGTTTGCGCGGATCTCTCAGGACTACAATGAGCAGGTGGTAGACAAGCTGCAGCGCACGGTCGGTGAACTGACCGATCGCAAGTCACAGGTGTTCACGGACCGCGGCGACAAGCTGCTCAAGGTCGCGCAGCGCCACAACGACTATGCGATGAAGCATGAGGACTACCGCCGTATCGAGACCTACCTGTTCCTCGAGAGTGAAGAACTGGAAGACCGCCTCGATCGCCTGGCGCGCTACCGCTGGTTGCGCCCGGACCTGCAGCGGGACCTGGGTGACAACGGCCCGGTGATCTTCGCCAGCGTGCAGTGGGTAACAGGTAACAGCCTGCAGATCAACAAGGGCCGTCGCGACGGCGTTGAGCTGCACCAGAAGTTCACCATCATGCGCGGCGGCAGCACCATCGCTGTCGTAGACGTAGTGGAAGTGCAGAACGAAACCGCCGAGTGCGTAATCGTCGACCTGGTCAAGTCGAGCGTGAAGCCGACCGCCAAGGACGAGGCGTTGACCCGGTTGTTCATGTCACGGGCGACCCGCAAGTAAACAGGTAAACAGCGCGTCTTAACGCGAGGGTGTGAAATGGGCGTTTTCTCAAGAACTATGTTGATGCTGACTCTGGCATGGCTTGTCGGCCTGCTGGTCACCTTCATCTTCATGAGCAACAGCACGGAGCCCAGTTGGCGCAGCAAGTTCATTGCTGAAGCGAACATTCGCCGTGCCATTGCCTATCGCTACGTTGACCTCAAGGGCGGCATCGTCGCCGAGCGTGGTCACGACAAGGGCGGCTCAAGCGACGACACCGGGCTCACGCCGGAAAGCATCGGCGCGGCACCCTACGGGCTGCCCGATGAAGGTGGCAGCGTACCCGGCGGCAGCACGGACCCGCTGCCCGGCGCCAAGATCAGCCCGGCCGCCAGCCTGCTCGCCATTGAAAAGCAGAAGGGCGCAGAGCAGAACGACAACTTCGGCGGCGCGAAGCAGCAGGCCATTTCCGACATCACGGAGCTGCGCCAGGCCATCGCCAACGCAAACCGCGAACGCCGCGTTCACACGCAGCGCCTCGACGAAGTGCGTGAACAGGCGCGCATGTTCGCCGCTGAGATGCAGTCCTACCGCTACATCATCGCCAGCTTCCAGCAGAAGGTGTTCAACCTCGACTACGAAATCCAGCGCGCCATGATTGAGCGCGACGCCCTGAAGGCCGAGCTGGCCCAGGTCGAGAATGACATCAAGCGCATCGACAGTCAGGAAATGACCATCGAGGACGCGTACTACGACACCGCCAAGCACTACGAGGGCGTCATCCGCATCCTTTCCATGTACGAAGTGGCCGACAATAACCTCCGCATCCTGGCCGACACGGCCGGTCGCGGCTGGCTGCGCGGCAAGGTAGTGGGCGTCGGCGATGACCCGAACACCGGCGTTGTCAGCATCAGCATCGGTACCAACGAAGGCGTGTTTGAAGGCCAGGCCTTCTCGATCTTCCGCGACGACACCTACATCGGGAAGATGGTCGTTGAAAACGTTCGCGCCAACGTGGCCATCGGCCGCCTTGCTGAGGAATTCCGCGGCAAGCGCATCGTGCTCAACGGCGACAATGTGAAGACAGCCACCCCGTACGGCAACGGCGCCCAGCGCCGCTAGCGATGACAGAACTGGCAGGACAGGACGCAGCATAGTCACGACAGTAAGGAAAGAACGATGGCGAAAAAGCCTCTTCCACCGAAGCGCGCTGCAGGCGGGGCCCCCAAGGCCGGCGGCGGCGCACCAAGCCCGGCACAGTCCGAGGCAGTGGGCAAGTTCGACAAGTTCGCAGCCTTCGGCCTGGCAATCCCGAGCGCGTTGATTGCAATCATCACGCTGGTTCTGGCAGTCGGCTACACGAACAAGGAATTCGATGTCGGCTTGTTCGGCTTCCCCAAGAAGTCGATCGCTGACTGGAACGGCGGCGGCGCTTCCATCCAGACGCTTGGCTCGATCCAGATCTCCGGCTTTGAAACCCACAACTACATCGGGCGCCTCAGTGAAGGCGAAGTAGACGTGGCGGTCCTGAACGTGGGCGCAACCCAGGGTGTGAACCTGGGTGACGTGTTCACCCTCGCCAGCCCGACTGACGCGGCCGTGCACCTTGAGTTTGTGGTGTTCGACGTAGGCGACAGCATCAGCCGCGCGTACATCCTGCTCGGCCAGGATGTTTCCGAGGGCAAGGCGCGTGCATACGGCCTGGGTGAATCCAGCATCGTCAAGCTTTGCGGCGGCGCCAGCGGCATCGAGGTCAAGCGCGAATGGAAGGACCAGATCATTCGCCGCTACGCTGAAGCCCGCACGAACGCGCAGTAGGCAGTCGCAAGTCTCAATCAGCCGCCGCCCACTTGGGCGGCGGCTTTGTTTTTGCAGCACCGCATGCATGCACGCCCGGTCCCGGCAACACGGTCCAACTGCTGCTTGTCCCTTTCCCTGATAGTTCGTGAGGATTTTGACGTTCGGTTGACCACCCTTGCTCCGTAAAAGTGGGTATCACCGAGGCCCACGGGGTCTCGCCTGAACCCTGTACACGAAAGGATTTCGGATGGGTGTGGCTACTTTGATGACGCGCCGCATGCGAATGCTGCTTATCGCGACAGCCCTTACCGGGCTGGCCGTTGCAGCGGCCGCTGTGACCCCCTACGTCGGCGCAGAGGGCAAGTTTGAGACTCTTAAGAATCTTCAGACCGAGAGAGTCTCGTTTGCCAAGGCGATTACTCCGGCCGTGGTGGCAATCGCCGCCTCGCGCCCTGACATCGGCAACCCCGGCCAGACCGGGCTGGCCGGCGGTGGCGCGACCGCCGCTGCGGGCTTTGTGATCGACGGGGACTACGTCGTCACCTGCCTCGAAGCCGGCGAGCTGATGAACAGCAACTCGCGCAGCTCCGACATGTACCTGAACAAAGGCGACAAAGTGTGGCTGATGGCCCACGACGGCACTGAGTTCAAGGGCGAAGTCGTCGGGCGCGACCGCCGCAACCTGGTGCTTCTGGTCAAGATGGATGAGGGCCACCCGAAGCTGCCGTCGCTGAAGTTCGGCGACTCTGACAAGGTAGCAATGGGCTCGGCCGTCTGCGGCTTCGGAAACACGCTCGACAGCCTCATCATCGACCGCGAAATCGCCATGAGCTACGGCACCGCCTCAGGCTTCTACCGCTTTGAGCCGATCGACGTAATGACCCCGGATGACCCCAACACCGGCGGCGACCCGTACAAGGGCAACGTGATGGAAGTCGACGTTGCGATTCACGACGGCGACCACGGCGGCCCGATCGTCAACATGGACGGCGAAGTCGTCGGCATGAGCTGCGCCCACTTCATGGCGGGCCGGCACCTCGGCTGCGCGGTTCCCAGCAACCAGATTCGCGCAGTCATTGCCCAGCTCAAGAAAGGCGTCGCGCAGGATGAACTGGCACAGGGCTGGCTCGGCTTCAAGGCCAAGAAGCCCAGCGGGACGAAAGAAATCTTTATATCGGAAGTCGAAGACGAGAGCCCGGCCTCGGCGGCGGGCATCCAGGTCGGCTGGCAGCTGGTGCGCGTAGACAACTACCGCATCCCCGGCTGGGACCGTCTGAAGGAAATGCTCGGCGTGGGCTACATCACCCGCAAGCGCAAGGTCGGCAACATGTTCAGCAGCCGCGAGGTTGACGTGCCGGTCAGCTATGGCGTCCCCGTGGGCACGCACATCCAGCTGACGCTGCGCAACCCGGAAGACGGCAAGGAAAAGACCGTCGACCTGATCGTGGGCGAAAAAGCCGAGGACTTCTAAACGAAAACTGCGCGGCGACAGAAGCCGCTCGCAAAGGAAACACTCATGAAGAAGCTAACACTGGCACTCGCCCTCATCCTCGGTCTCGGCGTCGCGATCAACGCGGCCCAGGACACGGGCAAGAAGGCTGAGAAGACCGAAAAGGAAACGGCTGCGACGACCTACGTCAAAGTGCCGTCCATGAAGTACCACAAGGACCTCGAGAGCCACCGTATTGCGATGGCCAAGTTTGTGTCGCAGCACACTGTCTCGGTCGAGATTGACTACGACCGTGAAGACGTCGGCGGCGGCACACCCAGCCTGCCGATTCCGGGCATGGGCGGGCCTGACCTCAGCGACCCGTTCTTCCGCTACGACATTGGGCCCTTTTCGGGCCTCGTGGTCGGACCCAACCACATCCTGATCTCGGATCGCTGCCTCGGCGACTTCGCCGAAGACGGCCCCAGCGATGCGGTGCAAGCCATCACCGTCACGCTGCCAAACGGCGAGCGTTGGCCGGCACGCGTAGTCGGGCGTCACCAGCAGATCGACCTCGCACTGCTTGAGCTCGATTGTGTAATCAACGAGACCTGCCCGACGCTCACGGTCTTCAAGTTCCCTGCCAAGCGCATTGAGCTGAAGCACGGCGAGGGCGTGATTGTCGTCGGCCGCGGCCAGAACCCGCTTGGCACACTCGTGAACGACGGCGTAGTCAGCGCACTCGAGCGCGAGAACGGCCTGGCATTCCAGCTTGATGCCCGCATCGGTAACAGCACGCTGGGCGCGCCGGTCGTGAACCTTACCGGCCAGCTGGTCGGCATGGTCACGCTGCACAACCACCAGACCTTCGGGCAGGCCAGCGGCGTAAGCTACGCCGCCTACATCGATGAAGTGAAGGAAGCGTACGAAGCGATGAAGGATGGCAAGTTCATCAGCCGTCCGCCTGCGCCGTTCATGGGCGTTGGCGCGCAGAAGAAGTGGCCGGACAAGCCGGGCCTTGAGATCGGCAACGTAGTCCAGGGCAGCGGCGCGGAAAAGGCCGGCATCCGCACTGGCGACGTGATCCTCCAAGTCGAAGGCAAGGACATGAACGAGCTTGAGGACCTGTTGAAGGTCATCAGCGAGGCCAAGGTCGGCGATACGCTCAAGGTGAAAATCCTTCGCGGTGAGAAGGAATCGGAAGTGGAAGTCACCCTCGGGCCAAGGCCGTAACTGACAGCGAACCGGTGAATTGAATAGTCCGGGCAGGCATCCCCTGCCCGCAAACAGGAAACGAACATGAACAAGATCATTGCAGCGGTGGCGGTCAGCCTGATGCTCGGTGGCGCAATCAGCCACGCCGACAACACGGCCCCGAAGCCGAATGACACCGTCGCCAAGCGCGACGCCGAAGTGATCGCCCTGACGGCGCAGGTCTATCCCGCGTTTGTGATGCTCGGCGGCGGCAGCGGCGTGTGCATCAGCGAAGACGGCTACTTCCTTACGAATCACCACGTCTTCAACGAGGCCGCGGCCCCGGCGAAGATGGCGGCCAAGATGGCCGGCAACAGCCGCAAGTTTACGGCCGATGCCGTCGGCGCGGACCCGCGCGGCGATATCGTGCTCGGCAAGCTGCGCCTTGAAGAGGGCGAAAAGGTCCCGTTTGTTCCACTCGCCGACAGCGACACGCTTGAGATTGGCGACTTGTGCCTTTCCATTGGCAACCCGTTCCTGCTCAACGGCAACGGCAGCGAGCCGACGGTCACCTTCGGCACCATCACGGCCGTACACCGCTTCCAGGGCGGCTATGCGGACACGATCGAAATCGACACCGCGATCAACCCCGGCAACTCCGGCGGCCCCAGCTTCAACATCAATGGCGAGATGATCGGCATCAACGGCCGCAACATCGCCAGCCACGGCAAGCGCTACAACACGGGCGCAGGCTTTGCGATCCCGGCCAACCAGATCAAGAACTTCATGTCAGCGCTCAAGGCTCAGTCCGGCGGCGCGTACGTGGTTCGCCACGGCCTCGTCGGCGGGCTTACGCTCGATATGAGCAGCCAGAACGGCGCAGTCGTCCGCGGCGTGGACTCCGACAGCGACGCAGGCGACGCAGGCTTTGAGCCCGGCGATATCATCACCGCCGTGGACGACAAGCCCGCGTTCAACAGCTACCGCTGCATCGGCATCACCCAGACCAAGCCCCGCGGCTCCAGCTTCAAATTTACCGTCAAGCGTGGCGACAAGGTTCTCGACCTCACGGCCGTGAACAGCGTTCCCACCGAGAGCGGCCAGTTCGGCACAGTGCCTCGTCCAGACGACGAGGCGCGCAAGGGCGGCGGTGGCATGCAGTCGATGTTCGGTGACCCGTTCAAGCTGCCTCCGATGAAGAGCAGCCTGGGCTTCAAGGGTGAGTACAACAGCGACCGCAAAGTTGGCGGCTACAAGATCACCGGCATCAAGTCCGGCAGCCCGCTTACTGACTCGGGCATTGAGGAAGGCGACATCCTGATCAAGCTGAATGGCCGACACATCCAGTACTTTGTCGACCTGCACGATGTCCTGATCGCCACTGAGCCGGGCACGGAAGTGACCATCACCTGGCTGCACAACGGCGAAGAACAGACGGCAACCGTGAAGACCGCCAAGGCCAAGTAGCCCGGGAACTTCAGTCAGCAGTTATCCATGAAAAAGCCCGTGGCCGACGCCGCGGGCTTTTTCATGGCAAGAAATCGGTCGGCATCTGAATACCCCTGGACGCCAGCAATTCTTTCACGCGCTTCAACACTTCAGGGCTGTGAAGCTGCATTTCAGGCCAGTCGCGCTTGAAGCCGTCGCGGCCGTCCTTCTTTGTAGCGTCGATGGCAATGTGGTGCGGATGCCTGACGAGCCGCTTGCGGCCGTGGTCTTCGACGAGTTCCTCGTCGAAGATGATGTCGCGCTCAGGATCGATGTTTGCCAATGCCGCCCAGCACAGCGCCTGCATGTCACTCTGGGGGATCAAGCCCGCCGGCAGGATGATGATGAGCGGCAGCGGCGCATCGCCGGCCCTGCTGAACAGCTCGTTCGCAATCTCCCGCGCCTGGTGGCCGCGTGTCTTTTCAATCTCGATGACGAACACATTATCGCCGGCCATCCAGCTGCGTGCAGCCTCGATCTCCAGTCTGGCTGGAGGCCTTTCCGGCGCGGGGAACCGCCCGGCGCGCCCGGACTCGCGCGCATCCGTCGCCGCCCCGATGCCGGTGATACCGCTGCCCTCCCCTGCTGTGCCCGGCTCACCGGGCATCGGCCTCGTCGCGTCGATGCATACTTTGCTGCCGAAATGCAGCGCACGCGTGGCGTGGTCGAGCGTCTCCGTCGGGCCCAGCACGAACTCGAAGCTGCTGCGCGCATCCAGCCGCGCCAGCACATAGCGAGCGACTGCGGCCTCGTCGGTGATATCCGGGCCGCTTTCGTCGATTACAACGATCACCTTGGTGAAGGCCGCCTGGCCCAGCCCCCACACAGCATGCGCAACCTTGCGTGCCTGCCCTGGGTAGGACTTGCGGATCTTCACGAGCATGAGGTTGTGCGCGACACCGGCGAACGGCAGGCGGTAGTCGATCACTTCGGAAATGGTCTGTTTCATCAGCGGCAGGAAGAGCCGCTCGATCGCGCGGGTCATCCACGCGTCTTCCTGAGGCGGCGGACCCACGACCGTAGCCATGTAGGTCGGCTGGCGTCGGTGCGTGATCGCGCTGACGTGGAACACCGGGTAGTCGTCAGCAAGGCTGTAGAAGCCCGTGTGGTCGCCGAACGGGCCCTCTCGGCGCAACTCGTCAATGTGGATCCAGCCCTCGATCACGTAGTCTGAATTGGCCGGCACGTGCAGCGGTACAGTCTTGCAGGGGACCATCTTGACCGGCTTGCCTTGCAGGAAACCGGCGATGATCATCTCATCGAGCCCCGGAGGCAGAGGCACCACAGCACTGAACGTGATCGCCGGCGCGCCGCCGATTGCGATCGCCGCCGGCAGTTTCTTTTCACCTTTTGCCAGGGCCTGCCGCATGTGCTCAGCCGCGGTGTGGTGCGTGTGGACGTGAAAGCCGGTGGTGCGCCTGTCGTACTGCTGGATACGATACATGCCGCAGTTGCGCTTGCCGTCCGTTGGTGACTCGGTGAACACCAGCGGCAACGTAACGAACGGTCCCCCGTCGTCGGGCCAGGTCTTGAGGATCGGTATCTCGTCAAGATCGATCGCGTCGCCGGTCTTCACCACCTGCTGGCACGGGCCTTTCTTGACGTACTTGGGAAAGAAACCCGACAGCTCTTTCAGGGTCGGCAGAACTTCGAACTTCTCGATCAGCGTGCGACGGGGCGCCTGCAATGTCTCCAGCAGCGCGGACAAGCGCTTGTTCAGCCCCTCGAAGTCGCTCACTCCGCAGACCATCGCGATACGTTTCTCACTGCCGAGCGCGTTGATCAGTACCGGCGCGCGATGCTCCCGGCCGTCGAGTCCCATCGGGCGATGGAACAACAGCGCCTTTCCCCCACCGGCGAGTTTGCTGACGCGGTCGGCGGCACAGGCAATTTCCTGATCCACGAGCACCGGCTCGCGAAACTCAACCAGTTCGCCGGCTTCACGAAGTGCGGAAATGAATGACTCGAGGTCATCGAAAGGCATGGCCGGAATCTAGCTTGCGCCGTGCAGAGGGCAACGCGGGCGATGACGGGGCGGCTACTTCGCGCTGATCTTGCAATACAGCCGCGAGAACTTCACGTCGTCCTTCTCGTCGGTCAGCTGCTTGATCAGGATCTGGAACTCGACCTCGCGCAATGCACGCTTGCCGCCCCCACAGCTCACACGCGCCTCGAGGGCGCGACTGAAGTTGTGGTGGTCATCGTTGGGATCATCCTGGCCCCGGCCAAGCTGCCGCCCCGCAAGGCCGCGTCGCATGATCGTGAAGCTGTCCCCGAGCGATTCCTGCAGGCAGCTGCCTTCCACCGCGTCACCGCCAAAGTGCGGCGGTCCGGCCGTTAGCGAGTTCGTCCATAGATAGGGTGGCGCAACCAGCGCATCGCCCAGACCGGCCGTGAGTCCTTCGGTCACAGCCTGAATCGCCGGGTTTGCCACCTGGTCCTGATCCCCGAGTTCGGGCTCGGCGAGCAGCCCAAACCATGGGCTGATCTTGAGCTCAGTGTCGATCCTGGTCATCTGCGCGAATTCATCCGGCACGTTCTCAAAGCCCAACTTCAGCCGCCAGACGCCGTTCTGCATCGGTTTTTCAAGCACTTCTAGCCGCATGTCGTATTCGAGTGACAGCTCTTTCGTGATCTGTGCGCCGCCCTTGCCTTCGACTTCAATGCGAACATGAAACGCAAGCACGTCACCGACGTCGTAGGCGGGGCTGAGCGCGCGGGGCCCCTCGGCCTTCACAGCCGCGAGGTCGAGCTGCAACACGTCGCTGTACTTCGGGCGCAGCAGCGATGTATTCGGAATCTCGGCAAACAGCTTGCGTAGCGCTGCGTCGGCCTCGGCCTGTTTGTCCAGGTCGCGCCAGCACAATGCGATCAGCAGCAAGTCTGTGCCGTCCGCCTTCAGAGTCTGGTAGGCGGATTCGAAATGTGTGATCGCCTCGCCCGGCTGGTTTGTCGAAAGCTTCAGCCGGCCATATTCGCGGTGTGCCGCCGCGCGCGTGTCGTCATCCCGTGCAGTCGAAAGTGCACGGATCAGGTAGTTCTCTGCGATCTTGGGATTGCTGACCCGGTTGATGCCCGCGAGGTCGACCAGCGCCTCGGCGAAGTCCGGGTCGAAGTTCAACGCCTCCTCAAGCAGCTTGCGGCGTGCGCTGGCGTCGATGGAGCCTGCCGATGCCTCCAGCCACAGCTTGAATGCGCGGTGACGATCTGCCTTGCCGGCCGCAACCCAGGCAACCAGACCCTCCCAGCGCAGATCGCCCTGGTAGTTCTTCTCCAGCTTGTTGGTTTCCTGGAAGTACCGCAGCGAGTCTTCATAGCGCTCGGTTCGCATGGCGGCGCGTGCAACGCCATCTGCGCACTCGAGGTTCTCCGGCTCCAGCTTGTGACCGGCGAGGTATGCGCCGTAGGCGGTCTCGAAGTCACCGAGCATGAACGCAACCTTGCCCAGCAGCAGATGTGCGGCAAAGAATTTCGGCGAACGCGTAACTACCACACGCAGCGCGGCGCGCTTGTCTTTCAGGTCGCCATAGCCGAGCTGCAGGCGATACACTTCATAGTCGACGGCCGTGTACTTGCCCGCGCCGATGTCGCGCGCCGCTTGCGCATGTTTCAGGGCCTCGGTGTCACTGGGGTCCAGCTTTGCAACCTGCTCATAGGCACCCGCTGCTTCTTCCCAGTGCCCCAACTGCCACTGTGCCGTGGCACACAACGCGCTCCAGTCCGGAAACACGTCGTAGAGGTCTTTGCACTTCAGGAGCGCCGCAAGCGTCACGCGATAGAGATTCTGTTTCTCCTCGGGGGTGAGCCGCTTCTCTTCGGGAAGGTTGTCGTCATTCGTGAGTGAGAATGCGTTGCGTGCGTCGACGTAGTAGATCTCGTAGAAGTCCGGCTTCGCCTGCAACAGCGCCTTGATGGCCGAGGCGCGCTCGGTCGTGTTCATCGTGAACAGCTCGCGGTACGCGAACCAGTTGGCCATGCTCCACTTGTTGTCACGTATGCGCTCAGCCACCAGCACGTCGAGGCGGCTGGATGAGTCCCCGTAAAGTTCGTCCATCTTCTTGAGCGCGTCGACGAGCAGCTCGGGGTCGTTCATGTCCTCGGCAATCCCGAGGCGGACTTCCGCAACATCAAGATTGCCCGGCGCCTCCTGCTCAGCGGCGACAACCGCCTTGATGGCCTCCGGGTAGTCGTGCATGTGGTAGAGCAGGCTGGCCAGCTCGACCGTCGACGTGACGTGGTACATGTCGGACTTGGCGGCAGCGCGATAGAACGGCAGCGCAAGCCCGTACAGCTCCTGGGCCGCGTCTCCGAAGGGCTTTTTCAATCGGTCATCAGTGCGTGACCAGCGATGGAAGTCCTTGGCGCGGATGTCCAGGTCGCGAGCCGCAAGATAGGCAACTTCGGCCGTGTCCGGCGCGGACTTGGCGCAGCGCGCGAGAAACGCCAGCGGCAGCGCAGGTCGCCCGGTCGCAGACTTCGGGAGGTCACCTTCCGGCTTTGCTATGTACCGCGCGAGTTCACGATAAACGACCATTTCGTCGTTGAGGCGCCCGATTGCAAACTTCAGGGCGGTATCGTCATCATCCTTGAGCACAGGCGGAAGCGGCGTGTCGTAGGTCTGGAACAGCCACCAGGCGATCTCAAGGCACGTGTCGTAGTCATTGGGATACAGCTGAAGCAACGACTTCACATACGGCAACGTTTCATCGCGCCCAGCCTGGGAGCGTGTGAAGAGCCGCAGATACTCAAGCAGAAGAGGCTTGGAAGTGGGATCGAGCTTCTTGCCATTGTCGAGCTGCTCGCGTGCAAGCAGCGGGTAGCCGAACTCCCGCAGGCGCTCGGAGCGCGCTACGAATTCCTTCACCTGCCGCGCCGTGGCATCGGGCTCGGTGTCCTGTGCGGTAACGGCCGGCGTCACGGCAAGGAAACCAATCACCGCCAATAGGCCGAATGCTGCCAAGAAGTGCTTCAAGTCTGGACTCCAGCGCCGACTTCAGGGGATACGATCCAGCCGCGAGAATGCAGCGCACAATGTGCCAGTTGGAGCGGGTGGGCACGCAAATTCAGGCTAATCCTTGAGCGAGTCACGCATGGTTGACCCCATGCGGTCCGTGAACTGCTTGTAGCTGGCCGGTGCACCGGCACTCATCGAGCGACCAAGGGTTGAGTGCAATTCGCCCTTGAAGTCCACGCCCATGTACGCGGCGTACCACATCGACGGGTTCGAGAAACTGCCGTAGTTACGCGTATCCCCGGCGAGGTAGCGATCGATTTCCGACTTCGCGCGCTCGACCTCTTCGGATGTCTTGTAGTAGAGCAGCATGATGAAGCCTTGCACCAGGTGCGTCTTGCCGGGATTGTTGCGGTCCGCCACTACCATCTTGACGGCAAAGCCGTGACTGCGGAACGGCGAGCCCGGCTTCGGGGGAGCCTCCCAGCCCGGTGAAACACCGCCGCCGGCGCGAATCGCGCTGATGGCCTCTTCGAAATTTGTCGTTTCCTGAACTTCGGCATCCGGCAGTGCCGCAAGCATATTGCGAACCTTGGCGACCGATTCATCGATGGCGCGCTCAAAATCCTTGGCGTCGAGGACGACTTCCTTTTCCTGCTTCTGCTGCTCGGCGCGGTCTTCTTTCAGGCTTGTAACAATGAAATACAGCGTCAGCACAATCCCGAGGCCGAGACCAAGCAGGATGACAGTATTGATGATCGCCTTGCTGTTGGTGCGCTTGCCATACGTGACGTCGGCTGCGACTTCGACGTAGTCATTCTGTTCGGCGTCGCCGTAGCTCACGGGACCGCCGCGCGCGGCATAGGGTGCGGCACCGGCCGGCACACGCACGACGTTCTGGCGACCACCAACAGGGTTTCCGCTGGCGTCTACGAGTTGTCCGAAAGTGCGGCACTTGGGGCACGTGGGCTGGTTTGCGATGGCAGCGTGTGCCGCCGCGAACGAGTAGCCGCAAGCCCTGCATGTGAATGTGCTTGTCTGTCCGGGTTGCATGGTCCTTTCCGCACGCCGTTGCTTGTCAATCAGGAGGCCTATTGTACGCTGAATCAAGAGACGTGCGTAACCTTTTGACCACCGGCGCGTTAAATAGCTGCTACGCCCGGAGATAAAACCATGGAACTTGCATTCATCAATCTAGGGACTTGGGAAATCGTCGGCATCGTCGCCGTCGGTATCCTGTTGTTCGGAAGCCGTCTGCCATCGATCGCCCGCAGCCTGGGCAAGAGCGTGACTGAGTTCAAGAAGGGCGTGAAAGACATCCAGCACGACATGGATGAGCCCGAACCCAAGAAGCTCGAAAACAAGGCCCGCGAGGTCGACGCAGAAACGGTCGAGAAGTCAGAGGCCGAGAAGG
>JAGQRH010000149.1 GCA_020425605.1 Planctomycetota bacterium | reverse complement strand
ATGCGGGCGAGGTTGGCCTGCGAGAGCACGTAGGCTGCTGTCACGAGCCAGACCAGCGGCCAGCGGGTGGCGCCCTGTGCGGGAGAAGGCGGAGGATCGGGATCTGACATGGCAGTACAGGGCATGATAGCGGCCGCGGGCCCCCGCCGGCAGGCTGACCTCGACAGCCCCTCGTCCGGCTGCCAAGCTGAACGGACAGCCCCACCGGTCCGGTCGCCATGCAGTTTTGCGTCGAACACGAAACCCTCTACCGCTACAGCGTGCCGGTCGGCCTCGCGCCGCACCGGCTGAGGCTCGAGCCCCGACCCGACGCCGGCCAGGTGCTCGATCGCGCACTGTGGATCGAACCGCTGCCCGTATCCCGCGCCGTGGAAGCCGACGCCGCCGGCAACCTGAGCGTCATCGCCACCTTTGCCGGTACCACCGATCAGTTGCGGATCGTCAGTCGCTTCGTAATCCTCACCGGCGCCCCACCGTGCCTTCCCGCCGGCGGCCTGCCGCCCCTGCCGTGGAGCCCCTGGGCCGACGGCCCGCTGTCCGCCTGCCTCTACGAGCCCCAACC
>JAGQRH010000148.1 GCA_020425605.1 Planctomycetota bacterium | reverse complement strand
CTTCGCAATGCGACCCACGGCTATCGTGCGGTCAGCGGTCATGGCGTCCCCCCACGCGCCGCCAGGGCGTCCTGTACGGTGGCGAGGTCCTTGTCACCACGGCCGGATAGGCACACCACCACATGTTGGTCCTTGGCGATGGTGCCCCGAAGGGGTCCCAAAAAAGCGAGGGCATGGCTCGATTCGAGGGCTGGTAGGATTCCTTCCGTCCTCGCCAGTTGTTGGAATGCATCGAGGGCCGCATCGTCGTCCACGGCGGCGTAATTCACTCGCCCCGTATCCTTGTGCCACGCGTGCTCAGGACCCACGCCGGGGTAGTCGAGACCGGCGGAAATCGAATGGGCTTCGAGGATCTGGCCGTCGGGAGTCTGGAGGACAAAACTCTTGGACCCGTGCAGGACCCCCACCCGCCCCTTGGTCAGGGTGGCGGCATGCTTCGTGGTCTCCAGGCCACATCCCGCCGCCTCCACCCCGAAAAGGCGGACGCCCTCGTCATCGATAAAGGGGGCGAAGATGCCCATGGCATTGGAGCCCCCTCCTACGCAAGCCACGATGGCGTCGGGCA
>JAGQRH010000147.1 GCA_020425605.1 Planctomycetota bacterium | reverse complement strand
CTGGACGACGAGCGGTACGGCGTGAACTGGGCGCGCTATTGGCGCGATGCGATCCTCTATCGCCGCAACGACGAGCGGGCGCTGCTGGCCTCGCGCAGTGCCGTCGACTGGCTCAGCGATCAGTTGAACGCAAACGTGGGTTGGGACGAAACGGCCCGCGCGCTGGTCACCGCCAGTGGCAGCATTGCCGAACACGGCGAAACCGTGCTGTTGGCCGCGCAGTGGGGCAACACCGAAGACACAACGTCCGAGGTGAGCCGCGTGTTGATGGGGGTGCAGATTCAGTGCGCCCAGTGCCACGACCACAAGACCGACCGTTGGCAGCGCAACGAGTTCCACGAGTTGGCGGCTTTCTTTCCCCGGGTCCGCCTGCGGGCGATTCGCGCCGACGGCAAACGCCGCGGCTTCGAAGTCGTGGCGTTCGACCGTGCGCCCGCGGCGAACGCGCAGGCGAACAACCCGCAACGGCGGGTCGAACACCGTATGCCCGACCTCGACAATCCCGAGGCCGCCGGCGAGTTGATGACGCCGAAGTTCTTTCTCACCGGCGCTTCGATCCCCACGGGC
>JAGQRH010000146.1 GCA_020425605.1 Planctomycetota bacterium | reverse complement strand
CACGGTGCTGACACCACACATCGGCGGACGCACACGAGAGAACTTCCTGGCCCGCTACGCGGACTGCCTGGAGGATGTGAAGGCCTGGCTGGCGGGCGCACCGCTCCGGGTGCTGAATCCATGACCGCGCCGCGCCGGGCGCGCCGCCAGGGACTCCGGCGGGCGCCCGGGGCGTCGTGACGTCCCGATATCGAGCGCGCTCAGGCGCTCTTCAGTGTGTCGAAGCTGGTCAGGCGGCCGGCCAGCGCGCTCGCGGCCACCGTGTAGGGGCTCGCCAGGTAGACGCTGCCCGGCCCAGAACGGCCGGGAAAGTTGCGGTTGATGGCGCTGACCGTGACCTCCTCGGCGTTGATCGACGAGCCGGGCCCGCAGTTCGCGCAGGCGCCACAGCCCGGCATGATAATCTGCGCGCCGATCTTCTCGAAGGTCTCCATGTACCCCTGCTCGATACAGTATTGACGCACGTCCATGGTGCCGAACTGCAGATAGAGCCGGGTGTTATCGGCGACCTTGTAGCCGTGCTCCAGGCCCCAGGCCATCACCTCGTGGTACTGGTCGAAGTCGGCGCGCTT
>JAGQRH010000145.1 GCA_020425605.1 Planctomycetota bacterium | reverse complement strand
CCCGACTTAATCCTCGCCTTTCTCGACCATCTGGAGCAGGAACGCCATAACTCGGTGCGTAGTCGCAACCTGCGTCTCACCGCACTGCGGGCATTTCTGAAGTTCGCCGGACGACACGATGTGACCTCGTTGCACACCATTGAGCGCGCACTGGCGGTGCCGATGAAGCGCTTCGAGCGCCCAGTGCTCGGATTTCTCTCGCCCGAGGAGATGCTGGCCGTTCTCGGGGAGCCAGGAGAGAGCTGGACATCGCGGCGCGACCATCTACTGCTCGCCTTGCTCTACAACACCGGCGCCCGGGTCTCTGAGATCATTGAGGTGCGCGTCGCCGATGTGGTGCTCGATGGTGTGCCTCTTGTCCATCTGCATGGCAAGGGACGAAAGCAGCGCGCAATACCGCTGTCGAAGACGACCGCGCGCGAGATCCGGTACTGGTTGCGAGCCAACCGCTCGCCTCGCGGTGAGGCGAGCCTGCTACCGAACCGCAAAGGCCAACCGATGACGCGATCCAACGTCGAGCAACGTCTCGAACTCGCGGTTGCTCGGGCCAGCACCGAACATCCGGGTCTTCGTGACA
>JAGQRH010000144.1 GCA_020425605.1 Planctomycetota bacterium | reverse complement strand
ATCCTCGCTCGAGTCGGAGCCTGCGACGAACGAGACGGTGAGCGTTCCGGTGTCGAAATCCGCGGAATCGACATCGGCAACGAGCGCGTCGCCGCCCTGTTCGATGACGACGGCGCCATCGCCCCCGGCGTAGGAGGCACTGTCGCCCGAGAGACTCGAGATCGTCGGCGCATCGTTGGCCGCCGCGACGTCGATGGTGAGCGTGTCCGGCGTCGGATCCTTGTTCACGCCGCCGTTGGCCGTGCCGCCGTCGTCCTGGACCTGGAACGTGAAGCTTGCATAGGCGGTACCCGAAGCATCCGGGGCCGCCTCGAACGTCAGCAACCCGAGATCCAGGTCGCCGGCGTCGATCCAGTTGTTCGCGGGGAACGTGACACCGTTGTAGAGCAGCGATCCCTGACCCGGGAGCGTCGTGATCCAGACCCGCTGGAAGGCGTCGCCATCGACGTCCGAGAACCCGAAGTCGCTCCGCGAGAAGACGTAGGGGACATCCTCCGTTGCCGACACGGTCGCGCTCGTGCCGCTCGGGGCGTCGTTGACCGAGGCGATCGTGATCGCCGTCGAATCGGTGTCCGTCAACGACAGG
>JAGQRH010000143.1 GCA_020425605.1 Planctomycetota bacterium | reverse complement strand
CAACGAAGACCAGTCCACCGTGCGCACCGGCTTCGCCGCCAACAACCTTGCCATCGTCCGACACATCGTGATGAATCTCCTTCGCCTCAGCACCTCTCGCAAAGGCAGCATCAAGACCAAAAGAATGTTGGCCGCCACCTCGGATCAATTTCGCGCCGAACTGCTCGGGGTTATGACATGAAGGTGCGATTGCCCTGCGTCTTTCTCCCGAGCAGGCGGTCGTGAATGATGGTGTCCACGTAGAACAAGGTGGACACCTATGTCTGAATCGCCCCGGGTTCCGTGGAGGCCGGTTGGTTTTGGCCTGTCTGCGCTACGTCATCGAGCGCATCAATGATTGTCCGGTCAATCGCACCGCCGAGTTGCTGCCCTGAAGGATCGCTCAACAATTGGTGCCCGCAGCAACTCAAGCCGCCGCAGCCTGAAACCCGCGCGCTGGCAGTACGATTCTGACGGTCCCCTAACGACTTTCGTGAGCCTTCCCGCATTTAGACTATCCAAATGAAGAAATCGGGCGATCGCCCGGGTCCGGAGATTGTCGCGACCGGAATAAAGATGCGGAGCCCGCCCTTTGCAGGGCGGGCTCC
>JAGQRH010000142.1 GCA_020425605.1 Planctomycetota bacterium | reverse complement strand
CGTGTGGGATATCCTGTCTCGCGCTGGAAAAAAGGTGATCTTGCTCGGAGTGCCGCAGACCTATCCGCCGAAGCCAGTGAACGGGTGCGTCGTGAGCGGGTTCCTCGCCCCGTCCACCGAGAGCAATTATACGTATCCCGTGCCGCTGAAAGATGAGGTGGAGGAGGTGTCGGGCGGGTACGTGCTCGACGTCGAGGACTTCAGGACGGACGACAAGGAGGCGCTCCTCGGGCGCATATACGAAAAGACGGAGAAGCATTTTAAGGTGGCGAAGCATCTCCTCCGGACGAAGCCGTGGGATTTCTTCATGACGGTCGAGATGGGGACGGACAGGATACATCACGGCTTCTGGAGCTTCATCGACCCGACGCACAGGAGGTACGTGCCGGGGAATCCATTCGAGAACTCGATCAAGGAATATTACAAGTACTGCGACAGGGAGATAGGCGAGATGCTGTCGCTCGTCCCGGAAGGGACGGCAGTGATACTGGTTTCCGACCACGGCGCGTGCAAGATGGACGGCGCGGTGTGCTTCAACGAATGGCTCATAAAAGAGGGGTACCTCGTTCTTAAGGAATATCCGAAGACGCAGAC
>JAGQRH010000141.1 GCA_020425605.1 Planctomycetota bacterium | reverse complement strand
AGTTGCCAATCAATTCTCAGTGTTCTCTGTGGCTCTGTGGCAATTATATTTTCAGGCCATGCGAAGAAACCATCTTCCCCGGCGTCAGGCGTCGATATTCCATTCTTTTACTTTATAATGCACCCAACTCAGGGAGACGTCCATGGTCTCCGCGGCGCGGGTCTTGTTACCCTCGCAGGCGCGCAGGGTTTTTTCCAGCAGGATGCGCTGCACCTCCTCCATGGTCATACCCGCTTCGATGCCTTTTACTTCGCGCAGACCCTTGATCACGATGTCATCCGCCTCGATCCGCCGGCCCGCCGCCAGCACCGCTGCCCGCTCGATCACGTTTTCCAACTCCCGCACGTTGCCCGGCCATTGATAAGTGCTCAGCCTGGCCAGGGCTTCCTTGCTGAAGCCGTCGAAATTTTTTCCCAACGCTTCGCCGCATTTTTTCAGGAAATGATGGCCGAGCAGCGGGATGTCGGATGTACGCTCCCGCAGCGGCGGAATGTGGACCGGGATCACCTGCAGGCGGTAGTAGAGGTCCTCCCGGAAGCGTCCGGCCTGTACTTCCTCCTCGAGATTGAGGTTGGTGGCGGCGATCACCCGCAC
>JAGQRH010000140.1 GCA_020425605.1 Planctomycetota bacterium | reverse complement strand
CCTACGGCGAGCCCTTCCGCGTAGACCGCATGGTGCCCATCGACGATCCGCTCGACGCGTTCCGCAAGCGAGGCTGGGCCGTCCTGTGACCGACACCTCCGAGCGCCCGCTCTCGGTCGGGATCCTCTGCTACCCGACCTTCGGCGGCTCCGGTGTGGTTGCCGTGGAGCTGGCGCAGGGCCTGGCCCAGCGCGGTCACACGGTGCACCTCTTCAGCTACGCACCGCCTGCACGACACGATCCCTTCGACGAGCGCGTGCACCTGCACGAAGTCGCCGTGTCGTCCTACCCGCTGTTCCGCTACCCGCCCTATGACCTGGCGCTGACCTCCCGCGTCGCCGAAGTCGCCGAGGACGTGGGCCTCGATCTCATCCACGCGCATTACGCGATCCCGCACGCGATGGCGGCGCTGGCCGTGAAGGACATGCTGCGGCCGCGTCGCGTCCCCGTGGTGACCACGCTGCATGGCACCGACATCACCGTGGTCGGGCAGGACCCTTCGTACACGCGCGTGACGCGCTACGCGCTCGCCCGCTCGGATCGCGTGACCTGCGTCTCGGAGTACCTCGCGGAGGAGACGCGGCGCGTCTTCGGCATCGA
>JAGQRH010000013.1 GCA_020425605.1 Planctomycetota bacterium | reverse complement strand
TCTCATATCGCGTGAGTGTCTGGCGCGTGGTGATGACTTCGATCGGTTCGCCATCCAGGTCGATCTCGCCCAGCGCCTCCGCGACGGCCGCAGCCTCATCCTCCGGCAGCGGCGTCTCGACGGTTACCAGTTTCTTGAAGTGGGAGAAACTAGGGTCCCAGTCGTTGATGTGATTCACCGCGAGACCGGACACCGCGTAGATGAACGTGAGGCCTACGGCGAAAAAACCGAAGTCCCGGTGCAGACCGCGCAGCTGCGTCTGGGCCTTGGTCTTGAACTCCTGGAATGATCCGGCCATCCAGCCCTACCCTTCCTGACTGGAGTAGCGTTCTTCTCTCCACGGGTCGGCGTGGTTGTGGTAGCCGCGCTGTTCCCAGTAGCCGCGCTCGTCCTTCTCGACGAAGCGGATGCCCGTCAGATACTTCGCGCTCTTCCAGAAGTAGCGATCCGGCACCAGCCCCCGCACCGGCGACCCGTGGGCCTGCGCCAACGGCCGCCCGTTGACCTGGTACGCCACGAGCACGTTCGGCTTCAGTGCTTCGTCAATGTCGACGTTTGCGGTATAGCCGTGGGCGGCTTCGAAAATCACGTGCTTCGCACGTTGGGTCGGCTTCACGCGTTCAGCGATATCGGCCACACGCACGCCGCGCCAGACTGCGCCCAGCAGCGACCACGTCGTCACGCAATGGACATCACAGGTCTGCTCAATCTGGGTGAAATCCAGCAGTTCCTCGAACGAGAATTCTGCTTCGCGCTCAACCTCACCGTGGACCTTCAATCGAAAGTTCTCGCGGCTAGGGTCGCCGGCAGATCCCCCCATTGGCTTCAGGTCTTCGCGCTCGGCCTGGCCGGGCGGTATGCGCGGCCTGCCCTTCGTGGTTGCGTCTACGCGAATGAGCTTGGGCTGCGGCGGTGTTTCGACAACGGGTTCAGTCGGCAGAGTCTCTTCCGGCCTCTCTACCAATGCACGCTGGCCCGGCGGCAGACGGCGACGGCCACCGATCAGCTGGACACCGAAATCTTCGTCGGCGCCACGGCCTCCGATCGCATAGGCAATTCCTCCCAGCGTGACGACGGTCGTGCCCGCCGCGAGCGCCTGGATGAATCGGCGGCGCGCTTTGGCCATGCGAAGCTCGGCCGGTGAGAGTTTCGGGTCAGTCATGTTCGTCCAGCACCCCTGCCAATCGGCCATGATACGCATGAACAGGCGCGGCCGCGAACTTCGTCCAAAGAAACCGCCCGCGCGAAGCGGGCGGTTTGTGATGGGGCGGCTACTTCTTCGACTTCTTCTTCTTGCTTGGCTTGATGGACTCGCGCGGAATGTCGAGCGCGGTTACTTCATAGTACTCAAGAACGCAGCCGTCGGTCGCCTTTCCCTTCTCCACTACTGTTGTCCAGTTCTCATAGCGAAGGATCAATCCCGGCAGGTCTTTGCAGATCCACCACTTGTACTTGCCCGCGTCCGGCAACCTCAAGACGTATGCAACGCAGTCGTACTTCTTGCCGGCGACCCGGAGCGTGGTGTCTTCCGTCGTCAGCTTGTAGTCAAGCTCCAGCGGCAAATCGAAAATGCCGGCGCGGGCCTCCTCGAAGTCCGTGGCCCAGCCGGCTTCGAGAGCCATTCCGGCGCCCTTGTTGTCGTCTTCAATATCTTCATCGAGCGTTATGTTGTCGCCCTCAATCTCAGAGACTTTCAGAGTCAGCGACTCCTGGATCTTCTTGCCATTCGCCCCCGTACCAGGGCCGACGTGTTTCCAAGTGATCTTCAGGCCGGTCTTCACGAAGTCCTTGATCTGCTCAAGCGTCCAGGGGCTTTCAGTGCCGTCAACTTCTTCGCCCTCTTCAGCTTCCTTGGCGGCCTTTGCTTCCTCTGCCTTCTTTGCTTCAGCCTTCTGCTTCTCGGCTTCCGCTTTCTGTTTCTCAGCCTGTTCCGCTTCGTTCGATGCGGAACCCTTGCGGACGGCCTGCGCCTGCGGGGTACTTGCGAAGGCGAGCAGCAGCAGCAGACCAGCGACGTAGCAATACAGTTTCATGGCGTTCTCCGTGGGGATCGAATCAGTTTGACCGCCGCCCGCTGCTGCAGGCGTTGGGACTGGCTGGTGTACGCCCCGGGTTGGGGCGCCAGGTGATGGGTCACTTAGGCAGGGACAGCACCATCGCGGACGCGTCCACGTCGAGCGCCGTGTAGCGCTCAGCGACGCGCCGGAAGATGACGTCTTCACCGTCAATCCGCACGCTGCACTGGACTTCGCGCTCGAACTTGAGCAGCAGGCCCGGGCGATCGACCGAGAACCAGAAGCGGTCGGAGCCGTCCGCGCGCTCGACGACGTAGAAGTCCGCGCTTCGGACCGTGCCGTCCAGTTCCAGCTCGACTCTTGCGGGCTTGCCGGCGGCAACCAGCAGCGGCAGGTGAGGGCAAAGGCGCTGGGCGACTTCATCCCACCCGAGTTCTTCTTCCCAGCTGACCGGGTCGAGCTCGAAACCCGCGGCGTCTTCCCAGGCTACCTGCGTGGTGCAGAGCAGCGTCACGCCGTCTTTCGAGGCCGCGATGACCTCGATGGTCGGGTGCTTGATGATGCTCTGGCCGAGAACCGCTCGGCCGGTGTCCTGCTTCCATTCAAGCTTCGTGCCGACCGTGAGGAACGCCTGCAACGCGCTTGCGTCCCAAGGCTGGAGATACGCCGGCGCGCTGACTTCCGTGTCAGCGGCCGGCGAGTCGGCGTGGATGGTGAAGGCGGGTGCAAGGCAGAGGGCGAGGGCAAAGGCGATGGTGAGTGCTGGGGTCTTCATGGAGGCTCCGTGCAGTTGGTGTTTTCTACGATGGAGACTTTAGCTGATACGCACAGCCAGCCAAGCCACCTTTGACGCTTGGCTTCGCATTTACGCAATAGCATTTTCCGCTGGTCAATCCGGCAAAGCACGGGGCCGGCGCATCGGCCGGCCCCAGGTTGGAAGTGGCTTGGCCTATGCGATCTTCAGGTCCTTGAAAGCGCCCAGGGTAGGCTTGATGACCGGCGCGTCGGGCAGCACGCCCGGCTCCATCAGCGCGTCCATGGTCTTCAGGCCCTGGCCGGTGATGCAGAGGACGGTGGTTTCGTCCTTGTTGATCTTGCCGGCCTCGGCGAGCTTCTTAAACGTCGCTACGGTGACGCCGCCTGCGGTTTCCGTGAACAGGCCCTCGGTCTCGGCCAGCAGGCGCATACCCGCGACGATCTCCGGATCCGTGACGTCATCGCCGCCTCCGCCGGAATCGAGGCAGAGCCGCGACGCGAAGTAGCCGTCGGCCGGGTTGCCGATCGCGATGCTGCGCGCGATGGTCTTCGGCTCTTTGACCGGCTTGATCAGGTCAGTGCCGGCCTTGATCGCGGCCGTGATCGGGTTGCAGCCGGTGGCCTGCGCGCCCCAGAACTTGCACTTGGGCTCGTGCTCAAGCAGGCCGAGCTTGCTGAATTCGTTGAAAGCCTTATTGAGCTTGTTGATGAGGCTGCCGCCGGCCATGCAGACCACGACATTGTCGGGCGCGCGCCAGCCGAGCTGCTCAGCCACCTCGAAGCCCATCGTCTTGCTGCCCTCGGCGTAGTATGCACGCAGGTTTACGTTCACGATGCCGATTTTGGCGTCGTTGGCGATCTCGGCGCACAGGCGGTTCACGTCGTCGTAGTGACCGTCGACCTTGATCAGCGTAGCGCCATAGACCTGCGTGTTGACGACCTTGGCGCGCTCAAGCGAGTTCGGGATCAGGATGACTGACTTCAAACCGGCCTGCGCCGCCTGCGCGGCGACCGAGTTCGCAAGATTGCCGGTGCTTGCGCAGCCGACCGTCTCAAACCCGAAGCGCTTCGCGCGAGCAATGCTGACCGCAACGACGCGGTCCTTAAAGGAGAGCGTCGGAACGCAGACGCCATCGAACTTGACGTACAGGTTCTCGAAGCCGCCCAGGCGCTTGCCGAGGTTCTTGGCGTGATACAGTGGCGTGCCACCCGTGTTGAAGCCGGAGACAGGCTCCTGCTCGGGCAGCAGCTCTTTGTAGCGCCACATGTTGAAGGCGCGCTTGGTGATGGTCTCGCGCGATAGGACCTTCTTGGCCGCGTCATAGTCGTACATGACTTCAAGCGGCGCGAAGTCCATCTCGCATACGTTGATCGGGTTGTCCGCGTACTCCGTGCCGCATTCCCTGCAGCGCAGACCAACCGCTGTGGCGGTGCTCATGGAATCTCTCCATACCGTTCACTGGCCCGTGAGCGGCGCAAGTTAGCAGCCCGCCGCGCCCATGCCAGCGGGTAGCCGGAAATGCAAAGCCCACCGCCTGGGCGGTGGGCTTGCACGATCCAAATTACTCTAGCTTGGCGGAATGATGCCGGAGCCAGAGCCGCTGCCGCCGGCAATGCGTTTCAAAGCCTCGCCAGCCCAATAGCGTACGTCTTCGTCTTCATCCTGCAGCGCCGCCTTCAGGGCCGCTTCTGCGGGTTTGGCGTCACCGCCGATCTTTTCCAGCGCGCGTGCGGCGTTGAACCGGACTCGCTCGTCGTCATCCTTCAGGCACTCGGCCAGCTCATTCACGGCACGACCGGCATACTCACCTGCATGGGTGAACGCCGTGATCGCCCGCAGGCGCACGTGTGTGTTTCCACCGCGAATCGTCTTCTGAAGTGCGGGCACAGCGGCACTTCCGATTGCGCCAAGCGCTTCACTGGCCGCGCGGCTGACATCGCCCGATTCGTCCTTCATGGCCTCGATCAGCTTTGGTACTGCGGTGGCGGCCGCAGGACCGATACCGCGCAGGGCGTCCGCAGCCTGGGTATTCACGGCCGGATCCTCAAGCAACTCTGTCAGTGCAGGCACGGCCTCGCGGGCGTCAGGACCGATACGTCCAAGTGCAATCACAGCGCGGCGGCGCACGCGGGCATCGCTGTCGCTGAGCGTCGAAATCAGCGCTTGCACTGCGCCCTTGCCGATTCGCCCGAGTGACTTGGCGGCCGCGGCCCGAACTTCCGAGCCCGCGTCTTTCAGCGCCTTGGTCAGCACCGGCACGGCGACCTCAGCGGCCGGGCCGATGTTGCCGAGCGCCTCGGCGGCGATGTAGCGCACGCTGTCTACGTCATCCTTCACGGCATCCATCAGTGCAGGGACCGCACCGCTCGCGGCCGGGCCGATACGCCCGAGCGCAAATGCGGCGTCAAAGCGCACGTTCGGGTCGGAGTCTTTCAGTGCGTTGCACAGCGGGCCGACCGCCTCTACGCCCATGTCACCGAGCGCCTCGGCGGCTGCGCGGCGCACGTCGACTTTCTCATCTTTCAGCGCCAGCATCAGCTCCGGGATGGCTTCCTTGGCGGCGCGACCGATCTTGCGCAGGGCCTCGGCTGCGTAGCAGCGGATGTCACTGGCTGTGTCGCGGAGCTGGTGGGCTACGGCCGGCACAGCGTCAACTGCGCGATGGCCGATCATGCGGATGGCCTCAAGTGCGCGGCGGCGCATGTCGACGCTCTTCTCGCCGAGCGATTCCACGAGTACCGGCACGGACGCCGTTCCGATGCGCCCGAGTGCAAAGGCCGCGTCGAACACAACATGCGGGTTCTCATCTCGCAGGGCTTTGCCGAGCGCCTTGGCGGCGCTTTGCGCCCCGGGCCCGACCTTGCCGAGCGCCTCGGCGGCGCTGCGCCTGACGGATGGGTCCTTGTCCGAAAGCCGTTCAATCAGCCGTTCAACCTCTGGAGTCGTCATCTCAATTCCTCTGTTCGCTTATCCTCAGCATAACACATGGCCACCGGACGCGCCCCGGGATGTCGCTTTGTGCAACCTTCATGTGTGCGCTGATACCCCGTCGAGTGGTAGACTGGATACTCAACCAGGAGCGCCCATGTATGAGCGAACAAGAGTGGCCCTTCGTCGATGAGCCGGATGTATCCGTCCTGACCACCCGCCAGATCATCGAGCAGGGCGCCCCCATCATGTGCGTTACGCATGATCTGGAAGACGGCATGTGGCAGTTTCTGCACAGTGACGAGGTCGATGAAGGCGACGTCCTGCTTGTAACGCTCGAGTCGGTACTGGCTCTCGATGCCGCCCTTGGCGAGCTATGGGACCTTGAGCCGGGCTGGCTTGCCGCCCGCGAGTCAGCTGAAGAAGGGTGGGAACGCGCTTACGTCGGCGACCTGGACGAAGAAGAGTAGCTATTTCACGACCCAGGCCTGCCATTCGGCCTCAAAGTCCTTAAGGCTTACGCCGAAGCGCTTGTCAAAATCGCGGCGCGTCGTGTCGACGCGATAGTAGTCCACCAGCAGCGTCAGGAACGGCGTGCGGTAGGCGTCCTCCTTCTCGAACAAGCAGTACCACGCGACTGAGCCTGCGAGTGCATATTTCTCGGCGGACGGGATCGGCTCGCCTGTGGCAAAGGCGGAGTAGCCCTGCGAAAGCACCGGCTTCAACGCCGGGATTTTGCCCTTGGGCCCCTTCCAGACCTTGTCGATCGTGTAGGTGCGCTGGTCTTCGAGCCCCTTGAGCTTGTACTTGCTCTTGGTGATCTGAAGGTCCTCGAAGACAATCGCGATGCCTTCCACGAGCCATGCGTGCTCGCGAGTCGCCGCCAACTCGTACGTGTCCCAGCCGCCACGACGGCCTCGCAGGCCGATCTCGACCAGCCGATGAGTGCATTCGTGGAACAGCGTGCGCGCGAGGTTGTCCCAGGACTTGTTCTTCTTGCCCACGAAATCGCAGCGCTCAGCGTTAACGAACACGGCCTGCATGGCGCCGACGTGCATGCCGCCGTTGTTTTCACCCATGGGGAAGCCGAGCGCCGTCGTGAAATCGACGAATGTCGACGCAGACTTGCAGCACCACACAACGTTCGGCTGCTCGCGCCTTGGAATGAAGTCGCCGACGAGATCAAAGAAGATGTCATAGTAGCGGTCGAGGTATTCGGAGTACTTGGTCGCCCGTTTCCAGTCCAGGTCCGTAACGAGCGCGAAGTGCTCGCCGACAAGAACGAGTGGCGCTTCCCAGCTGACTTCGCGGTCTGGCTTGCCGGGTGCGTCGCCCATTTTCAGCACCAGCGGACTCAGGCGCGCGTGCTCGGCCGCGCTCAGCCAACCCAGCCCGTCGAGCCACTTTTGGCCAAGCGCGTCATTGGCTTCCTTGTTGTCGGGATCAATCGCTATCACCTGCTGGGCGCCCAGGCCTGCCTTGTCGGCGCCCAGCGCCCGGCGCTGCTGCACGGCTTCCCTGCGATCAAGATAGCCGCCCCAGCCCTTGGCCGAGTACTCGTCGTCCTTGCCTTCACAATCTGCGATGATTTCTCGGGCGCGATCTGAGACCGCACCGGTAGCGGTTTCGCACAACATACGAGCCTCAGAGTAGAGCTTATTTTCGAGGCAGTACTCGGCGAGCGCGACTTCGGCGTCGTGATAGCCGGCCTGCTCAGGACTGTAGGGAAGCGGCTCGGGCTGCGCGTGAAGCAGCGCGGCCATGAGCACCGCCAGAGTGAACAGATGGAGGATTCGCATGAGGCTCGCCGGGGGGTGGCGTTACGGGGCTGCCCCATTATGCGGATTCTGCACGCAAAGGCCATCCGCAACCGACTAGAACGCGATGTCCTGATCTACACTGAATTCGACCCAGTTTCCGTCGGGGTCCCGAATCATGGTCCAGTAGCCAACCGGTGGTCCGCTGTCAGTCGGCTCGTACTGCAGGATTCCCAGCTCGCGGCCTATGGCGGCGATGCGGTCGACATCCGCGCGGCTTGCCACCGTGAAGCCCAGGTGGTCCATGCGCGGTGCATCACCGAACTTGCCACCGCTGAGCAGAACCAGCACAAAGTCCAGCCCCAGGGGCCGCGCAGACACCCAATAGACCGGCATGCCATCGCCGGCGCGCTCATGCACGATGCTCATGCCGCAGACGGATTCATAGAACTTTGCGGTTGCTGTGGTGTCTCCGCACCGGAGCGCCAGGTGCGTCAAGCCGACCTTGCCGGCCGCGTCCTTCAGACGTTCTTTCGGCTCGTCCATGGCAGCACGTTAACAAGCACGCCAAGCCCCACCCATCACTTCTTGAACAACATGGCGATCCCACCAACCAGCGAGAGCATGCCGAACACCAGCACATAGGGGAAATAGACGAACTTGCCGCCATCGTCGAACGCACCCCCCGTGACCAGCGAGAATCCACCGCCCACGAACAGCAGCAGAACCCCGAACACAATGGCAATCAGCCCGTGCAACTTGCTTCCGCCACCTACCTTCAGTGCCGGTACCGGCCGCGAAGCGGGATCGCTTCGGGTGCCTACGTAGCTACCGGTGTTGCGCTGTGGCTGCCCGGTGCCAGACCCAGGAGTGGCCCGGGCAAGCTCAATCGGACGTCCCTCAATCTGAGTCAGCAGTGCCAGCGCCGCATTGCCTTCCAGTCCCCTGTTGATGGCGTGCATCAGCAATTCGTCGTGCGACGCACGGCCGTTGGCCATGGTCTGAAGCTCCGCAAACAGCTCAGGGTGGCGGTTCCTGAGCGCATAGGCCTCGGCCGCTGTGAAGTGTTCAGGCTGTCCCGGCGAGCCTGCTTGCATGACGATTCCGAAGATCGGCCAAGGAGCTGCAGGCAGATACTAACTTGCAGGAATTCGTGCACCAAACCTCTATGCATGACAGTTCCCCCAGCTGCGGTTTCTGCAAATACACGCACTACAGAGTCGTTTCATGCCGGGGAAAAACGGGAACCTGTGAAAGTTCTGTAACGTCTATGGCAATGACAGGGTAACAGGGACAGGAACGAAGCCATGCGAGCCAACACCGACAAGATCGCCAACGCCTCACCAAGCTATGCGCGCCTGCTGGCCAGTGCCCGCGCAGCCGAGACGCGCCGCCGCGAGCTTGCCCGCTTCATGGACGCCCGTCGCCGCAGGATCGACTTTGACCACGTGATGCGAAGCCTCAACTTCGCGGGTTAGCCATCCGAAAACGCAAAAAGCCCCCGCGGTCGCGGGGGCTCTGTTTATTTGCGCCTACTTCTTGAAGCTAAGAAACCACTCGCCGTTGACTTCGAGCAACCGCAGCTTCTTCTTGTCGTCTTCGGGCTGGCCGTTTGCGTCGAGAGTCTGCTCGAAGGTCACGAAGTACTTGCCGTCTACTTCCTCGATCGTAGCCGACTTGACGGTGATCTTCATGCCCTCGTCTTTCATGCCCTTCATTTCGGTGACAATACGGCTTTCGACCAGGTCCTTCTCATCCGCTTGAAACAGGGGCAGGACTGCCTGGCCGTCGAGATTGGCGATTGCCGTCTTCATCTTGTCGACGACGGCTTGCCGCTTGTCTGCAGCGGTCGGTTCAGCGGGAGTCTTGTCACCGCCGCAAGATTGGCCACCACATGATTTGTTGGAGACGCTGCCTCCGGAGTTACCAGTGGCATTGCCGCCGCCGCATGCGGTCAACAGCAGGGCAAACGCAAACACGCTAAGATATCTCATGGCGCTCTCCGGTTCGGGTAAGCGTTCACGCTAGCGAATGACCTGTGCACAGGAAAGGGCGGAGAGCAAGCTCTCCGCCCTTTGAAGCTGCTGCGCGCTGGAAGCCGACGTCACCTACAGCGACTTCTTGTTGAGGTAGAAGTCGACGCGTTCATACTCCTTGTGGCTCTCGCGTTCGGCGACGTCCGCGACGCTCTTGGGCGGCGGAACGATCACCTTGTCGCCCGGCTTCCAGTTCACCGGGGCGGCCACGCCGTACTTGTCCGTGGTCTGCAGACCGTCGAGAAGACGTACGACTTCGTCAATGTTTCGGCCAACGTTCAGCGGGTAGTAAATGATCGCCCGGACAGTGTCCTTCGGGTCGATCACGAACACGGCGCGAACCGTGGCGGTCTGGCTCTCGTTGGGGTGCAGAAGGCCATAGGCCTGGGCGACCTTGGTGTTGAGGTCGGCGATCAACGGGTAGTTGATCTCGACGTCCAGGATCTTCTTCAGATTCTCGCGCCATGCCAGATGGCTGTGAATGCTGTCGATGCTGAGGCCGATCAGCTTGGTGTTGCGCTGCTCAAATTCCTTGCTGCGCTTGGCGAACTCGGTCAGCTCGGTGCTGCAGACGGGCGTGAAGTCGGCAGGGTGGCTGAACAGGATGGTCCACTTGTCCTTCTTCCAGTCGCTGAACTTCAGCGTGCCTTCGGTGGTGACAGCCTCAAAGTCGGGGGCCTTGTCGCCGATGCGGGGGATGCCCCGGTATTCCTGTGTTTCGCTCATGTCAGTGTCTCCGGTAATCAAGATTGGAAAGTTGGATTCAGGTCGTCTGGCTTTCTACTCGACATCGCATTCGCATGGCGCCCTCCATGTGCTCAATGTTCTACAAAGAAAATCGCCCGGGCGTTTAGGCCCGGGCGACTGAGTGGAGTGTCAGTGGTGGCTAAGCTGCCACGGGCTCAATGTTTATCTTTTTCCGGGAAGTGCCGGAAAAACACATCTTGCCGTCGCACAGTGCGAACAGGGTGAAGTCGCGCCCCATGCCCACGTTCTTGCCCGGGTGGTACTTCGTGCCCACCTGGCGAACAAGGATGTTGCCCGCGCGCACGAACTGGCCGCCGGACTTCTTCAGCCCGCGGTACTTCGGATTACTGTCGCGGCCGTTCTTGGTGCTGCCGCCGCCCTTTTTATGAGCCATGACTTAACCCTTGATGTTAGTGACCTTGACCAGTGTGTGGCGCTGACGGTGGCCACGCTTGCGCTTGCTGTTGTGCTTGCGGCGGCGATAGGTGAAGGCGATCAGCTTCTCGTCCTTGACCTCGTCCAGCACTTCGACTTCAACCGCAGCGCCGGCAACTGTAGGCGCGCCCACTTTTACGTTGTCGCCGTCAGCCACGAGCAGGACCTGATCCAGGCTAAGCTTCTCGCCCTTCTTCTGTCCCAGGCGATCGAGCTTGAACTCGGTGCCCTTCTCAAGGCGGTACTGGCGCCCGCCGTCTGCAATAATCGCGTACATGTCAGCCTCACACTTCGGTCGCTGTTGGGGCACCTCGACAAGCTCGGTGTCTCAACCCTCCAGCGGGACCGGGGCGGAAAAGGTAGCTACCTCGGACGAGCCGTCAAGACCGGGAACAGGAAATCTGCGGGCCGATCCTGCATGAGTTTTGGTGAATAGTTCCGTAGCCTGATGTGTTCCGCCTGTGAGTTCCATCAACCGGAGAAATGCATGCGCAGCCGAATCGTCGGGCTATTGGCCCTGGTGAGCCTTTCATTCAGCCTTGTCGCCCTGGGTTGCGCCAGCAGCCAGCCGACAGGCACCAATGACGGAGGTTGCGGCGGGGATGCCTGCGGTGGCGATGCATGCGGTGGTGAAACCGGCGGCGACAAGCTCGAGGAACGCTTCGCCAAGAACTGGGATGTGGCAAAGACCCTGAAAGGTGACCCCGAAGCCGGGCGCAAGTTCTTCTATGAAAAGACTTACGGCAATCTCATGACTTGCGCCTCATGCCACTCAATGGAAAAGGGTGACACCATGACGGCCGACGCCGGCGACCACCAGCGTGCCGCGATCAGCGTCTACGGCGCGCGCTGGCGCACGAACATCAAGAACACCGGCAGCCACAACGCCACTCTCGGCGGGGACGTCTGCGTGCCTTACTGGATGGGCGGCCCGGAGGAAGGCGCCGAGCCCCAGGATCTTGCGAACCTCGACGCGTTCCTCAAGGCCAGCAGCGGCGACAAGGACCATGCCACGGCCGTCAACATCGACTGGAAGGCCCGCAGCTACACCATTCCTGAAACACTTACCGGTGGCGACCCTGAGCGCGGAAAGAAAATGGCGCTCAAATACTGCGGCACCTGCCACGAGGTGGACGGCGTTGCGCCACTGGTCGACGTGGACGAACGCGACCTGCATGGCGGCGGCATTCCGGCCGACCGGCTCGGCCGCATCGCTGCCCGCATCAAGGATTCTGGCCAGAAAAACAACGAGTACATGCCGGGCTTCAGCGACCAGCGCATGCCGGAGAAAGACTTGCTCGACCTGCTGGCCTGGTTCGAGAAGAAGTAGCTGCTGCAACTCCCCGCCGTTTACCGGCATGAGACGCTTCCGAAAGCGTTGAGCCCGCGCCGCCCGGCCCTGTGCCGGGCATCGGCGTGGGCGTTGCCTTCTCCCTCTATCACTAGCCCCATAGCCGCCTGCTGTTAGCATGCGCGGCCTTACGGAGGTGCCATGTCGCAGGAAGTCAACGAATACAGGGCCATACGAGAAGGCAAGCGCGACGCGCTGGCTGCCTTGGGCGTAAACCCCTACGAAGTCCGCACGCCGGAACGCACGACCAACGCGCTGATCCGCACCGAGTTCGAGACTGCCGAAAAGGCCGCCACGGCCGACGCCCCTGCCGCACTGAAGGACTGCGCCATCGCCGGGCGCGTGCTGGCCAACCGCAAAATGGGCAAGAAGGCGATCTTCCTCGACGTGTATGACGGCAGCGGCAAGCTGCAGGTCTACATGAATGAGAAGGGCATCGGCGCGCAGGGCATGGCGATCTATGAAAACCTCGACCTGGGTGACTTCGTCTGGGTCAAGGGCGACGTCCAGCGCACGCGCACGGGCGAAGTCACGCTGTTCGCATCCGAGCTGCGCTTCCTTACCAAGGCGCTGTCGGTGCCGCCGCTGCCGCGCGAATTCACAGACGAAGAGGGCAACAAGAAGTCAGTAGACGCGCTGACCGACCCCGAGCAGCGCCACCGCAAGCGCTACCTGGACCTGATGGTCCACGGCGACGTGCGCGCACGCTTTGAGCAGCGCAGCACCGTGGTCACCACCATCCGTCACTACCTTGAGGGCGAGCGCTTCCTCGAGGTTGAGACCCCGATGATGCACCCGGTGCCCGGCGGCGCGCGCGCACGACCGTTCATTACCCACCACAACACGCTGGGCATGAACCTCTACCTGCGCATAGCCCCGGAGTTGTATCTCAAGCGCCTGCTGGTTGGCGGCTTCGAGCGGGTGTTCGAGATCAACCGCAACTTCCGCAACGAGGGCATCGACCACACCCACAACCCCGAGTTCACCATGCTCGAGTTGTACGAAGCCTACGCCGACTACGAGCGCATGATGGAGTTGACACAGGGGATGATTGTCGCCGCAGCCAGGGCCGTGCGCGGCAACGACGACCTGAAGTTCAACTGGAACGGCCACGAGATCGACCTGACGCCGCCATTCCGCCGAGCGAAGTACGGTGACCTGTTCCAGGAAGCGGTCGGTTTCGAGATGACCGAAAAGGAAAAGGTCGCGGCCGAGGCAAAGCGCCTGGAAATCGACCCGAAGCAGGACTACTGGAACACGGTCAACGAGATCCTTGAGCACCACGTCGAGCCCAAGCTGATCCAGCCGACCTTCATGATCGACTACCCGACCGCGATCTGCCCGCTGACGAAGTCCAAGCCAGACCAGCCGGACATCGCCGAGCGGTTTGAGCTGTTCATCGGTGGAGTCGAGTTCGCCAACGCCTTCAGCGAACTGAACGAGCCCGTCGAGCAGCTTCGGCGATTCGAAGAGCAGGTCGAGTTGGGCAAGGCGTCAAAGGACGTCGAGGCGCCGAAGGAAGTCGACTACGACTATGTCGAAGCGCTGGAGGCCGGCATGCCACCCGCAGGTGGCCTCGGCGTCGGCATCGACCGGCTGGTGATGCTTCTGACCGGCACGGACAGCATTCGCGAAGTCATCCTCTTCCCCCACATGCGGCGTGAGCACGTCAACCAACAGGATGCGGCCGTGCAGCGCGCACGCATCGCGGTCGAAAGCGTGCTCGAAGAGCTGGATTCGCCGGAGCTTCGCAAAATCGAGGGCCTGCACCAGCTGGCGGCGAGATTCTCCGAGTTGGTCGAGCATGCCCGCGTTCTGCTCGGTGACCCGCACAAGGAAGTCGTTCCGCGAACGTCGGACAAAGAATAACCGGGGCCGGGGGCGACCCCGGGCTTCCCCATTTGCTGGGCTTGCGCGTATCAAAGTACCGATATAGTGCCGAAGCCCTCGGTGTACCCCTCTTGAGCCAATGATCGTACTGCGCGGCCTTGCATTCCTGTTCTTCCTGCTGCTTGCGGCCGCGATCGTGCTGTGGCAGGTGCATCACCTGATGCTGGACGTCAACGCCGCCTGGTCGGCCGGCGCGGCACTGACCATGATGGCGCTCGGGGCGGGCATTCTCGCGACCGAAATCATCGTCGTCCGCGCCTTTCCAAAGAAGCTGACGCCGGGCTTGCTGGGGTTCATCGGGCTGCCGGTATTGCCACTGACGGGCACGCTCGCAGGCCTGATCAGCCTGCTGCAACTCAGGACGGGTGACCACCGTCAGATCTGGCGCACGGCACAGGGGATCGGCACGCTCGTCACACTGAACCTGCTGGTGCCATTGGCAGTAGGCGGCGTACTGTTGGGCGGCAGCTCGGGCCTGAGCGCCGGCTGGACGTCCATCAAGTTTCAGTTCTTTCTTGTGGTCGACTATTTCCTGTGCCGCTCAATCCTTCACTATTTCAACAGCGGTGCGAGCACCTTCGTCAGCCTGCGATTCCTGCGAAAGCGTGTTCTGAGCCTGCTGGCTGTGTTCGGTATCATGCTCGGTGTGGTAGTGCTGATCCTGGTCAATAGTGTCATGACGGGATTCCAAACCGACTTCCGTGAGCAGATGCGCGGCAGCCTGTCTCACATTCTGGTGCGCTTCCGCAGCGACGACATCCATATGCGAATGCGCATGGACTCGCTGCGGCAAGCCGAATGGGCGCACTACGTCAAGCGGATTGAAGCCGACGAAGAAATGCTGCCCGCGTGGGAACGAGCGCTTGAGAACGCACTTGAGCTATATCGCGCGGCCGACAAGGACGGACTGCCCGACCCCGCCGACTACCTGCGAGTCCAGCCTCCGCCGCCGGTTGAAGGCGACAGGCCGGACGACCCTGAGCCGGACAAGACCGACACTCGCGACGAAGACGCCTTCATCCAGCGCCTGCGGACGGGAGAAGGGCTGACGGATTTCGATCGCGAGTGTTTGCAGGACAACGGCAAAGTTGTCACTCCCAAGGAGTTCTACCTCTCGCGTGTCGGCGAGCCGAAGAAGATCGAGCAGGAGATCCATCTCGAGTGGTACGGGCCAATCTTTCGGTCAGCCTTGCAGGAAGAATTCGACCGCGCCGAGGAAGCACTCAACGAACACAAGAACGCCGCCGGCGAGCACGATGTCTCCGGCGTCTCCTGGCGGCTGTCCACCAAGACCTTCATCACGCCCAAGTCCGGCTCTCGTGAACTGCCCATCGCGGAGCTGGTCGGTGTAGATGCCTCGCGCGAGCCGCACATCAGCAACCTTGGTGAATACGTCGCCAGCGCCGAGTTGACCGAGTTCCGCGACCAGTACGTACTCGGTCCGATGCTGAACATTCTCGGTGCCACGCTCGGTTGGGAAACCGCGGAGAGCGTCGAGGCCACCGAGGCCCGCCGTGAATTCATGTTCACCGAAGACGCCAAGGGCACCGGCCGGTTTCCGGACGACATGACCCGCACGCTCGCTTTGCGTCGCTTCACGACCGCCACAGGACGTGTGCGTTGGCGCGAGTTCGACAACGTCCGCTACCTCGAATTCAGCCCTGGGCGCAAGATCTATGAACGCGTGCGAGAGTCGTACAAGGCCGCCAGCCGCACCGAAGACCTGAAGCAGCTGGGAGAAATTCTCAGGGCGTGCGAGGCCGATGTCCGCGCGATGCTGCTTGAGCAGCTGAAAGATGCGTCCCCCACCGAGCGCTTCCAGCAGGTCAACTACACCGGCTCAAGAATCATCTTTGCGGAGTACCTCACCGGCAGCGGCCCCAGTGTCGGCGCCATCAGCATGCTCTACACGGACAACACGCTGACCCTCAAGAACTTTGCGACCGAGCCGGACACTCCGATTGCGGATGCGGAGCTCACGAACCGGATCTGGGACCAGATCAACACGGCTACCCAGGCGGCCGAGGCCAAGGTGCGCGAGCAAGACCTGACCGAGGCGCAACGTGAAGCAGCACTGACAGCGCTGGGACAGAAGTACCTCGCGATCTATGACGACGGCATCCGGGAGGCAGAGGCCGCAAACCTCGACCGGGCGCTCGACCTTTTCCAGAACCTGCGCGCCGGAATCGCCAACCCGGAAGACCTGCTGCCGTTACGCAAGCGGATGGGTGTTCGACAGAAGGTGCCAATGGCCTACGCCGTCGAGAACTTCGACGCGCAGGCCGAGGCCGTGCAGGCTCGCATGCAGGCCTACCGCACGGTTCTGCCGGTTCGAACGGCAATGATCCCCGGGGAGTCGGTGGAGGACTACACAAAGCGCGCCACGACTCCCGGCATGCGCCCCGACGACGACAAGCCCGGCATCATTCTTGGTGACGCGCTGGCGGAAACCGCATTAGGCGCAGGGGTAAACATCGGCGACTCAATTGCCGTGACCATCCCGCGCATCTACTTCGAAGACAACCGGATGGTGCCGCGAACGATCGAGGTCTGGTTCAAGGTCACCGGCTTCTTCCGCAGCGGGCTGTACGAAGAAAACCGTGGCCGCATGTACTGCGACTTTGAAGAACTGACCGCGCTGCTGGCGGACAGCGAGATACGCTATGTGGTCGGGGCGCGGCTGAAAGACTATCGCCCCTATGAAGGCCAGAACGAAAGCGACAAGCTCAAGGATGACCTGCGCATTGCCATGCGCAACCACCGCGTCCATGCCGTAAGCGTCGGGGTCTGGGAAGACGAAACACGCACACTGCTTGAGGCGGTCAACATTGAACGCTCATTGATCGGGTTGATCGTAAGCTTCATCATCGTGCTGGCGGGCGGTGCCATCGTGATCATCGTGTACCAGCTGGTGAACGAGAAAGTGAAGGACATCGGCATCCTCAAGGCGCTCGGCCATTCGCCCTGGGGGATTCGCAGCGTATTCATGTTCAACGCGCTATTCATAGGGCTGTTTGGCGCGGTGCTGGGTGCGGGCACGGGCATGGTGGCTTCGGAGTACCTCAACCAGATTGAGGACTTCATAGACGAGATGACCGGCATCCGGCTGTTTCCGCCCGACGTCTACTTCCTTACCTACATACCAAGCGTCAAGGGCTTTGACCTGCTGATGCTCGCTGTGGATGTGGCAGTGCCTGTGGTGATGTTCGGCTTCTTCTGCGGAATCCTGCCGTCCATGGCCGCTGCGCGTAAAGACCCGGTCGAGGCGCTGCACTACGAGTAGCGGCACACGGGCAAGACTGCCCGCGGATTCCACGTCAATTCCACTTGATCCCCTCGATCCGCAGCAACTTGCGCTTGCGCGAGAGACCCCCGCTGAATCCTCCCAGCCGCCCACCCGCCGCGAGCACCCGGTGGCACGGAATAATGATCGGCAGCGGATTCGCCCCCACGGCGTTCCCTACGGCGCGAGTTGCCTGGGGCCGCCCGGCGGCCTCGGCAAGATCGGCATAGGTAGTTGCCTGGCCGTACTTGACCTTGCGCAGGTGGCGCCAGACCGTGCGCTGGAACTCCGTTCCGCTTGACAGGTCAAGTGGCACGTCGAATCTCTCCCGCGCGCTGAGCATGTACTCAACCAGCTCTGCACAGGCCTGCTCTAGCAACGCGAACGGATCGCACTTGCCCTTGCCTTTGTCATGCCGTTGATTCAGCAGTCGGGGAAGAGCGCCGTCGAGCGATGTGCCGAGGCTGACGCACAGCAAACCATGCTCACCGGCTGCCAGGCCCAACTCACCCAGGGGTGAGTCGACGTAGGCGACTGCAAGGCGATTGTGCATGGCGCGACCCTTCCGCTTCGGGTGTAATCCGCAGTCTAGACAAGGTGGGTATGTCAGTCGCAAGCGGGAAAAAAAACGAAGCCTGGCGCGAGTGGATGAACTTCCGCCACTACGGCGATCGAGGCCCCGGCGAGTTCTCGCTGCGCGAGAAATTGCTCTATGCCGCCACCTCAGCCGCGGCGCGCACTTGCATCAGAATGTGGACGGACACGTGCCACTGGGAAATCCACGGTGACCGGCAGCTCCGACGCGATCTGCTGCACGAACGCACCAACTACATATTTGTCTGCTGGCACAACCGCGTACCCGGTTTCTTCGCATACCTTGATTCGATGTCACGGCGCCGCCAGGACATCCGCATGCATTCCATCATCTCCGCCAGCAAGGACGGAGAGTTCCTCGCCAGGCCGATCCGCGAGAACGGAGGATACACAATCCGGGGCTCAAGCTCGCGCGACGCAGCCAAGGCGCTACGCGAAGGGATTGCGGCGGCCAGTGTAGGCTCAAGCATCAACACCGTGGGCGACGGCCCGCGAGGCCCCCGCTACAAGCTGAAGCCGGGGCCGATCATGCTGGCAAAGGCGACCGGGCTGCCAATCATTCCGGTGTCGTGGTCATGCAATCGCACGGCGCAATTGCACCGAAGCTGGGACCAGATGATCATCCCACTGCCGTTCTCTAGAATCGAAGTCCGCTTTGGTGAGCCGTTCAAGGTCGCGGCCGAGGCCGGCCCGCGCGACGTTGCAAGGGCCCGCCGTGAACTGGAGAAGCGCCTGGAAGCGCTCACGGACTGGGCTGACGGCACGACTCGCATCCGCTGGCAGATCCCAAAGCCCAAACCGGGCGAGTTGCTGAAACGACGAACGCAAGTCGAGCTCGAAGGCCGGCACTTCGAGGAATAGCATTTGCGGCCTGCGGCCCCCTTGCCCGTAATACACTCGGGGCCTTATCTTCGGCCTTGGAGACGAAGATGGGTCAGAAACTGCTTGTACCTGCAGCCGCAGTCCTGCTGGCAATCGGCGCCGGCGTGGCGATCTGGTTCCTGATGTCCGGCGATTCTCCACGTACGACGCCGGTTTCGGGCAACGAACAGGCAGACTCGAACCGTCCCGGCGATCATGAGCCGTTGCAACTCAATCCAGCCGACTTCGACGTTTCGCGAATTGAGCCTGACCCGGTTGCAAGCGAGCGCCCCGCGCAGACTTTTGTTCCGCCAAAGTCCGGCATCCGTCTGGTCGTCAGCGGCCGCGTCGTCACCGAAGGCGGCGTGGGCATTGCCGATTCGGAAGTGACATTCACCGGAGAGCAGAAGCTGCGAGACCTTCGCGGCGTGGGCTACACAGATGCCGGTGGCAACTTCACGCTGCTTGCCTGGGCTTCGCGCGAGACCGCAAATGCAGCCGGAGATCCGTATGGTCGGCTGTCCGCGCGCACGCAGGACGGGCGTATCGCTGTTGGTGAGTCCGTAGCAGTCAGCGGAGATCCGGCCGTAACTATGCCCGACCTTGTCGTAAAAGAAGGCGCAACCCTCACCGGCCAGGTCCTGACGGACGCGGGCCTTCCCGCCCCCGGGGCGCTGGTGACCGCGCGCTCGGCCGGCCCGGTCGAAGTCATAACATTGCGAGGGCGAACGCCTACGTCCGCACGACGCCAATACGTCTCCAGCGTGACTGCTGACGAAAGTGGCCGTTTCGAGTTTCGCCAAATGCCGATTGGTCGCTACGCACTGCAGGTTGAGGGCGGATACTTCGGCTATAGCGCGCGTGCAGGCGAAGCCGATCTGACTGCCGCCCCAAGCGCATGGCTCGAATTGCGGCTATCGGCCGAGCAGCACGTTCGCGGGGTACTCAAAGATCAGGCGGGTCAGCCCGTCGCAGGTGCTGTGGTTCAACTCAAGTCGGCGCAAAAGGCACCCGACAGTTCGTCAGGCGAAAGCAACATCAACGCAAGTTCCGAAGCCACGCCGCTCGAATCGAACGATCGCAGGTCCCGCCGCCGCTTCGAAGACGCCGCACCCATCCGGCCGGTCAATGGTCGTCGATGCGTGACTGACTCGGCCGGCCGATTCGGATTCGGCCCTGTGCCGGACGCAGACTATTCGCTCATCTCCAAGATCGGCGATCAGGAAGCTCATCTGGATGACGTCAAGACCAACCAACCGGACTACGAGCTGCAAATCCAGATCACGACCTCGGTTTCCGGCATTGTCCGGGATGCCGAAACCGGCAAGCCGCTGGAGGTCTACGACTTCCGGGCGATGATCGGCGGCAATCCGGTTGTCACCCCGTTTGACCGTGTTTCGGACACCGGCAAGTTCGAGTATCACCCCGGCGGCATTTATGTCGCTGCCAACCCAACGTTGAGGGACACCATCATCCGCATCAGCACACCGGGCTACGCGCCGGCCTTTGTCGCCGCCGGTGAACTGCGCGAGGGCGACGCCCGACGCGACCTGGATGTTTCGCTGAAGCCGCTTTGCCAGCTCTCGTTCGACATCGTGCACGAAGGCAAGAAGCTCGATCTTGAGCCGGTGGCGATGCTGTTTGACAATCGACTCGCCTACGAGACCTCAAGCGACGAGCTTGGGCGCGTCCGCGTCCCCGACGTTGCACCGGCTTCGTATGTCGTGAAAGTCGTGCTCGCCGACGGAACACAGCTTGAGGGCATACTGGATGTTCCCGCTCGGCGGAGCGCTTCGCTTGAGCTGAAACTCTCCTGATGGCTGAGCAGCGCACGATCTCAATCGGCCCGGATGAGGCCAACCAGCGGCTGGACCGTTTCCTTCGAAAACTGCTCGACGACGTAAGCCTGTCCGCGATCTACAAGCTGGTCCGAACCAAACAGATCACCGTCAACAATCGCAAATCCAAGCCTGACGCGCGCCTCAAGGCCGGCGACGTGGTCAGCTTCAGACAGGCTGCCGAAGATCGCCATATGAAGCCCAAGGTGCGGGAGAAGACGCAGCGTGGATTGTCGAAGCGCCGCGACTTCGAGGTTGTCTACGAGGACGAGCACTTGATCGCGGTCAACAAGCCGGCCGGCCTGCTCGTGCACGCGGGTGACCGCGGCGATGACCGCGACACACTGATCGACCAGGTGACGGCCTATCTGATAGAACAACCACAGAAGCCGGGCGAAAGCATGAAGGAGTTTGTCAAACCTTCACCCACGTTCAGTCCTGGCCTGGTCCACCGGCTGGACCGCGCAACCAGCGGGCTGGTCCTGATCGGCAAAACCCTGGCCGCCATGCAGGAACTCACACGCATGATCAAGAAGCGCAACGTACGAAAGACGTACGTTACGCTGGCTGTCGGCGGGCTGCCCCAGCGCGATGGCACCATCAACGTCCCGATCGCCCGTCAGGAGGGCGCCCGCGGCCAGCGCCGCAAGGTAAAGGCCGGCGAGGGCCGCACGGCCGTCACGCACTATCATGTGCTTGCGCAGCGCGGGACTTACTCTCTCGTTGAGCTCGAGCTGGTGACCGGGCGCACTCACCAAATCAGGGCTCATTTGGCGCACGTCGGCGCGCCGGTTGCCGGCGACGACGAGTATGGAGACCGCGATCGCAATCGCCACGCAGCCGGCAAGCTTGGCCTTAGGCGGCAATTCCTGCATGCGTCGCGCCTGGAGTTCACGCACCCGTTGACAGATAAACAGCTCGATCTCGTTGCACCGCTCTGGCCGGAGCTCAAGACAGCCCTCGACTCGGCCGGCTTTAAGCCCGATGATCTCCCCCCATGGTTGATCGCTACATGAGCCGTGCGTTGTTGCTGCTGACCATTTGCCTGCTGATGGTTGCAGGTGCCTGCCAATTCTCACCCAGCGAAGACACGGACATTGCGCCGCCGCATGAGTACCAGCTTGAGCGTCGGCAAGGGCAACGCCAGCCGGTGATCCTGATTCCCGGCACTCTGGGCAGTCGCCTCTTCAACAATGAGAATGGTGAGATCGCCTGGGGTAGTTTCTCGGCAACGATTTCCGAACTGCGCGACGGGCTGGACTTGCCGATCGACCGGCCCACCTTGCGCGAAAACGCGGATAACCTGCGCGCCTACCGAGTACTCGACCGCGCCGAGATCCTGCTCAGCGAAGGTCAAGGCGAAGTCAGCTTCTACGCACAGTTGATCGACTTCATGTCCACCACGCTGGGCTACCTGCCCGCCTATGGCAAGCGATTCCATCGCGGGCACGACCTGTTCGTGTTCTTCTACGACTGGCGGCGGAGCAACGTGGAAGCGGCCGTTCAGTTGAAGGAGTTCATCGATAACATTCGTCGCGACCTGCGACTGCGTGACGAGAAGTTCACATTCCTGGCGATATCCAATGGTGGGCTGATTGCCCGCTATTACCTGCGATACGGCGGCAAGGATGTCGTCAGCAACAAGCCGGTGGATGAGCCGGTCCAGCCAGACTGGGCCGGGCTGAAGGACTGCCGGCGGTTGATATGCATCGGCACACCGCACGCGGGCACGATCGATGCGCTGCACCTGATTCACGATGGCTACTCGCCAAACCTGCTGTCCCGCCGCTATCCACCTTCAACCATCTTCAGTTTTCCTGCCGCGTTTGAACTGCTGCCGGAACCGGGTGAGCCCGTGTTCGTCGGTGAAGGCGGCGAGTCGCTTGATGTAGACCTGTGGAAGCCCGAAGCGTGGGAAAAGTACGGCCTGTCGGTCTTCAATGATTCCGAGCAAGACCGGCTAAAGAGCGAGATCATCCAGAACATCCAGCCCGACGAAGACCGCGAAGCGCAATTCGAGCTCAAGATGGCACAGCGCCGCACATATCTGCGGCTCGTGCTGACCCATGCGAGGCGACTGCGGCGTTCCATCGAGGGGCCGACAGGGGTGCCTACCAGCGTCATTCTGGGCGTAAACACGCCTACACTCGCCCGCGTGGGGTTGATCGGTACAGATGGCGACTATGAGCTGCTGTTCCGCCCACGCTTTCCCACGCGCCGCTTCGACCCTATGGCCGACGCCATGTACGCCAGCGGCGATGGAATCGTAACTCGTCGCTCCGGCCTCGGTCTAATGCTGCCGCAGAGCCCGGCCGCGCTGCTGAAACGCGGAGAGGAATTCCGCAACTCGCTGGATGAGTGGGCATTTACCCCGTTCACCCACCGCGAGATGTTCGACGACGAGTTGCTGCGGCTTACCCTTGCCGAGACGCTTTCACGTCCTTAACCTCGCCCCGTAAGACGCCCACCCGGCGTCTGTCTTCATTCAGGAATCAGCAACATGCCTACGACAGCCATCCTCGGCCTCCAATGGGGCGACGAAGGCAAAGGCAAACTTGTGGACTCGATCAGCGCGGAGCAGGACTTCTGCGTGCGCTTCCAGGGCGGCGGCAACGCCGGCCACACGGTCTACCCGGAAGGCGGCAAGATCGTGCTGCACCACCTGCCGACCGGCGTGCTGCACAAGGACTGCGTCAACGTGATGGCCCAGGGCATGGTGGTTGACCCGCTGCGGCTGATTGACGAAATCGCCGAGGTCGAGGGTCGCGGCTTCAAGCTTGACGGCCGGCTGTTCATCAGCGACCGCTGCTCGATCACGATTCCACTTCACCTGACGCTCGACGTCGACCGCGAGGCCGGCGAGAAGGCCAACCAGATCGGCACCACCAAGCGAGGCATCGGTCCCACCTACGCCGACCGCTATGACCGCGTCGGCGTGCGAGCGGCCGACCTGCTGGACGAGACTTCACTACGAGAGGCGCTGCAGCGCGCGGTCAACGTGCGCGCCTGCCAGACCGACGGCAATGCACCCGGTGTGGACGACATGCTCAAGCCGCTGCTGGACGTGGGCAAGAAGTTGAACGGCTACATCACCGACACCTCGCTGCTGCTCGCCGAGGCGATGAAAGAAGACAAGCACATCCTGTTCGAGGGCGCGCAAGGCGCGATGCTCGACGTGTCGCAGGGGACATATCCATATGTAACCAGCAGCCACACCACGGCCGCGGGCATCCCAAGTGGCGTCGGCCTGGCGCTGATGGTGGACAAGCTGATCGGCGTGACAAAGGCCTACTGCACGCGCGTCGGTGAGGGCCCCTTCCCGACCGAGCTGAACGACGACACCGGGGCCAAGCTGCGCGAGGCAGGCGGCGAATTCGGCGCGACGACAGGTCGCCCCAGACGCTGCGGCTGGATCGACCTGTTCGCGCTGCGTTATGTCTGCCGCACGTCGGGAATCACGCACCTTGCGATCACCAAACTCGACGTGTTGTCGGGATTCGAGAAGATCAATGTCGGCGTCGGCTATGAAGGCTACGACGCCCCTGGCATGCCCGCGGACATTCGCCGCTTTAGCGCACTTAAGCCGAAGTACGAATCCCTGCCAGGCTGGAAGGAAGACATCGGCAACGTGCAAGACGCGGCCGACCTGCCCGCCAACGCCCGAGCCTACCTGCGCTACGTGGAAGGGTTTGTCGGAGTACCGATCGGCATTGTCAGCGTCGGCCCGGCCCGCGAAGCAAGCTTCGAAACCGACGGCGCGCCAGCCGACTAGTGCCATACCGCTTGACAATGCAAGTGCAAACAATCTGGCAAGGCGCTTGCGAGCGTACACTTTTGGGGTTTTCCGGGATGTTGCGGGCAGGGTTTTGCGTCTAGAATGTGTGGGCTCACACGCCTCGCATGGCGCGAGGCGCAACCGGGAGTGAAGATGGCCGCTACCATTCGCAAGCTTTCGCTCAGCTTCTCACAGAAACTGATCCGCGAGCCCATTCTGCACAACATCAGCACGCGCTTCGGCGTGATGTTCAACATCTCGCGCGCCAACGTGACCGATGAACATGGCTTCCTCGAAGTCGCCCTCGAAGGCGACGCCGAGTCACTTGAGAAAGCGCTTGAGTACCTGCGCAGCCTCGGCGTGAACATCGAAGAAAACTAGCGACCGCGCCGGTCGCTCTCCAGGCCATCGTGCGTCCAGTGGTAGCTGGCGTGCCACTGTCCCTGCTTCCAGATGTCGATGCGGCCGGTCCTGCTTTGCAGGAACGGTGGAATCCAGGGCACCGGGCAGACCTTTGGGTCGTCGCGGTCGGTGTAGAAGATGTTCTGCTGGACATCGCTGCCGGGGAAGTAGATGTCGAAGAAGTTGTCCAGCAGCTTCGGCGGGTCACAGATCACGAACTTGAAGCCGAACTGGTAGGCCCGCCTTGACAGGTCAAGCAGTTCGGCCACCGTCGCGCTGTCGGCCTTCTGGATCTGCCTTGCGTGGATGATGCGGTGGCCGGGAAATTTCCCGAGCTGTTCCATCAGCTCGTGCGCGCCGTGCAACAAGTCGTCCAGCGAGTCCATGTCAACGCGCGCGGGTGCAGTGATGACCACCGCGCTGAAGTCGGCTGGCGTCTTGTCTGCTGCCTCTGCCATGGAAACGGCGGCGATTTCGCCGCCGTTTCCATGGCACGCCCGGCAGGATTCGAACCTGCGACCTGCGGCTCCGGAAACCGCCGCTCTATCCAGCTGAGCTACGGGCGCGTACTTCGAAACGATACGGCGCTTCAACCAAGCGTCAATGCGGGGAGACTCGTGGGGCTAGATCGCAATGACTGACTTGCCGCGCGCCCGCCCTTCTTCGATATCGCGCAATGCATCCGGAGCCTGCGACAGCGTATAGCGCCGGCCGATGATCGGCCTGATCTTGCCCGCCTCGATCATGTCCTTCAGCTCCAGCATGTCCTTCTGGCTCTCCGCTGAAATGAACGAAGTGAGCTTCTGGCCGACGAAGATGGAAAGGAGCATCGCCCGCAACTGCCGATCGACGCCGCCGAAGAACTTGCCTCCCTCTTCACCGCCCACGATCACCAGCGTCCCCTTGGGTTTCAGTGCCAGGCGGAGTTCCCCGAGCTTGCGATTGCCGCCGATGTCCAGGATGACGTCGTAGCTTTCCCCGCTGTCCGTGATCCTCTCGTTGGTGTAGTCAATCACGTGGTCAGCGCCGAGGGACTTGACCAACCCGATCTTGCTCGTACTGCAAACGCCAGTGACTTCCGCACCGAGCACCCGGGCGATCTGCACGGCATAACTGCCGACGCCCCCGCTTGCGCCGATAATCAGCACTTTCTGCCCCGGCTCAACGGAGGCGACGTCACGCAGGGCCTGAAGAGCCGTCACGCCGGAGATTGCAACGACTGCAGCTTCTTCAAAGCTCAGGTTGTCCGGCTTGGGCGCCAGCTTGGCTTCCTTTGCAACCGCATACTCGGCAAACGCACCCTTTCCGATTCCGAAGACTTCGTCGCCAGGCGTGAATCGACTGACATTGGCTCCAACGGCTTCAACGACGCCGGCCAGGTCCATCCCGGGCGTGGCCATCTTCGGCCGGGTCAGTCCGAAGCCGACGAACCGCATGAGGTAAGGCATCCCGGTCGTCAAGTGCCAGACCCCTCTGTCGACGCCCGCTGCGCGGACACGTACCAGCACCTCGTCATCAGCGATATGGGGTCTTTCGATCTCGCGGAGGGCAAGGACATCGGCGCGCCCGTATCGGTCCTGGGTGATGGCCTTCATCTTCGTGGCACTCCCTGTTTCTTCGATGTTCAGAGTAGCTTGCATGGCAGCCTCCTGGTCAGTTCTGCGTCCCCTGTACTTACACTGTAAGCTTACGTCGTAAGTTTTCAACTGGAATTCTGAAAATTCTGCGCGTACGCTGGACACCATGGCAAGCAGGTCCAAGCCGCTCACTCGTGAACGAGTTCTTCGCGAGGCCACCACGATTGCCGACAAGCACGGCATCGAATCCCTGTCCATGCGCAAGCTGGGCCAGAAGCTCGGCGTTGAAGCCATGTCGCTCTACAACCACGTGGCGAACAAAGACGATCTGCTTGACGGACTGGTTGATCTGGTTGTTGCTGAGATCGAATTGCCCAAGAAGGGAAGCAACTGGAAAGAGGCCATGCGGATCAGAGCGCATTCGGCCCGCGAGATGTTCCTACGCCATCCCTGGGCGCTGATCGTCATGGAATCGCGCAAGAACCCCGGCCCGAACTCGATGCGCTACTATGACGCAGTGATTGGCTGCCTGAACGAAGGCGGGTTCAGTATTGCCCTGACGGCTCACGCCTTCGCCGCATTGGACAGCTACATCTATGGCTTCGCTTTGCAGGAAATGAAGCTGCCATTCAAGACTTCGAGTGAGCTCACAGAAGTAGCCACGAACATCCTGCAGCAGATGCCGGCGGACGAATACCCGCATTTCGTAAAACTGACCACCGAGCACGTGATGAAGCCCGGCTACAGCTTCGCCGACGAGTTCGAATTCGGGCTGGAACTTATGCTCGATGGACTCGAACGCTGCTTGAAGCGTCGTTGAAACTATCTGGAGCGACCCGACGTTGCCCGCGGCTCGCTGACCTTCACGTTGGCGAACCTTGGTGTGCCGTCGGCCTTCTTGAACTTCTGGTCGAGTACCGATTGCACTTTCTTTGCCAGCGTCGAGTAGCTGCTGGTGCGATCGAGCTTCAGTACTCGCTCGGCCTCTGACTCGACCTGGCTTTGCAGATTCTGGGCTTTGAACTCTTCCCAGTTGTTTGCCTTTTGCGCCTCATCTGCACCCGTAAAGCTGAACTCGAGTTGCCATACCTCGTCGCTGCCGTCGCGCTTGAAATGCACCGGCAGCTCGTACGGGTCCGGTGCTGCCGAACTCGCCCGCTCGACCGGAGCGGCATTGTGCCGCGTGCTCTGTGCCGGCGTCCGGAAAATAAAGTAGGCCGCAATTCCGCCGCCGATCAGGAGCGCGAGGATCACGCTCATGATGATGATCTTGATCCATGAAACCGGCGCACCGCCCTGCACTTCGCCGGTACTGCCATTCACCAGCACGTTGAACTGCTTCTCATTGAAGCGGTAGCCCATCACGTACACGGGCAACAGCACGTGCTTGAAGCTCTGTCCGAAGTAGCTGGTACGAACTTCCAGAAAACGATGTGTATCGCCGGGCACGTCCCGCCCGCAGCGCGCGTAACACTCTGACTGCATGCCGTCGCGCGCAATGCTCCAGCCCGCTTTCAAGTCGAGCGTGTAGATCTCGGCACGGAAGCCGGCGAGATACTTGCCGTCATACGGCTTGAGTTGCTTGGTCGGGAACGGCTCGATCTTCTTCATGAGCTTCTGCAGATCACTGCCGTAGTACTGTTTGCTGGCACACACAAGCCAGTCGTCATAGAAGTCGCGACGTGAGCCGCTGGTCCACACCCAGCGAATCTTGCGCACCTGGCGCGACTGGCGCTTACCCTGGCTGTCCGTGTAGTGCTCCGTGACGTAGTAATAGTAGCCGGCCTGGGCGGTCCAGTTGCTGTGGGCGTGGCTGTCGTACGTCCAGAATGGCACATAGATTCCGTGTAGGTCACCCACACTGGCACGCTGCTGAAGCGCACTCGGGCGCACCAGCTTGACCCACAGGCGACCCCAGAAGCCCTCCCCCGCAAGCCACTTGCGGAAGCGCTCGACCGCATTCGCGGAATCAAACGTAAACGGCAGCAGCGCTTCCGGGCGCAGCACTTCCGGCGGCAGTTCTTCCTCGATGATTCGCTTGCCGCCGCAGTAGTCGCAGCGGGCGGTCTTGCTTCCCGCCTCGACAATGATGTCGGCACCGCAGTCCTGGCACTTCACCTGCTTGGAACTGCCGGCCTCCATCTTCTTGACCTGACCGAGGTAGCGGTTGATCGCGTCGTTTAGGTCGTATTCAATTACAGCCGCACCGGCCTGCACTTCGATGTTCTGCGAATGCCCGCAATAGCCGCACTTGAGCACAGTAGCGCCGGGGTTAAACTCAAGCTCCGCGCCGCATTTGCCGCACGGCAATGTAGTCGCTGTGGTCTTTGACCCCTCAACGGGACCGTCATCATTGTCGAATTCAGCCACAACGCACCTCGATATGACCGCTCACCGAAGGCCGCAGCATAGACACCCCAACGTGGTGAGAAAAGACGCACGCGAAATCGACCGTAGTGCCGTGAGAATAACAGCTTGGATGTGACTACCCGAACATCGGCGAATACAGAGGAAGATGATGAATCTGAAGCAATTGAGTGTGCTGTTCTTGCTCGCGGCCGGCGTGGTCGGCGGGCTTGCGGGCGTTGTGATGTCGCAGGACGAAGCAAAACCCGAAGACATCCGGCAGGCTCCCAAACTGGTGGATGCGCGTAAGTTTCGGGTCGGCCAGCTGATTGAAGACCTCGCGTTCACCGACACAGAAGGAAAGTCGGGCAAGCTGTCCGACTACAAGGACAAGAAGGCGCTGGTCATTGCGGTGACAAACTCGACTTGCCCGATCTGCAAGAAGTTCGCACCGGTGCTCAATGAGATCGTTTCGGACTACGCCGAAAAAGACGTCGCGTTCCTGTTGTTGAACCCGATGGAAAACGACACCGTCGACAAGTGCAAAGAAGCCATCAAGCGCTACGGCTTCACGGCGCGCTACATCAGCGACCCCAAGGGTGAAATCGCGCGTGCGCTGAAGGTCAACAGCACGGGCGATTGCTTCGTGCTGGACTCAGCCCGCACGCTGCGGTACCGCGGCGCCGTCAGCGACCAGTTCGGATTCGGCTACAACCTCGAAGAGCCGCGCGAGACCTACCTGCGAGACGCCATCGATGCCGTACTTGAAGGCGAGGACGTGTTCTACAACGCAACCTGGGCGCCAGGCTGCCTGCTGGAGTTTGAAGCCACGGAGCCGAAGGGCGACATCACCTGGCACAACCGTGTCAGCCGCATCGTTCAGGACAACTGCCAGGAGTGCCACCGCAACGGCGAGAATGGTCCGTTTGAGTTGATGACCTACGCCGACGTGAAGGCCAACCGCACTATGGTCAAGCGCCAGGTCGAGAATCGCCTGATGCCCCCCTGGTTCGCTGACCCCGCGCATGGCGACTTCATCAACGACCGCAGCCTCAGCGACGCTGACCGTACGGCACTGCTGAGCTGGATTGATAACGGCTGCCCGGAAGGGGACGCCAAGGACGCACCCGTAGTCAAGAGCTGGACCAAGGGCTGGAAAATCGGCCAGCCGGACGCTGTCGTCGGACCCGCCAAAGCATTCAATGTCCCCGCAAAGGGAACGGTGAAGTACCAGTACGTACAGGTGGAGACAAACTTCGACGAAGACAAATGGCTGCAGGCCATGGAGATTCGCCCGAGCGCGCCGCAGGTCGTCCACCACGTGCTGATCTTCCTGAAGTACCCACGCAACCACCCACGCGCCAAGGAACAACCGGACGACAACGGCGGACTGAACGGCTACTTCATGGGCATGGTGCCCGGCCAGGGCCACATCGTGTTTCCGGAAGGCATGGGCAAGTTCCTGCCCAAGGGCGCCACGATGGTCTTCCAGATCCACTACACACCAACCGGCGAAGCCTGCGAAGACAAGCCCGAGTTGGGGATGATCTTCTGCAAGGAGCGCCCGACGCACGAAGTGACCACGACGGGGATCTCGAACGTCTTCTTCAACATCCCGGCCGGCGCCGAGAACCACGAAGTGAAGGCCATCTACGTAGTGCGCAAGAAGATGCGCCTGCTGTCGCTGATGCCGCACATGCACCTGCGTGGCAAGGCATACAAGTACGTTGCCAGGCTGCCCGACGGCACGGAGCAGGTGCTGCTGGACATTCCCCGCTACGACTTCAACTGGCAGTTGCTGTACATCCTTCGTGAGCCGATCGACCTGCCTGTCGGCACAAAGATCTACGCCACGGGCTGGTTCGACAACAGTGACAAGAACCCCGCCAATCCGGACCCCACCAAGGACATTCGCTTCGGCGAACAGACCTGGGAAGAGATGCAGATCGGCTACATCAACTGGTACCCGCTGGAAGACTAGCCGCACTAACGAGTCAGACCGGGCGCCCTCAGGGCGCCCGGTTTTCTTTGCCTGCGTATGTAACGCCAACGCAGACTTCTCCGTAGTAGAGGAAGAGACAATTGACGGAGAACAGCCATGAGAAACCTGATCGCACTATTCGCAGCAGTAGCCGTGTTTGTCGCCGCGCCGGCTTTCGCACAGAAGATCGAGACGTTGCCCAGCGGCAAGAGGGTCAAGATCGTCGAGAAGGACGACGGCACCGTACTCATCCTTCCAGCCGACGAGGAAAACGGCGAGAACGCCGAAGACGACGCCGGTAAGACCGAAAGCAAATCGGAAGAAGAGTCAGACGAGAGTGATTGGGACAACATCGGCGGCGACCTGCCGAAGGAAGTCCAGGACCTTCTGAAGCGCGTGCGCGTCAAGATCCGCGGCGAGGGCGAAACCGAGCCCGGTGAGGACGCCCCGCACCCAAAGATCATCCCCTGGGGCGAAGGCAAAGAAATGCCCGAGGAGTTCCGCAAGGCAATGGATGAAATGCGCGAACGGATGGAGAAGTTCCGCAAGGAAGCCGACGAGCAGTTCGAGAAAATGCGCAAGGAAATGGAAGACCGCCTCGGCAATGGCGAAGACCTCGAGGACGACCCGGACGCCGAGGTCGAGGAATACACCAAGGAAGCGCCCGACGGCTCGTGGAAGGTTCACGTCAAGATCATCCGCAAGACCAGCAAGTCTGGCGGCGAAACCCCCAAAGAAGAAAAACCGGCCGAAGAGCCGAAGAAGGAAACCGAACGCAAACAGTAACCCCGGACCCCACGCCGGGAGCACCCCACACGGAGCCGTCCCAACCGGCTCCGTGCCTCTTTAATCACAGCCCCGCGGGCATGGCGCGCGCTGCCCCCACTGTTATAGTTCGCGGCCGAAAGTAGCCGGAGACAGCGATGGGTGTTCCGTTCCTCGACCTGAAAGCGCAGTACGCGACAATCAAGGATGAAGTGCTGGCCGCCGTCAGCAACGTGTTCGACGACCAGGCGTTCGTGCTGGGAAAGTACGTAGAGGCGTTTGAAGCCGAGAGTGCCGCTTACCTGGGCGTGAAACACGCAATTGGCGTCAGCAACGGCAGCGATGCCCTGCTGATCAGCCTCATGGCTGCAGGCATCAAGCCTGGTGATGAAGTCATTTGCCCGGCGTTCACGTTCTTTGCGACAGCCGGCGCTGTCGCCCGTCTCAATGCCGTGCCGGTCTTTTGCGACGTGCACGAAGACACGTTCAACATTGACCTGAAGTCCGCGGCCTCAAAGATCACGAGCAAGACCAAGGCCATCATCCCCGTCGACCTGTACGGCCAGTGTGCCGACATGGAAGGCGTTATGGACCTCGCGCGCGAGCACAACCTCGCCGTGATTGACGATGCCGCGCAGGCCTTCGGCGCAACGCGCCACGGCAAGAAGGCCGGAACCTTTGCCCATTTCGGTTGCTTCAGCTTCTACCCGACCAAGAACCTCGGCGGCGCAGGCGACGGGGGGATGATCGCCACCAACGACGATGCACTGGCCGACCGAGTGAAGTTGCTTCGTCTGCACGGCGAGCGGCCTCGCTATCACAACAAGGTGGTCGGCGTATGCGGTCGCCTCGATGCCCTGCAAGCCGTAGTACTTAGCATCAAGCTGAAGCGGCTCGACGACTGGAACGCCCGCCGCGCTGAAGTCGCCAACCGCTACAATGAGCGCTTCAAGGGCAATGCCAAGATCGCGACGCCACCCATAAGCGAAGGCAACACCCACATCTACCACCAGTACACGTTGCGCCTGCCGAACCGTGATGATGTTGCCAGGCAACTGGCGGAGCAGGCGATCGGCTGTGGCGTCTATTACCCGGTACCACTTCATCTGCAGGAGTGCTTCAGCGATCTCGGTGGCAAGAAGGGCGACTTGCCGGTGTGCGAAAGGCTGTGCGAAACAGCGCTTAGCCTGCCTGTCTTCGATCAGATGAACGACACGCAGGTGGACCAGGTGGCAGATGCCGTGGTTGCGGCGGTTGGTTAGGGCGGTGTCAGTAACTTCTTTTAACCTCGAAAGTCGCCTCAATCTTTTGGCAAAAACCTGTACATCGTGTAAGGTTCTGTGGGACCTCGGGGCGCATTTTTCGTCTCGGCTGCTACACTGCTACGTCGCTTTTGGCCTGACAGGACGATACCGACGCCATGGTTGATGAACCGAACTCACCCGGACAGCCAGACGCCGAAGAGTCTGACGGAAAGCCCGACCCCGGGCCGACCAGACGTCTCGACAAGGCAATCGAGGACATGGAATCAGGCGATATCGCCGAGGGCACGCTCGTCAGCATCGAGGCCCATACAGGCGAGCACGCGATCCCCCCCGGCCCAAGCGTCACCGATGCCCTCAAACAAGCAAAGGGCGCCGGAAAATCAGGAACGCCAGACGTTCAGCCCGCCGCCACGATGTACGAGCCCACGCAGCCGGGCCATGTCAGCGGCGGCAGCACCCAGAAGACTGTATTCGGCCCGACCGGCACAGGCGGACGCACGCCTCAGTCCGGCAGCATGAACACCGGCAGCGCCCCACGCCCCGTCGCCCCCTTCGGAGGCAAGATCGTCGTCGGCACGCGCTTCGGCCAGATCGAAGTCACCGGCGTGCTCGGCAAGGGCGGTATGGGCGAGGTATTCAAGGGTTATCATCACGCCCTTGATATCAACGTTGCCATCAAGGTTCTTCCCGATGAGCTGAGCCGCAACGAACTGGTGCGCCAGCGCTTCCTGCGCGAGGCCCGTCTGTGCGTGAAGCTCGACCATCCGCACATCGTGCGCGTGTACAACGTCGATGAGTACGCCGGCAACCTGTATCTCGTAATGGAAATGATCGAGGGTACAGACGCCGCTCACATGCTGAAGAATGGCGGTCGATTCCGTTACAAACGTGCGCTCGAGATCGGGGCCGCCGGTGCTGACGCGCTCGCCTACGCGCACACCCAGGGCCTCGTGCACCGCGACGTGAAGCCGCACAATATTCTGCTTGGCGCCAGCGACGGCAAGATCAAGCTATCCGACTTCGGCCTGGCGCGAGCGGCCACCAGCAGTAGCCACCTGACCATGTCCGGGCAGATCATGGGCACGCCGCACTACATGTCGCCCGAGCAGGCCGAGTCCAAAGAAGTCAGCGACAAGTCGGACGTCTACTCGCTCGGCGTGACGCTCTACCACATGCTGACCGGTGAAACGCCATTCGTGGGCGACACGCCCATCAGTGTGGCCGTGCAGCACATTGCCAAGGAAATCATCTACCCCGAGATCCGTTTCAAGCCCTTCCCGAAGGAGCTTGTGGCGGTTCTCAAGCGCATGACGGCCAAGGATGCCTCCAAGCGCTGCAGCGCGAAGCAGGCTGCGGTCTGGTTGCGCAAGCTCATCACGATGGCGCCCGCAGACGACATCAAAGTTGAAGACGAGCAGGCCATGAATTCGATGGCGCCGGTCGTCCGCGAAAGCCAGGCATTCGAGGCCGCTGCCAAGGAACGCCAGCAACACGACGCCCATGCCCGCGAGCTTGCCCAAACGATGCTGGCGACGATCCAGGAAGACAGTGCCCGCCGGCCGGCAGTGCAGTCGACGGTCAATGAGCCGTCGTACCAGAGTGCGCCTCAGCAGGCCCAGAAAGGCTCCGGCGCGCTGATCACCGCGGCCGTGGCAATTACACTACTGTTAGTCGGTGGCGCAGCTGCAGGCTGGTATTTCACGATGGGACCGGGTGCCGCCAAGGCCAACAGCAACAACGCCCCGATCATTGCCGGTGGCAACACTGACAACAGCGCCCCACCAGCAAACACGGGGAGCGGCAATACCGACACGACGCCACCAGTCAATGCCGGCAACTCAGCCAACAATACGCCGCCGGAGAACAACGAGCCCTCAGACGATGGCGGAATCAACGACGGTGGCCCACCCGCCGACGTCGATGACCCGGTGATCGCGAGCTACCTGGCCGGTGCCCTGTCGAATATTACGGCTGCGGACAAACTCGCAGATCTTGAAGCGGTGAAGCGCAAGCTTGACCAGGCACGGCTTGAGATCCGCAGTGGCAAAGGCAGTGCCGTACAGCGGGAACAGTTCCTTGAGCTTGAATCCCGCTACAACATGCAACGCGCCTACCTCGGCACTACCGAAGGAATGGACAAAATCCGGACTGCTCTGGAGGGCTTTGCCGCCAAACGCGACTCCAGCCATCCCGAGGCAATTGTGTTTCTGAACACGGCAATCGCCGAGCGCGACAAGCTGGTGAAGCTGAAAGTTCCGCCGGACGCCGAGCAGCTGGTCGGACCGGAGCGCGAAGCGCTAGTTGAGAGGGTGAATGCCGCGCTGGACGGCTTCTGGGCTGAGATCGACGACCAGGCCAAGGCACTCGAGGAAAAGAAGCAGTACAATGAGGCGCAGGCACTGCTGGCTGAGCTGGCAAGCATTAATAACAGCGCCGAAAAGGTGGATGCCGTCAACGCACGGCTTCAGGAAGCGCGCATCTACGCCATCCACACCACTATCCAGAAAGACCTGCAGGCTCGAAATTACAAGGATGCTCTCGCCGATCTGGACCAGGCAATAAAGGTCGGTATCCCTGACAGCCTGAAAGCCGAGCACGAGCAGGTAGTCACGTCCGTCGGTCTGGCCATCGAGGAGGCCTTCACCAAGAACGTAACGGATGCCATTTCCGCTGCGGACAAGGGTGATTTCACCGCGGCCCACAACTCGCTCGATGTGGCGAAGGACCTTCCCGGGCGGACCTCAGCGCAGAAGTCCCGTTTCGCCGATGCCCTGTACTACGTTGACCTGAGTGAGCAGATCACCGGCGCAGAAAGTAACACGAAAGTCGACAAATTGCTGGAAGCCCGAAAGGCACTGGACAAAGCCGATGCACTCGTGGCAGCGGCCGCAGGCCTGCAGCAGCCTGCTGCTCTGATCGAGCAGCTAGCCAGCGCGCGAACTGCGTTCGACCAGAAGCTGGCGGATACTTTCGACGGCTACCTTTCAGCGGCCGAAACCGCCATGCAGCTAAAGGACTTCCGCACCGCCGGCGACAAAATGAACGAAGCGGCCAAGCTTCCCTACACCAAGGAGCAGGGCGAACGGCTTGAAGCCTTTAAGACTGCAAACCAGGCGGCGCTGTCCGATTTCGTACGCGCCCTGATCGCAGATATCGAGACAGCCCTGAACAGCAATGACTTCGACAAGGCCAGCGAGAAGCTCGCGTCCATACCGTCGTTGCCCGTTCCCGAAGACATGAAACCGAAGCTGGAAGAGCTGCAGGCTCGCTTCAACAAGGAGGCAGCCAAGCGCCTTACCGACTTGATTGCCAACGGAGAGAACGCGCTCGACAACAAGGACTACGGCGCTGCCCGCGTCGCAATCGACGAGGCCCTGAAAATACCCGCGTCCGAGACCGATCACGCCAAGGCTGTCGCGCTGGACGAGCGGTATCTGGCACTGATCACCGCCGAAGTCGACAAGTACCTGCAGGCTTCGGATGACCTGCTGCATGACGAAACACTCAGCGAGCCGGAGCGCTACAAGCAGTCCAGGGACCAGCTTGATGCTGCCGCTGAGCTGCACTTGTCAGACGATTTGGCCCGCAAGGTCAAAAACAAGCGCACCCAATGGGCGAACGCACTCGATGCCCGATTCAGCCAGCTGTTGGCTGACGCGAAGACGGCGCAAGACAATCACCTGTTCAACAGCAGCGCCCAATTGCTGGCCGATGCCAACGCGCTGCCGATCAACAACGATCAGCTGGTACGGGCCCGCATTGCGCAGGACGAGCACGATGCGGCCGTGGCAGCCTACAAGGACGATCTGTTCGAGCAGCTCGAAACCTGCGTGGACAAGGGCCAGGAAAGGGAAGGCCTGCTGCTGATCGCAAAGCTCGAGCGCTACGACCTGACACCCAGCGAGCAGTTGAAGATCAAGCGCCTGTCGGCCGCCCTCACCGGCGAAACCGAGACCGCGCGGCGCAACCGTCTGCCGGGCCACCTGCAAAAGTTGTGGAGCGACCGTTATTGCCGTCCGGAGCAGCTGATAAACGTCGGCGAAGAAATCAGCGCCGTTGCAGTGACAGCCGATGGCAAGTACGGCGCCGCAGGCACCAAGTCAGGCAAGGTTCTGTTCTACAACCTGAAGCGCGGTACCCAGCTTGGTACCAGCAGCGGCGGCCGCCGTCGCATCACCTCGATCGCTTTCAGCCCGGATGGTTCGATGGCCGCCTGCGGAAACGATGATGGCGCGCTTGTGCTGTTCGACATTTCCGGCACCAGCGTAAAGACCACAAACTTGAGCAGCGTAGACGATGATGTTGTCGGGCTATCATTCGACACGTCCGGAAACACCCTCTACGTCGCGGCTCGCGACTCGCAAATCACTCGCTTCAACCCGAAGACCAAGACGAAGATCGGCTCATTCGCATCCGGGCTCGACAATGCCTTCTGCATGGAGATCAGCCCCGACAACAAGTGGCTCGCTGTCGGCGGTGACGACGGCAGGGTTGCCGTATTCGACGCCAACCGTCTCGTCCTTAAGAAGACACTGGATGGACCCGGCGACGACAAGATCATGCGGGTTGCATTCAGCAGCGACAGCAACCAGCTCATGGCGGGCTCCATCGGCGATGACGTCGGCGTCTGGGACATGCAGAAGCTGACCGACAAGCCGACCAAGGAGTACAAGGGCCTGTCTGAGTGGATCCAGGGGCTCGGCTTCAGCGAGGACGGTCGTCGCTGCGCCGGCTTTGACAATGAAGAACGCATCGTGATCTGGGACGCCAAGAGCGGTCTTGAATTGCGCCGCCTGGACTACAGCGACAAGCTGAAGGGCGAGAAGGATTTCTGGTCATCGGCCGGCGTAATCGGTCCGGACGGCACGATTCTCATCGGCACCCGCGAAGGCGAGCTGGTCCACATGACCGTCAGGTCCGCCGGCTAATGCAGACCGTACACAAAAGCCCGGGCATTGCCCGGGCTTTTGTCGCTTAAAGACTGCGGCTCGCTAAACTGCGCGCCTTCAACAGGAGCATGCCATGGCCAAGAACACCGGATCTGACATCAGCAAGCGCGTGCGGAACATCCCGCCCGGCACGAGCGTCGAGTCCTTCCTGATCCACGGCCAGCACTTCACGGAGAAATGGGACTTCCGCCACCACATCATTCCGCCTCAAAGCAGCAGCGTCACATACCGGCTCGACAAAACCGAGCGCGGTGCACGCGGATTCCAGGAGTACGCATCCGGCGACGCACACAAGACCAAGCCGATCTACATCTATGATCGGCTGGACGAGCCGACACGCGGCATGCTGGAAGATGAGCTCGCCAGCTTCGAGGGCGGTGATTTCTGCGTAGCCTTCAGCACCGGCATGGCCGCCATTTCAGCGGCGCTCGGTGTTCTGCTGAACGCGGGCGATGAGCTTGTGTCTCACAAGACCCTCTATGGCTGCACCTACAGCCTGTTCACCAATTGGTACCCGCGCCAGAACATCAAGGCCAACCTCATCGACATGCGCAGTATGGACCAGCTCAAGGGCGCCATCACCGACAAGACTCGCGCGATCTACTTTGAGTCTCCCGTGAACCCGACGCTTGAAATGATCGACATGGAGGCCGTGCGCGCCATCGTCGACGAGGTAAACAAGAAGCGGAGTGCGGACCGCCAGGTCTACATCGTGGTCGACAACACGTTCGCCACGCCATACTGCCAGCGGCCGATTGAGCTGGGCGCCCACGTCGTCGTGCACTCATTGACCAAGAACATCGGCGGATACGGCACCGACATGGGCGGCGCGGTAATCGGCCCGCACGAGCTGGAAGGTCAGGTTCTGCTGTATCGAAAGGACTTCGGCGGGGTGCTGGCGCCCAAGAGCGCATGGCCAATCCTGGTTTATGGCTTGCCGACGCTGCCGCTGCGGCTCAAGCGACAGATGGAAACGGCCTACGAGGTAGCACGCTGGCTGGAAGGCCATGAAATGGTCGCCCGCGTCGTTTTCCCCGGACTCGAGAACTACCCGCAACGCGCGCTGGCCAAAAAGCAGATGCGCAGCCCCGACGGGAGTTTCACGCCGGGAAACATGATCTACTTCGAGACCGTCGAGAAAGACGCGACGAAGCCAGAGAACAACATCAAGGTCGTCGACTGGATCGCCAAACACGCCTACACGCTCACGCTGGCGGTCAGCCTCGGCCAGCTGCGCACATTGATCGAGAATCCGGGCGCCATGACACACGCAGCCGTTCCCGCCGAGAAACGTCTGGAAGGCGGCATCGCGGCCAACGGCATCCGGCTCAGCATCGGTGTCGAGGGCGCAGAAGACATCATCCGCGACCTTGAAAAGGCGTTTTCGCAAGCAAAGTAGGAGGGCGCCCGGTCACTTCAATCGCCATGATTGACGGTCACGCGCGAAAGCTTCACATTGCTGAAGCCTACCGGCTCAGCGTCCATGGGCAGTTCCGGCTTCCAGTAGCTGGTGAGCATCAGTTGGCCGGAATCTTCTTCTATGAGGGAAACAACGACGCGGTTTCCGACCACACTCTCGCCTTCGATGGCGAGCGCACCCGGATCTTCCGGCGTGACGGGCATGGCCATGGCGCCGTGAATCGTGGACATTACAGTCATCCGAAGCCTACTGTCGGGATCAACACCCAATAGCGCGATGACACCGTGCACCAGCCTGCTGGAGTCGGGCGTCATTGATTCCACCACGAACTCAATGCAGTGGCCGGCAAGGCGGGGCTGGATGGACAAGCGTGTGCTGACAGCAACGTTGGATTTGCTGACACCGCTGCCGCTCCATTCGCCGAACCACTTACGGTAAGGCTCCAGTTCCTTGCGCATGGCCCATTCCCCAGTGCGTGACTTATGTCTGCGCATCTAACCACGTAATGCATTCGATTGCATCACAGAGATTTCCGGAACTCGCACAGCAGGCACAGCGTCCCATCGTATGCAAAGACAAAGGAGCAGCCGATGCGATGGCTAATACCGTCCCTGATACTTACCACTCTGGCCCTTTCCGGGCCGCTCAGCGCCAAGGAAGAGCTGGTCACGCTGCCCAAGCGCGACACTGTCCAGCTGACGATCTACAACTCGGTTGACCTGACGCTTGTCCGCGAAACGCGCGAGCTGACGTTCAAGCAGGGCAACAACCGCCTGCAGTTCAGCTGGGCGAACACGCTGATCGACCCGACCAGTGTCGAGTTCAGCCCTCTGACCAACGCCGACAAGCTCGAAGTTCTTGACACCAGCTACCCGGCCGAGAGCAACCAGATGCTGATCTGGACTGTTGCCGCAGACGCCGCGGTCAGCGCCAAGGTCGAGATCAGCTACTTCACGAGCGGCATCTCCTGGGGCGCCGAATACCACGGCATGCTCAGCACCGACGAACGCAGCATGAAGCTGACCGGCTACGTCGGCGTCAGCAACAACTCGGGCGAAGAATATGAAGACGCACACGTCCGCCTGGTTGTCGGCAGCATTCACGTCGTTGAAGAAATCGCAGCCCTCGCCGGCGGCGCCCGCCAGCAGCGCATGAAGGAAGCCTACGGCAAGATGCGCGACGCAGACCGCGCCGAGAACCAGAAGAAGGACATCATCAAGGAAGGCCTGTCCGAGTACTACATCTACGCGGTGGAAGGCACTGAAACGATTCCGAACGGTTGGTCCAAGCGCCTCGAGAGCTTCGTGCAGACCGGCGTTCCGCTGCAAACGGTCTACACCTGGGACGCCCGCAAGTACGGCAACTATCTCGCCAAGCTGCTTGTGTTCAAGAACGACGAAGCCCACAAGCTTGGCAAAGAGCCGCTGCCGGCCGGCATCGTGCGTTTGTATCGCGATGCGGGCGGCAACCGTCTGAGCTTCGTGGGGATGGTAGTGACCGACTACATCCCGAAGAACGACGAAGTCAAGGTGAACGCCGGCGTCGACCCGGAAGTCCAGATCAAGTCCAAGCGCACCAGCTTCAAAAAGGAAAACCTGACCTTCGGCTGGAATGGGAACAGGCAATACCTTCGCGGCTGGGACACGGTCGAAGACTTCGAGATTGAGCTGAAGAACTTCCGCAATCGCGACGTGGACTTCGAGGTCAACATCGTGATCAGCGGCGACTGTGACGTCGACAGCAAGACCGCCTCGACCAAGATCGACTTCCAGACGCACCGCTTCAACCTGAACATCAAGGCGGGCGAGAGCACCAAGATCGTCTACAACCTCCGCACCCGCAACGGCAGCAACGTACGCAACAAGTAACCGGCGCACAGCCGCGAAAGGACATGGCCATGAACAAGCGACTCATTTTCTCACTGGCAGGCGCCGCACTGGTTGCAAGCGTCGTCGGAATCAGCCAGCCGGACACCGCAGAGGCCCGAATCAAGCTGGCCACCCTGCCTGACAAGGAAGCCGTCGTCGTGCGCTTCGACCACCCGAACCAGGTTCTGGTGGAGGAAGAGCGCACAATCAGCCTGCAGAAGGGCTTGAACACGGTGGACTACAGTTGGGCCGGGACAAACATCGACAAGGGAAGCATCGTCTTCCGCGCCGTCGATGTGAACAGCAAGGTGGAAATTCTGTCCACCAGCTACCCGCCGGGCGAGGCTGCCCTGACCTGGTCGATCTCCAGTCCGGACGCGCGCTCCGAGAAGTTCCGCCTCAGCTACCTGATGGCGAACATCCAGCGCGAGACCGACTACCGGGCGATCGTCAGCAACGACGAAAAGTCGCTGACCTTCCGGCACTACTTCAAGATCCGGAACTGGAGCGGCGGCACCTTCGACAGCGCCGACTTCATCACCCGCGACGGCAAGACCTTCGAAAAGGGCCTCGACCAGGGTGAAGCCAAGCGCGTACTGGTGAACAAGTGGGAAAAGGTCAGCCTGACCAAGGAGTACGTCTACGACCAGTATCGCAGCAGCGAGGGCAAGGTCATGACGGACTACGTGCTCAAGAACACCAAGGAGATGGGGCTCGGCGCCATCCCGCTCGAGTACGGCAAGGTCCGCATCTACCAGGATGACGGCAAAGGCACGACCGCTTTCACCGGCGAAGACTGGGGCCAGTTCACCCCGATCGGCGACGACATGCGCCTGAACATCGGCATCGCCCAGGACATCAAGGTCGAGCTCAAGAAGATGGTCAACGACGTCGAGAACCGTCGCGGCAACGTCTACGACACTAACGAAGTCGATGAGTACGAAATCAAGAACTTCAAAGACTCCGAAGCCGAGCTGATCCTGGTCCTGCGCGTCCAGGGCGAATGGGAAATGCAGAAGGACAGCGAAGGCTACACCAGCTACGAGCGCATCGACAACGAGACCATCAAGTTCAAGGTCAAGTGCCCCGCCAAGGGCACGCCGATCAAGCTCAAGTTCCACTACAAGCGTCTCAACAACTGGTAGCCGCGAATCGCGGCGGACAGGTCGGGCGGTGCGTTGCACCGCCCCTTCAACCAGAGAGAAAAGAACAAGATGCGCCTGTTACTCCCCATCCTCGCACTGCTCATGGCCGCGCCCCTGGTGGCCAAGGAAGAGCTGGTCACGCTGCCAGAGCGCGACTCGGTGCAGCTCACGATTTACAACAGCGAAGACCTGACACTGGTGCGCGAGCGACGCCGGCTGACCTTCAAGCAAGGCGACAATCGAATCCAGTTTTCCTGGGCCAACACTCTGATCGATCCAACCAGCGTCGAGTTCGAGCCGGTTGGTGACGAAGCCAAGAAGGCGATCGAGGTTCGCGACACCAGCTACCCGGCCGAGTCGCACGAGATGCTGATCTGGACAGTCTCATGCAACCAGCCCGCTGGCTACGAAGTTCAGATCAGCTATTTCACCAGTGGCATCAGCTGGAGCGCTGAATACAGCGGCATCGTCGATGCAACTGAAGACAACGTTGACCTGACCGCTTATGTAACCGTCCACAACCACAGTGGCGAAGAATACGAGAACGCGTCCGTGCGCCTGGTCGTCGGCGTGATTCATCTCGTGGAGCGCATCGTCGACCTTGCCCAGCCGGGCGAGAGCACCGGACGCGCCTGGCGCCGTGGCGACGTCGAAGAAATGGAACGCGCTCTCGAGGATGCCAAAGACGAGGTCAACGAGGACGGCATGGCCCGCCCCAAGGAAATCCAGAAGGCCGGCTTGAGCGAATACTACATCTACACAGTCGGCGGCACCGAGACGATCCCGAACGGCTGGTCCAAGCGCCTGCGCAGCTTTGAAGTCAAAGGCGTGCCGCTCAAGACCGTCTATCGACTTGAGCCGGACAAGTTCGGCTGGGCCTTCACCAAGGTGCTCGAGTTCAAGAACGACGAGGAACACAAGCTCGGCAAAGAGCCGTTGCCCGACGGGCTGCTGCGCCTCTACCGCGACGCCGGCGAAGGCCGCCTCAGCTTCATGGGCGCGCTCGCCAGCAAGTACATCCCCAAGAACGAAGAAGTGAAGGTCAACGTGGGCCCCGACGCCGAGTGCACGCTGAAGGAAAAGCGCACTTCCCTCAAGAAGAAAGACCTGGTCTTCAACCAGTGGAGCCAGCTGGTTGGCTACACCACGGTCGAGATGTTCGAGCTGGAAGTGAAGAACTTCCGGGCGCGTGATGTCGAAGTGGAAATCCACCGCAGCATGGCCGGCGACTTTGACTTCGCCAGCGAAGACAAATGGGAAAAGCACGACGCAGACACCCAGAAGATTCACTTCACGCTCAAGGCCGGCAGCGAACGCAAACTCGCACTGACCGTCACCACTCGTCAGGGAACAAACAGCAGGAAATAGGCACGCCATGAACAGAATCGCACTCTTGCTGCTCACGCTCGCCATGACGGCGCCGCTCTTCGCGAAGGAAGAACTGGTGACGCTTCCGGAGCGCGACTCTGTGCAGCTGACCATCTACAACAGCGAAGACTGCACGCTGGTCAGCGAGAAGCGCTCGCTCAGCTTCAAACAGGGGAACAACCGCCTGCAATTCAGCTGGGCAAACACGCTGATCGACCCGACGAGTGTTGAATTCGCCCCGGTCGGCAAGGATGCCCAGGACGCGCTTGAAGTACTCGACATCAGTTACCCGGCCGAGAGCTCCGAGATGCTGATCTGGACCGTCGCCTGCACCAAACCGGGCGGCTACACCGTCGAGATCAGCTACTTCACCAGCGGCATCAGCTGGAGCGCCGAATACACAGGCCAGGTCAACCCCGCCGAATCCGCCATGGACCTGACGGCGTACGTCACGGTCACAAACCGCTCCGGCGAAGAATACGAAGACGCCGAAGTGCGGCTGGTTGTCGGCGTGATCCACCTGGTTGAACGCATCGTTGATCTCGCACGGCCGCGCTACCCTGCACCTGCACCTGCCCCACCCGAAGCCCCAATGGACAAGGCCGAAATGCGCAAGATGGCTCGCGGCGCCAGCCCGGAGAAAAGCGGCGGCGGCATGGCGCGTCCCAAGGAAATCCAGAAGGCAGGGTTAAGCGAGTACTACATCTACTCGATTGAAGGCACGGAGACGATTCCCGATGGCTGGTCCAAGCGCCTGCGCAGCTTTGAGATCAAGGACGTGCCGCTGAAGACGGTCTACAGGCTTGAGCCGGACAAGTTCGGCCCATACTTCACCAAGGTGCTGGAGTTCAAGAACGACGACAAACACAAGCTCGGCAAGGAGCCGCTGCCGGACGGTCTTGTGCGCCTCTACAAGAAAATGGGCGACGGCCGACTCGGCTATATGGGAGCGATCTTCAGCAAGTACATCCCCAAGAATGAGGAAGTGAAAGTCAACGTCGGTCCGGATGCCGAATGCACAATGAGCGAGAAACGCATGTCGCTCAAGAAGAAGGACCTGACCTTCAACCAGTGGAGCAACCTGGTCGGCTGGACCACGGTCGAGGAATTCGAGACAGAAGTGAAGAACTTCCGCGACCGCGACGTCGAGATCGAGATCCACCGAACCATGGCCGGCAAGTTTGAATTCGACAGCGACGATGCATGGGAAAAGCACGATGCCGACACGCAGAAAATCCACTTCACGCTCAAGGCCGGTGAGAGCCGCAAGCTGAAGTTCAAGGTCACAACCAAGTTCGGCGAAAACGCGAAATAGCAAAGGCCTGCGGCGAAAGCCGCAAGCCTCTTCATTCCAGATAAACCTGCTCGACCAGCGCGTTCAACGCTGCGACGTCGCCTCTGCAGGCCTGCACTGCCCGTGATGCAGAGGCAATCCCTTCATACAACTCCCCCACTTCACGCCCGGGCACCGGCAGCGCCCGCAGGTGGCTGATCTTCAGTTGGGGGAACGTTCGCTGGCGCGCGTCGCGGAACATGGCGCGGTGAATGCGCGCGACAACGTCGCTGTTCAGCACGCCCAACAGAAAGTCGGGATCGTGGCCTTCCGCGCCATAGCAGGCCAGGACGGAATTGCGGAAGTAGGCCCACGGCTCATGTCTCGCCGCGATCGGGCGTGATGCCGTCTGACGCAGAACGATGATCGCTTCTCGATAGCGGGCTTCACCAGCCACGCGCGCGTAGCGGCCTTCGGGCAACTCGACGTTGCGCAGGATTTGCGTGGGCTCCGCCAGTCGAAACGGCTCGATGTCACGACCAATGCGCAAAGGCAGGCCATTCCCCTCCCGCCCCACGAGCAGGTCGGCCGCATTTCCTGTGTGCACGCCTACGTCGCCAAAGCTCTCCGGCGGCAGTGGTGCGAACCGCCGCACGCGCGCCATCAGGGCAGCATCTTCATCTGGCAGCCATGGGCGCTCGGTGCCGGACCCAGCGCCGAACACGAACAGGCCGGCAGGCTCGGTCACGCCGGGAAACAGATTCTCGCCCAGTTCGATCGAATGCTCGAGCGTGAGCCTGGATGTGATTGCGCGACGTGCCGCGCCATAGCCGGCGAGATCTGCCATCTGCATCGGCAGAATCAGCCCGAGCCGCCCGCCATCTCTCCTCGTCAGGCGCGCACATTGCTCGGAGAACGCGGTGTGTAGCGCGGGCCATCCGGCAAACGCCGGGAACCGCGCTGCCAGCTCCGTCCGGCGCTGTCGTGGCAATTCATTCGCATGCCGCCCGGAGTAGCTGATCCATGGCGGGTTCGCAAGCACAACGTCGTATTCGCCGGTAGCTGCCAGCCCATCCCGCGCGCTTGCGACCACGCCCGCCTGCATGCCGAGTTCGCCTGCGACCACCCCGATCAACTCGGTGCAGGCGACGGCGTTTTCCGCATCCACGTCCCAGCCGGACATCGCCCCGCGCAGCCAGTGTGCCAGCCAAGACGGGCGCTCCACCGACGCCCACTCGAGCGCGCCGAGCAACAGCGCCCCGGCACCACAAGCCGGGTCGAGCACGGTCGGGGCCTCGGCCAGTGGATCGAGCGTCAGCTGCGCAAGCCGAATAGCCGTATCTCGCGGTGTGAATACGCGGCCGGGACCGCGCGCTAGCCTGTGCGCGGCCTCATCATGCAGCTTCCACGCGCGGTCGAAGTTCAACGTGGCGCCTTGAACAATTCGTTGCCGTTTTCATCCAGCATCTGCAACGTCGGCTTGTCCTTGTTAGTGACCACCATGGCACTGCGTGACTTGCCCTTGCTGTCGGCGATCGTCAGGCCGTTGTCACCGCCGCGATCGCTGAACATCAGTGTTCGGACAGTCTCCGATTCGTCCATCACGCCGACACCCGCCCAGCCATCCGTATTGACCCCTGCGACGAGCCGCCCTTTGCCCTTCGCGTCACGCATCAGCAACGCCGGCGAACTGTCGTCTTTCATCACCAGCTTCAGGCGCTCGACACCCTTGGCATCCATCAACATCATGTTCGGGCGGCCGTCACTGTTTCCGAATGCCGCGATGTTCTCACCCTTCGGATCGTTCATGATCAACACGGCGTCCTTCTCACCCTGCACACTGAGCAGACTGGCAAGCTTGCCGTTCGCATAGTTCAGGCTGAGCGTGGGTGCGCCGGCCTTGTCCGTGCCCAGACCGACACGCTGGCGGCCCTCTTTGTCGGCGATTGCTATTGCCGACCAGCCATCGGCCGTCGCGCCGATCAGTACCCGCGATTTCTGCTTCGCGTCGTTCATGGTGATGGCCGTCGCGCCGTCTTTCTTGATTCGAACGGCGACATTGGTGTTCATGTCGTCGCCCCACATCTCGAACTCGGTCGTTGTGCCAACGGCAGACATGCGCACGCGCACGCGGCCTTTGTCATCCACCAGCTCAAGCCGCTTGCCCTTGAGGGTGTCCGTGTCGTCCTGGGCCTGGACGTCGCCTGGCTGGTTCAGCCACTGCACAAGCGCGCCGCCGCACAGTGCGGCGACCACAGTCAGAATCAGTTGCATGGATTTCATGAGTTGCCTCCGCGCACAGTCTAGCCGTGCGGAGGCACGGGATCACTTCTTGCGCGGCGGGAACTTCGGGTATAGCGCCTGCTTGTGCGTAGGCTGGCCACCGCCAACTGTGCCGCGCCCGGAATGGGTTGTCGGCATCTGCGGCCGGGCATGCTGTGCCAGGGCGTCCTCTTCGGTGCCCTTCAACTGCCTGGCGTTGCCGCCTTCTTCGTGCCAGTTTGCTCGTCTCATGATTTCTGCGGCCCCGGCTTTTGCTCAATCGGATCAACGCGATCGATCGGGCAGCAGCCCTTGGCGGGCTGGTAGTGCCACTCCGGCTCGCTGCCGGCCGCGAGTTGTTCAAGCACGACACGCAGGTACTGCACGGTGACCCGACTCGGGTTACGCGCGTCGTCGATGCCGCCGCGGTACTGCAGGCGGCCTTCATGATCCAGCACGAATACTTCGGCACTCACACGGGCGCCAAACCGGTCCGCCAGCACGTTGCGGTCGTCCTTAAGCACTGTCAGCTTCAGGCGGTCCGGGTCGCCGTCGTGGTAGTGGTCCTTGAGTTCCTGAAGGCTTTCCATCGCGCTGCTGTTGATGCCATAGAACTGAGCGTTGCCGGCGAAATCGGCGGCGAGAGTGTTCAGGCGTTCCTCGTAAATCTTGCTGGTTGGGCAGAAACTTGAGACCCACACGATCACGGTCAGCTTCTTTGCGCGGTAGTCGATGGTGTGCATGACGCCATCGATATCCGGCAGGCTGATTTCACCCGGCGTGTCATTGAGCTTCAGCCCGGGCAACGTGGCAGGGATGCTGCCATCTTCACTGGCGCCTGCGAAATCGACGTGTTCCTGGCCCGGGGTCTCGGAAACACCCTCGGGTGCCAGCAACCCGATGTACTCGCAGCAATCTTCAACCTGTTCCGGGATAAAGAGATACGTCGCGAAGCCGGTAAAGGCGACCAGGGCTATCACAACGAGTGGTGTCAGGTATTTCATGGCTGGAATCTTCGCAACCGCGTACTTTAGACCGTGTTACATGCCTCAGACGATAACAATCAAGCCCGTCGGGCATAAGGAGTAGTCATGAAACGCGTTCTCGCGCTGGCCGCATTCCTGGGTTTCTTTGCCTTTTCGGGCGTAGCCTATGCGCAGGAAATGGGTGACGGTGAAGGAGGCTCGGACACCGAGCAGCCCAAGAAGGACGATGAGGCCAAACCGGACAAGACTGACAAAGAAGCAAAGCCCGACAAGTCCAAGCGGCCAGAGCGCCCCGCCAAAGGTGCAGATCGCCGCAGCTTCCAGGAACTCGGACGCGTACTTCGCGAGAAAGATGCCGACCGCGACAACAAGCTCAGCAAGGATGAGCTCGGCGACGAAGAGCTGTTCAAGACGCTGGACAAGGACGAAGACGGCTTCGTCACGCTGCAGGAGATGATCGCAGACAAGGATGCGGTCATCGAGAGCATCGAGAAGCAGGCGAAGGAAGTCGTGAAGGAAGAGTTCGGCATCCTGGACCGCGACGACAGCGGAAAACTCAGCAAGTCAGAGCTCGGCGATGACTTTGCCAAGCTGCTTGAAACCGGCGACATCGACAAAGACGGTGAGCTGAACCTTGAGGAATTCACCGCTGCGCGCCAGGCCACCGACAAGGCACGCGCCGGCGCGGACCGCCCGGGAGCCGACCGCGACCCGATCGCCGACATGGACAAGGACGGCGACGGGAAGATCAGCAAGGACGAAGCCGGCCCACGCCTGAAGGAGAACTTCGACCGGATCGACAAGGACGGTGATGGCTTCATCACAAAGGAAGAGATCGAAGCCCTGCGCGGAGCCGGCAAGCGCGGCGACCGCATGCGAAAGCGCCCCGGCGAAGAACAGCCGGATGGCGACAAGAAGGAAAGCGATACGCCCAAGGAGCCCGAGAAGAGGGAAGAGGGCAAAGACGACGGCAAGAGTAAGGAAGGCGACAAGGAAGAAGAGTTCTAGTCGCAGGCTGTAAACACCTACTCCGGGCGGCCTTGGGCCGCCCGGTTCATTTTGCCACCAGCGTGACGTGGCATATCAGCCCGTCACGCACTCGATAGATCGCAACGGCATTGCGGCGCTTGTTGTCAGCGCGCCCGATGACTTCTTCATCGTCGATCACCCAGTCGCCGGCCGTGATTCGCTTGGTGATGATCGCCATCTGGTTTGGGTTGTTGCGAAACAGGGGCCCATAGACCTCACACAATTGCGCCAATCCTTCACAAAGCACTTTGCCCGTGCCGTCTATGACTTTGACGTCCTCCGTGTACGTGGCGGCGAAGGCGTCAATGTCACAGGCGCTGTAGGCCTCAAGCTGTTTCTGAACCACTTCCTCGGGCGTCATCAATTCCATCCTCTTCGTCTGTGACCACTTCGACACGACCACACAACAATGCAAGCAGCGGCCCAACCGGTAACGCCAGCACCGCGCCAATCAGACTCGAAAGAAACATCCGCAAGTGGCCCGTATTGCGAGCTGCGGCCTCCGCGCCCTCGCCAGCTTCAACTACGCCCACACCGTTGTACGCGGCAATCACGGCACCCAGCACTGCCCCCGCAATCACGGTGGCTGAGAACACATTCCTGCCGGCACGGCTCATGCGCGTAGGCGGAACTACCGCGTCCTCCGGCGGACGTTCCTCCGGCGGCACGTACGGAGCCGAGCGTTGCAAAAGGCCGATGCGCGCCTCAGTACTGTTGATGGCCGTCAGGTAGTCGTGGAGCTTTCGCTCACCATCCGGGTCGAACTTGACGGAATTCTCATCGCCCAGCTCATCCAGAACTTCCTTCTTCTGCTCGAACAGCTTCGCGATGCCGAGCACCAGGATCGCGTACGGCATGAACCACTGGAGCATGCCGATCACAACACCCAGCATCAGCGCAATCACGCCGGCGACCAGCATCGAACCCAGAGAGCCCTTAAAGTGACCGGCGGCGATCACGATGACGAACGCCTCAAGCTCGCCCAACAGCACGCAGATTGCCGTTGCAACTCCGAATCGGTTGTTTTGGCTGTGGCGACCCATGGCCAGATTGTACTGAAATTCACCCGACCGCGTTGGCAATCATGGCCAGACAGGAGGGCGTCATGATCTTCGGAAGCTATCAGGAAGTCGGGACAATCGCGCGCGCGGTCGGCGTCGGCGGCGATGTCACGCGCGTAATCATCGAAAACGGCTACGGCGACATCAAGCTGGAGGCCGGGCGCAGCGGCATCGTCGAAGTCATCGCCCGCTTCAAGGCGCCCCCCGGGGAAAACTATGCCGTAAGTGACCAGGACGTGGAGATCACAACTGGCGACGGCAAGCTTAAGATTCGCGCCGTCGAAGCGCCCAAAGCCCTCCAGCGCCGCAAGATCTACTGGGAGGTGCGTATCCCGATGTCGATGAGCGTCCGCGCCCGCAACGGCGTGGGCAACATCGAGGCACAAGGCCTCAACGGCGAGCACGATCTGCGCACCGGAGTTGGCAACATCATTGTGCACGCCGAGCGCGTTTGCGGCAGCAGCCGCTTCCGCGCCGGCACGGGCAAGGTCGAGGTGCACGCCCACCGCCTGGAGGGCGACCCCGGCCTGCTGACCGGCGTCGGCACTGTGACGCTGCAGGCCGGCACGGCCATGCTCGGTCACGCCAGCCTTAAATGCGCCACGGGCAATATCACGCTGGAGCTGCCGGCCACCTACATCGGGCGAATTGACCTCAAGACGGCTGTCGGCCGCATCAAACTTGGCGCGGATCGCGCCGCGATTCCCGTGCACACGACATTCGTAGGCTCGCGCGCCCACGGTTTGCTTGGACAGGGCCCGGGCGACATTGAGGCCAAGACCGCCGTTGGGAACATCACGCTGCAACGCAGCTAGGCCCAGACGGCAAATGAAAAGCGGACGGCAATCGCCGTCCGCTTGAATGAGTGGTGGGCGCACCCGCAACAGCCCGCTATGGCTGCTCCGTTTCCGGCCTGACCAGGTTCACGGCGTCACGCCGCACCCACCAACAGTAACTCTATCCGGGCCCGTGGGACGGTCAAGGCCAACGCAGGCGTTCTTCCTTCGTTGAATACGTATACGGGGAGACGTCCATGCGCCTGCTGACACTGCTTTTGCTGATAGCCTGTGCCGGCTCGGTCCACGCCATCGACACTGCCGGCCTGAACGGCTCCGTCCCGGGCAACCGCCGCATCACCTGCCTTTACGAGATCGATTTTGGAAGCGTCGCCCAGTCCTGGACGCTCAATATCAGCCTCAACACCAACGCAAGCACCGGGCTTGCCATCAACCTGATCGACGTGGACGCACTGGCCGCCAGCGCACAAACCAACCCGACAAGCATCGACACCGCAGTGGTCACTGTACCCGGAACTGCCAGCGCCACGCTCAACGGCAGCTACGCAGACGTTCACTGCTTTGCAATCGAGATTGAGACGGCAAGCGGGACCACGGCCTCGGATTACAATGGAACGCTGACAACCAACGTCGGTACCATCAGCTATGTCACACAGGAACAGCTTGTGATCGGCGCAACGGGCTTGAAGCTGTCGGTCGGCAAGTTTGCGTTCTGGGACGGCGCCGTGGCCTCCGGCGGGCTCATTGCGAAAAGCCTTGAGCTGGATTTCGGGCCCAGTTCGCACACCGAGTTCTTCCGGCTGGAGGGCATCGGCAGCAACATCCAGAAGATTGAGTTCATTGATACCACCGGCGGCAGCTCTACCGTCCTGGCCACCTTCAGCAACCCCAGCGCCGGCGACGTCACGGCCGTGCCAATGACCCACAGCGGCAAGGCCACCATGCGTATCAACGTACGTGCATACGTGGGTTCGGCGGGTTCGGCATCGTGGGCCGTGAATGCGCCGTGCAGCGTGAACGTAACTCTGGTCGGCGACCCCGGCGGAGCCAGCAGCAAAAACAACAAATGCAGCACCGATGAATCTCACGATGGCTGGCCGGCACTGCTCGTCCTGCTGGCACTGACCGCAATTGCAATGAGGCTGCGACGTCCAATCACCCAATAACAGAGGCGGGCCGAAGCCCGCCTCATTTGCGTCACGAGTGCAGCTAGTACTTGGCGCTGGTTGGGTCGACTTCGTCGCTCCAACGCAGCATGCCGCCGATCATGTTCCTTACGTTGCTGAAGCCTTGTTCCTGCAAGAATCGTACGACCTGACCAGATCGTCCGCCGGAGCGACAATAGACCACGACCTCCGTGTCCTTCTTGTCGGCCAGCTCCTGCCAGCGCCCGCTGAACTCCGGTAGCGGGATCCATGCATCGTAAGGCAGCTTGCAGATATCCAGCTCGTTGGCGTTGCGGACGTCCACCAGGAACGGCTTGTCGCCCTTGTCGAGGCGCGCCTTGAGCTGCGCCGGTGTGATTTCATCGTCAGCCATTTCAGTCGCCTTCTGTGCGTCGATTGCCTTCTGCGCTTCCTCGTTAGGAATGCCGCAGAACTGGTTGTAATCAATCAATTCGTGAATCGTGCGGTTCTCGCCGCAGATCGGGCACTTTGGGTCCTTGCGGATCTTCAGCTCGCGGAATTTGAACGTCAGCGCGTCGAAGACCATCAGGCGGCCCTTCAACGGGTCACCGATGCCGGTCAGCACCTTGATGACTTCCAGCGCCTGCAGCGTACCCATGATGCCGGGCAGCACACCCAGCACCCCGCCCTCGGCGCAGCTCGGCACCATGCCCGGCGGCGGCGGGTCCGGGTACAGGCAGCGGTAACACGGCCCGTCCTTCAGGCCGAACACGGTAGCCTGGCCGTCAAAGCGGAAAATGCTGGCATAAACGTTGACCTTGCCCTCGAGCACGCAGGCGTCGTTCACCAGGTAGCGCGTGGGGAAGTTGTCGGTGCCGTCGGCGACAACGTCGTACTCGCGGATGATCTCGCGCGCGTTTGCGCTGCTGATCGCCGTCTCGTGGATGCGCACGTTCACGTGCGGGTTGATATCCTTGATGCGGTTGGCGGCGCTGACCACCTTGCGCTCGCCGACACTGGCCTGCCCGTGGATGATCTGGCGCTGCAGATTGCTCACGTCCACAACGTCAAAGTCCATGATGCCGAGCGTGCCGACGCCGGCCGCGGCCAGGTACATCGCCATCGGCGAGCCGAGCCCGCCAGCGCCCACACACAGCACCTTGCTGGCCTTCAGCTTCTCCTGTCCGGACTTGCCGAATTCCGGCAGGATCAGGTGCCGCGCGTAGCGCTGCAACTCTTCCTTGTTAAGTGTCTCTGTCTCGACGCTCATCGCCTCAGTCCTCAACGGCCGCAAAACGACGGCCTCCGTAGCCCGTGGTGGGACGATCCTAACGCCGGCTGCAACCCGCGCAATCCGGCGCCCCGCGATTGCCGTTCGCAACCAGCGGGCTACACTCGCGGCAAAGGGGGCTTGCCATGTCAAGACTTGCGATCATCGGCGGCGGCTTTATGGGAGGCGCGCTGGCGGAAGGTTTGATCGACTCGGGCTGGAACCGCGACGGCATCGTGATTGCCGAGTTGCGCAACGCGCGGCGTGAGTTCATCACGCAGCAGCTGCGAGTACCGACCACCGACAACGCGAGCGAAGCCGTGGCGCAGGCCGACACGGTCGTGTTCGCCGTCAAGCCGCAGCAGATACACAAGACGCTGCAGCACGTGAAGGAAGAGTTCCTGCCAAGCAAGCTGGCGATCAGCATTTGCGCGGGCGTGAAGATCGAGACCTATGAGCGCGAGCTGGGCGACGTGCCGGTCATCCGCACCATGCCGAACACGCCGGCCGCGATCGGCATGGGCGTTACGGCGCTCGCGCGCGGCAAACACGCCACGGACCAGCACCTCGCCAACGCGCTGAACATCCTCAGCACCGTCGGCAAGGTCGTTGTGGTGGATGAGTCGCAGATGGATGCCGTCACGGCCGTCAGCGGCACCGGCCCGGCTTACGTGTTCTACCTGGCGGAAGGGATGATCGAAGCCGCGCAGGAGCTGGGGCTCAGCAAGCAACAGGCCTACACGCTCGTGTACCAGACCATCCGCGGCGCGGCGACACTGCTCGCCCACGACGGCGCCGGCCCGCTCGAGCTGCGCGCCCGGGTAACCAGCCCCAACGGCACAACGCACGCGGCCATCACGCACCTCGAAGGCAAACACTGGAAAGACACATTTAGGCAAGCCGTTGCGGCGGCGAAGAACCGCGCCGAGGAACTCGGAAAGAATTGATTGCGGTCCGGCCGCCGATCCGACGAGGTACAATGCCACTGGCCCGCTCTAGCGGCGGGGGCGGACGGCGCGCGAATGAAACTCGAAGAGATCGATTGGTACCTTTGGTGGGTAGAAGTGAAACCCTTCATGCCCGGGATGGGTCTCTACGTTGCATCGCCGCTCTTGACCTTGCCTGCCCTGATTCTTCCAGATTCCTTTGCTCCCTGGATCTTGCTGGCCGCCATCCTGATGTATTTGATCGCCCTGTGCTGGTTCACATATATCTTCGCCCGGCAACAGCGCTGGATCTGGGTTCTGGTCACCGTTGTCGCCTCGCCTTGGGCACTATTGAAATATCACTGGCTGGCGTACCCGTTCTGCCTCCTCATCCTTATTGCGGCGCTGGGCAACGCCAGGCGGGAGCCTGCTGACTCCGCCGAACAAGCAGAATCCTGACCGCCACTGCGTTCTTGGCGGCATGGCGTCTTGGCGGTTCAATTGCCCTTATGGACGACCTGCCCGCCCAACTGCTGGACGCGCTGCGCAAGGCCCGTCGGGTGGCGGTACTCACCGGTGCCGGGATCAGCGCGGAATCCGGTGTGCCGACGTTCCGGGATGCGCAAACCGGCCTGTGGGCGAAGTACGAGCCCACGCAGCTGGCCACGCCCGAGGCGTTCGCGCGCGACCCGAGACTGGTCTGGGAATGGTACGCATGGCGGCGCGAGCTGTGCTCAGCCGCGAAGCCGAACGCGGGGCACCTGGCGCTGGTTGAGCTTGAGAAGCGCTTTGCTGACTTCACGCTGACCACACAGAACGTGGACGGGCTGCATCTGCTGGCGGGCTCCCGGCGCGTACTTGAGTTGCACGGCAGCATCCGCCGCTACAAGTGCTTCGACACCGGCCGACTGCTCGAAGGCGAGCCGCCTCACTGCGACAATCCCCCACCGCGCCATCCGCAAACCGGCGGGATGCTCCGGCCGGACGTCGTCTGGTTCGGCGAAGCGCTGCCCGAAGCCGCGTTGATGGAATCCCTGCGCGCGGCGCGTGAGGCGGACATCTACCTCACGATCGGCACAAGCGCGCTGGTTTACCCCGCGGCGGCGTTGCCCATTGAGGCACAGCGCGCGGGCGCAACGGTCGTCGAGATCAACCCGACCGAGACGCCGTGCTCGAAGTTCGCCACGTTCAGCCTGCGCGGGAAAGCGGGGGAGGTTCTTCCGGCGATTGTTCAGGCGCTTGGGGAATGAGCCGCGCCAGTTGCCTGCTATGCAGCCAGCCCAGGGCCAGCAGCGCGGTAATCGCGCCGATCATGCACAGGAACATATCCCACTGCGTGTCCCACTGATCGCCCTGCGTACCGAGGAACGCGTCGGCGCCCTGCCCCATCGCGACGGCCGCCCACCACTCGATCATTTCGTAGAACGCGCTGAACGCGAGCGGGATGCTGACGCAGATGACGAACAGCCACGCGCCCGGCTTCAGCGGCGACTTCCGCAGCAGCACCTCGCGCGCGACAATCGCCGGGACGAACCCCTGCGCCAGGTGGCCAAGGCGATCGTAATGGTTACGGTCGAGCCCCAGCGCGTCACGCACCCAGAAACCGAGCGGGACTTCGGCATAGGTGTAGTGCCCGCCCAGCATCAGAATGCAGGCGTGAATGAAAACCAGCCGGTACAGCAGCGGCGTCAGCGGGAAGCGTTTGTAGGTCAGCACCAGCAGCGGTGCGATCATCATGACCGGCGCGGTTTCCATCACCCACGTGGCGCGGTCTCTGGGCCCGATGCCACTGACCACCAGCGCAATCAGCGTCAGCGTCAACAGGACGGCGGCTTCAGGGCGCGGCTTAGCGGTCATCCGCGACATTCAACCAGCGCGGTATCAGGCGGGAAAGAACCAGCGCTGCAACCAGCACCAGCAGCGAATCGATCACCTGCGCCCACAGGTTCCAGATCAGGTCCAGCTTGTCCATCACGACCCACGAGATCGCACTGAGCAAGACCATCACGCCCCAGAACAACGCCCTGCGAGTTTTAACATACACACTCATGCACACATCATAGCGAGCCTGCCCAAACTTTGTGCTCCCGGCTACAATCCCGCATATGTACGACGTACTGCCCGACACACTGGCGAATGCGCAGCGCGGCATCTGCCCGACCTGTGGCGCGCCCATGAAACTGGCCGAATCCGGGCGGGAGGCGCGTTGCGATTTCTGCGGCGGCGGCTCGCAGCTCAAGTTCAGCCTGCGCGCGATCGAGCCGGACGCGGCCGCGCTCGCCAGGCCAGCAATCAAGGGCGCCACCCGCTGGATCGAAAAACAGGCCAAGTACGAAGACTGCACCTGTCCCGGTTGCGGCGCGACATTTCAGGCCAACGCCGGCCAAAGCATCCAGACCTGCAAGTACTGCGGCGCGCAGAGCAAGCTCGAAACGCGTCTCGTGCCCATCACCACCGACGACGTGCCCGAGCCCGCCGAGCGCACCCGCGCCGACTTCCAGAACGAAAGTCGTGACCGCATCGACTACCCATGGGACATCGAAACCGAGCAGCTGTTCTGGCGCGTGCTCAATGAACCGGACGTCACCCACCGCCGCAGGCTCGCGATCAACTTCCGCAGCTGGAGCTACATCAACCACACGGCCGCGCACTTCCTGCCGTGGCTGCTAAAGGAAATCGAAGCAGGCGACGAGCCGACTGCGCTCGCGTCTTCCGACGTGATCGGCAAGCTTCTCTGCGAGGGCGACCCGACGCTATGGCCTGGCGTGATTCAGGCCTGCCGCGCCGTGGTGTTTGACGCAAGCGCCCGCGCCTGCGTGCTGCACGAGTTGGGGCTGGGCAAAGGCGTGTGCGTGAAGACGCTGATCGACACGGCCGCGTTCGCCGCCGCGCACGGCGCCAACGACTACGCCTGCAACGCGCTGTGGGCCGTCAACACGCTGATCGAGCGCAACTTCGATGAGCACCCGGTGATTGCGCAGATCGTGCTGTATCGGATGTTCTATGTGACCGGCCCGGTGCTGGGCTGGGCGCTGTACACCATGCGCAACGGCTACCTGCGCGGGCGCTACCCGATCGAGTACCTGGTGCGCGCGATCGAGGAACTGAGTGTCGAGCGCCCGCAACTCGTTGAGCACCTGCTGGACTGCATCTACGTCGGTGGCGAGGGTGATGGCGAGTTCAACAAACGCCTCGATTTCGTGCGCAAGGCACAAAGCTGGGGCGCCCGCGCGGCCGGCTTCGAGATGCTGTATCACCCGCCCGAAGACCCCGCGCTGATGGTGGAGGCCATCGCGCTGATCGACGCGGACCTCGACGATGAGCACGCGGGCACCGCCGCCGAGGGCGCGCTGTATCGGCTGATCACGACGGGCAAAAGGACCGGCCCCGCGATCGACGCGTTGGTAAAGAAGCGCGGCGAGAGCCTGAGCTACCGCGTGAAGCGCGAGTACATCCGCTACAACCCGGAAACGCCGTTGCTGGACACCAGCGTAAAGTACTACTGGCAGAGCGATGCCAAGCGCGAGTTCGACCCAGAGATGCAGGCGCAACTCGATGCCTGGCGCGAGCTGATCCGCGACTCGGTAGACAAGTACCGCAAGAACGTCGAGGAGATGCGCATGCTGCTGCGCGAGAGTGACAAGCTGGATGTCCCGGTGTTCCTGCGCGAGGAGCCGGCGACCATTCCACTCAGTGCAAAGTACGTCGAGGCTGAGCAGAAGGTCGCCAACGACGAGAAGAAGCAGGTCGACCAGACCAACGAAATGCAGCGCCTGCAGGAAGAGTACCAGAAGGCCATGGAGCAGCTTTCCCAGAAGATGATGGCGAACATGGAAGACGCAGCGGTCATGCAGCAGGTCACCGCCGAGATGCAGCGCCTCTCATCAGCGCTGCAGGAGAACATGCAGAAGCTGTTCGGCAACTAATCCCATGGGCGAGGAAGACGTGATCCGCAAGTCCGAAGCACCAACGACGGTTGAGTCGCTGGAGGCTGACTTGCGGGCATTGGGATTGGCCGAGGGGCAAGTTGTGCTGGTGCATTCGTCCTTGTCTGCACTGGGCTGGGTTGTAGGCGGTGCGCAGGCTGTTGTAGCGGCGCTGACAAATATTCTGACCGATTCCGGTACGCTGGTCATGCCCGCCTACTCCACGGGCAATTCAGAGCCCTCACACTGGCGGGAGCCGCCGGTGCCGAAGGCCTGGTGGCAGGTCATCCGCGACCACATGCCAGCCTTTGACCGAAAGCTGACTCCCACTCGCGAAATGGGCGCAATCGCCGAGTTGTTCAGGACTTGGCCCGATGTCCGACGCAGCGATCACCCGGCATGCAGCTTCGCCGCATGGGGCCGCTATGCGCACGCGATCACGGCCGATCACCGGCTGAATTCCGCGTTCGGCGAAGAGTCACCGCTGGCGCGCGTTTACGACTTCGAGGGCCATGTACTTCTGCTTGGTGTCGGGCACGACCGAAACTCGTCGCTCCACTACGCCGAACACAAGGCCGTCTGGCCGTCCAAGGCACAACTGCAGGTGGGCGCGGCCGTGCAGTTCGACGGTGGACGGCAATGGGTGCAATACGAAGACCTGAATCACGCCTCGGGCGATTTCCCGGAGATCGGCTGGGACTTCGTGCAGGCCGGCCGGGTAAGGATCGCCCAGGTTGCTTGCGCCAAATGTCAGCTCATGCCGCAGAAGCCGTTGGTCGATTTCGCCGCCGACTGGATGTCCCGCAAACGCAAGTGACTCCTAATTCCGAAGTTTTCTTTTCGGCCCGCAGAGCGAATTTGCGGCCGACGCGTATATTTTTCTGACCATGACAGCATTCGCTCCGCCGGTAGGAGTGAGGGGCGACGGTGCCCCGACAGGAGCAATGCAATGAGCAAGCAACCAGAGTCCGAAGTCCTGTTGGATGAAGCGCAACTCGAGCGGCGCACAATCGAGCTGTACGATCTGCGCGGCGGCGACAGGCTCGAACAGATTCTCTTGACCACTCTTTGCGCGCAGCGCGCCTACACCGCACGCACCAAGATCCAGATGCACGCGTGGGCAGAACGGGAGCGGGTACCGGCCGAGCAATTGGTCCACCTTGGCCCGTCGGTCAGCACTTCCGAAGCTCTCCGTGCAGCCGCGCTGGAACTTCGTACGCTCAAGGAAAAGCAGAAGCTGATGGCGGAATGCCGCAAGGAAGTTCGCACGAGCATGCTCGCGGAGGCTGCAACGAGCGACGACCCGGAATCCGCCCCAGCAGTGTCAGCAAGCAACGCACCGCAAGCGGGTACGTCTGAGCCGGCAGAAAGCCCGACGATCTCGCCATCACCGGACGCCAAGAGCCAGGAGGTCGCCCACGCCGCAAGAGCTTAACGCCACGATGCCGGGGCGTGCCCGGCATCGTGGAGTGTGGTGCCCAGTCGAATAGACCTCTTACTTGCTCTTTGACTCTTCTGCCTTCTTGCGAAGCTCTTCTTCGAAGCGCTCCCGGAAGCCCTTGTACTTGCCTGGCTCAGTGCGGCCGTCGTTGCTTGCGCCGTCGCCGGATTTCTCGCCCGGCTTCTCGGCCTTCCAGCCGTTGCCGTCCGGGTTGCTGGCGTACTCCTCTGCTTTGTTTGCGTCCGGCTTTTCGCCTTCGCCCGGCTGATACCCTTCCTTTGCGCCGCTTGCCGGCTTGTTCGTTTCGCCGCCCTGCTTCTCAGCTTCGCCCGGCTTCTTGGTTCCCTTCGGCTGACCAGCCGATGCGCCCATTCCGCCACCCTGTCAGCAGGACCTCGATTTGAGCTCGTGTGCGACTTCGAGGCTCTGGTCGAGGTTTTCCTCGGCCTTGGACGTAGCCTCTTCCGTGCGCTTCAGCGCATCTTCAAGCCGCTTCTCCACAGCCATCTGGCGCTGCAGGATGTCTTCGAATGCGTCCTCATTTTCGGCAAGCTTCTTAAGGATCGCAGGGTTTTCGTCCAGCAATTTGCGCAGCTCGGCTTCGTCTTCCGCGATCTGCTTCAGCTCTGCTTCGGACTTGCCGGCCAGCTTTGCGGCTTCCTCGGGGTGGGCTTTCAGATAGTCGCGGAGGCCCTCGGGCAACTCGCCCGCTTTGCCATCCTTCATGGCCTCGCGCAGTTTCTTGATGCGTTCGGCGACGATGTCGGCCTTGGCCGGGCCCAGCGACGTCTTGGCAAGCTCACGCTCCAGCCCGTCCATTTCGTTGCTTACGTCTTTTGCCAGCTTGTTCAGTTCCGCCAGCAGCTCTTCACGCGACTTGGACGACAAGTCCTTCTCATCCTGCGCAAACGCGGGCGCGGCGAGCACGCAGCAGCAAATCAGGGCCAACATGACACGTTTCATGGCAACCTCCGGGTATGGGGCACGGGGCGCTACATACTTAATACGCCGGATGGGGCAGGTCGGTTCAAAACCAATTGGAAGTTCTCTCAGGCGTAAAGGTCCGGGTACAGCTGCTGCAGCTGCTGCTTCAGGGCCGCGTGCATCTCGTACAGGAAAATCTCGGCGTACTCGGGCTCAATCGGCTTGCTGTAGGTCATGCGCGTGGCGAGCGCGGCGGCGGCGGCCATAGCGGCCTGTTGGCGTGCTTCGCTGTTGATCGTGCTGAGCCTGGAGCCGAACTCTTCAAGCTTCACATAGTCATCAGGTGTCAGCTTGCTCATTTCATCGGCGTTCAGCGGAAAGTAGTGGTGCGGCAGCATGAAGTAGCCCGGCACGTATGGCGTGTTCCAGTTTCGCTGCGGGATCTTCTGCATCACGACCAGAGTACCGGCCACAAAGTCAGGGATGCCGCGCGACTTGCGATCCACGAACATCACGATCGACAGGAACGCAAACGGGGCGACCGCCATGATCACCTCCGGCTCAAATATCCCGAAGATGAGCGCCACCGGCAGAGGGCCAATGATCGCAAAGCGCATGAACGCGCGCACAATTCCCTCTTTCGGACCGATCTCTTCGCCGTCTTCCTTGACCACGCGAAGTCGCATCATCGCCTTGCCCGGAGTCTGGCCGGAGAACACGCCTTCAAACACGAAGAAGTAGCCGACGTTCAGGAAGGTGAACAGGAAGATGCCCAGGGCGGCCGAGACTTCAGGGCTGCCGCCGGCCATCGATGCAACCAGAACGACCATCAAGAGCATGCCGATCACGATGCCGGCAAGCAGAATGATCCCTAGATCGATCAGGAACGCGAACACACGCATGAATGGGCTGCCGACTTCGAAGGCCGCCTGCACGTCTTCGGGCAGCATGACCTCGTGCTTCCACGCAAGCGTACCGACCCGGTCGGCCCCTTGCTCAGGGCGGGTGGCATCTGTGAATGAGGCCCGGTACGATACTGGCTGCATGCGGACAGGTTACAGGTTTCAGGTTTCGGGTTACAGGGAATGAAGTCGATCCCGGCCTGCTGGACCCTCATTGATGACGCAGATGTCCCACCACCAGATTTCGCAATTCGCCACGCGGGCGATGGACCGCTGGCGATTTCTGGCATTTGAGGGGCTGACTTGGTCCAAGGTTCGCGCCCGCCCGCAGCGGCTTGACGTAGTGGAGAACTTCACCGCCACCTACCGCCGCACGGCCACCGAACTCGCCCGCGTGCGTGCCTTCAGCCCTGACAAGCGGCTGGCGGATTACATCGAACAGGCAGTCGCGACCGCGCACTTTGCCGTGTACCGACGCAAGCGACCGACGATCCGCCAGATGGTTACGGCCGCGCTGTTTGCCGTGCCCCGCGCGACGCGCGCCCTGTGGAAGTACCACGCGCTTTCGCTGGGAATCACGATTGTGACGACGGCGATCTCGTTCATCGCCGTGAGCTACTCGCCGGAGACGTTCTACCTGTTCATCGACCGATCACTGGCCGGTGGGCGCGACCCGTCTGCCAGCCGCGACTACCTGGCACAGGGTCTCGGCCCGCAGGAGACGAGCGCGGGTCAGGACATTTTCTTCTCAACATTCCTGTTCACGCATAACACGCAGGTCGCGTTCATGTGCTTTGCCTGGGGCATCTTCCTGGGGCTGCCGACGATCTACCTGCTGATCCGAAACGGGCTGATGCTGGGCGCTTTCCTGGGGCTGTTCTTCAGCAAGGGCCTTGGGCCGGAAGCCATCGCGTGGCTGGGCCCGCATGGCGTACCCGAGATGGGTGCCATCATCCTGTGCGGCGGCGCGGGCATGGCGATTGGCCACCGCGTGCTGAACCCCGGCCGCAAGTCGCGCAAGGAAGCCATGCAGAAGACGGCCACCAACGCGTCGATCGTTGCGATGGGCTGCGTGCTGCTGCTGGCGATGGCCGGCGTGATCGAGGGCTCGTTCCGGCAGAGCCGCGCGACGCTTGAGATGCGTTTTGCGCTGATCGGCATCATGCTGGTGATCTGCGTCGGCTGGCTGTTCTTCGTGAAGGCACGCGGCGCGCAAGAAGCGTCATAGCTTGCCACTGGTGATCACTCGGCCGTAGAGGTTCAACAACGGGCCGGTCAGCTCTGCGGGCTCGGCGTCGATTGTGTGCACGCCACTGCCGTGAATCCGGGACAGGATCGTGAAGCGTTCTTCAAGAAGCGTAAGCGCCGCCAGCTGGCGGTACGCGTCATGGACGTCGTTCACTTCTGCCGCAATGGTCTGGTGGAAGACAGGATCCCGCATGGCGGCGACGATGGCGACGTGCTTGCGCGATATCTGCACGATGCTGCGCTGCAACTCCCAGCCCTGGGCCTCGTTATCAAAGTCGGTGGCAAGCACGACCAGCGAGCGTCGCCCCAGCGCGTGATTCATGCGGACGAACGCATTGGTGAATGCCGTTTCACTGTGGGTTGGCTTCACATCAAGGCTGGCTCGCACAAGCCGGGCCAGCTGGCCGCTGCCTGCACGCGGAGGAATCAGCGTCTGCACCGCGCCGTCGAAGATGATCAGGCCGACCAGATCGCCTCGTTGCAGGGCCGCTGCTGCCAGCTTGGTCAGCGCCTCCAGCGCCAGATCAACCTTGCGCACGCCGCCGACGCGCGTGCCCATCAGTCGCCCGGCGTCGCACGCGAGCATGACGTGGCGGCGGCGCTCAGGGATGTAGCGCTTGACGGCCAACTGCCCCGTTCGCGCGTAGGCTTTCCAGTCAACGGACTGCGGCGGGTCACCCGGCACGTACGGCGCCAGCGACTCGAACTCGCCGCCGCGGCCAACGCCTCGGGCGCGCGTGGTACCGGCGTCGGCGTCGCGCGCCGCTTTCAGGATCAATTCATTGCTGCGGAGAATCTCGACGCCTGGAATGACTGCCACGTCGCCGGCCGCCGACACACGCTGGATGCGCCGCATCAGCCGCAGCGGCCCGGGCGTCACGACGGTGACATCGCCGAAGCGTTGCTTGCCGCGATCGAGGGCCACGTACTCGAGCGTCCATGTCTCCTGCTCATCGGGCGCGACGCTGAATGGCAGGGCATCGCGCGGGCCGTCAAGCTGTTCCGGCACGATGTCATAGACACGTCCGCTGAGGCCGAAGCCGCCGCTGTTGGTGACCGTCAACAGCATCTGGAAGTGCGAGCCTACGCCGACTTCGCCCGGCAGCTTTCGCTCGACCTCGATCGATCCGCCGCGTGGCAGCAGCAGCGCGTCTATCAGCAACAGAGCCACCAACCCGCACGTAACGGCCAGCCAGGGCGTGAACAGCGATGGCTGTGCCATCGCAAGCACGCCCAGCGCAATGGGCGCGAAGGCGAGCAGGACGGCGATACGTGTCGGTGAGTAGCCCATTGGAACTTCAGGTTTCGGGTTTCAGGAAAACAACGACCCCGACACCCGCCTTAGCGTGGTACCGGGATTCGGTTGACGATGTCCTGAAGAATCTGGTCCGTGCTCATGCCCTCAAGCTCCGCGGCCGCCGTGCGGTACAGGCGATGCCGCAACGCCGCGGGTGCCAGCTCGCGCACGTCATCGGGCACGACGAAGTTGCGTCCATAGGTCGCCGCCAGCGCACGACTGGCGCGCAGAAGCATCACGCCCGCACGCGTACTGGCGCCGGCGCGCAGGAACGGGTTTTCGCGCGTGCCACGTACAATCTGCAGCGCGTAGCGGGCAATCTCGGGCCTGACCGTGATGCGCATGACGGCCTTGCGCATCGACGTAAGCTCCCCGCCACCGAACAGGTGCTGCTTGATCAACCCGGCGAATTCGTCAGCGACGCTGGGCGCGCCGTGCAGCATGAAAATCTCCAGCTCGTCCTGCTCGGCTGGGTAGTCGACCATCAGCTTGAACAGGAAGCGGTCGAGCTCGGCCTCCGGCAGCGGGTAGGTGCCTTCGTTCTCGAGCGGATTCTGAGTGGCGATCACTGTGAATATGTCGGAAAGCTCGTGGTCTTCGCCATCGGCTGTGACCAGGCGCTCCTGCATCGCCTGCAACAGCGCGGCTTGAGTACGCGCCGGTGCGCGGTTGATTTCGTCGGCCAGCAGCATCTGCGTGAACACCGGGCCGCGGCGGAACTCGAAGTCAGCGCGGTCGGGCCGGAAGATGCTGGTACCGGTGATGTCGCTCGGCATGAGGTCAGGTGTGAACTGGATGCGCCGGAACTCAAGGCTGCAGAGCTTGCTCAACGTGCGCACCAGCAACGTCTTTGCTGTGCCCGGGTTGCCTTCCAGCAGCACGTGGCCGCCCACCATCAGCGACACCAGGATATGCCGCACCACGCCCGGTTGGCCCTTGACCACCTTTTCAACCGCGGCCTCCAGGGCGCCGGCGAATTTGCCGATGCGAATCTCCACGGCCTCAGCCGGCTGTGCGGATGCGGGCTCGCCGCCTGCATCAGGTGTCGTGCCGCCTTCAAATCCGTCGTTCATTTCTTCCCTTTCGCTGTCGCTATTCGAACGACAGGTCACTGTGCTCGGTTTCGCCGGTTCGCTTCTGGTGCGCGACCTTGCGCGCGGCGTTGATCAACCGCTCTTCACTGCTCGCCCCCTGGATGCGCGTAATGCGTCCGGTCTTGCCCTTTTGGATCGTGCGCGTGCCGGTCATGCCCGCACCCTGCACTTCCGTTCGCCCGCCGCCCAGCACCAATCGTGAGCGCCGCATGATCCGCCGTTGCGCCGCGTCGTGCTCACCGGCACGTTCCATCATTCTCGCCAAACCCTCAATCGAGAACTTTCGGGCACGCCGGTCCTGCGGCTCGGCTGCGCGTGGGCGAAGTACCGTCGCCTGCCGCCACGCAAAGATCACCAGCAGCAGGAACGACGACAGCGTCACCCACAACCCGGGCGGCGTCGCGGCAAGGTACTCGAGGCTGGCTTCGGTGGAAAAGCCGTGAAGGTCTTCATCCACCAGAATTGCCCCCTGCCTGGGGGTCTGGTCAAACAACCGTGCGGCGATCTCGGCGGCACCGGGCTCGGCGATGAATCGATTGGCCAGCAGATCCGGATCGCTGACCAGTAGCACGCCGCCGATACTCTCGAATTGGCTGAGGCGATAGCGGACTATCACCGGTGCGCCATCCTCGGTCGCCGCCAGCACTTCGAAGTTCTGCGGGAGCTTGCCGGCCTTTACGACAAAGGCCTGGAGATAATCCGCGGGCTTGAAACGCGCTTCGGTCTGTGCCCCAAGCAATGCGTTCTCAGGCCATACAACTTCGGGTCGCGCGGTATCTCGATCCACGTCCAGCCACTGGTCGAAGCCCGTGGACTTCAAGATGCTCTGCACCTCGAAGATGCTGACTTCCTGCTCCTCGAGCACGACGTCGCCGCCCTCTTCGACTTCCATGAGCTCGTAGTGCCGTTTGGGGAAGGCGATCAGCATGCTGGTCGATTCCTCGCGAGCGGCGGTGAACAGCGCCGCGAATTCCTCGCCAAAGTGATCGACGTACTGCATTCCGGGCTCGAGCATGGCGAGCGTGTCCGTGCGCGCATTGTCGAAATTCGGCAGGTCGAGGTGCGCCTTGCCGGGCGTGACTTCACGGCCCGACTTGCGCAGCAGCTCAATCAGCGCCGTGTGCCCGCCGGGCGAGGTCGAGTAGCTGTTTGTGTAGGTGTCGGCCTGCAGGGGCGTGCGGAACACGCTGACAACGAAGTACAGCAGCATCGCGCCGCCGACCACGCCCACCATGATCCAGCGTACCTTGGACTCGCTGCGGACTTCATCGGGCTGCTTTTCCGGCTCGCTCATTGCAGCACCCCGGACGGCTCGATGCGTTCAAGGGTCAGCGACCATGAGTTGAATTCGCCCTTGTTCGGCACGTACGCGGCATAGCGCACACGCTCGACCATCGGCAGCAGCGCACGCACTTCCTGCCTGCGTTCGGCCGCCCGCACCATCCGCAGCGCGTCGCGCCAGGTGCGGACGTCCGAGTTCTCGACGCAGCCGCGCCAGCCAGCCCGCAGCCAGAATATGCGGTAGGCCAGCAGCGTCGCCGATGCGTAGTCTTCTTTGGCCAGCGCATCCTTGTACTCGCGCATCGCCACGGCGAGCGCATCTTCAAACACCTGCTCGAGCTCTTCGGGGACGTCGACCGCGGCAACTTCACCTTCGGGCGCCTTCTTCTTTTCGCGTTTGGACTTGTCCGTCTTCTTCTTTGGCTTGCGCTTGATGCCCAGCAACGCCTTCACAATGAAGAACAACGCGACTGCCGCGACCGCGATCATCACGATCCAGGCCAGTGCCTCGAACAGACTCGCAATCCAGCCTGGCAAGGACAGCCCGTCCCCGCCTCCGGATTGGCCCCGGGATGGTCCGTCCGCGCCGGTGCCGCGCCTTGGGCCGCTCGCGCCGGTGCCGCGTCGGGGGCCTGACCCACCGTCACCACCGTCTTCGCCTGCGTCCTGGCCCGAGCCACCATCGGCCGCGGGGTTGCCGCTGCCGCCGGCGCGCTTCTCGACGCGGTAGCCCTTGTACTCCGGGCGCTCGACGATGCGCCTGGCATCGGCGCCGCGTTCCTGCGCCGCGAGCGGCACGCCGATGGCCAGTGAGAGGCAAATGATGATGAGTATCCGCATCAGCGCCCCGGCCTGCGATTCGGGAAATTGACTGGCGGCCTGACGCCAGGCAACGGCGGCGCGTTCGGATTCGGCGGCGGGTATTGCGGCTGTCCCTGCCCGCCCTGGGCCTGATTGAAAGGCGGAGGGTACTGCTGCGGACCTTGCCCACCCTGGGCCGGGCCGAAGGAGTGCGACTGCTGGTCGGGGAAGCCGCCCGTCATGCCCGGCTGCGGCCCCCACGGCATCTGGGCGGTTGGCATTCCCGCGCTGGCCTGGCGCTGCTGGGGTGAGCGCTGGGCGGGCAAACGCGTGGGCTTGCGCCGACGGCCTGCCTCAGGCTTGTAGCCCTTGGGCATGTAGCCAAGGCCGGGATTGAAGCGGTAGCGCTGCATCTCGCCTTCTTCGATGCCGAAATTGCGTGCCATCACTGCAAGGTCGTAGCTTTCCTTGCGGCAGCGCTGGTCGAAGTAGTAGACGACAAGCGGGATGAAGAACAGCGGCAGCACGATCGCGTCCCATGCAACGTCAACCAGGATCGCCAACAGCGGATAGCCCTTCTCGACCAGCAGGTTCGCGGCAAGCATGCTCGGGATCGTCAGGATTCCCGGGAAGCCGGGCGCACCCACCAGCAGCACGGTCGCGCACAGCACGCCGATCAGCCGCATACGAGAGCCCTTGGTCAGGAAGGCGCTACGCTGGAAAGCCTCTGTGGCTTGTGCGTCGTCCAGCATCACCGTTGAGCAGTTCAGCCCGTACACACCCATGTACCAAAGGATCACCGGCACCCACGCGGTCCAGAGCACAAGCCCGGCCAGCACAGACATGCTTCGATCCGTGTCCCAGAGCACGAACGGCGTCAGCCAGCAGAACAGCGTGAACCCGCCGGCCACCAGGGTGTGCAGGAAGCCGATGCCCGCGACGTGCCCAAAGCGTTCATAGACCGCGCGCATGATCTCGTTGAGTGTCGGGTTGCCGCCGACGTAGACGCGGGCAGTCATGTAGTAGATGCCGGCCGAGCCGATGGTGAACGAAAGGCTCAGCGAGGCAACCTTGATCAGCCAGTAGTAGGCGGCGTAGTGGTTGGGCTCAACGGCGCTGGGCGCTTCGCCGCCGCGGCTGACCCAGTCGTAGGGCTCAAGGGCGAAGTAGAACAAGACCGCCACGGCCAGCATCGGAAGCAACCAGGCAATGATCACCCAACGCAGGTAGCCGACGAAGTTGGCCATAAACAGCGAGAAGCTGCGGCCAAGCACGTCGTTGAATTCCAGCGGGCGAAGATCAAACGCCTTGCGCATTCCCAACCCTGCGACAGAGCAACATCCGCATTATGGCTTGGGGAGACGCAGTCCTGTAGGGGCGACGTGGAACGGCCATCGGCGTCTCGCCGATGGCCGTAGTTGGTTGGGTGGAGCGGGCCATGGGCGGGACGCCCGTGCCACTAGAATAGCAGCCCGTAGGCTTTGAGGTCTTCCTGCAGCTTCTCCAGGCCCGTGAAGCGCAGCGCCAGAAGGCCTGCGTCGGCGGCGCCCTGGACGTTGACCTCCAGGTCGTCGATGAAGAGGGTCTTGCCGGGGCTGGTGCCGAGCTTCTCGACGGCGCGCTGGTAGAACTCTGGCTCGGGCTTGATGTGGCCGATCTCGTAGCTGACGGTCGGATCCTTGAACAGCTCGAAGCAGGTCAGCTCGGCCTTCATCTTTTCATGGTGGAATTTGTCGGTCGTGCTGGCGAGCGCGACGGGTAGATGTACAGCGAGGCCGCGCGCGAACTTGTCCATCTCCGCGTCCATGCTGATGGCTTCGTTCCAGATCGCTTTCCACGCTTCCTTGTCGAAGTCGATCTCGAAGCGGTAACGCAGAAACAAGGCCACCCCGGCCGGGTGCTTCAGCCCGCGGTCGAACTCCTCTTTCAGCCCACGGTCGTACAATTCGGTCTTGAGCTTCTCACCGGGCAGGCCGGTCTTTGCTTCCCACGCCGCGTACACTGCCTCTTCGTGCAGTCGGCATAGCACGCCGCCGGCATCAATGAGAATGCCCTCGAGCTTGGTCATGGCAGCAGCGCCTCCAGCTCGATCTCGATCAGCATGTCCGGCAGGATCAGCTTGCGCACCTCAACCATCGTGCTGGCGGGCGGGTTTTCGCGGAAAAACTCGCCGTGCGCGCGCCCGTACTCTTCGCTGTGGCGGATATCGGTGACGTACATGCGCGTGCGGACAACGTGCTCAGGCCCGGCGCCAAGCTCGGCGGCGGCCTTCAGGGCAATCTCGAAGCAGCGCTTTGCCTGCTCATAGGGCTGGCTGGGTGCGAAAGTCTGGCCATCGTCGGTGACCGGCGCGGTGCCGGATACGTGGATGACCTTGCCCACGCGCACGGCGCGACGGTAGCCGAACTTCTCTTCCCAGGGTCCGCCTGAGGTTACGTGTTGTCGGTCCATGGCCGGAGTATGCAATCCCGCACGCAAGCCGTCACGGGTTGCGGCGGCCGGCGTTACTCTTCATCGGATGGGACCGGTGCAGGCAATGGGTGGCGCTCGACCCTTTCTCCGAGTGTGCCGGCAAACGCGATGCCGTGGTTCACGCCGGCCTGCATCACGCACTCGACCCACTTGCCGTCCTTGCTGATGTGAACGCTGATCGGGCCGTCGTAGAAGTCGCGGTTGTCCCATTCGGCATAGTCGCCGTTGTGCGACCACTTGAAACGGTAGACGACCTTGCCGGTGGCGTCGTCCACGACTTCCCACTTTCCGGAGCTCTTGGGGAACCACGGGTCTTCGTTGTCCTTCAGGGTGATCTTGCGAACGCTGTAGCCCATGCGCCCAGTTTGCGGCCCAGCAATTCGCCTGTCGACAGGTTGAGGGCGCGGATCGTTAATGGCCGCCATGGGCAGCATCGCGCCGACAACCATCAGGCTGAAAGACGGTACGGTGGTCGGCCTGCGCACTCCCGGCGACGACGATGCGGCGGCCGCGCTCGCATACGCGCGCCTGAACATCAAGGACGGCGTCGGCAGTGTCAGCACGCCGGACGAATTCACGCTGACGATCGACGACGAGCGCCAGTTTCTCGCCGACCACCTGGCCCACCCGGACGACCTGGTGATCATCGCGGAGCGCGAGGGCACGCTGGTCGGCTTCGTCAATTTCAAGGCTTCGCGGCGCAAGCGCCTGGCGCACCACGGCCCGTTCGGCATCAGCGTCCACCCGGACTGGCGCGGGCGCGGCATCGGGCGCGGTCTGCTGCAAGCGCTGCTGAAGTGGGCTCGCGCGAACCCGCGTCTCACGAAAGTCTCGCTGGCCGTGATCGCCGACAACGAACGCGCCATCGCCCTCTACCGCGAGCTCGGCTTCATTGAGGAAGGCCGCCGCGTCAACCACATCCGCTACGATGACGGCCGCTACGTCGACGACATCCTGATGTACGTGCTCGTATGAGCAATCCGCCGAAATCCGCCGGCAGTTGGCTTTCGCGCAACGTGATCTTCCTGGGGCTGGTGAGTCTGCTCACCGACACGGCCAGCGAAGCGATCATCCCGCTGCTGCCGGTCTTCCTGCTGGGCATGGGCTTGACGATCGGCGCGAGCGCCATGGCGCTCGGCTGGATCGAGGGAGTGGCCGAGGCAACGGCCGCCGTGCTGAAACTGTTCGCCGGGCGCTGGGCAGATCGTATCGGGCGCAACCGGCCGTTTGTCGTATTCGGCTACACCGTGTCTTCGCTGGTTCGCCCGCTGATCGGGCTGGCGACGGCGCCCTGGCATATCGTGATCGCGCGCGCCACGGACCGCGTCGGCAAGGGCCTGCGCTCAAGCCCGCGCGACGCACTGATTGCGAACTCGGTCAAGCCCGAGCAACGCGGCGCCGCCTTCAGCCTGCACCGGGCGATGGACCATGCGGGCGCCGTGCTCGGCCCGTTGCTGGCAGCGGCCTACCTGGCGTGGATATCTGAAGACCTGCGGCTGCTGTTCCTGCTGACGCTGATCCCCGGCGGAATCGTCGTGCTGCTGGTGCTGTTCGGCGTGAAGGAGCAGCCGAAGCCGCCGGACGCCGCCACCGAGAAGCCCGCGGCCGTACCCGCGCGCCACCCTCTGCTGCGCTTTCTGTTTCCGCTGGGGTTGTTCACGCTGGGCAACAGCAGCGACATTTTCCTGCTGCTGAAGGCCGGCGGAGAGCACGTGAACTTCGCGACGTTTCCGCTGCTGTGGGTCGGGCTGCACGTGGTGAAGATGCTGGCCAGCGTGCCCGGCGGCAAGCTCAGCGACGGCTGGGGGCGGCGGCGCACGATCGCCGTCGGCTGGGTGCTGTACGCCTGCATCTACGCAGCGCTTGCCTTTGCAGAGAACCGCTACCTGATCTGGGGCCTGCTGGGCGCCTACGGCGTCTATTACGGACTGACCGAGGGTGCAGAGAAAGCGCTGATCTCGGAGATCGCGCCGAAGAAGAAACTCGGCAGCTCGTTTGGCTGGTACTACCTGACACTCGGACTGCTGGCGCTCGCGGCCAGCGTACTGTTCGGCACGATCTGGGAATTTGTCAGCAGCCGCGCGGCATTCCTGACCGGTGCGGGGCTGGCGGCCTCGGCTGTGATCCTGCTGGGGCTGACCTGGCGTGCGCCTACTGCTGCGCCGGACTGACGAGCTGGAACCAGTTGCCGTCGGGGTCGCGGAAGGTGGGGCAGCCCTGACCGTCATCGCCCTCGAAGGCCAGCCCGCGCAGCTTCAGGCGGGCGACTTCGGTTTCGAGATCGTCGGTGTAAAGGCAGATACCGCTGCGCGCCAGCTTGTAGATGTCGGGACTTTCGCCCGGCTCACCTTGCCGCAGCAGGATTTCGACGTCGCCAAGCTTCACCCAAACGATCCGGCCGTCGGCATGCTCATCCACCAGCGCCGCGCCCAGCACGGCCGTGTAGAAGTCCTTCGCCGCGAGCGGGTCTTTGACAAACAACTCGATGTGGCCGATGCGCATGGTCGCTCCTTGCGGGCCTTTCAGTATCCGGGCGGCACTCTCTCATCCGGCTCTCACTCGCACCACCCTATGCTTTGCCATACCGGCGGTTCTAGAATCCCGGGCGGCAGCCCCTGCCATGGATCCAATGACGGAGCAACCTGCATGAGCACGCGCGCGAGTATGCCCTTTGCGGCGTTCCCCAACCTCCCGACGCGGGTAGCCGACTGGCTGGGTGCTGGTCTGGTTCGCCTTGAGAAGGCCGTTCGTGACGTCGCTTCGGGCGGCAACGGAGTTGCCACCACCGGGCGCTCGACCGCGAGCAAGCTGCCTGAGATCACGATATTCTTCTGGATCATGAAGATCTGCGCGACCACGCTGGGGGAGACGGCCGGCGACCTGATGTCGATGACGATGAACGTGGGCTATGCCGTCAGTTCACTGATCCTGATCGCCGCCTTTCTCATCGTGCTGGTTGTCCAGCTGATGTCGAAGAAGCACTCGCCGATGCTGTACTGGCTGGTGATCCTGGCGACCAGTACGGCCGGCACGACCATGTCGGACTTCATGGACCGCACGCTGGGGCTGGGCTACATGACCGGCTCGGCGATCCTGATTTCAATCTTGGCGGGCATTCTGATTTTTTGGCGGTTGACCGTGAAGGACCTGGATGTGGTGAACATCCGCTCGGGCAAGGTCGAGCTGCTGTACTGGACGGCCATCCTGTTTTCGAACACGTTGGGCACGGCGCTGGGTGACTTCCTGGCCGATGACACGGGGCTGGGCTTCGGCGCGGCCGGGGCGATCATCTGGGGCGCGCAGGCGGTGATCGTGCTGGTCTACTTCGCGACGCCTGTCTCGCGCGTGATGCTGTTCTGGATCGCGTTCGTGTTGACCCGGCCGCTGGGCGCAACGATGGGCGACCTGATGACCAAGACGCATGAGGAAGGTGGATTTGACTTTGGCACGATCGGCTCGTCGGCCGTGCTGGGCGGGGTGCTACTGTTCTTCATCATCCTGTCGATGCGCCAACACCGCAAGCTCGCCAGGGAGCTGCCGGGCGATGACCCCAGCATGGAAATCCTCGAGAGCGAAATGGAAGGCAGGTAGTAGCCGACCTATGAAACAGCCCCCGAACGCCAGTTCGGGGGCTGCGAAGTCTGGTGGAGGTGGCGGGAATCGAACCCGCGTGCCGTGAAACGGATCATCAGGGCATCTACGTGTGTATTTCGTTGTTTGAAGTTAGCCTCACCGACGCGAACGAACACGCTTCAGATCAGCGAGTAGCAGTATTTCTCACGCTTGGCCCTGCGACTCAACCTTCGCGCCAGCTCGATAGCAATTTCGCTCTACATCCCCTCAAGCGAAGGATGCAGCACGCTCGGAGCACTATTTAGGCTGCGAGGGCGTAGCTGTTGTTTGCATTTATGTTTTTGCCCGATGATTTACGAGGTGACTGGCGTCCTCGACACGCTTCCCTGGCAATCGACTCCCCGGTCGAAACCGATCACCCCCAGTTTTCAAAGATCACCACTATTCTAACGCACTGCGCGACAACAACAATCCCGGGTTGACGGGTCAAGATCCTTCCTTGACCAGCTTCAACACGCTGTCTTCCGACTGCTTGATCTGCTTGATCTGCTCGACGAGGTCATTGTATTCGGCCGGCTTGAAACGGCCCGGGCCGAGCACCAGCTTGCGCGTCACAATCAGGTCGCCGTCATCGATTCGGAACTTCAACTCATAGGTCAGCGGTGCAGTCGGGTAGACGAGGTCCTTGGGCACTTCCTTGAACGCGTAGCCTTCGGGTGGGCTGATGCGCATTTCGTCCTGCTGCACGAGGTCAAACGTCAGCGAGAGATCAAATTCACGCTTGCGCGCCCCCACCAGGATCGACAGCAGTCGCCCCAGCTTTTCGCCCGGAAGCGTGAGCGACAGCCCGTCCCCGGCCTGGTCCGCCAGCTTGCGCACGTTGCCCTTGTATTCCTGCACCAGCGGCTCGCCGACTTCGCCGAGCCTGGGGAACAGGCATTCGCTGACTTCAAACCCCTGATACTGCTGGGCCAGGTCAGCTTCAAGGTTGCTGCACAGCTCGTCATTCGGTGTGTTGCGCATCTGCTCTTTGAGCGTGTACGACCGCTCGCCGCGGACCGTGATCGAGCCCTCAAGGCTCGCACTCCCGTCCGCCGCGAGCTGGATGTTCACCCGGTTCTCAAAGCGGTCCTTCTCACGGTCGGTGCCGGGAAGAAAGGTCAGCGAATACTCGCCCGCCATCCACAGAATGGCAGGCGCGTTGGCCAACCGCGCCGGGATTTCGCCGAAGGGACGCATCCGGTCATGCAGGTCCAACCACGCCAGCGAGCCATCGTCGCGCCTGACCACAACGGACATCGCGTCGAAATCATCCTTGTTCGGATACGCCCAGTGCGGGCGTGGGAGGCTTTCTTCCGGCGGGCTCTTGAATGCCGGCGCCGGATCAATGTAGGCGAATCCCAATTCAATGCCCGCGGCCGCACATAGCGAAATGAACACTTCCTCGCGCTCGCCTGCTCCGGCCTTCAGCGCCTGGTGCGCATTCCATGCGTCGCCGCCTGTAGTGAACGTTGCGTTGACCCAATCGTAGATCGCGTGAGCCTTGCTCTCGTCGGTCTCGAGGCCCTTGACCAGCTCGTCTGCGCGGCTACGGATCAGCGGCGTGTCCATGACCTGTCGCAAGCCATCGTCCGCCAGCTTGCGGGCGCGGATGCGCCAGTCGCGCGGCTGCACAAACTCGATCCACGGGATGATCTCAAGCGGCGAAGGCATGAAGCCTTCGGCTTCCGGCATGCGCGGGTTGCGCACGTCCCAGATGCGCACGACGGCATCGGCCGAGGCTTGCTGGGTGATCGTGACGCCGGGGTCGTCCGCGCGGAGATTGTGGTGGATGACATTGAACGGCATCTGCGGCGGCGCGATCACGACCCACCGGGAGATCCCGAACGGCTCGGCCAGGTGCTGGTCAATGAAGTAGAACGCGTCGCCATCCAGCGTGCGCAAGGGGCCGCCGTCCGAGCGTTGCACGTACTCGATATCCAGCAAGGCGCCGATTTTCACGCCGGGGAACTCAATCAGGCCGCCCGGCTGAGTGATCGGCTCGATCACCGTGCCATCGGGCTGGATCGTGCGTGCGTTGATTAGCTCGCCGGGGACGCGTTCCTTGCCTCGAGCATCGACACCGTCCTGCGTCAGGATCTTGCGTATCTGGTGGACGTAGCTGATAGAGCTGCCATCGGCGTAAACGTGCTGGATAAGCTCATCGAGAATCATAGCGCTGGCCGCGCGCGGAAACTGTTCGCGAGTGATATCGACCTTGGCTACTTCTTCAGGCCCGATCGTGTAAGCCGACCAGAAGTCTTCGCTTTCACCGCGCATACGTTGCAACTCACGCCGTGCGAGGTGATGGCCCGGGTCAACTTCAAGCACGCGCTCAAGGTACTTGGCACCCTGCTCTTCACGGCCGAGCTGAAGGCAGACGCGCGCGGCCTGGTATAGACCTTCTTCCGGGCGCTCGGATTGTGCCGAGAGGGTCTCATACACCTCCAGTGCCTCGGCCAGCTTGCCATTGCCGGCCAGCGCCTCCGCGAGGCGTCCCATGGTGAAGTCATTGCCCGGGTCGCCGGCAACGAGTATGCGCCAGTGCTTGATCGATCCGTCGAGGTCGCCCGTCCGCGACAGCGTGTTGGCCAGCGACATGTGAGCATCCGGGTCGCCCGGCAGGATTGCGAGACGCTGCAGGTCCAGCTCATTCTCGCGGGCCAGCGCGCCCATTGATGCGTAGTAGTCCGAAGCAGCTGCCAGTACCGGCAGTGCCGTCGGCGCTTCCTTCAGTGCTGCCTTGATGACGGCCTCATGCTCCGAGCTCCAGTTCGCGTCGCGAAAGACTTCGCCCAGCTGAAGGTACACACGCCATTTGGCCGGCGTGTACTCGAGTGCACCGCGGAGCAGCTCTACGGCTTCGCGATATCTCTCGTCCGAGGCCAGCAGCTCAGCCTTGCGGAACACGGCCGGAACGAGCTGTGGATCCTTCGCAATCAGGTCTTCGGTCATGGCTCGGGTGAGTTTGCGGCGCTCACTACTGCTGTAGAGCCGACCCTTGTCGATCGCGGCCAGGAACGCCAGCTGGATCAGCGGCTCGTCGCCCGCCAGCTCCAGCGCAGTCCCGGCCGACCAGTTCGCGAGGTCGGACAGCCCACGCGCCTCAGCCTCGGCTGCGTAGCTTAGCCGATGGTACGCCAGCCATTTCTTGTCACCGGCCTTTTCCATGATGTCGCCGAGGGCCTGATACTTCAGCAGTTCCTTCGGCATGCCGGCCTGCAGCGACGCCGGATCGACGCCCCGCATGACCACCTTCTTGTCGCCCGCCTTGGGGACTACCGACATGATGTTCTTCGATGGCTGCCCCTTGTCGTCACGGACGCGGATGCGCAGGCTCGAAATCGAACTGAGCTTCACCAGCAGCAGGTTCCGGCCGCGCACCAACTCTACGCAAAGGTGGACTTCATCCGGCTGCTCACTCGCGCGCGCGTCGGCCATCAAGATGCACTGGCCATTCAGCCAGACCTTGGTCGGGCCGCTGGCTTTCAGCTTGATCCATGCTTCGCGATCATCATCAGAGACCAGTGCCGTGGCGACGTAGTAGCAGTAGCCTGCCCAGCGCTGCTGGTCGTACATGTCCAGCTCGGCCTTCAGGTCGCGGTAGTGCCGGACGGGCGCCCAGCCGATACGGCCATACACGCCGTCGTACTCCGCGCCGAAATCGAGCATCACTTCCGGCGAAAAGATGTCGTCATAGGCGCTGGCCGTGCCGTCGGCAAACGGCCCTACGTAGGCGGCCTCGGTGAGCCCGTTCCATTGCCTGGCCACCTCTTGCCAGGCCATGTCGCTGCTGAAGCGCCGGGCCAGCTTGACCCAGGCATCTGCGAACAGGTCAGCCTCGATGCCGCATGCTTTGAAGTTGTCTTTGCCGAGCGTCGAAAGCGCGTCGTAGATCGCGGATGGATTGCTGACTTCGGACTCGATGGCTTCCCAGCGACGCAGCGCCGGGACGCTGGCCTTTTTCTCTATCAAGCGGGCAAGGGTCTGCGCGTGCGCGTCGAGGTCGCCGGACTTGAGAGCCGGATCAAGGTAGATCTCCTTGAGTTCACCCGCCCACTCCTCGCCGGATGGGCCGGGCACGTCCTGCGCACACAGCGCGGACGCAAGCAGGCAAAGCAGCAAACAGGCGGCGGTATGTCGCATCGGGATCCTTACTTGCTCAGTTTGATGGTGGCCAGCTCAGCAGTGTCAAACTGGATCAGCTTGCTGCGGAATCCGGGGTAGTCGGCTGCTTTCACGGTTCCGCCCAACAGTGCGAACTTGCGCGTCACGGTCAGCACGCCGTTCTTTGACTCGGCACTTACACCCAGACTTACGTTCGGGTGTTGGATCTCCAGTGCGGCGGGCAGGTTCGCAACCTTGCGCCCGGCTGGCAGCTTGTAGTGCACGATGCTGATCCGCTCGTACGGCGCTGGGGTCAGCAGATCGGTCTTGCGCGTGGTGAGCGAGCCGAAGCTGGTCTGCGTCCACTCACGAGGATCGAGCGCCGTGCGGAATTCAATGCGACCGTCCTTGGTGGCGTACGCGTTCGGAAGCTCGACCGTAAACGTCAGCTTGGGCTGCACATCAAGGTCGGACAGGTCATTCACGACGATATTGCCGACCTTCGCGCCCGGGTAATGCTCGGACCATTCCAGCTCCAGCCGCTTCTTGCGGTCGCCTTCGCGCTCGAACTGGGCGCGCAGGATGCTGCTGCTGTCGCCGACGGCTGTGCGCGTGACACTGAGCTTGAGCGTTCCGCCTGCCGCGAATTCGGCGTCGATTTCATCGGTCTGGCTGTCGTCTTCGGCCGTGCCCCAGGGAATCTGTACGCGCTCGCCGCCTTCGGGGCGCACGATGATGCAGTTGGCGCCGCGGTCGCCTGAGCCGAGCTCATCGATGCCGTTGTACGTCGCTGTGCCGTCGACGAACTGGCTGGTGCCGTCGCTGTACTCAACGTGCGCGATGGCGTGGTTGAAGTGCGCCGGCATGGGAAGGGTGATGTCTTCGTCGCCCCGGAAATTCTCGAGGTTTGTAATCACGGGATATGCCGTTACGCCCGCAATGCGCAACATGGTGCAGATCAGCAGCGCCTTGTCTTTGCAGTCGCCGATGCAGCGCGCAAACACCGCACCCGCACTGAACGGCTTGTAGCCGTGCACGCCAAAGTGCCAGTCAGCGTTGTAGCGAACCTCGGTAACGACCCAGTTGTAGACGGCGCGCGCCTTGTCTTTCTCGGTGGTCAGGCCCTTTGTTAGCTCGACTACCTTTGCGGTCATCTCCGGCGTCGGCTCCATCTGCTTGCGGATCAGGTTGTAGTACCAGCGTCCGAACTCTTTCCAGTTCGCGTAGGTGCTGATCTGGACCGTGGGACTGCGCTGCTCAAGCGGCGGGGCCAGTGGCTCGTCGTAGACCTTGTGCAGGTCCGTCGTGCGGTAGCTCCAGACGCGGCGGCCTTCCACCGCCTGCTCAATCCGCGCGGGCGCGCCGTTGGTGAGATACTCGTGAAACTCGCGCCCCGGCGGCAGGACCCAGGCGTAGCGCACCTCATGAACCGGCACATAGTCGGCCATCGATTTGCGCGTTCCGTAGAAGTCACCGAAGAAGCTCTGCGAGCCGTCTGTCACGCGGAAACGCACCTCAACGATGTCGCCAACTTCCAGTGGTGGGAAACTTGCGCCGAATCGCGAACGCTTGCCCTCTTCGAACTCGCCGTCCGCGTGCCAGACGCGTGCCGCCACGCAACGTCCCTGTTGGTCACTGTAGGCCGGAACCTGAAGGCTCTGCAGCCACTCGCGCCCGTTGTCGTTGGTGATGCGGTAGGCCGTATGCAGGTACTGACTGGTGGTGCCGTCTTCGTTCACGACCACGATCTCGTCGTTGTATACGATTTCGTATGGATTGTCGGAGTCAACCGGCAACTCCAGTACGGCCTGGATGCGTTCGGTGATGTCCTCCTGGAGGGCGGCCTCGAAGGGCGGCTGCTCGCCCTCAAGGAACTCAAGGTAGCGCTCGATGTCTTCGCGCTTCGGGTTGGCCTCGAGAGCCGCCACGTATGCGTCCTGCGCCTTGGTGCGCAGCTCATCTGCCTTGTCGCCTGCGCTGATATCTGCCCAGCCGCTGTAGACCCTACCCAGTCTTTCAAGCAGTACGTCGTCGCGCGGGGCGATCTGAAGCGCCTTGGCCAGCTCCCGCTCTGCGAGCGAATACTTCTCAGAATAGAGGTACAGGTCGGCGAGCTGCTTGGCTGCGTCCGTATCGAACGGGTCAAGCTTGCGGGCATCGCCGGCGAGTTTCAGCGCCGTAGGCATGTCGGCGCGGGCAACGGCGCGCTCAAGCAGCCGGTCACGAGAGTAGCCATCAGCGAAGTCGGACTTGAGCGCCTTGGCGAACAGGTCGTTGCTGAGCTTGTAGTCGCGTCGCAGGCCGGCGTAGTAGGCCGAGAAGCGAAGCACATTCGCGTCTTCGGGGTATTCCTGCAGCAGCTTGGCCAGCTCGCGTTCGACCTCAATGTCGAGGCCTTTCATTAGTACAACGCGCGATGCATACACCCGCGCCTCCACCCAGTCCGGGTTGGCCTTCACGGCCGTCTGGGCGTACTCGTCGGCCAGCGCCGGGTTGCCGAACGTCGTGGTGTAGTATTGCGAAAGCTCCAGCGCAGCGCGCGCGGCCTTTGGGTCCAGCTCAAGGCACTGCTTCAGAAGCTCGCGCCGCCGGTTTTCTTCCTTGCCCGCAAGCACGCGCGAAACGCTCCGGTTCGCCCATGCAGCGACATAGCCGTAAACGGCCAGCTGCCGGCCCAGCAATGCTCGCTCGGCACCATCGGCTTTGTCCCAGTCAGCTCGAACCTCCTCAAGCGCGTCGCCCATCTGCCGGCGCGGGATGGTCGTCGTACGGTCCTTGCGTGGCCGCAGCAGCTCTCGTGCCGACGCAAAGAACTGCTCTTCGGCATTGGGCGGAACTGTATCGCCCCCAAGCCCGTCCGCTGGTGCCACCTTGTATGCCTTCACGGATCCAAGGGCCTCGGCCAGCTCTCCGGAATTGGCTGCCTCGCGCCATCCACCTCCGGCCTCGACACGCGCGCAGAACTGCCAAGCCGACCCGCCGTTGCCGACCTTCACGACCAGCACGTTCCATCCCCGCTGAAGCTTGATGGATTCAACGGTCTGGTCGATGCCGAGGGCGCGCTCGTCGCGCTGCTCAAGTAGCGGGACCCCTAGCGGGGAGCCGGCCTCTACGGGGTTGCCATCCTGGTCGACGTCGATGCGACCCACCAGCCACGCCTTTACATCCCCTGTTGATCCGATGCACAGACGCGTGTCGCCGATGTCTCCCTCGGCGTAGATCGCCGTGATAAGGAAGGCAGTCGCCTCGGTGTTCGGCCGCAGCATTGCACCGATGTTGACCGTACCGCCAAGCAGCTTCGCCGGCAGCGGGCGGAAGGCGACGGTCTGGCCGTCCCTGCCTGTGTACTCGGCATCCAGCGACAGGTTGTCCTCGGGTTCCTGAACGTCTTCGAAGCCCTGGCCACGGTCGTTCACAAACGGGCCGCACACCATCCAGTTGGTGAGCATGCCGAGCGCTTGTGTCTGTTCGCCGATCTCGTCCGTTTTACCCGCGTGCTTCAGGCGCTGAATCAACTCCCAGCGCAGGTGCGCGACTTCTTCTTCGTCGGCGTGCATCTCAATCAGCGTTTGCAGATCACGCACGTGGGCGTCGTGCCATCCCAACTCGTCGGCGGCTTCGGCCTGCAAGGCCAGTGTCGTGACGAACTCGTCACCAAAGCCCGCGTCGCTTTCCAGGATTTCCTGCGCCTTCGTGTAAGTGGCCTTCAAGTCTCCGTGTATCCACGCTTCCCACAGCTCGAGCTGCTGAACCCGCAAGTAGTAAGGATCAAGGCCTTCTGGAGCGTCCTGCGCGGGGGCGGGCTGGTAGGAAAGCAGCGCAGCCAACAGCGCCGCGAAGATCAGGCTGACGGTGAGTTTTCGCATGGTTCCTACATTACGTATGGGACGGCGCGCGTCGCCATGCCAAAACCCGCAAACCCGCCACACCATTGGCTTTGGGCTTGCGCTTATGCGCGTCGAGTTAGATAGTTCCCGGCCGAACGACTTACCCATACTGGAAGGAAATCCATGCAATTCGCTTATGCAAACAACAGCGCCACGGTGAAAGCCGACGCGCTTCTGGTGCCCGTCTACGAAGGCGGCAAGGGTCTCAACGAGTACGGCTTCGGCGCGAAGCTCGGCAAAGCTTTCAAGAAGGGCGACTTCGAAGGCAAGGCCGGCAGCACGCTGATGCTGCACAAGAATGACGGCGTCGCTGCCGAGCGCGTTTTTCTGATCGGCCTGGGCAAGAAAGACAAGACCGGCGCGCAGCATCTGGGAGAAGCGATCGCGGCGTTTTTCCGGGGTGGCTCGGTCAACGGCTACAAGCTGAAGCACATCGCCGTCGCGCTTGACCTGTTCAAGAGCGTCACGGGCGGCGAAACCGGCCGCTGGGTCGCTGAGGGCGCGCTACTGGGCGACTACCACTTCGACGTGCTGTTCAGCAAGAAGGACAAGAAGAAGCATCACGCAAGCAAATTGACGCTCGCGGGGGGCAAAGACGCCGAGTTGAAGAAGGGCGTCGCCTACGGCGAGGTCACTGCCCATTACGTCGCGCATGCACGCGACCTGGTCAATGAGCCGAGTAACCGCATCAACCCGGCCACACTGGCCAAGTTCGCGCAGGACATGGCCAAGAAAGTGCCCGGGCTGAAGTGCACGATTCTGCACAAGCCGCAGATCGAGAAGCTGAAGATGGGTGCGTTCCTGGGCGTAAACGCCGGTAGCGACATTCCGGCGCACCTGATCGTGCTTGAGTGGAATGGCGGCAAGAAGGGCGACAAGCCGATCGCCTACGTCGGCAAGGGCCTGACTTTCGACTCGGGCGGCTACGACATCAAGCCGGCGGCGGGCATGCTCGGCATGAAGATGGACATGGGCGGCGGCGCGGCGACGATCTGCGCGCTGGGCGCGATCGGCAAGCTGAAGCTGAAGGTCAACGCGGTAGGCGTGGTGCCCGCGACCGAGAACCTGATCAACGGCAAGGCCTACCACCCGGGCAGCGTGCTCACCAGCATGAGCGGCCAGACTATCGAAATCGGCAATACTGACGCCGAAGGCCGCCTCGCCCTGTGCGACGCGCTCACTTACACGCAGCAGAAGTTCAAGCCGCGCGCGATCGTTGACATGGCGACGCTGACAGGCGCACAGGTGGTTGCACTCGGCGGCAAGGTCGTCGGCCTTATGAGCAACGACGACAAGCTGGCAAAGAACATCGAAACCGCGTTCAGCAACGTCGGCGAAGAAGTGTGGCGGCTGCCGCTGCCGGACTTCTACGACAAGCAGCTCGACTCAAGCATCGCCGACATGAGCAACATCGGCGGCAACCCGGGTACAGTGACGGCCGGGTTGTTCCTTCAGCGCTTCATCGACAAGGGCCAGAAGTGGGCGCATCTCGACATCGCCGGCCCCGCGATGAACGACGGCGAAGGCTGGAGGCTCTGGAGTGGCAAAAGCGCGACCGGCGCGCCGGTCCGTTCGCTGGTCGAGCTGGCGGAGAAGTTCTAGAAATCTGTCGTATGTCGAATGCAAGGGCCCGGCGAACGCTGGGCTCTTTGCATTCTGTGCTGCATCAGTGATCCATGCCGCCAGTGCATGTGAATAGCAGAAAGGTCATCGCAACTCGCACCATTGCTGCAGCAGCCATTAGCGCAACGGCCGTACCCACAACCCAACATACAGCCAGCAATGCGGCCCCTATTGCTGTGTCGCGCCTGGCGTTGCGCTCGGGTGCAGGCTTCCAGATGGGCTGCTCCGGCGCTGGCAATGGGTGTGGGTTCTGCTGCTGCAGCGACCTCAACCTCGGATATCTCACGGCAATCATGGCGAGCCTCCTGCATATATATAATGGCATTATGCACTATGGCGCGCAGTTTGGCAAATGGATTTTGGAGTTACGTGAATGTTCCGAAATCAACCAAGCAGGTGGCAGGCCGAAGTCTTGATGACAGCCACGGCACTGCTTTCGGGCTGCAGGTTCAGCTCTTCGGCCGCGGCCGGAGTAATTCTGGCAAGCAACTCGGTAGCACCGACGCTGACGCGAATCAGCACTTCATGCTCCATCGCGTCGATACGCACCACACGGCACGGCAGCGCGTTGCGCGCACTGAGCCCGGCCGGCTTTTCCAGGCACAGCATGACTTCGTCGGCATAGATACCGACACCGACCGACTTGCCAACTTCGGCCGTGCTAAGTGGGGCTGCAAGCTCGGTGCCGCCCAGATCGAGGATCGTCACACCACCATGTTCGTCGTGGCGCACGACGCGCAGACGCAACAGATTGTCGACCCCGATCAGGCTGGCAACGCCGATGTCGCGCGGCCTTGAAAGCACGTTCACAGGTGCTCCGTGGGCGACGATCTTGCCTTTCTCAAGCACAATGCAGTCATCCGCCAGGGCCATCAGCTCGCCGGCCTTGTGAGTCACGAACAGCATCGGCACCTTAAGCTCCTTCTTCACTTCGAGCAGAAGCGCCATCACTTCTCGCGCAAGCTCGGCATCGAGGGCGCTGGTCGGCTCATCTAGCAGCAGCATTTCGGGCTTGCTGAGCAACGCCCGCCCGAGCGCGACACGTTGCTTTTCGCCGCCGCTGAGCGTATTGGCCCGCCGCTCCAGGAGTTGCTTGATCCGCAGCACCTCGACGATCTTCCAGCCGCGCTCACTTTCGAGCGCATCCTTGCCGCCGGGCGCATACGTCAGGTTGCCGCGAGTGCTGAGGTGCGGAAACAACAGCGAATCCTGCGTTACAATCGCGAGCTGCCGCCGTTCAGGCGCGGACCAGGTTCCGCCGGGCAGGTTGCAGACCACGCGCGTGTTGACTGAAATCTTCGCGCTCAACGGTCGAATGAACCCCGCCACGCAATGCAGGAGCGTGGACTTGCCGCTTCCGCTGGCGCCGAAGATACCCACCACGGGCTTGCTCGACTCGAAGTCAATATCGAGCTCGAAGTTGCGGAAGTTGTGCCGGATGCGGGCTTCAATCGCCAAGGCGGGACCTCCTGCGCCTTCTGCGCCCCAGCCACCCCGCGACCAGCAACGCGGCCAGCGACATCGCAACACTGACCAGCACCAGCCGGAACACACCCCCATCGCCGTCGCGAGAGTTCATCAAGGTGTAGACGGCAACCGGAATCGTGCGCGTCTCGCCCTCGATGTTGCCCGCCAGCACAATCGTCGCGCCGAATTCACCCAGCGCCCGCGCGAAGCAGAGCACCGCCCCGCCGAGTACGCCGGGCAGCGCCAGCGGCAGCGTCACGCGCAGAAATGTCGACCAGCGGTTGCGTCCAAGGCTGCGCGAGATCATTTCCAGCCGCGGGTCCACAGTGACGATTGACAGCCGGATGCTCTCAACCATCAGCGGAAAGCCGACGACCGCAGCCGCAATCACACACGCGCCAGTCGTATAGGCGATATGACCGCCGGTGATGGCTTCCCATGCCTCCCCCAGCGGTGCGCTTCGGCCAAGCAGCGCCAGCAGGATGAACCCGGTGACAACGGGCGGAAGCACCAGCGGCAACATCACGCCGCCCTGCAAGACGCCCCGAAGCGGAGAATTCCAGCGCGCCAGCAGCCAGCCGAGTAGCACCCCGGGCACGATCGAAATCGCGACGCTCCAGGCCGCGACGATCGCGCTCAGGCGTACGACTTCGATTTCAGCGTCATTCAGCATCAGGGCCCGATGAAACCCAGCTTCGATAATTCGTCCTGAGCCTTTTCCGATTGCAGATAGAGGAATAGGCCACGTGCGGCCTCCGGGTGCTCAGCGTTCTTCAGCAGCGCGGCGTAGTACTCAATCGAGTCATGCATGTCCGCCGGCACAACGAAAAGCACGCGGAGAGAGTCCTCGAAGTTATAGGCGTCGCTTGAGTAAACGAATCCGACTGGCGTATTGCCCGACTGCACCGCTGAGACTACCGCGCGCGCGTCCTTCTGCCCAACAAGCGAAGATGTCAGTTTCTTGAGAACACCGGCCTTGGTCAGCGCCTGGCGCGTGTACTCGCCGGCAGGCACACCCTCGTCGGCGACCGCGATCAGGCACGGCCTTGCAGCCAGATCGGCGATGTCCTTGCGCTCAAGGCTCGAGTCCTTCTGCGTGACACAGACAATCCGGTTGCGTGCGATCACCACCGGCTCACCCTGCAGATGTTCCCGTTTCCTGAGGTAGTCGATCCACTCGCGGCTGGCAGACACGTAAACATCCGCGGGAGCGCCATCGTGAATCTGTTTGGCAAGCGTGCTGCTTGCGCCGAAATTCGTCTCGACCGGGTGGCCGGTGATCTGGCTGTACTGCATTGCCAATGCGCCAATGCCGTCGGTCATGCTGGCGGCGGCGGAAATGCGAATGCGCTCTTCGCTGTTCGTGTTCGAGCAAGCGGCCAACAGGCCCAACAGCGCGATCAGAACCAGTTTTTGCATGTATGAATCATGCCGCCTTTCCGGTGGATCCGCCACCCCTTCGCCCGCTTCGAGGCTTTGATATGCTCCCGCCCATGAAGGTTTCGACGCTGGTGGACTTCTTCGATCGCCTGTACCCCTTTGCCTTGGCCGAGGAGTGGGACAACGTGGGCTTGATTGTCGGCGACAGCAAAGCCGACCTCACCGGCGTGGCATTCTGCCTGGACGTCACCCATGACGTCCTGGACGAGTGTATCGAAGAAGGCTGCAACGTCCTGGTCACTCACCACCCGGTCATCTTCCGAAGCATCAAACGCCTGAATGCGGCCGAGTTGCAAGGCGGGCTGGTTGCGAAGGCTTTCCGGCACGGCATCAGTGTGATCTCGCTTCACACCAATCTCGACAGCGCAATGGGCGGGTTGAACGACACGCTTTGCGAAGTGCTTGGACTTTCCGAAGTGAAGCCACTGGTCGATTCCGGGCGTGAGCGTTTCTACAAGCTGGCCGTATTCGTTCCCGCCGAGCACGCCGAGAAAGTCCGCGAAGCCATGTGCGCCCAGGGCGCCGGTGTGATCGGCGACTATGAACAGTGCAGCTTCAGCACGCCCGGCGAGGGCAGCTTTCTGCCGATTGAAGGCAAAACCGACCCGTTCAGCGGCACACCCGGCAAGCTGGAGAAAGCGGCCGAGGTCAAAATCGAAGTACAGTTGCGGCGCGAAATCGCCGGCCGCGTAGTCAGTGCCATGATCGCTGCGCATCCGTACGAGGAAGTCGCGCACGACCTGATCCCGCTCGCGAACAAGGAAGCGGGCACGGGCCTGGCTCGCATCGGCAAGTGCGCCGATACCACGCTGGAAGAGTTCGTCCGCAAGGTGCACGACCTGGGAATTCTCGTGACGCGCGTGCTGGGTGACCCGCAGAAGGCCATCAAGCGCGTGGCGCTTTGCAGTGGGGCGGGCAGCGACTTCACCGGAGCGGCCATCAGCCAGGGAGCGGACGTGTACCTCACGGCCGAGCAGAAGCATCACCACGGTCTCGCGGCGGCGCACAAGGGGATGGCGCTGGTTGAGACAGACCATTACACGTTAGAGCAGAAGCACTGGCCGAAGCTGGCCGCGCTCATGAATCAGCAGTATCCGGACCTGAAGACAAAGGTAGCAACACGTGGACCCGAACTCTGGCGCCGCCCGTAAGGCCGCCCAACAGATGATGCAGGCCTCGGCGACGTACTCGCGCAAGGACGAGGCGGCGAAGCTGAAGAGCGAGAAGCCGTTCCCGCCCAAGGCGCGGCGCATGGCGATCATATTCAGCGTGCTGCTGATGGGGCTGGTGGGCTTGCCGGCGATCCTGGAGCTGTCCGGCGTGATCGTGAACATCGGGCAGTGGCTGACGCTGCTGATCAGCATCCCGATCATGATGGTGGCGATGCTGGTGATGGGCTTCCTGCGGGACGGTCTGACGGTCAACGTAATCAGCGGCGTGATCGTGCTGTTCGCGGCGCAGCTTGCCTACGGCACGAACTTTGACCCGGACGAGATCGAAGCCGGCCGCGCCTTGCTGGTGCGCAGCGCCGGGCCGGTGATCACGCTGGTGATGCTGGTGTACTTCTGGATCGGTCTTAAGACCCACCTGCGCGATCTGCACTACATGATCGCCGAGGGCGAGAGCATGCAGGACATCATGACGCGCATGCAGCAGGCCCAGGTGATCAAGAAGGCTGGCGGCGAGCCGGTGCTGAACGAAAAGGGCCAGGTCGTAGACAAGAACGACATCATCCCACGCAAGGGCTTCCGGCCGAAAAAGGGCGGCACAGCAGCCGCCACCAAAACCAAGAAGAAACGCAAGAAGCCCAAGGTGCGGTAGGCTCTACGCCTTGATTTGCAGGGGCTTGTTGAGGTCCCACGACTTGGCGTCGTCGTTGGCTTTCAGGTACTCGATCAGTTCGCGGGCGTTTTCGGCTATTGCCGGGTCGACTTCTATCTGCGGCGGCTTTTTACCGAGCACGGCCTCGACCGCGGTGCCGAAGAAATCCTGATAGCTTTGCCTTACGCCGTCGGGTCCGTGCGGGCCGTCGGCGTTCTTCAGTGGCAGGAACTGCTCCACGCGCGGGACCTCGAGGCACATCACGTTGCTTGCCATCGGAATTGTGTCGAACACGAAGCGCTCGAACTTGAACGCGTTCGGCTCCTCCGGCTGATGCTCGACGCCTTCCGCGTCGATGTACGGCACCTTCTTGTGCGCGGCGTGCAGCGGCAGGTCGGTGCCCTTCTGCACCAGGCGCATCAGGAAATCGACGCCGAACAGGTGCACGGCGATGCTGCCCTGCCAGTATTTGAGGCGGCCCCTGTCATCTCGCTCGTTCGCCTGCGCCTCGCTGAACTCGCTGTACTCGACGATGCCGGGCACACCGTCATCGAGGCAGTAGATGCCCACACGCTCACCGGGCTCATTCTTTCGAATCACCTTGAGCGATACCTCGGCGCCCTCGCTCATGTGCAACCCGATGAATGCCGCGTCCGCCACCGGGGTCTGGAGATTGTCGACCTGCAGGTAGCTGATCGTGCGAACCCCGCGCTGCCGCATGTCGTCGAGCATGCCCTTGGTGTGCAAAGCCTGCAGCACGCCGCCATGCCCGTCGGGGCCGGTGAAGATCGCGTCCTTGGCGGCCATCACCAGCTTGCCGTCGTCATCGAGCGCGGGCATTTCGCCCTGGGCGAAGAATTTCACGTCGTCGCCGTTCAATCCGAAGTAATCGCGGTCTTCCCAGAAATTGCGCGTCGCAGCTTCGTTGTGGTTGCCGACCATGACGTAGAGCGGCGGAGTCTTGCCGTACTCGCGCCCGACGCGGATCAGCTTGCGCGCGAAGACCTCGAACAGCGTCATGCCGGTCAGCGGCAGGATCTCGTAGCAGCCCTTGGGACCATCAAATCCCAGGCGCGTGCCCTGACCGCCGGCCACCAGCAACACGCCAACCCGACCGTCGCGCAGCTCTTTCTCACCCTGAGGAGCCATGGCGCGGGCAGCGTCGTTCAGCAGGTATGGAAAAGACTCATCCGCCAGCTCGAAGGCCGGTGCGGGCGAGAGATTGCGCAGATGCGGCGACTTGAGTGCGGCCATGGCGGCCTGCATTTCAGTGATGCGGCTGAGGTCAACGGCCGCAAGCTGGCGAATCAGGCGGCGCTTGCCGCGCTCGCCCAACTCATTCCACCAGCGGAAGGCGTGGCCCTGGCCCGCAGCCTCGAAGTTTGCCCTGAGCTCATCCATGTGCCACGCATGTTTGCGTTTGTGTTGCGGTGTGCAAGAGGTTCGTGCGCGATGGCATGCCAAAGCCCGCACCGAGGTGCGGGCTTTGAAGGATTTGAAGCGGTTGCCTATCCGCCCCCGCCGTCCTCCGGGGACGCGCCGTCATCGCTGTTCGGCGCGGGCGGGGTATCGGAAGAGTTGTCGGGCGGCGCCGTCGGAATACTGAACGGCTTGGGGCCATCCGGCTTCTTCTTCGTCGGCTGGTCGGTCCATTCACGGACCCGGTTGAAGATCTCGTAGTCCACGTAGTCATAGATCGGCTTGGCCTGCGGGTTGTCGCGGATGTCGCGGACAAACTTCGCCTCAGGCACGTCGTACAGGACGATCGGCAGGGTCAAGATCGCCACCACCAGCAGCAGCAGGATCGTGAAGATCAGCAAGACGCGCTTGCCCGCGCTCTTCTTCGGCTTGTCTTCGCCGTCGGTAGCGGGCACTTCCTTCTGCGGCAGTTCGCGCTTGCTGGACTTGGCCTTGAGCGGTGCCTTGCTCGGCAGCTTGCCCTTGCCCTTACCCATACGCGGTGCGGCTTCTTCTTCTTCCGGCAATTCATCCGGGATATCGCCCGGCACATCGATGCCACCATCATCCGGCAACTCATCGGCCACGTCATCGTCGTACGATGGCTGCGGCCGCGTCCCCTGCTTCACAGATGCGGAGGACGTACCTACGCCGCGGCGCAGCGGATGCACCTCGTCGTCCATACTGGCCGGCGAAGTCGGCACATCGTCGATCACCTTGCCGGTCGGGATATCTACGTCGCCAAAGTCGTCCGCACCCTGGCGTCCCTTTGCCGCCGGCTGCTGGCGCCCTGTGTCGCGGCGCGCTGCCGGCATCTGGGCGGGAGGAGGACTGAAGAGGGTTGCATCCATATTGGCGCCGGCCGGCTCATCGTCAAAGCTGGGACCACCGCCAAAGCCGCTGTCATCGTCAAAGCTGGGGCCGCCGCCAAAGCCGCTGTCATCGTCAAAGCTGGGACCGCCGTCGAACGGCTCGGCGTCCATGGCCGGCTCTTCGCCCCAATCGTCGCCGGCGGGTTGAGCTTCCATCGGCTGCGCGCCCCCGAACTCGGGCGGGCGCGGGCTGAACACAGTGCGATCCATCGCGCCGGTCTTCTGGCGCGGGCTGCTACCGATGCCCGGCGGGGGCGGGCTGAACATCGTGGCATCCATGTTGTCACCACCCGTCGGTCGGTTCTTGCCGGCCGGGGCAGATTCCAACTCTTCGGGTGAGCGGATGTCGTTGCCGAAGCTGCCGAAGTCGTCGTCGGCGGGGGCCAGAGACGGGCCCGCATGCTGCATCGGCGGAGGACCGGACTGGAAGCCCCCATGCGCGGGGGCGGCATCATCGAACGCGTTGATCGTCGGCAGCGCCTCGTCGTCGGGCGATGCGAAATTGTCGTACTCGGCCGCCAAGCTCGACAGCTTGGGGCTGGAATCCTGACGTGAAAGCTCTTGCGGCTCGCCGCCGAAACCCGCGTCTCCATATGGGTCGTCGAAGGGGCTGGCGTCGTTACCGAAGCCGCCGTCGTCGGGCGCAAGGTCGCCACCCCCGAAGGGGTCCGCGTGCATGCCCATCGGCTCGGGCTGCATTTCGTTGCCAAACGGCTCCGGCTGCATCTCGCCGCCAAAGGGCTCGGGCTGCATTTCATTGCCGAACGGCTCTGGTTGCATTTCGCCACCGAAGGGTTCCGGCTGCATGTCATTGCCGAACGGTTCCGGTGCCATGTCGCTGCCGCTGAACGGGTCAGCACCGAACGGGCTTGCATCATCGCCGAAAAAGGCGGACGCTTCCTGTTCCTGCTTGGCCCGAGCATCGGTCTTGGCACGCTCGCGCTCGGCCCGGATCTTCTCCTGCATGTCTGCGGGCGGCGGGCTGAAGACGGTTGCGTCCGGGTCGGCGCCACTCATGCCGCTGAACTGTGGCACGGATTCGCCCGCAAAATTCTGGGCGCCGGTCGGGCCGCTTGGACGCTTCACCCCGGGCTTCTGAACGCGGGATGTGTGTTTCTTGACGACCTTGATGTTCAGGTCGCGATCGATCGTGGACAGCTGGTCACTATCGAGCAGCTTGGCCTTCTCAAGGATCATGCGGACGCTGACTTTCTTGCCCTGCGCCGCTAACTGCTTCTGCTTGGCAAGAACCTGGTCCAGACGAGCCTTGGCTATGTAGCCACGGGCAACTGCCTGCTGTCCGTATCGGAGATTGATGGGCATGGGTTCGATGGGCCCCCAAAGGGTTTGTCACCGGCAGGCGCTAAGCCTTGTTTCCGGCAGGACTTGCGGTACGAATCTAGAGCCCCGTAACACAACGGGGCAAGTGTAAAAAGGCGCAATGCGCACAGTATAGTTCACTGGTTCGGTTGCGATAGCCTCCTCCGGGCCAATGAAACCGCCTCGGCGCTGCTATCGACTCCCACCCAGTGGCGCTTCAAGCGGCTTGCCGCCAGCAGCGTTGTGCCGGAGCCGCAACACAAGTCAGCAACCAGGTCGCCCTCATTGCTGAAGCAGCCGATCAGCCGCTCAAGCAGTTGCAGCGGCTTCTGCGTCGGGTAACCCACGTACTCTCGCTGATTCCCGCGCAGGGCGGGGATTTCCCAGACGTCGCGCATGGCACTGAGAGTGTACGGCCCCTTTTCGTCCTCATGGATCTGGATATTCGTAAAGCCATACCGGTGAGCGAGATAGCTCTTTTCCGTCTGGCGGTTGAAGGTGTAATTCTTGCCGGCCGCAAACACGTGGATGCTGTCGTGCTTGCGGGCCAGCATGCGTTTGCTGCCGCCGCCGGTCCGATACGACCAGATGATCTCGTTCACGAAGCCGCCAGGGCCAAGTAGTCGTTCGAGTTCAAGCCTTCCATGGTGTGTCGCGCGCCAGTCGAGATGGAGTGCAATCACGCCGTCGGGAGTCAGCAACGGGTGTCCGGCTTCAAGCAGGCTGCGAAGGAAGCGCAGGTACTCAGCCAGTCCGCCCGGCCAGCGGTCGTCATATGCGGGGCCCTTGCCGCGGTTGCTTCGCCTCCGCCCACTGAAGAACGGCGGATCAAGATAGAGCAGTGCAACCCTGCCCTGGGGCAGGGAGGACGCGATCGCAAGGGCGTCGCCGTGGACAATGCTGTTGATGACTGATCTGGGCACGGCCGAATCATGGTCAAAGCACGTCGGAACTACAATTGCCAATGATCTGTCCGCCCGGACATTGGTCTATTGAACAATGCCGTTCCAACACCGATCATCACCACCATGCTGGTGAACCCGAGAAACGGTCCGATCAAAGGCGGCGTAGTCCTGCTGCCGAAGCGGTTTGTGATCGACAAGACCGTGCTTCATAGTGCCCAGGGTATCGCCAACACGGGCTTTGCAGTCAGCGTCCCCGAATTGTCGAAGCAAGAGCGCACGATCGACAACGTCACCCTCGACGAGATCGTGAACGGCGTGCACGCCGCCAAGGCCGCGGCCCGGGACCTTCGAAAGACGTTGGGCGGCAGCAAGAAGGTCGGCATGGTTGGCGCCTGGCTGGCCGGCACGATTGCCCTTTTGGCGAGTGACGAAGAATTCGAGGCCTGCGTGGTAGTCTGCCCATTCATCCGACTTCCCGTGGCCGACGACGTGATCATCAAACAGCCGCTGGATATCGTGGCGAAGGCGCGCGCACCGATCCTGGCCGTGTTCGGCGAGATCGACAGCGAAGTTCCGATCGAGGATGTCCGCGCACTGGAGAAAGTGCTCTCAAGCAGCCCCGAAGACGACGAAACCTACACCTACCCAGGCGTCGGACACGCGTTCTTCGACAACGAAGAGGGCAACGCGGAGTACCGCGAAGCCGCCGAGCGCGACCTGTGGACGCGCATCGACCGTTTCTTCGCACAGCGCATGTACTAGTCAACCAGCCGAGTGGTGCGCCTGAGCAGGATGGGTGTGAAGTTCACGCCGTCGTCGATGTCCGCGACCAGGAACGCGTTGCCCGCCGTCAACTTCAAATTGGCCAGTTCCCATTCCGCCGGCGCTGACTTGGCGCCGTTCGCGAATACCAGGTACATCAGTGCGCTGCGACCGGCGATGCTCACGCGTCCTTCGTAGGCCTGGCGGGAAGTGGCGACATTGCCGAATGGCGAGTCGGCACCATAGTTCACAGGCTCGCGCGCAGGGCGGTCGATTATGGCACGTGCGCTGCCATCCTCGTAAAGCACAATCGTCAGCTGCTCGCCGTTGGAACTGAAGTGCGCCCGGATTTCATCATCGAGTGCATTTGTGAACTGCTCATTGTCAACATCGCCGATTTCCATCACGGCGCCGGTCGGCGGGCTAGGGGCCCCTTTGCTGTCCGGCCACGGACCGCGGTAGACGGCGCTGATGCCCGGTCCGCCGGTCCGGAACCAGCGTGTTGTGGTGGCCGCGCGAGCCAGGGCGAGATCTACGAGGCGCGGGTCGTCCTTGGCCTCATAGTGCTCAATCACCTTCTTGATCAACTCGCTCTCGGACACGTAGTGCTCAAGCATCGGCCAGATCAACCGGGCGTCGCCCCATTCGATCATTCGCTTGCGAACGTCCGGCAACTCATCCTGACCGCAGGCGCTGGCAAAGTCGTCTGACTGCCAGCCGAGCGCCAGCAGGCATTCCACGGCCTGGACGCCGTCATACGTACCGCCGAGTTCTTCGCGCGCATCGTTCAGGTTGTATTCCCACATCCCCTGCACGAACAACGCCGCGGCAGACTTGTCTTTGGCTGCACGCAAGCTCGTGCGCAAGCGCAGGGCGTCAAGCCGCTCGCCATTCAGTGCGCGCTGCAGTACGTTGAAGTTGAATCCGCGGGCGTAGAGCCAAGCGGCGGTGTCCGTCAGCGTGTACTTGCGCGCGACAAGCATTTTTCCGATCGCATGTGCTACGCCGCCGGGCTTCAGCTTCCGGGACTGCAGCAGTGCCAATAAGGCTACCTCATCGCGGCACTTCAGCAGCTCACCATCAAGCTTGAGCCCGCCGTCAAGCGACTGAAGCTCATCACTCAGCAAATGCAAGTGAATGAAAGTCGAAAGCTCGGCCAAGTCCGCTTCTTCGAACAAACGCTTCACGAAGTCACCGGAGGATATCAGCCCATCCTTGACCTCGGCCGTAAGCTCGGTGCGGCCTTCATCGAAACCCCTCGGAACGCGGGGGAATTGGGGTCGATCGCCCTCAGCGACGGACGTCAGCCCGAACGCGAGCAACGCAAGAATGGCCAGCGCAAAGCGTCTCATGTGGCCAGTGTAGCGCCGATTGCGACGCAACCCATCTGCAATCCGGGGTTTCAGGAGTCGTCACTTCTCGGACTTGAAGCGATGAATCGTGGTGGAATGTGTCGTTCCGTCGATGACGAGCTGCAAGGCATCACCGCTGATGATGGCTACGACATCGTTCTTGCCAGTCAGCACATTAGCGACCAAGTCGACAAAGCCGTTGTCAAAGCCAATGAATTCGATCGCCTGGATGCGGCGAACTTCACCCCGGCAGCGCTCCATGATCTCGCGTGCCTCACGGGCCGTGCGCTTGAGCATGACCACGTTCGCGTCGTAGTGCTTGAAAGTGACCTTATCGAGCTTCTGCACGCGGCACGCACCGCATTCGACCCAGAGCTTCGGGCGGTAATCTTCAGCACGGATCAGCAGGTCGGGCTTGTAGCGGTCATCGTCATCCATGGTGGGCTCGACCTGCAGGGCCACGTCATGGAACATGGCCATCGACAGAATCTTCAGCACGATGTGCGGCAGGCCTTCACCCTCGCGGGTCTCCAGCACAATACGGCGCTCCGCGAAGAGTTCGCGGTCGTAGTCGTTCACGCTCAGGTCGACATTGATGCGCATATGCGTCGGGATGCCCGGGGCAAATACAAACCGGGGACGCTGATGCGTCCCCGGTCAAGTAAGTCCATTCCGTTACTTACTTCTGGCTGTCGGCGAAACCGTTCGGCGCGGCAAACGGGACCTTGGGGTCCTTGCCCTTGCCAACGGCGCCGAAGCACTGGAACGCGAACCACATACCAGGCAGGTAGCAGATGATCCAGAACAGCATGGAGCGGATCATCAGGCGAACCTGGGACACGAACCAGGGGTTCTTCCAGAGTCCCGGCTTCTCAACGAAGATCAGATAGAGCGGCCCAAGGCCGATGATCTGCAGCATCCACATGGTCTTCGCGTAGTCCTGGATTTCCTTAGGCACGCCGAGCGCTTCGAGCTCGCCGCCGCCACTTTCAGCCGGTGCATTGTCTGTCATGGGTTCGTCCCCTTGGTTTTTGTTTTCGGTGTCTGTGAACGACTAGTGTAAGTCCTGCCCGCAATGGTCCGGCAATATAGAGCGACAAAAGCTCTTTACTACCGGCTTTTTATGAATTTTGGACCTTCCAGCCACTGACGGTCCAAGTGCTAAGTTGTTTACAGTTCTGCCTTAGGTCACGCAACCCACTTTTTCTTGCAGAACGTAAAGCTAGACGCCGGCCGACTTCTTCAGCTTCTCGGCCAGGTCCGTCTGCTCCCATGGGAAGCTGTCTCCGGTGTGCCCGAAGTGCCCATTCTTGGCCGTCTGGCGGTAGATGGGGCGCTTCAGCTTCAACGTTTCGATAATCGACTTCGGCTTGAAACTCAAGTGCTCACGCAGCAGCTCAATGATGCGGTGATCGCTCACAGCGTTCGTCCCGAAGGTCTCCACGTGGATACTGACAGGTTCAGCTACGCCGATCGCATAGGCGAGCTGAATTTCACAACGCTGGGCCAATTCAGCTTTTACGACATTCTTCGCGGCATAGCGCGCCATGTAAGCCGCGCTGCGGTCGACCTTCGACGGGTCCTTGCCGCTGAACGCGCCGCCGCCGTGGCGGCCCATTCCGCCGTACGTGTCCACGATGATCTTGCGACCGGTCAGGCCGGAGTCGCCGTGCGGGCCGCCAATCACGAATCGGCCGGTCGGGTTGACGTGGTAGATCGTCTTGTCATCGATGAAGTCCTTGGGCAGCGTCGGCTTGATGATCTCCTCGATCACCTGCTCGCGTACCTGCTCAAGAGTCACGTCCGGGTCGTGCTGGGTGGACAACACGACGGTGTGGATGCGCTTCAGCTCATGACCTTCGTACTCGACCGTCACCTGGCTCTTGCAGTCCGGGCGCAGCCACTTGATCTTGCCACCGTGTCGGGCAGCGGCCTGCGCAGCCGTCAGCTTATGCGACCATGCGATCGCGGCCGGCATCAGCTCGGGCGTCTCGTTGGTGGCGTACCCGAACATCATGCCCTGGTCGCCGGCGCCCTGTTCGTGGTCCTTGCCTTCATCCACGCCCATGGCGATGTCGGGCGACTGACCATGGACGGTAACCGCGACGCCACAGGAGTTGCCATCCAGCCCGTAGTCACCGTTGGTGTAGCCGATGCCGCAGGCCGTCTCGCGGGCGATGTCACCAATGTGCGCCAGAACCTCGGTCGCCTTGGTGGTGATTTCGCCCATCACGCAGATGAAGCCGGTGGTGGTGGCCGTCTCACAGGCTACGCGCGAATCCGGGTCTTTCGCGAGCAACGCATCGAGGACGGCGTCCGACACCTGGTCACAGACCTTGTCCGGGTGACCTTCGCCGACCGATTCGGAGGTAAACAACGTGCGCTCGCTCATGACTGCTCCTGACCGCTGAATTGAAGCATTGCCTTATAGAAAACGATCAAGCCGCCGATAGCCCGTGGCCTGCAAACTGGGCGAACCAGAATGCATACGCAAAGGCGACGCCGGCACCGATCGCAACGCCCACAATGGTATCCCCGATCCAGTGCGCGCCATAGTAGACCCGCGCGAACATGCACAGCGGGATCAACGGCAGAAAGCTGAGGCTCACGGGCCAGGCGAGCGGCCCCAGCAGGATCAGCAATGTCGTGATAGCGCCGGCCTGGGCGCTGTCACCGGATGGGAAACTCGGGTTGTTCACCAGACCCCGAATCTTGAAGGCGCGCGGGGCCTCCAGCGGCTCCGGTCGCGGCCGGCCGATCCAGTGCTTCATGGGACTTGTGATTGCCAGCGTAGTCAGCGCAGCCATCACGCAGACCAGTCCGAAGCGCCAGCCCAGCCAGAACCCCAGCGCCAGGACGGTCAGTGGCATCACATAGCTGCCGAACAGCATGCCCGGAACAACCAGGAGGTAGTCCAGCGGCCCCAGCCGCCAGCCATGGATACGCGCAGAGAGTGTCCGGTCGAGTTGATTCATGGTGCTCGTGCTTCGCCCTCGCGTGTGTGTTTTACGCGAAGGTGCGAAGATTGGCGAAGAACGCGAAGGCCACTATGTGGACTGTACCCCTACTTCACGTCTGGACTGTTCCCCTTTGACTTGCTGCGCACGATACGTCTCAACCCTCGACGCAGGACGGGCACATTGAAGTTTATCAGCAATCCAACGGGCTCGTCCTTTTGTGAAAGGTAAGCAACAACTTGCCCGGAATGTACTGGCGAGAGCTCCTCTACGGCTTTGACTTCCACCGTAAGCCGCTTGCCTACCCAGAAGTCCAGCCGACCCTCGCCAACGTCCTTGCCTTTGTACCTCACGCGGTAATGGTGTTCGCGTTGATTGCCAATGCTCCTCAACTCGAACTCGTATTCGAGTGCGCTGCAATAGACCGACTCCGGATGGCCCGGGCCAAGGTGCCGGTGAACCTCAATGGCAGCGCCAATCACCGCTTCGGCCAGTTGTTCAATCTCATCATCAAACCGATCCATCTGTGTCTCCCCAGTATTGAGGACCTCAACTGCAGCCAACCCGGCCTTCGCGTCCTTCGTTCAACTTCGCACCTTCGCGTAAAACCATCGCAAGCGCGAAGCACACGCAACTCGCTATACTGGCCGGATGCCAAGGGCAAATCAAAGAGGCAGGCTACACACCGGGCGCACGGCCGCGCTGATGATTGCGCTGGTGCTGCTGCTGGGCGCCGTGCTGTGGGCCAGCGGCTACCTGCCCTTCCGCCTGCGCGACGACGGCATCTACGCGGGCAACGGGACCGGCTCAGCGGCCCCATCCGCCCCGATCGACCGCCCGCGGCTTTACCTGCCGGCTCCGGACAAGAAGAAATCGGGCTACTACCCGGTCACGCAGGTAATCGACGGCGACACCATTGAGGTCGAGCACAACGGCAGGAAAGAACGCATCCGCTTGATCGGCATCGACTGCGCTGAGGTGCCGCATGAGAAGGTCGACCCCGAAAGCGACGGCTGGAAGGCCACGATGTTCGTCTTCGAGTTGTTAGAGAATGACCCGCAGGTGAAGCTCAAGTACGACGCCGAGCGCGAAGACAAGTACGGCCGAACGCTCGCCTACGTCTACCTGACAGACGACCGCATGCTGAACGAAGTACTCATGAAGGAAGGCTGGGCCCGGGTGATGCGCATCCCGCCCAACACCAAGCACGCCGAAGACTTCGCCGCACAGGAAGCGGTAGCCAAGGCGGCTCGTAAAGGCCTGTGGCGGTGAAGTGGCTTGCGCCCGTTGCCGTCCCAACCCCATACTCGCGGCGTGGCTGATGATCTGGAAATCGTGACTGCGCTGCCGCCGCTGGAGAAGCGGTCGGCGACCATGCACAAAGGCGAGGCCGGGCGGCTGTTCTGCCTTGCCGGCTCCGTGGGCATGGTGGGCGCCGCTGCACTTGCCTCGCGCGCAGCCTTGCGCTGCGGTGCGGGCCTGGTGCGTGTGGGCATGCCATGGCGTTTGGCGGCCGTCGTGGCCGGGCGCGACCCCAACGTCATGACCAGCGCACTGCCCGAGACCGAAGACGGCACCATCAGCGCCATGTCGCCGGCCAAGATCCTCAAGGCGGCCGAGGCCTCTGACGTCATGCTGATCGGCCCCGGCCTGTCGCAGCACCCGCAAACCGTGCAGGCGGTCATCAACCTGCTGCCCCAGGTGAAGGCAAAGGTCGTGATTGACGCCGACGGGCTGAACGCCGTCGCCCACGACAAGTGCGAAGTGCTGAAGAACATTCCGCACGACAACGGGCTGCCGATCCTCACCCCCCACCCCGGCGAAATGCTGCGCCTGCTGGGCAAGGAATACGACGGCGCCAGCCTCAAGGCCGGCGATGACCACCGTCGCGATGTCGCCGTTGCTTTCGCGCGCAAGTACGGCGTAGTGCTGGTGTTGAAAGGCTTCCATACGGTCGTCACGGACGGCGCGCGCGTCTATGTCAACCAGACCGGCAATCCGGGCATGGCCAAGGCCGGCGTAGGCGATGTTTTATGTGGCGCAATTGCCGCGTTCCGGTGCCAGGGCTATGACTCGTTCGAAGCCGCCACGCTGGGGGTTTACCTGCATGGTCTTGCAGGCGACCTGGTTTGCGCCAAAATGGGTGAGATCGGCATGATCGCCACTGACATCATCGAGGAACTGCCCGAGGCGGCCCGCCGTCACCAGGAGCAGTCGGAGAGCGCATGAATATTCGCGAAACCGAAGACGCCTGCCTGGTACCCAGCTACACCAAGCTGCCGCTCACCGTCGTGCGCGGTGAGGACGTCTGGGTGTTCGACGAAAAGGGCACCAAGTACCTCGACCTCTACTCGGGCCACGCGGTCTGCGGTATCGGGCACTCGCACCCGAAGCTGGTGGAAGCCATCCATGAGCAGGCCAAGAAGCTGATCTTCTTCAGCAACGCCGTCTACAATGACACTCGCGCGGCCGCCGCCAAGCTGCTGCTGGAGTCTGCCTACCCACTCAGCAAGAACGTCTTCTTTGTTAACAGCGGCACCGAGGCCAACGAGGTCGCGATCAAGATCGCGCGCCGCGCCACCGGACGTCCGCGCGTGATCGCCATGGAGACCGGATTCCATGGGCGCACGATCGGCAGCCTCTCGGTCACCGGCAACCAGAAGCTGCGGGACGACTTCCCCGAGAACTTGAGCAACCTGACCGACTTCGTGCCGCTCGGCGACTTCGACACGCTAGAGCACATGATGAGCGAGGATGTCGCCGCGATCATCCTCGAGCCGGTCACCAGCGTCGGCGGCGTACGCATTGCCAGCCGCAAGTACTACGACTCGCTGCGTGAGCTGTGCCTCGGCTACGGCACGGCGCTGATCTTTGACGAAGTCCAGACCGGCTTCGGGCGCACCGGCGAAATGTTCGCAGGCATCCACTGGGACATTGAGCCGGACATCTGCACCAGCGCCAAGGCGGCCGGCGGCGGGTTCCCGATGGGCATGGTGATCCTCAGCGAGGCGATCTCCACGGCCCCCGCACCCGGCGAACACGGCTGCACCTTCGGCGGCGGACCGCTGGCAATGGCCGCATTGAAGGCGAATATCGAGATCATCAAGTCGGAGAACCTGCTGGAGAACGCCCGCAACATGGAGCTGGTCGTGCGCGACCTGCTGGGCGCCATCCCCGAAGTCTTGGCCGTGACCGGCAAGGGCCTGCTACTGGGCATCGAGCTTGAATGCCCCGCCAAGCCCATCGTAAAGGCGCTGCTGGAGCAGAAGATCATCGTTGGTGGTTGCGACCGGCCGAACATGATCCGGCTGCTGCCACCGCTGACAGTCAAGGAAGAACACCTCAAGCAGTTCGCCGCGGCGCTGACCAGCGCCCTGGCCGGTGCCAAGCAGAGCGCGTAGCAACCGTCGACCTGAGGCCAAATGAGCGACGTCCCGGACGACGAAAACGACCAGCCGCTGCCGGAAGGCGCGGAGCAGCCCTCTACATTCGCCTTGCTCTGCAATTCGCCTGAGCCGCCGCAGCCCTTCGAGGTCCTGCAGCGCCTGACCGACGCGGGCTACAAGGCCGAGGTCATCAGCGAGGACGCGCCCGACACGGCCGTCTGGGCACGGCACCTCAAGATCGACAACGACGCGCGCCCGGTGCAGGTCTGCTGCCTGCCGCGCGACGAGGAGTTCACGCCCTGGGAATGGACGCCCGCCCGCTGGCGCGATGAAGAAGAGTACGAGCTTGCCCGCCGCTCCCGCTGGATGCTGCTGGTGCGAATGCACTATGAGCCGGACGACGAGCCGAACGAGCACTTCCACGCGCACCTGAAACTGGCCGATGTCATCGCCGACGGTCTCGCGACGGCGTGCATCGACATGAACTCGTTCATCCTTCGCAGCAAGACAACACTGCATGAGCTCGCGGCCTGCAAGGTCGCGCCCGCGCCCGAGGAGATGTACCAGGTGCACGAGTCGCCGGGCGGCGACATCTACTGGCTGCACACTCGCGGGCTGAAACGCTTTTCAATGCCGGAGCTTGAGCTGATCGGCGTCCCGCGCGAAAGCCTTCACGACGCGCTGACGGCCTTCCAGTGGCTGATCGCGTACATCCTGCCGGTCTACATCCCGGAACAGGGGCTGGATTTCTCATTCGGCGCGGAAGTGGCAATCCGGCTTGCGCCGCTTGAGGATGTACTGAAACAGATGGATCGAAGCGCACTCGGCGGCCGTGACGACCGCAAGCGCACCGGCCTGGAAGGCTGGCGCATGGTCGTTTGCGACCAGGCCAAGCCGGTCGGCATTCAGGGCTTCCTGAAGAGCGTGCAAGGCGACCCGATCTTCTGGCTCAGCGATGAAGAAAGTGCGCGCCGCGCGCACCTTGCGCGCGTGCGTTTCGGCCATGCGGCCGCAGCCTGGTACAGCAGCCAGTACGCGCACCGGCGCATGGCCGTGAAGCTGGGCGTGCCGTTCAACGATAACTGCGACGACCTGAGTGCCAGCCTGAATGAGGAAGAGCTGCCGGAAGGCGCCAGCCGCGAGCACATGTGGTTCGAGCTGCAGGCCATCGAGGGCAAATCATTGGTGGCAAAGTTGGAAAGCGAGCCCGTCTACGCAACGTACCTGAAGAAGGGCGACACCTACCACCTGCCCATCCACCAGCTAAGCGAATTCAACCTGACCCTCGACGGCCAAACCTACAGTCCCGCCACCATAGCCGAACTAGACCAAGTAACCCTAAGAACCGGCCGGGGTAGTTAGGCACGACAGCGCGGCTCAATTCTTCTGCTTGGGTTTACAGGTAAGCTCGCGATACCCGGCAATTGCTGGCTGCAGGTCCACGGCCGTGGTCTCAAATCCAGCCAATTGAAGTTCCAGCGTGGTCACGCCTGTGGGAAGCTCGCTCAGCCAAAGCGACGGAAGGCCATTACGCATGATCAAACGACTTCGGTCCCGGATTGCAGCATCGGGCAGCAAGTCCACACCAGCCCAAGCACGATCATCGTAACGATACCTGAGTCGCCACAAGCTCTCCGTAGCGAACTGATCCGGCGGCGGCAAATCCAGTAGGATCAATCTGGACGGCGCACCAAGCTTCGGCTCGATCGCCAAAATCTCGGGATCATACTTCGATTGTCGAGAGAACTTGGTCGAAGTCAGATCAACGCGAATTGAGCTGCATCCCGCGATACGCATGTCGAGCCATTGCGACTCGGGCGAGATCTCCAGTTCGAAATCCAAAGTGCTCGAATAGTCTCCAGCACGGACCCACTTATCCAAGTAATCCCCCGCCATAAGATCCGTGCGATACTCCACCTTCAGATTGTTGAGCCAGGGAGCCACTGCTCCGACGGGTATCACCGGCTCGATTCGTATGTGACGTGTTGGCGCCGGTCGTTCATCTTCTTTACGGAACCAGTCCTTTGGGGTCAGGCGCACCCACTGAGACACCGTGACGGGAGCGCCTGTCACAGTGAACACTTCGGATCTCCAAATGACCGTCCTGGATCGAAACTCCACTCGATAGATACCTGGGAGCACATCCAAGAGCTTCATCTGGGTTTCGGTCCAATCAGAGTCCCGATATCGAACGTCACGATACTCCAGGTGCTCGCCGAACAGCAGTTCCACTTCGTACTCGCCGTTGTTTCGTATCTTGTCTGGCAGTTCGACCGTCACGTCCTGCGCTGCAAGTGAGATGCTCCACGTCACCTCACCCGGGGACAAGACTTCGAGCGGCAACTCAAAATCTTCATAGTCATCATACGTGATGCTGACGAGGTGATTGCCCACCGGAACGTCCCACACGGTGAACTCTCCCTCGGAACTGCTACGAAGCTGAATGTTCACAGCATCGTCGCCTTGGGTGTGCAGGAAGGCCCAAATCAGCTTCTTGTCAACCGAATCCAGGTTGCCGTGGACCACGGCCGTACCTTCTGGGCAAAGCTCAATCTCGCCCACCGTGGTCTCGCCAGGCAAGACGTCGAATCGGAAGTGGCGACACGTGGGGTAGTTCAACTCGAACCACTCTTCACACACAGGCGTATCGGGGATCACGATGCGTCCATCAGCACCAGAAGTCGGGCCGTACCAACCACCTCGACCACGTTCGTAGAGCGGGCGGCTCTCGCGCAACAAACGCGCTCCTTCGACTGGTGCCCCATGTTTCAGTACGGTGAGTTCGAGCCGTCCACGCGTTTGAAGAGTCTCCTCCCCATCCCAAGCGTACTCGCGCACCACCATGTCCACTGGTTCGTGCCCCGCATTGGACAGCTCGACTCCCGAAAGCTGAGCACCCGGTGTGTCGGAAGCGAGAGCACTGCGCCCGGCGTGAAGCTTGAACATTCCGGGCTTCAGGCGGCGCAGGGTCGCGACGCCCGCGTGGTTCGACTTGGCTGCCGCAACAATCTGCGTCCCAAACAACGGATCAATGCTCTCCGCCCACACCCACGCGGGGCGAGGAATCTGACCTTGTTGGTTCCGAACTCGCACTTCCAGCTCCAGGGTTCCGCCCTCGTTCTCCAGGGCGATCTCCATCTCTCTGGTGTCGACCCCAACGTCGAAGCGCATTGTCGGGTCATACCCGTACTCTGGAGCTTGCTGGCCTTCGAGGACAAAAGTGTACGGATCAGCAAGACGCCGGCGGACTTGGCCGATGTACTGTCCGGGCTGTAGGGGCACATTAACGGCCATCCTTGCGTCAATGCGAGAGTCTTCCCAAGGCTCGGGAAGTGGCCAGATACGCACGAGGGATATCTCTCCGCGGGGCCAGGAACCTGCGCGTGGATTGAAAGTAACAGGCACTACTGGAACCAAGGAAACCTGGCCAAGGTCTGTGCATTGACCTGCGATGACGTCGACTGGATCACTCCTCCAGAGGGCGTGATCAACGCAGACGAGCCGCACCCGATACTTACCCGGCCTGACACGAGCCTCGATTTGGCCTGTTTCAGCCAGCCATTTTACGGAGCCATCAATGAAGTTGTCGCCGTAGGGAGATGACAGAAAACAACGGGCATTCGAAACCACGTGGCCGGTCACAGAATCGACAGGTGCTACACGGACGAACCCTTTGCCCTCTAGGTCGGTGGGAATCGCGGGCGAAGAGCCTTCAGCCTCTGAGGGACTCCAAGGCACTTCGGCCGGTGAGATACCTACCGAGTTCGCGCGCTCGGGTGTCCCCTTTTGAACACTGCTCAGGTGCGGCCCCAGCGCGAGCACGAGTACCACGACCAGCACTGTGATTCCGGCGATGATGGCGATGTCGCGGCGCATTGGCGGCCTGAGGGGTTGGCCACGGGGCGATTGGATTCTAGCACTTGCGGGCGCTGCGACGCCCATCTTTTTCAGTCTGGCGGGTCGGCCGGGGCTTCGAGTTTGATTCTGCTGAGTTTGCCGGGTTCCACTTGCGCGTCGCCCTGCCAGGTCCAGCCGGCGGCGTCGATGCTTACGTGGTGCGGGCCTGGCTGCAGCCCTCGAAACAGAACCAGCAACCCGCCATCTTTCTGAAACAACCGGTGTGAGCAGGCCGCGCCGTCCAGCCAGACTTTCATGGAAGCCAGCACAAGGTCTTCCAACGGTACCTGGGGCAGGCTTACCAGCGTCGCGCCCGCTTCGGGCCGCAGGACAAACTCGACGGGGCCCGCGCCGTCGCGCTCGCGACGCTCGACCGTGAAGCCCTCCGCGCGAACCCAGAAGTCTTCCTTCGGCCCGCTGAAGCCAAGGTCCGCGTACGGTGCATCGCTCGGCAGCCAAGTCTCGCGCCCGCCGAGATTGATCAGCACATTCTCATAGCGCGGCCATTCCTGCTCGACGCGCACTCGCACGGGCGTGCTGGCAAACTTCCGGCTGGTCTGGACCGTTGGCTGGACTTCGACCGTCTCGGGCCAGTCTGCGGCCTCGATTTCGCCAAACCGAAGGCCGCCGTCCGCGCCCACGCGCAGCGGCAGGCACACTTCACGATCGTTGCTATAGAGCCGATAATCGCCTTCGCCCAGGTACAGCAATTGCGACCTCTGCCAGATCGAGCAGACGTTGTATTCGCCCTTGGTCAACACGGCGCGCAGGAGAGACTCGCTACCGTCAAACAGCTTCGGCGTGTTGAGCTCGATGGGCCAGAGCTTCAGCTCGGGCATCTGGATCTCTGCACCGTCCGCGACGTCGATACGGGACGCCGCGAACCTCACACGCCAATAGCGGTCCGAATACGCGATCAGGTCGTAGCTGCCCGCTGGAAGGCGTTTGTCCGGGAGCTCGCTGCCCACATTGCCGAGCTCAAGCGCCTCCATGCCCCAGATTCCCTCATGCCAGAGATATGCGCGCATGGTCGTGGAACTCTCGTCGTCCTCGGGCCGCCCGGCCACCCTGGCCGGGCCTTTCAGGACTCCCGTCTGTGCGGCCAGGTCCAGGACTCCTTCATTCACACCGTCCTTGAACTCGCCGATACGAAGCATGCCGTTGGGTACGCCGGAATATCTCCGGCCGTAACCACGGCCGTCTCTTGACGGATCTGACCCACCCCATTCCATTGCAAGCGCGGGTTCCAAATCGGCCAGTGGAATAGCCACGTCGCCGAACTTGTCGGTTCTGAAGAAGTATCCGTCCGGCGCGCCACCGAACCGATACATTGAGTCCAGGTTGCTGCGGGTGCACACCCACACATACGTTCCCGTTACCGGCTCGCCGCCGCGCCGGACATGGATGACGTAGTCGGCCGCCTGCGTGACTGTCACATCGACCAGCAGGCCTTCGGTTGCGACGGCTTCAACGACTGCTTCCGGTGCGTCGGATATTCGTTGGGCCTGGGCACGCACCCGGATCTGTGCGCCCTCGGGAACCATGGCTCCGCTGCACCTGCTGGAGCGTGCCGGCAGCCAAGCACCGGCCTCGTTGCGCCACTCGCAGCGGTAGTCCGCGGGGAACCGGTCTCCGGCCGCGTTCAGCAGGCGAAAGTCAATGTTCGCCCATGGGATGACTGCGGGGCGCGCGCTAGAGTCATCAGCAGTGACGAACACCTGTCCGCAATCCAGCCCGTTCTCAACATCCGTAACCGTCCAGAGACTCTGCCCCAGCCGAGCAAAACGGCCGGCAAAGACGGTCGCGTCCGACAGCCGCCCGCCCCATACCGGCGGTGGCACCTGGCGATACAGAACCGTGTCACCGAGCCACTGCGTCCCGACCCCACTGAAGTCCGCCCGAATGGAAGGCGCAAGGACGACCTTGCCAAAGTCCTGGGCTTCGCTGAGCCGGTCGAGTACGCACCACGTGGTGCTCGTTTCACGCGCCCAGAAGCTGATGCGCAGCGGCAATTCGCTGGGCCAGAGTCCGATGACGTGATGCCCGGGGCCCCGGATGGACCATGCATACTCGATGTTCCCCCAATGATTCGACTCGAACCGCTCGACGGTGCAGCCGGCTTTCAACGGATTGCCGTCTGCGTCGACGGCGTCAAAACTGATCGCCAGTTGCCCGTCCTCAAGCGGCCGATCATCGTCGGGCACTTCCGCAGCCGGCACGGGCCAAGGTTTCTGAGGCGGCAATGGCGCTGCCTGCTCACCGTCGCTCGGGCTTTCAATGGAAACGCTGCTGGTGCGGTTCTGGGGCTCGCGAGACCCGGTCGCCCGCTGGGACAGGCTCAGCCAGGCCAGGATTCCGCAGACAAACAGAGTCGTGCCCACAATGAAGAGAAGGTCGCTGCGCTGCATGGAGATAACCGCAGGGGAGGCGACGGGGACTCAGGGATTATAGCAGACTTACATGTTGCGGCGGTACTGGCCGCCTACTTCGTAGAGGGCGTGGCTGATCTGGCCGAGTGAGCAGAAACGTACGGTACGCATCAGTTCGTTGAAGATGTTGCCGCCCTGCAAAGCCACAAGCTTCAGGTGCTCGAGGGCCTTGGGTGCGCCCTGCTTGTGGCGCTTCTGGAAGTCGCGCAGGCGCGTGATACAGGCTTCCTTTTCTTCCTGCGTGGCGCGGGCGAGCTCGACCTTGGCCTCAAACTCGGGCGGCTGCGGGTTCAGGAACGTGTTCACGCCGATGATCGGCAGCTCGCCGCTGTGCTTGAGCTGCTCATAGACCATCGACTCTTCCTGGATCTTGCCGCGCTGGTACTGCGTCTCCATCGCGCCGATCACCCCGCCGCGTTCGGTAAGGCTGTCGAATTCCTTGAGCACGGCCTCTTCGACGAGGTCGGTCAGCTCTTCGATGATGAAGCTGCCCTGCACCGGGTTCTCGTTCTTGGCCAGCCCCAGCTCCTTGTTGATGATGTGCTGGATGGCCAGCGCGCGGCGCACGCTCTCGTTGGTCGGCGTGGTGATCGCCTCGTCGTACGCGTTGGTGTGCAGGCTGTTGCAGTTGTCGTAGATCG
>JAGQRH010000139.1 GCA_020425605.1 Planctomycetota bacterium | reverse complement strand
GCCGGCGTCACGTTCAGCGACAGCACCATCTTGCCGGACGACGTCGACAGCCTTGCAGCTCAGGTCGCGGACGACACCGATGACCTTGAGCTCGGTACGCTGGGCGCCATGTTCTCAATCAACCCCGAAGACCGTATGGCGATGGCTTTGAGCCTCGGTGGTATCGAGTCGCGCTTGATCGGGGCGGGATTGCTGCCGGGCGAAGGCGAGTTCCTGCTGGTCGCGGTTCTGCCCGCTGACGCTTTAAGCGGAAATTCACTGGGCGCACAGGGCGTTGAGGAAGACGACGTCGGTCAAGTCAACCTGTGGATGGTCCGCGGCGGCGTTGAAGGTCGTTGAGGGGCGTTGACCCGTTCGGTCTGCGCCATCACCAAAGCAAGCCCATGTCACGCCTGATTTGCCTGATCTGCTGCGTTGTACTGGCTGCGCCCCTGTTGGCGCGTGAAGTTGACGTGCAGTCTGTGGGCGCCAGTGCGGCTTCTGTTGCGAGGCTTACGGCGCAGGTTGAGCCGGCGTTCTCGCATGTCGAGAACAAGACGGGGCTCAGTGACGACGAAGACCTGACGCTCGTGATTGCCGGCGGCGCAAAGGGGTTTGCGGACCTGG
>JAGQRH010000138.1 GCA_020425605.1 Planctomycetota bacterium | reverse complement strand
AATGCTCGGCGTGCGGAGCCAGGTTCACCAGTGGCTCGCAGCACGACGAGAATCTGAAGCGGCTGGATCTGCGTAGGACTGAGTACGGTGACGTGCTGCTCGGTGAGGATATCGTGGCTTTTCGCATGCGCTACGGGATTACCCAGACGGCAGCCGCCAAGATCTTCGGCAAGAGCAAGATCGCCTTTTCCCGTTACGAGAACGAGGCCTTCTACCCGGATGCCAGCACCACCAAGCTTCTGCGTCTTGCGATGGAGTTGCCGCAGGTGTTGAAGAAGCTCGCCGATGCGGCCGGGGTTCCGATTCCGCTCTGGGAGGCCCGCTGCGCGGATGAGCGCAAGACCAAGGTTGTCGAGCTTATTGCCAGGTCGGCGAAGCCCCAGGCGCCTAGTTTCTGGACGCGGGCTCCAAAGCACGACTTAAGCAGCGCCGAACTCGATTGGGCCGAGGGAGGCCGGTCGAGTGTTGAGATCACGCCTGCTGTCAATGATGAAGCTTACGGCGTGGAGGCGCAGGCCTCGTGAAGATTTCACCGCTGCAGCTGGTGCACCTGGCGTTCCGTCGCGTTCACGTTGCCGTTGACGTGGATCACATGGAGGCCGCTCA
>JAGQRH010000137.1 GCA_020425605.1 Planctomycetota bacterium | reverse complement strand
GAGCGGCACGGCGCAACTCACCGGCCCGGATGGCCAGCCCGTGGCGCTCGGCGAAGGCCAGTTCGCGCTGCTGACCGGTGAGGTCACGGTACGCAGCGCCGATGGCTCCCCGGCGGAGTTCGCCGTGGCGAGCATCGGCGACGCTGTTACGGCGGGCAAGGGCGCCGGCGGCGACAAGGAAGGTCAGGCGAAGACCCGCACCCGGAGCAACAACGCGGGCGCCACGGCAGCTGGCGGCTCATCCGGCGGTGGGCGCGGCGGCGGGGGAGGCGGTGGCGGCGGTGGCGGTGGCGGCCGCGCTACCGGTGGCTCAGGTGGCGGCGGCGGCCAGCAGGGCGGCGCAACGACCGACGCCGCGGCTACGCCAACCGTGGACAAGAAGGCGGAACGGGAAGCCAGGCGGCAGGCGCGCGAGGAACGCAACAACCAGAACCAGACTGAGGGCACCCCAACGCCGGTTGAGACGCCGCAGGATGTCACGCCAGCCACGCCGTCCCCGGTCGTCGATGACACGCCGGACGACACTGTGGACCAGGACGACGAAGACATCGTCATCGTGGATCAGGATGACACCGTCGTCGAAAACACCGATACGCAGGACGCCAGCGACCC
>JAGQRH010000136.1 GCA_020425605.1 Planctomycetota bacterium | reverse complement strand
GGCATTGGCAGACCGGGTTTCGGCCTGGTTCGTGCCGACGGTAGTGGCCGTCTCCGTTCTCAGCTTTATCTTGTGGATGGTATTCGGCCCCGAACCGAAGCTGGCCTTCGCCATCGTGACGGCGGTCTCGGTTCTGGTGATTGCCTGTCCGTGCGCGCTGGGGCTGGCCACGCCAATGAGCGTCATGGTGGCGACGGGGCGCGGCGCACGCGCCGGGGTTCTGGTCAAGGATGCCAAGCAGCTGGAAGTGTTGGCGGGTGTCGACACGATCATTGTCGACAAGACGGGCACGCTGACCGAAGGCAAGCCGCAGGTCACGCATGTGCTCTTTGCCGATGGGGAAGATGAGGACGAGATCCTGCGCCATGCCTGCCGGCTGGAGCGGCATTCGACCCATCCGATAGGCAAGGCCATTCTGCAATTTGCAGAGGGGCGCGGTCTCAAGGTCGAAAACGATGTTGGCGGCTTTGCTTCGGTCAGCGGACGGGGGCTTGTCGGGACCTATGACGGCGACAAGGTGATGATTGGAACGCTGGCCTTCCTGGAGCGGGAAGGCGCGCAGATCGCCGGACCGGTTGCCAAACAGGCCAATGCACTCGAAGCGGCCGGGGAA
>JAGQRH010000135.1 GCA_020425605.1 Planctomycetota bacterium | reverse complement strand
GACAACCAGCGCTACCCCAGTGCCGAACAGGGTCTGGAAGCCCTGGTGCGCAAGCCGACGGCGGGGGCGATCCCTCCGAACTGGAAGCCCTACCTCGACAAGCTGCCGCCCGATCCCTGGGGCCGGCCGTACCAGTACGCCAACCCGGGCATCCAGGGCGAGATCGACGTCTTCAGCCTCGGCGCCGACGGGCAGCCGGGCGGCGAGGGCGCGGATGCCGACATCGGCTCCTGGCAGTGAACGTCGCCGGCATCCGCGCCGCGGCCCCGCCGCACGCGCGGCCGGCTTCACGCTGATCGAACTGCTGATCGTCATCGCCATCGTGGCGCTGACGACCAGCCTGATCGCCGTGTCGCTGCGCGACAGCCGGCTGCAGACCCTGGAACGCGAGGCCGACCGCCTGGCCATGCTGCTGGAGACCGCACGCGCCGAGTCGCGCGCCACCGGCCTGCCCGTGTGGTGGCGACCGGCCGACCCCACGCTGGCCGAAAAGGGTGGATTCAGCTTCGTCGGCCTGCCCGCGGCGTCCCGGCTGCCGACCGAGTGGCTCGACGCCAGCGTCCAGGCCGAGATCGACGGCGACACCCGGCTCACCCTGGGGCCGGAGGCGATCA
>JAGQRH010000134.1 GCA_020425605.1 Planctomycetota bacterium | reverse complement strand
CCCGAACCGCTTTGGAAAATCAGGTCTGTATTTGAGCGTCTTGAACTGGCTCTCGGAGAACGGGTTGTCGTTCGATACGCGTGGACGGCTGTGCGACTTCGTGACCCCGAGGTCAGCGAAGAGCTGGGCGACCGTTTTGGAGACCATGGAGGTTCCTCGATCAGCGTGGACCGTGAGCTGATCGGGCACGACCTGCTGCTTCTCGAAGGCACTCACCAGGAGCTCTCGGGCGAGCGTGCTGCTCTCCCGGCGCTCGAGCCGCCAGGCGACAACGAAGCGGCTGAACAGGTCGAGAACGACATAGAGGTGGAAGTGGGCCCACTTTTGCGGGCCAACGAGCTTGGTGATATCCCAGGTCCAGACCTTGTTCGGCGCGGAGGCCTGCAGGCGGGGTACCGCGTGGCGGGGGTGCTGAAGCTGGCTGCGGCGCTCGCGGACCTCACCGTGCGCGGCCAAGATCCGATACATGGTGCGCACGGAGCATAGGTGCTTGCCTTCGTCGAGCAGCTCGGCGTGGACTTGGCCCGGAGCCGAGTCCACGAACCGCTCGCTGTGGAGCGTCTCCAACACGTCTCGCCGTTCCTGAGGGGGGAGAGCCCGCTTCTGCGCCTCGCGCTTG
>JAGQRH010000133.1 GCA_020425605.1 Planctomycetota bacterium | reverse complement strand
CGCGACTTGATCGTGGACGGCGTGATCGCGGGCGTCGGCGCGGTGGTCGTGTTCCTGCCCCAGATCTGCTTGCTGTTCCTGTTCCTCGCCATCCTCGAGGACGTGGGCTACCTGGCACGCGCGGCATTCCTCATCGACCGTGTGATGCGTGGCGTGGGCTTGAGCGGCAAGTCGTTCGTGCCGTTGCTCTCGTCGTTCGCCTGTGCGATCCCCGGGATCATGGCGGCGCGCACCATCGAGAGCCGTCGCGATCGCCTGGTGACGATCCTCGTGGCGCCGTTCATGTCGTGCAGCGCACGCCTTCCGGTGTACGCGCTCATGATCGGCGCGTTCTTCCCCGCGGCGTACGGCGGCTGGGCGCTGCTGGGCATGTACGTGCTGTCCGTGACGGCGGCGCTGGTCGCCGCCTGGATCCTGCGGGCCACGCTCTTCCGCGGTGAGGCCAGCACCTACGTCATGGAGCTTCCGGCCTACCGCTTGCCGGCTCCGAGTCAGGTGCTCGCCGCCGTCGTGTCGCGGGGCAAGGTGTTCGTGACCCAGGCGGGCACGATCATCCTCGCCTTCTCGATCGTGCTGTGGGCCCTGGCCTACTTCCCGCGCAGCGAGACGATCCGCCAGGAG
>JAGQRH010000132.1 GCA_020425605.1 Planctomycetota bacterium | reverse complement strand
AACTTCAGACAAAGATCATGATTGAATGAGTGACAAATCTCTTTCCTTTAAGGAAACCTGGAGCGAACTTCAGACCCTGGTCAATCGCCACCTCCTCGACGCCCTCGATCACTCAGCAGATTGCCCCCCCATTCTCAGAGAGGCAATGTCTTACAGCCTCTCCGCAGGAGGCAAACGGCTGCGCCCGATTCTGGTTCTGCTCAGTTGTGAAGCCTGTGGCGGCGAAAAGGCACAGGCACTCCCCGCCGCCTGTGCCATCGAAATGGTGCACACATACTCCCTGATCCACGACGATTTGCCCGCTATGGACGACGACGAACTTCGCCGGGGCATGCCCACCAGCCATATCAAATTCGGGGAGGCCAATGCGATTCTGGCCGGAGACGCCTTATTAACGCGGGCTTTTGAAATCATGGCTGAACAGATTGCAGTAAAGTCATGTGCTGCCGAATGTTGTGTTGACCTGGCCAATGCCGCGGGTGCCGTCGGTATGGTGGGCGGACAAGTCGCCGACCTGGAATCGGAACATCGCCCCCACTCCACTCTGGAAGAACTGGAAGCAATTCACCGTCGTAAAACAGGTCGACTGATTTGCAGTGCCCTCACGCTGGGTGCCCGGATT
>JAGQRH010000131.1 GCA_020425605.1 Planctomycetota bacterium | reverse complement strand
CCTGATCGACGGCGTCCCTCTCGACGAGTGGGGTCGTCGCGTCGATCGCGAGGCGGACTCCCATCGAGCGAGGCTGAAGCGCAAGCTCGAGGTGGCCATCCAGATCTGCCGCGCCGTGGCCCATGCCCATGTGCACGCAGTGATTCACCGCGACCTGAAGCCCACGAACATCCTGATCGATGGGCGCGATCGGGCCAGCGTGCTCGACTTCGGCGTCGCGCATGCAATTGACGGCGTGGACCGTCCGGTCACGGTGACAGGCGAGTTCACGGGGACGCTGGCGTACAGCGCACCGGAAGAGCTGCAACGCACCGGTGCCGCGAGCGACGCCCGCACCGACATCTACAGCCTCGGCGTGCTGATCCACCAGCTTGTCACTGGACATCTGCCCCACGACGACGGGCTTCCGGTGCACGGACTGATCGAGGCCATCGTGCACCAGCAGGCAGCGGTGCGGCCGGCCGATTCCACCGGGAACCGGATCGGCCGCGATCTCGAGACGATTCTGCTCAAGGCCCTGTCGAACGATCCGGATCGTCGCTACCAGTCGGGGGCGGCACTGGCCGACGACCTTGTTCGCTTTCTCGAAGGGGCTCCGATCGAGGCCCGCCGCGACAGCACGCTC
>JAGQRH010000130.1 GCA_020425605.1 Planctomycetota bacterium | reverse complement strand
ATGCGCGGGACTTTTGCCAATGTACGCATCAAAAATCTGATGGTGCCGGGCAGCGAAGGCGGCGTTACGTTCTATCAGGCTGGAGAACAACCAGGGGAGCAGATGAGTATTTATGACGCTGCGATGCGTTACCAGCAGCAAGGTATTCCTACCATCGTTTTTGCCGGTAAGGAATATGGCACCGGTTCCAGTCGGGATTGGGCGGCGAAAGGAACGCAATTGCTTGGTGTCAAAGCGGTTGTCGCTATCAGTTATGAGCGTATTCACCGCAGCAACCTGATCGGCATGGGCGTACTGCCGTTGCAGTTCAAGAATGCTGATAGCGCGCAATCACTTGACATTCGGGGCGATGAAACATTTGATATTCTGGCGCTGGATGATCTTAAACCGCAGCAGGATGTAACGCTTGTCATACACAAAAAAGATGGCACACAAAAAACAGTTCAGTTGTTATGCCGTATTGATACCATGATTGAAATTGACTATTACCGGCACGGCGGTATTCTGCCTTATGTGCTCAGGTCGCTGATCAATCAAGGGGACTAATCCGCACCGATTTCGCTTGTTTCTGATTTTACTTACTGTATTGAAAATCAGCTATCCATAGCTTGTCCCGCGGGGATAA
>JAGQRH010000012.1 GCA_020425605.1 Planctomycetota bacterium | reverse complement strand
CACTCTTGCGATGTTCAACGGCAAGCTGGCGCCGGAAGGCGACCTGCACACGCCCTACGGTGCAACGGAATCGCTGCCATTCAGCAGCATCAGCGCGAGCGAGATTCTGGGTGAAACCAGCATCGATACCGCCTGCGGCGGGGGCACCTGTGTCGGCAAGCCGCTGCCGGGCGTCGAAGCCAAAGTGATCCGCCTGGCCGATGGGCCGATTGCGAGTATCGATGACTTGGAAGAGCTGCCGGCCGGTCAGGTTGGCGAGATCATCGTCCGCAGTCCGGTCACAACACGCGAGTACTTCAACCGGCCAGAGAACACCAAGCTGGCGAAGATCACCGACGGCGCGACGATCTGGCACCGCATGGGCGACACTGGCTACTTCGACGCCGCAGGCCGCCTGTGGTTTTGCGGGCGTGCAGGCCATCGCGTCGAGACGACGCTGGGTACACTCTACCCCATCCAGATCGAGGCGATTTTCAACAATCACGATGCCGTCAGCCGCAGCGCGCTGGTGGGCCTCGGTGATCGGCCGAACGAAGTGCCTGTGATTGTGGTTGAGCTGCACGACGGGCACATCCCCGCCAAGGACCTGCGCGACCGCATCCGCAATGAGTTGCTGATGATGGCCCAGGCGCACGAGAAGACGAAGGAAATCAAGTACGTCCTGTTCCATGAAGGGTTGCCCGTCGACGTTCGCCACAATGCCAAGATCAACCGCGACGCCCTGAAGCACTGGGCCGAGACGCAGCTGCCGGAGGTGGTGCTATGAAGGCACTCGTAACCGGCGGCGCGGGCTTTCTCGGCGCTCGAATTGTCCAGCGGCTGCTTGACCGCGGCGACGACGTAGTCGTGTTTTCACGCAAACCCAATGATCTGCCTGCGGGTGCAACCGCATTCGCCGGAGATCTGCGCGATGCAGCCGATGTTGCGAAGGCGGCAGACGGAGTCGATGCGGTATTCCATGTCGCGGCCAAGGCCGGCGTCTGGGGCCCGCGTGCTGAGTATTTCGGCATCAACCTGACCGGCACGCGCAATGTGATCGCGGCCTGCCATAAGCATGGCGTGCGCGATCTGGTTTACACCAGTACGCCCAGCGTAGTTTTCGAGCGTGGCGGCATTGATGGCGGCGACGAATCGTTGCCATATCCGAAGAAGTACCTCACCCATTACGCCGAGAGTAAGGCGCTGGCCGAGCAGGAAGTCATCGCTGCCAATGGCGTGAACGGCCTGCGTACGGCCAGTCTGCGCCCGCACCTGATCTGGGGCCACGGCGACCCGCACCTGTTGCCGCGCGTACTTGAGCGTGCCCGTGTAGCCAAGCTGAAGCAGGTCGGAGACGGCAAGAACCGCGTCGACATCACGCACGTCCATGATGCTGCTGACGCGCACCTTCTGGCACTCGAAAGCATGGACCATGCGGCGGGCAAGGCGTACTTCATCAGCAGCGAGACGGTTGCGCTGTGGCCCTGGATTAACTCGGTGCTTGAACGGGCCGGACTTGCGCACCTTAACGCACAAGTCAGCGCCCGCACAGCCTACAAGGCCGGCGCGCTGATGGAGTTCATCTGGCGCATGTTCGGGCTTCGCAGCGAGCCTCCAATGACGCGGTTCGTGGCCGAGAACCTGGCCAACTCACACTGGTTCAAGCTCGACGCGGCAAAGCGCGACCTCGGGTACGAGCCCGCCTGGACCGGCGATGAGGCACTGGATGAATACTTCGGCGTGAAGCCCGCGCCGCAGGCAGTTGCAGCAAACGCATGAAAGCAGGGGAGTCGGCTATGGATGATGTGCTTCGTGAACACCTGATGACCTTCGAGACCTTCTTCTCGGCGATTGGCTTTAAGTCGCGGCTGGGGAAGGTGTGGGGGCTGCTGGCTTTGTCTGGCAAGTCGCTCAGTGCGGCCGACATCGCCAAGGAGCTGGACATGAGCGCAGGGTCGGTCAGCGAGTGCCTCAGCGAATTGCGCGAGTGGGGCGCCGCGACCAGTGAGTTCTCCAGCGAGCATCGCTGCCAGATGCACAGTGCGGTCAGCGACACGATGAGTATCGTGACGACGGTTCTGCGCCGGCGCGAGCAACTGGCCGTGCAGAACTTCAAAGACAACGCCCGCAGCGCACTGCAGTACGTGACCGAGCGCTACGGCCAGGAAGACGCGCGCGCGCGCACGCTTGGCAGCATTGTGACGACCAGCGAAATCGCCGAAGCCACCATCCAGTTCTTCGTGGCCGCAAGCAGTGCCGTGCCCAAGAACGATGAGTCCCGGCTCGCTCGCGTGGTTAAGCGCATGGCAGCAATCGGCATGAAGGTGCCCGGCGAGATCAACAAGTTCCGCAACGGCCGAAAGAAGACCGGTCAGCTGAGCGGCAATGCAACGCCCGCTCCGGCGCGCGAGGAGGAAGACGCCCATGTCTAATCTCCCGCGAGTCGTCATTACAGGCGTTGGCCTCACCTCGCCCAATGGCAATAACCTCACCGAGTACCGGCAGGCGCTGCTGGACGGCAAGTCCGGCGTGCAGCCGTACGAGATCCGCTACTTCGGCAAGACCATCGCTGGCATCTGTGATTTCGAAGCCACGCGCTATCAGAAACGCAAGGATCTGCGTCGCGGTACGCGCGCCGGCAGCATCAGCATCTATTGCGCGAACGAAGCGCTGAAAGACTCAGGCATCGACTGGGAATCGGCTGACAAGTCGCGCGTCGGCGTCTACGTCGGCACCACCGAACACGGCAACGTGGAGACCGAAACCGAGATCTACGAAGTCAGCAAGCAGGGCTACAACCTCGACTTCTGGACGCACCACCACAACCCGCGCACCGTCGCCAACAACCCGGCCGGCGAGGTTACGCTCAGCCTGAAGATCACCGGTCCCGCTTACGCGATCGGCGCCGCCTGCGCGGCCGGCAACATGGGGGTGATCCACGCGACGCAGATGTTGCAACTGAATGAGGTCGACCTGGCGTTTGGTGGGGGAGTCAGCGAGAGCATTCACACTTTCGGTATCTTCGCAGGCTTCAAGCAACAGGGCGCGCTGGCGTGCCACGAAGACCCGACCAAGGCCTCACGTCCGTTCGACAAGAAGCGCAACGGCATCGTGGTGGCGGAAGGCGGCTGCCTCTACACGCTGGAGCGTCTTGATGATGCCCTCAAGCGAGGCGCGAAGATTTACGGCGAAATCGCCGGCTGGCACGTCAACAGCGACGCCAGTGATTACGTGCTGCCCAACAGTGAACGCCAGCGTGAGTGCATGCGTGCGGCCGTGAAGCGCGCGGGCATGGAACCGGGCGACATCGACATCGTGAACACTCACGCAACGAGCACGCCGAGCGGGGACGAAATGGAGGCCGCGGCGGTGAACGCCGTATTCGGCGATTTTGAAGGCGTGAACGTCAACAACACCAAGAGCTACATCGGCCACGCAATGGGCGCGGCCGGCGCGCTCGAGCTTGCGGGCAACCTGCCCAGCTTCGACGACGGCATCGTGCACCCGACCATCAATATCGACGAGCTTGACCCGGCCTGCGCCGTGCGCGGACTGGTGATGAACCAGCCGAAGCAGACCCAAGGCGTCAGGACCATCATGAACATGAGCTTCGGGATGCTGGGGATCAACTCAGCCTTGATCGTGAAGAAGTACGAAGAGTAGGGGCGACGACTGCATCACCCGTGATAGCAGAAAACCGAAACCAAGCCGCAAGGCGCAATGCAAAGGAAGAAGCAATGACAGATGAGAATATCAAGCAGGCCATCATCGGGATCATCAACGACATCAACCCCGACGAGGACACGTCCAACATCAACCCGGCCGAGCGCCTGCGTGACCAGCTCGACCTGGATTCGATGGACTTCCTCGACATCGTGATGGAGCTGCGCAAGCGCTATGGCGTGCACGTGCCCGACACGGACTACGAGCACCTCGCGAGCCTCGACAGTTGCGTGGCGTACCTGCGCGACAAGATGGCGGACAAGGAACTGGTTAGTTAGGGGATCGTTGATGGTTGGTAGTTGGTAGGCCCTTCTCGGTGCCATCAACTGTCAACCATCAACAATCAACTGTCATGAGCCACTACGACGCCATCATCATTGGTGCAGGCATGTCCGGCCTTGGGGCCGGCATTCGCCTTGCCATGTTTGACAAGCGCGTGGTGGTGCTTGAGCGTCATTACGTCTGGGGCGGGTTGAATTCGTTCTACCAGTTCCAGGGGCACCAGTTCGACGTCGGGCTGCACGCGATGACGAACTATGCGCCGCGAGGCGCGAAGGGCCTGCCGCTCACCCGCCTGCTCAAGCAGTTGCGTATCCGTTGGGATGAACTGGACCTGCACCAGCAGGGGCACAGCGCGGTCAGCTTCCCGGGCACGAAGCTGAAGTTCAGCAATGACTTCGAGCTGCTGCGTGGCGAGGTTGCGGCTGCCTTCCCGGACCAGATCGATGGCTTTGACGCCCTGGTGAAGGCCGTGCGCGAGTTCAATGAGCTTGACCTCGATGCGCCGACGCAGAATGCCCGGACAATTGTCGAGTCGCACATCAGCCATCCGATGCTGGTCGACATGATCTTCTGCCCGCTGATGTTCTACGGCTCCGCGCGCGAGAACGACATGGACTGGGACCAGTTCGTGGTCATGTTCAAGAGCATCTTCTTCGAGGGCTTCGCGCGGCCGCAGCAGGGAGTGCGGCACATCCTGAAGCTGCTCATTGATCGATACAGGCGCAGCGGTGGCGAGTTGCGCATGAAGACCGGCGTGAAGCGAATCCTGATGGATGGCGCACGCGCAACCGGCGTCGAGCTGGACAGCGGCGAAACCCTCACGGCCGAAACTGTCCTTAGCAGCGCCGGCCTGGTTGAAACGGGGCGGATGTGCGGACAGGAGCCCGGAGCGCAAGCGACGGGAAAGCTGTCGTTTACGGAAACGATCAACGTGCTCGACAAGCCCGCGCGCGACCTGGGCATCGACGAGACGATCATCTTCTTCAGCAACACCGAGCGCTTCAACTACGCGCAACCGGCCGGGCTATGCGACACAACCAGCGGCGTGATCTGCATGCCCGGCAACTTCGACCTGCCCGAGCAGCCGAAAGACCACCTGGTGCGCATCACCAACATCGCCAACTTCGACAGGTGGAATGCACTGGAGCGCGACGGCGAAGACAGCCCATACAACAGGGCCAAGCGGGAGTGGTACACGCGCTCAAGCGACGACGTGCTGGCCCACATCCCGGACTTCCGGGCGAGCACGACACTGGTGGACATGTTCACCCCGCGCACAATCCGCCACTACACGGGCCACGAAGGTGGCGCGGTCTACGGCAGCCCCATCAAGAAACGCACGGGCGCCAGCGGCATCGAAGGGCTCTACATCATCGGCACGGACCAGGGTTTCCTCGGCATCATCGGCGCCATGCTAAGCGGCATCAGCATGGCCAACCGCTGGGTACTGCAACGCGACGGCGCGACGGTTGAGACGACATGAGCACAGAACAGCAACAGGCAGGCTTCAATCTCAAGGCCGAGGGCAAGCGCGTTCTGCGCGGCTCCAGCGGCGGGCGGCTGGACCAGAGGCATAACCCGATCGAGAAAGCCAAGGGCGAGTACGACGTCATTGTGATCGGCTCCGGCCTCGGCGGCCTGACCGGCGCCAACGTGATGGCGACGCAGGGCTACAAGGTCTGCCTGCTTGAGCAGCACTACAACTATGGCGGCATGGCGACCTGGTTCCGCCGCCCGGGCGGGCATGTGTTCGACATTTCGCTGCACGGCTTTCCCGTCGGCATGAAGAAGTCGATGCGCCGTTACTGGTCGCAGGAGATAGCCGACAGCATTGTTCCGCTCGAGAGCATCAAGTTCGACAACCCGCAGTTTAGCTTCGAAACCACGTTCACCCGCGAGGACTACACCGACAAGCTGGTCAACGTCTTCAAGCTCCCGCGCGAGCAGGTCGAAAGCTTCTACGACCACTTGCGCCGCATGGAGTACTACAACAACGACGGCAAGACCATCCGCCAGATGTTCGATGAGTACTTCCCCGGCCGAAACGACGTCCACCGCGTGCTTATGGAGCCGATCACCTACGCAAACGGCAGCACGCTAGACGAGCCCGCGATCACCTACGGCATCGTGTTCAGCAATTTCATGAGCAAGGGCGTGTTCACGTTCAGCGGCGGGACTGACACGCTGATCATGAAGATGCGCAAGATCCTGCTGGCCAACGGCGTGGATTCATTCAGCGGAGCGCAGGTTGAGCGCGTGCTGGTCGAGGACGGCCGCGTTTCCGGCGTGCGGGTCAATGGGCGTGACATCAAGGCGAAGACCGTGCTCAGCAACGCCAACATCAAGGCCACCGTGCTGAAGCTGGTCGGCGAGGACAATCTCAGCAAGGACTTCATTCAGCAGGCCAAGGACGTGCGCCTGAGTGGCAGCAGTTGCCAGGTCTACATCGGCATCAAGCAGGGTGAAGAGATTCCGTTCATCACCGACCTGCTTTTCTGCAGCAATGCCGACCACTTCACGTCCGAGGAACTGTGCGAGCTGCGCACCAAGAGCCGCACCTTCAGCTTCTATTACCCGAAGACACGGCCGCACCTATTGAGCCCGGGCTTCACGATCGTCAGCAGCAACAACGCACGCTGGGCTGACTGGCAAGCGCTCAGTGAAGAAGAGTACGAGCTTGAGAAGAATGCGCTGATCGAGCGCACCGTGAGTCACCTCGAGAAATACATCCCGGACGTGCGCGAGAAGATCGACCACCTCGAGGCCAGCACGCCGCGCACCTTCAATTTCTACACCCAGCAGATGCAGGGCGCGTCGTTCGGGACCAAGTTCGAGGGCCTCGATGTATCCATGAATCTCAGCGAGCAGGTCCCCGGCCTGTATCATGCCGGCAGCGTCGGCATCATCATGTCCGGCTGGCTCGGGACGGTGAATTACGGCGTCATCACCGCCAACAAAATGGCAGAGTACCTGCACGAAGTGGGGTCCCGGCCGAGATCATGAGTGACCTCGACGACGTGAAGTCCATCATCCCGCACCGCGAACCATTCCTGTTTGTGGACCGGATCATCGAGCAGGGCGAAAGCCGGATCGTCACCGAACGCACCGTCCGCGCCGACGAACCACACTTCCAGGGCCACTATCCCGGCAGCCCACTGATGCCCGGCGTGTTGCTATGCGAAGCCTGCTTCCAGACGGGAGCGATGCTGCTGAGTGGTGTGGACATCCTGTCCGCACCAGTGTTGCGGGCGTCTCGCCCGCAGTCCGTTCAAATCCGCTGGCGTGGCCGCCTGCCGCATTGGGAGGCCGAAGAAGGGACTTACTTTGTCACGTGGCGACTCGCTGATTCCGTTCCGAATGAAGTGTCTGAGGCAATCCGTGCCGAGCGCGAAGATATCGTCAAGACAGCAGAGCATCTGAAGCGAACGCTCACCGACTCCGAAATGGATCGACTGGAGCAGCTGCACACAGTACGCCTCGAAGAGCTGTTGAATGCCGGTCACGGCGCTTGCTACATGAAGGACGACCGCTGCGCGCGCGTTGTCGCAGATGCACTTCTGCACTTTGACGGTGAGCGCTACGACCTACATGCCTGGAGCGTAATGCCGAATCACGTGCATGTCGTGTTTCAGGCGAAGGCAGGACAAGGATTGGCCCAGATCGTGCACGCGTGGAAATCCCTTACAGCGAAGGAGTGCAACCGGGTTCTCGGGCGGAGCGGCACATTCTGGATGGATGAATCATTCGATCGGCTGGTACGAGACGAGACGGAATTCAACAGGTATGTGGACTACACTCTTCGAAACCCCGCTGCGGCCGGGCTCGAGGACTGGCCTTGGGTGGGTTGTGCGGGCGAGACGCCCGCATCACAGAAGGCTGCGGGCGAGACGCCCGCAACACCGCCCGCCACACCACGGAAACCGGTACTCACCCGCATCCTGGAAGCCAAGTTTCGGGGCATGGTTCGGCCGGGGGATTCTCTTCACATTGAGGTCGAGCAGGAAGAGAAGATGGGCGACGCCCACGTGATGAACGGTAAGGTGTCGGTTGCGGGGAAGAACGTTTTGCGCGTGAAATTCATCGTCGCCTTGATTGAAGCCTAGGAGTGCACCGTGGGATTAGTCGCACCGGATTTCCTTGAGCTGCGCAGCAAGAACGTGGTCGTGATGGGTGCGGCCAACAAGAAGTCGGTTGCCTGGATTACGGCGATGACCCTCGAAGAGGCCGGCGCACGGGTCATCCACATCGTGCAGGATGAAGCCAAACGCTCCGAGATCGGCGCGCTGATCGACCAGAAGCGTGGCCTGCACGGGGGCGCGAGCGGTGTGTTCGTATGCGATGTCGAGTCCCAGGAACAGATTGACGCCGTTGCCAAAGATGTCGGCGAAAAGCACGGCCCGATCCACGGCTTCGTCCACAGCATCGCGTTTGCCAACTACTCCGAGGGCATGAAGCCCTTCCACGAAACCAGCCGCGAAGACTTCCTGCAGGCGGTGAACATCAGCGCATTCAGCCTGGTGGCACTTAGCAAAGCCTTCAAGCCGCACTTTGATGAGAACGCCAGCGTCGTCACCATCGGAATCAGCACCACGCGAATGGCCGCCGAGAATTACGGCTACATGGCGCCGATCAAGGCTGCGTTGCATTCAAGCGTGGTATTTCTGGCCAAAAGCTTCGCGGCCGACACGAAGATGCGTTTCAACGCCGTCTGCCCCGGCCTGCTCAAGACCAGCGCCAGTGCGGGCATCCCCGGCTATGCGGACAGCTACCTGTTTGCTGAACAGGCCACGCTGCGCAAGCAGGCCGTGAGCACGCAGGAAGTCGCAAACGCGGTGGCATTCATGCTCAGCCCGCGCAGCAGTGGCATGAATGCGCAGGAAGTCGTGCTCGACGCCGGCATGGGCACAAACTACTTCGACAAGGCGATCATCGAGAAGCTGAGATAGCGGGCCCTACAACGCCTCGAGATCCACGCCTTCACGAAGGGCTTTCAGCACAGCGCACTTGTCAGCTACCTGCAACAGGCGTTCATGCTGCTCGGGCGTGAAATCCCCCCGAATGTGGACCTTCTTGCGGATCAGCATGTCGTGCTCACCAGGCGCCAGCTCGCTTGGCTTGCGGCGAACGATTTCGACATCCACATCAACGCCATGCAGCTCAATGCCTTTGAGATTGGCATAGCTGCGCAAAGTCAGCGTTGTGCATGAGGCCAGCGCACCCGCCAGCATCTCGATCGGCGTCGGTCCCGTGTCGTCGCCTTTGCCGATAGGCTCATCTGCGAAGAGGGTGTGCGGCTTCTTCTGACCGGTGCGGATCTCGGTTCGGTAACCTGTCGGCCCCATCGTTGCGGTGGCTTTCATCTGTTTACCCCTGATTGAGCTTTAGCTAAAACAGGATAAACAGGTCTGCTATTCCCGACAGGGGCGGCTTGTTGGCGGGCTACTCGTGAATCAAGTCGACGCCTTGAATGAGCGCTTTGTTGACCGGGCATTTTTCGGCAATCTCGAGCATGCGGGCGCGTTGTTCCTCCGTCATGTCGCCTTGGAGAGTGATCTTCTTGGTGACGACTGTGGCCTTGGCTTCTTCGCCGGCGGCCGCCTGTTCTGAGGGTTTGCGTCGGCTGGCGTCGACTTCAACGGTCACGCTATCAAGCTTGATGCCCTTATGATTCGCATAGCTGCGCAAAGTCGCGGCCGTGCACGCGCCTAGCGCTGCCGCTAGCAGTCCCATCGCCGTCGGGCCGGCGTTTTCGCCGCCATCTTCTTTGGGCTCATCTGAAACAAGGGAATGTTCTAGGCCCGCACCGACCTTGAGATCCGTGCGAAACGTGGTGCCGATCGTTGCAATGGCTTTCATGGGTATCTCCTGCGGAGAGCCTACCAGCACGCAAATGCGGGTCCACATGGAGACGTGTTCGATTCGGAATCGCATTTATTGCACTCGGCATAAGTGGCTGGCGTACAGAGAGATATGGCCCAGCTATGACATGCCCGGGTGAACAAACGTTGCCTTCGTGCGTTTCCGTCACTACGATTGACCACACTTGGGGGATACTTCCACAATAGCGTACTGCAGCGCAATTGCGTTGCAGTGATGAGGTTTGGACGGTGCGCATTGGGCGGCGCCCAATTTGGAGGACAGGATCGCAATGAGGAATCGTTTTCAAATCGTGCTCGTGCTGCTTGCAACAACTCTGTTGTCAGGTGCGGCTGCGGCACAAGTGGATGTAACGTTGACGCCGGTAACGCTTCCGACAAACACCTACGTGCCATATTACGTGGACATCAGCTTCGCTGGCGCGGCGCACACTGAGCAAATCCAGTTGCTCCTTTCCTCGACACAGACGGACTGGGATTGTCAGCTAATGGATTGCACCGGTCAGGCGCTCGCAACGACCACGACCGCATGGGGAACGGCTCGGCCGGGATGGGGCGGATCTGGCGCACCTGCAGGTGGTCCGTACAACCTGGTTGTCGGCTCTACGCCGTATGTGACGCAGAGCATGACGGGCGTTCATCGGTTCTGGATCGAGATTACAAATGGCAATCTTGCGGCATCTACGGACATCACACTCCGGGTGACGAACATGGCCGCGACTACCGCGACTCTGGTCGCGTCGGGATTCGGCAACCCAACCGCCGACCCTGCAAGTGGCACACCCGCAGCCGTGACAGGAACGACTGCTTCCACCGCGTACATCCAGCACGACGGAGGCCAGGTCTATGGGATCGCCACTGTCGGCGACCAGAATGATGAAATGCGCTTCGATGTCGACATCACGATGGCCGGCACGGCGATCGACGTCAGCCTTCGGGCAATCATCGACGCCCAGGCCAATTCAATCGTATTCGAGTTGTACTTCCTCGCGGATGATGGTGGCAGCACACCGTCGGCCACAATGACGATCACGGGCAACACTTCCGGGGCGACGGCGGACATTGTTCATTATCAGACGAGCGCACAGACGGGCCCCCAGACTCTTCGCGTAGTTATCCGGCCTACGGGTACGTTCAACCCAAGTCACCTGACGAACTTCTTTCTCGGTATCAGCAACGCGCTTACGATTGACCCGGTTGCCTCAAATGGCATGGCAGCCCAGGCGCCGGTCAGCATCACGCCGGGTACTTCGACACAGACCTCATCGCCGGTGACGCTTACCGCGAGCGGCGGCAGCAACAGCCCGGCCAGCTACGACTGGACGCTTACGGGCACGGTTCTTACGGGCGTCGGCTTGAACACCGCCGGTACGACATCTGCTGCCGGAACTTCCGTCAGCCTCGTTTTCGACGCCACGACACCCACCGGCACGCAAGTTACGGTCCGGGCGGCGAACACGGCGGAAGGCGAGTGGGCGGAAGCAGTCTACACGCTGAACTTCGGTGGCGGCGGTGGCGGTGGCACTTTGACCATCACCACCACCACGCTGTCCAACGGCCAGGTTGGCGTTGCGTACAACGACCCGATCACCGCCACGGCCAGCAGCGCGCCGGGCCCTTACACGTGGAGCCTCAGCAGCGGCACCCTGCCGGGCGGCCTTACTCTCGACACGGCTGCGGTTGGCCTGACATCGTCACTTTCCGGCAACCCGACGACGCCGGGCACATTCAACTTCACCGTCCAGATCACGAATGGCTCCGCCACAGATACCCAAAGCTATCAGGTGGACATCACGGCATCTGGCGTGTTGACGATCACCACGACCACCCTTGCCGATGGCACGGTTGGTACGATCTACAGCGCCAACATCACGGCCGTTGGCGGCACCGGCACGCACACCTGGTCAGTCAGTGCGGGCACCTTGCCGGCCGGCCTGTCGTTGGGCTCGTCGACTACCGGCACGGTTTCCATTACCGGTACCCCGACCACGGCCGGACCGTCATCCTTCACCATCCAGGTTGTCGACAGTAGCGGTGTGCCGCAGAGCGACACCCAGGCGTTCTCCCTCACGGTGAACACTGGTGGCGGCGGAGGCCCCGGCGGTATCACCGGCGGCGGCGGTGGCGGCGGCGGCGGTTGCGTTGCAACCAGCGACAACGCTCCGTGGATGCTCATGCTTGGCCTGCTCGCGATGTTCGGGCTGGCTCTGCGCATGCGCTCACGCCGTGCATAGAGTCTTGGATAGAATCGACTGAAGGCAAAACGCCCCGGGCTTGCCCGGGGCGTTTTCATTTGCGGCTGTGCACCAGCAAAGAGTGCAGATCCTCCAGCCACGGCACCGTCAAGTCGGCATCAAAGCGTGAATCAGCGCCATTGGTGACGAGGCACGTCAGCGTGCCCGCGGCGCGACCGGCTTCCATGTCGTCGTGGAAGTCACCGACCATCAATGCGGAGGCGGGGTCCCTATGCAGACGTCGAAGCGCTTCCAGCACCGCATCCGGTGCTGGCTTCGGCCGTGTGCAGTCCCGCGTGATGACGACATCGAAACTCACCCCGAGCGCATCCAGGGTCAAGTCCACGGCGTCACGGAAGTTGCGCGTGATAATGGCGGTCGCATAGCCTGATTCATGAAGCCAGTCCACCAGTTCGACAGCGCCCCGGCTTGGCTTGGCGATCTGCGCCGCTTCAAGTTCGGCCTCGCGAACCACTTCAAACCCACGATCACGCTCGGCAACCGGGAGAGCGTTGAGAGCTTCGGTGAGCGCAACTCCCGGCGGTGTGCCGAGCCTGAGGCGCAGCCCGTCGAAGTCGATCACGGGCACGGTCAAAGTTCCGTCGAGGTCGAACAGCACTGTCGTGACTTGGGAAAGGCGCGATGGCATTAGCGGCTCGCGTGTTCTTCGGCTGCCTCGGCGCGGACACTGCTGTCAGTCAGCAGCCCGAGAAGCAGCGACGCGGCCAGTGCAGCGGTGGCCGTGGCCGCAGCGACGGTTCCCGCCAGCACGCGACGGCGGCGTGCGCGGTATTTCAGCTCCTGCCACTCCAGGTACTCGGTGTCTGTTCGTACTCCCCGCAATTGGCGAAGCACTTCCTGCGCATAGAGGTGCTCGCCCTCGGCTACTTCGACAACGCTGCCGACGTGCCCCAGGAACACGCGTTCGACATTGGAGTGCTTCAGCCGTACGGTCACGCCATGTGCCTGCAGAGTGGCGTTGCAAAGCAGCGCATCCGCGTAGCTGTACGGATGGTAAACAGATCGCCAGCAGTGTACCTGGCGCAGCATCAGAGACGCGCCGCAGAAAATGCAATGCTCGCCGTCGCCGGCAGCCGGCTTGCAGCATTCCCGGCAGCTGTTGCGTCGCTGGGCGTTTCCCTCGAACATTGCATAAGGGTAAGCTGGGAAAGGTCTTTGTGAAGGGGTCAAGATCACGATTACCGCCGCAAATCTGGAAGCGCTGCTGCGCCTGCTGAACGATCCCGACCCCGACTCGGCCGAGCCGCTGATTGCCCAGGTTTCGTGCATGGACCCCGATGACATGGAACGGGTCGTCGACGCTTGCGAAACCGCAGGCCCCGCCGCCCGCCGGAATGTGCAGAGCGCGATTGTGCGCAGCAGATTTGTGGCGCTCGATGCTGATTGGTCTGGAGTCACCGCCGGTCGAGTTGACCTTGAAAAGGCGCTCCGCCTGCTGGGCCTAACTGGCGAATGCCCGCCTGCACTGGACGTCACGTCAACGCTGGATGCCTACGCGGATGAGATTGGCTCACGCCTGAGTGGCGATCGTGCCTTTGACGTCGGGCTCGGTGTTCTCGCCGAGGTGCTGCATCGTCGGCACAATCTGCGGGGCAACAATGTCGACTACTATGCGCCCGAAAACAGCTACCTGGACTGCGTGCTGTCGAGCGGCCAGGGCATCCCGATCACCCTTTGCACGGTTGCAATCCTTGTGGCGCGCCGGCTGGAGCTGCCGGTTGCCGGGGTTGGCAGTCCTGGCCACTTTCTGGGGTTCTACGGCGACGTTCACCTGCGGATTGGCAGCTTCTTCGACCCATATGACGGCTTCAGGCGCCTGAATGCAGGTGAGCTGCGTGCCTTGCTGGCCCACTTCGTGGACAGGATTGAGCCAGAGATGTTGAAGCCGGTGTCCGATCGCGAAATCCTGTCCCGCTTCCTGCGGAACTTGATTGGCTGTTACACAAAGCTGGACCAGCCTGAGCAGATCCGCAATCTCGAGCGTTGGAATCGCACGTTAATCCCGTAATATCCGCTACTTAGCACGCACCTATGGGTTGTACGTAGCACACCGCGTCGTTCGGTGCGGAACCATATGGCTCGCTGCAGGGTCTATGGAACGACAGCCGGCCCACACGAAGGGATCTGACATGCGGAAATCGTTCTGGATGGTCGCGGCCGTAGTCATGGCCGCACTGTTTGCACTGCCTGTGATGCTCGAAGCCCAGCGCGGTACCGGAAAAGGCGGCAACAAGGGTGGCTACAAAGGCCCCAACAACAACGGCAAAGGCAACGGCGGAAACAACGGCGCAAACAAGAACAGTCCGTGGGGCAAGGGCGCCGCGAAGCAGAACAACCTGCCAAGCCTGCAAATTGAAGACGTCAAGCCGGATGGGGCCTATGAAGTCTACAACCTGCTTCCGACCAGCACCGACCAGCCGATGATCGGCGTGACGGCCGACAAGGCCTATCGCCTTGTGGGCTACACCAAGGAAACGCGCAACCTCAAGTTTGTCACGCTCGACATGATTACTGGCGCGCTCGGCACGAAGGAAGTCAAGCTGCCGACGGACGCCCCCGACATTTCTGAGCGTCCGCGCATGGCCGCCGACGGTGGTCAGTTCTGTGTGGTCTCAGAGCAGGCGGCGACCATTTTCGTCGACCCGTTCAAGGGCAAGGTCAAGGTGGCCTGCGGCTACGACTCGGCGGTGCCGGTCGGCCCAGCCCCGGCTCCCAAGGAAAAGTGGGGGCGTGGCAAGGACAAGGACAAGGGCGGGGTTCCCGCTGAGGAATACCAGGTACACGGCGGCGCCGACGGAAGATACGCGCTGAGCGTGCTGGTGAAATACGACAAGGATTCCAAGCAGTACACCGGCAGCGGTGCGACCGTGCACTTCGAGGGCGATCGCAGCGTCACGCTGAACTGGGATCACGCCACGTACGGTGTACCGCCGAAAGACCGCGACGCAGTCTGCGCTGTGACTGACGACGAGATTGTCGTGCTGACGACCCTGCCCAAGACCCCCGGTGCGTTCAGCAGCGGGCACAAGCTCTTCACTCTGGTCTTTGATCGCAAGGGGGGAAGCCTGAAGGAGGCCCAGACCGATGCCGAGCACACCTGGCACGGCGGGAACTCCGTTCGGTTCACGCTTAGCCCGGACGGCAAGTACCTCGTCGCGCATCGCGAAGACGGAATGTACGAGCACCTGATCAAGCGCGGCAGCTTCGAGCAGGTCTACAAGTGCACATACATAAACCCCTGCGTGGGCTTCACGCCGGATGGCAGTGTTGGCGTATTCCTTGAGAGCAACACGCCGCAGCTGGCTCGAATCAAGGCGATCAAGCTGGAAACACTTGAGACGATCTGGGAAACCAACATCACACACAAGCAGGCTGCAGGCGACGGCAACGACCGGATGTTCACAAGTGTGGGCCCGGGCGCGACGGCCGTCGCCGCCCTGTACGGCATTATCAGGGGTGAGACGGCGGATTCAGCCAGCTGGCTCTATCGCGCAGAGGCCGTGGATTTCGAGCCGATCGCCATGAGCTACGACGAGGGCGGCAAATACGTCGCGGTGCTAGCGCTCGACCGCGTGTTCGTGCTGGAAGCCAAGAGCCGCGAAGAAGTGAACAGCATCCCGTTTGAGGCCGCACTCCCCGCCGGGACGCTGGGCGAATTCATCCGCTTTGACGCAAAGGCCAAGAAACTGATGGCCTGCGCCCGCAATAAGGGCGTCTGGATCATCGACCTGGCGACGAACACGATTGAGAAGACCCTGCCACCGGTGCCCGGTACCTGGGCGCGTGCCATGCCTGACTTCAGCGGCGTGCTGTACAGCCAGTCGAAGGACGAAGGCGGTAACGTGATGGTGCAGAAGCTGGACGGCTCTGAGCCTGAGCGCATCTACCGCTGCGAATACAAAGACAGCATGGCGGTCTGCTACTGGATAAGCGACAAGTGCGACGAATTCCTGATCGCAGAGCGCGATATCGGCGAGGGCCGACTCTTCCTCGTTGACGAAAAGGGCGAAGTCGAGATTTCCTATGACGTAGCGGACGTCGACCCGACCTACGTCGGCGACACGGCAATTACCGGCTTCGTGACAAAGAAGAAGCAGGCTGTGCTGATCAACGAATTCAGCAAGTGGAGCTACACCGGTATCAACTGCACGGTGATTTCACCCAGTCAGGACGGCGACAGTGTCGAGACCAGCTTCAGCGTCGTCTTCAAGTCAGAGGATCTGCCGGGGCGCTCCACCTACGGTGCTACCGCCGCATCGCCGTTCTTTGGCGGCTTGTTCGCCGGTGATGAGCGCAACTGCAAGTTTGCCTGCCCGGCCGGCGTACTGGACATCGACGTCGGCAAGAACACTTTCAAGCTCTATGCGTGGAGTCGCTCGCCGAAGGGACTCACCGCGTTGAACCCCAAGGGCAAGGAGTTCTTCGTGGCGGGCAGCGCCGGGCTGACCACCTACAAGGTCAAATAGCCTTACCAAAGAGTGCACAGGGGCGCGGGAGACCGCGCCCCTGAGTTTTTCGCGGGAATTCGTATCGTCGCACCATGCGCACGGTCTTCCTCGGCACACCCGACATTGCCGTCCCCACGCTGCAGGCCATGGCCGGCAGCGAGGCGTTTCGTCCGCTGGCCGTGTTCACGCAACCGGCCGCACGGCGCTCGCGCCGTGGCAAAGCCGAATCGAGTCCCGTGGGGACAGCCGCCCGCGAGCTTGGCCTGCCGGTTCACGAAGTCGAGGCTGTCAGCAAGGGTGAGTCGCTGGACGCGCTAGCCGCGCTGAAACCGGATGTGATCGTCGTGGTGGCCTTTGGACAGATTCTCAAGAAGGCGGTCATTGAGCTGCCGAGATTCGGTTGCCTGAACTTCCACCCAAGCCTTCTGCCGCACTATCGCGGCGCTGCGCCTGTTCAGCGTGCGATTCTCGACGGCGTGGTCGACAGCGGGCTTACGGTAATGCGGCTGGTCAAAAGGCTGGACGCCGGGCCAATTCTGTTGCAGCAACCGTGGCGCATGGATGCCGGCAAGAACGCCATCGAGCTCCTGGACGAGGCCGGCAAACTCGGCGCACCGATGATGCTGGAGGTGCTGGCGCGGCTTGAGACCGGGATTGATGCCCGAGAACAGGACGAGTCCGCCGTCACGTTCGCGCCACCGCTGCAGAAGTCCGATGGCGAGTTGCACTTCGCGGCGCAGTCGGCCACGCAGATCGTTAACCGCATACGGGCTGTCCAGCCGTGGCCAAAGGCTGAGGCCTGGCTGTTGGGCTGCGATGGGGACACTCGGGTGATTGTGCATCATGCAGAGCCATCCGGTGACGAACGCTCAGGCACGCCGGGAGAGGTTTTGGCAATAAACCAACAGGGAATCATGGTCGCGTGCGGCCAGGGTTCAGTATCCTTGACGGAGCTTCAGCTCGAAGGGAAACCGCGCAAACCGGCACGGGACGTTGCGAACGGGCTGCGTCTCAAACCAGGTGCCAGATTCCGCGACTAATCATGGCCAAGAAATCAGCAAAAGGCGCCACACAGGCAAAGCAAGCGGAAAAGGCCGCCGAGAAGGTGCGTAGCCAGGATCCGGACACGCCGACACTCGGCTCGCTCGTCAGCAAGAACCGCATGGTGCGGCTAAAGGGGAACGAGAAGACCTTCGCGCTTGAGCAGATGATCAGCTGCGCCGCCCGAGTACTGAACCTGACGGCCAGCGAGCAGATCGACCTATCCGCAGCCGTTCAGGCGCGTGAAGCAGCGCTGAGCACCCAGCTAGGGGCAGGCTGGGCTGCGCCGCATGCAATGCTGGATGTGTCCGATGATCTGGTGATGATCGTCGGGCGAAGCAAATCCGGCATTGATTACGGCCGGCCCGAAATGGGCCGGGTGCACCTGATGTTTCTGTTCATCAGTTCGCCGCGCAACCACGACATATACCTGCGCGTGCTGGGGCAGCTTGCTCAGGTATTCAAGGATGAAGATGAGCCAGACCGGCTGGAACGCGCTATCCGGGCTGATTCGGCCGCGAAGCTCAAGGCGGCGCTCGGAGACAACGCCAGAAAGCGCCGTTTGTTCGTTTCGCGTCGCCTGCCGCAGGTGACTCGGGCACTGGTTCGCAACCTGCTTCGCTTCGCTGATGACGTGGATGCCGAGGCAATCGTGCTGTTCACGGACGTGTTCCGGAATCCGCAGCTGCTGGCTTCGTTCATCAGCAAGAAGATGGTGCTGGCAACCCGCGCCGGCGAAGTGCCGGATGTCCTGGTTGCGAGGGCTCGCGGTGTGGTGCGCCTGGCGCGCGGCGACTTCAGCGAGGAGAGCGCGGTTCAGCTCGCGTTGTTGAGCGCGGGCTCGAAGGGACTGCTTGGCGCAGGCAGCAGGGTTGTTGCTGTCTGCGGCGAGAAGAACAGCGAGACATTCGATACTGTGCGGATTGAAACCCCGCGCCTGATGATCTCGCGTATCTTCAGCCGTACGGCAAAGGAAAGCGTCCAGCCGGAGGTATTCGAGCGCGCGCTGCAATTGATGCTCGAGATGTCCGAAGAAGGACGTGAGGGCAAGCCAATCGGCACCGTGATTGTCCTCGGGGATGAAGATGTAGTGCGCGATATGACCCAGCAGTTGACCATCAACCCTTTCCGCGGATACGACGAGTCCGAGCGCAATATCCTCGACCCGGCGCTTGAGGAGACCGTGAAGGAATTCTCTGTGCTCGATGGAGCGTTTGTAGTGAGCAAGAGTGGCGTGCTGCAGTCAGCGGGAAGCTACCTTTCACCGCCCGCTGAAATCAGGGTTGAGCTGATGTCAGGGCTCGGTACGCGGCACAGGGTGGCGGCCGCCATTACAAAGGCCACGCGCGCGCTGGCGATCGTCCTGTCTCAGAGCACGGGGCGCGTCACGGTGTTCCGCGGAGGCAAGTCCGTCATGACTGTGACGCCTTCCCGCAGCAGGATTGAAGTCCCAACCGGTGGTGAAGAGTAGTGCCAGAGCAAAAGCGCATTCACGAGGCCGAAGTCGTCCGCAAGGGCGAAGCGGGGCCAGAGATCGGCCAACACGTGGTTCAGCGTGTGGACGTGCGAAGAATTCCGGGCGGTGCATTCATTGGGCGCAGTCTCTTTGAGTTTCAGGGTGATCCCGCAGCGATGCGAAAGCGGCTGAACGGCCTGAAGTTCAAGCTATGGCTTTGGCTGACCGGATTTGCACTGATCTCCGCCGCGTGCGTGTACGGCGCGTTCAACATTGAGTCCGTAATCTTCGCCGCATTCCTGTTGCTGGCGGGGGTTGCATGCGCAGTCGCCGTGTCTTTCGTCTGGATTGTCCTTTGGGCAGTCCGGCGCATCCCGATGCCCTGATCCTTGATTTCAGAAAATTCCTGCCAGACGTGTAAGCTCACGCGTATCACTACTACTTACCACTATGAGTGGTAAATCTGGATACGCTTTTGGCTACGTATGTAAGGCTCTGGGGGATAAGTAGATGCGCAAAGTGATCGGGGCAGTACTAATTGGGATGTTGCTGTTTGGTGCGGTTCTGGCTCAGGACGCGCCAGATCCAAAAGGCCAAGGGGCTGACAAGCCAAAGAGCACCGAAGCAGGCGATGGCAAGAACGCAGAAGGCGAGCACGCCGACAACGAAGCCGAAGCCGGTATCCAATTCCTGCACGACCTGGAAGCGGCAAAGAAGCAGGCCGTCGAAGCCAAGAAGAAGCTGTTCATTGTGTTCAGCACTTCTTGGTGCGGGCCGTGCAAGCTCCTGAAGCAGAAGGTCTGGAGCAGCGACGTCATCGCAAGGCGCGTCGACAAGGACTTTGTGCCTGTTTACCTCGACGGCGACAAAGAGGCCGCAGCGAAGAAGCTGTTTGATGTGAAGGCCTACCCCACGATCATCTTGGCCGAGAACGATTGCAAGCTGATCGCCCGCGAAGTCGGAACCGGCGGCAAGCTCACGCCCGAGGCCTGGTCCATGTGGATCGATGATAAGCTTGGCCAGACCGGCAAACTGGACGCTCTGCTTTCAGCCGTCGAGAAAGACCCGAAAGACGCCAGCGCGTTACGAGGCCTGGCAGATGCGTACTACAGCCTTGGCCGCAAGGAAGACGCAGCCGTTTTCTACGGCAAGGCCGAGGAACTGGTCGAGGAAGAGCTGATCCAGATCAAGCTGAAGAAGTGCGAAATCCTGATGGCCAAGCTGAAGGATGACCCCACCGTCCGCGAAGTGCTCGACGAATGGATCCCGAAGCTGCTGCGCAAGAAGGACGAGCGAGTCATCCAGATCAGCTTTGACTTCGCAAACATCATTGCCCGCATGGCCGACGAAAAGGACCCGAAGACGGCCCGCCAGATGATGCTCGACCTGAAGGAAGCGTTTCCCGACAGCGACCGCATGATCGAGTTCCGCTGCCACGCAGGCATGTATGCCCACCAGGCCGGCGACAACGACACGGCGCTGGCCGAGATGAAGCAGATCGCCGAGGACTACAAGGACAGCGACGACAAGGTAATCAAGATCTGGGTCGATCGTTGCGGCCGATTCATCAAGACGGTTGAGGGCGGCGGTCGCTACCGCTAGCCCGCTGGATTGTTAAACCTCCCGGATGCTTAAGGGGCTCTCCGCACCGGTCCTGAAAGGCTCCGGGAGGTTTTGTCATGTCGGGCAATCGCAATCCGCAGCAGGCGCAGATGGCCGACGAGTCCATGGTGCGCAATCTTGCCGCACAGGCCAAGGCGTTGTGGCCGTTAGAGAAGCCGCTCTTCGAGCGCTACGGCGCACCGGCACGGATTCTGGACCTCGCGTGCGGAACCGGCGAGATCACCCGCAGGCTGGCCGAGCTATTCCCGATCGCGCAGATCACCGGCGTGGACCTTGAAGAGGCGCACCTGAACAGCGCGCGCAAAGCTTCGGCGGCATTCGGTGAGCGCCTGAAGTTTGAGAAGGGCGACGCTTTCGATCTTCAATACCCGGACGGTACGTTCGACCTGAGCCTCGTGCGCCACATGCTGCAGGCCGTTCCAGACGCGCACCTGGTGCTGGCGCAACTCAAGCGCGTAACGAAGCCGGGCGGGCGGCTGCACGTGCTGGCCGAAGACTATTCCATGATGCACTTCCACCCGACGCGCCTCGACGCCGATGAGTTCTGGCGTCTCGGTCCGATCACCTTCGCCGCCAACACGGGCAGCGACCTTCGCAGCGGAAGAAAGATCTACACCTGGCTGACGGAACTGGGCTGCAAGGATGTGCGCGTGGACTATTTGACATGCGACACGGTTCGCGTGGATAGAGCTCTGTTTGCCAGCATCTGGGAAGCATGGCGTGACGGCTACACCGACATCATTGCGCAGAATACAACACTGACGCGAGAGCAGGTGTGGGATCACTGGAACGACATGATCGAGTGCATTCGCAACCCGCAAGGCTACGCCTGCTGGCAGATCCCGATCATTTCCGCCACCGTGTAGGGCGATGCAAGCTCGCCATTATTCCTGCGCGGCCAGCCAGCGTTCGGCGTCGATGGCTGCCATGCAACCGGAGCCAGCGGCTGTGATCGCCTGCCGGTACGTATGGTCCTGCACGTCGCCGCTTGCGAACACGCCCTCGATGCTGGTGTAGGTGTTGGGGTACTCGCTGGGCCCGCCTGCAGCCGCCCCTGTCACGAGATAGCCGTTGTCGTGCATTTTCAGTTGGCCCTTGAACAGGTCGGTGTTCGGGATGTGGCCGATCGCGATGAACACGCCGTCGGCCGTGATGTCCGAGACTTCGCCGGTCTTGGTATTCTTGCTCTTGATGCCGCGCACGGTGCCGTTCTCACGCAGCAGGTAGCCCAATGGCTGCTCGTTCAGCGTCCACTTGATCTTGGTGTTCTTGCGAGCGCGCTCGAGCATGGTGTTGCTGGCGCGGAACTCTTCGCGCCGGTGCACGAGGTTCACTTCGCCAAAGCGGGTCAGGAAATTCGCCTCTTCCATCGCTGTGTCGCCGCCGCCGATGACGATCATCGACTTGTTGCGATAGAACGCTCCGTCGCAGGTCGCACAGGTGTGCAGCCCGCGGCTGATCAGCTTTTCTTCGCCTTCGATGTTCAGCAGTCGTGAGCGTGCACCGGTTGAGATGATCACCGCGTCGGCCGTGTGCAGATCGTCGCCGACCCACGCCTTGAACGGGCGTTCGCTGAAGTCGACCTTGGTGACGTCCACGTCTTCAAACTCTGCGCCGAAATCCTGCGCCTGTTGGCGCATGCGTGCCATCAGCTCCGGGCCCGCAATGCCACCGTTTGGAAAGCCGGGGAAGTTTTCAATCTCGGTCGTCAGCATCAGCTGGCCGCCCGGGGGGCCGCCGGCACCGAAGCCTGCGAAGACATGCGGCTGCAGTCCCGCACGCGCCGTGTAGAGAGCTGCAGTGTCGCCAGCTGGGCCTGAGCCGATAACCATTACCTTGTGGTGTGCCATGACTTCGCCTCTCGTATGTGCTGACGCTGTATAAACGACATGCAGAGCATGTTCCATCCTCAATCGCCAGCCCACTGGCGCAGGCGCATTCGAGCCCGTAGCATCCCGATCGATGGCGGAACGCAAGGTCAATATCTGGTTCGCCCTGCTGCTCGGCTGGCTAGTCCCCGGTTTGGGGCACTTCTACGCCAGGCGTCGCCTGCACGGGCTGTTCTACTTCGTTGCCATCGCCGGCCTGTATGGCGCCGGGCTGGTCATTGCGGACGGCACTGCCATAAACGCCGCTGACCACGGCGCTTATTTCACGTGCCAGATACTGGCCGGGCCACTCACCTTTGCGCTTGAGTACCTGCGGCATCCCGAGGGCATCTACCTTGGCGAGAAGATCAGCGTAATGGCGCACCAGACCGGCGTCGTTTACGCGGCCACGGCCGGCGTATTGAACCTTATTGTGATCTGCGAGCTCTACCGCCGCCACGCGCATCCCGATGAGCCGGGGCCCTCCGACACCATGCGCGTCGATGCCATCACCGGCCGGGAGGCGGAGTGATGGGTGTGCTCGACTACATCCTCTACTACGCGCCGATCGCGGTTGTGTGCGGAATGGTGTTGGGAGTTGCAGGCTCGCGCGAGTTCAAGCGCGGCATGCTGCGGGGCGCACTCAACAGCGTGCTTCTGCTGGGGGGCATGGCGGCATTGCTGTTCATAGTCCAGTTGGCGACCGACCCGACCATCCTGTAAGCGCGCCACTACTCGTTGCCCGATCCAGCGATAACTGCTGAAATAGGGACTTACCGCCATACCGGAGCTTCTCTTGAGCGCACGTGAGGCCGTAGTCCGCGAATACGCACCCGGCGAGCTGGTCTGCCGTCAGGGCGCAGCGGCCGACAGGGCGTTTGCGCTGAAGGCGGGAAGCCTGCGCAGCGTGGTTGTGCCGGACAAGGTCCTGGCAGAGGCCGACGACGCACGCCTGCGCCGCGGCCACGACGTGAACCTGTACACTGAGCAGGGTGCGCTGCTAGAGGTCGAAGGCGGGCTTACGGGCCACTACCTGACTTCGCTGATTGCGGGCGAAACGACGATCGTTGCTGAATTCCCCGTCGATACACGAGCGGTCATGAGCATGGTGCAGGAAGAGCCTGCGTTCGGGCTCAGCATGGCCAGGTCGCTCGCGCGCAGGATGGTCGCCGCGAATAAGAGCCTCGGCGGCAGCCAGCGCCTTGCAAGCCGATTTCTGCGAGACTTCCAGGGCCTGTGTACGGATTTCTACAACCTGGTTCAGCGCATCGGCGACGATGCCGAAGGTGAAGACGACGTGCTTCAGGCGTTGTCCGCCGCCAAGCGCAGCTGGAGTTACGGCAACGGCGAAACCGGCGGGGCCGAGCTGACCAAGAACACCCGCGTGATCATGTCGCGCGTAGTCGACGACAAGCACATGGTCGGCAAGCAACATCGCTTGAAGGCCGGCGACCTCCTGTGCCGGCGCGGCGACCCGGGCGATTCGGTCTACCTGCTGGTCAGCGGACGCCTGTCCGTCCGCATCGGCAATGAGCAGTACGGCGTCGTTCGACCCGGCGAGACCGTTGGCGAGATCGGCGTGCTGCTCGGCGATGAAGAGCCGCGGCGCATCGCGGACATTCAGGCGGACGAGCCCAGTGTTGTCGGTGTGATTCCGAGCGAACACTTTCCCAAGCTGGTGACCGAGAATCCCAAGCTATTGATTAACTTGTGCCGGCTGATGTGCCTGCGGGTGAAGTCGTTTGAGCAGCTTGCAAGCGAATCTGATGACGCACTGCGTGCAGTTGCCTTACGCTTCGCAGGCGACGAGGCGACATTCGTTGAAGACATCGACAAGCTGCGTGAGTCACTCGAGATGCTGGCCGAAGAACATGAGCTTTCCCTTGAGGCGGAAATCGAGGCGCTGAACGGCATGGCTGAGCGCTGGCTATCCCGCCAGGACGAACTCAACGAGAAACTGCCCGCCGAGGCAAGCTGACTATTGCCAGCTGATCTGCTGCTTTTCATCGCCCAGGCTGAATACCAATATGCAGCGTTGTCGGTCCACGGCTTGTGCGTTCGGGCTTGCGGTCACCTCCACATCGTAGCCTGAGCCGTCCGCGCCTCGGGGAAGTGCCTGCCTGATCGTGTAGTGTTCGGTAGCGAAGCGGTTGTTGAGGCACTCCTTGTTGAATGCATCCAGTGCCTTTTTCTTGTTCATCTTGGCGTTGGCGTACGCATCAAGGATGTAGCTGCGCGCGGCGGCCAGCAGTTTCTCGGCCTCCGCATGCTGGACTTGCTTCTGCTGCTCGGCTTCTTTTACCGCCTTCTCGCGATCCGCTTCCGCGCTGCCCTTGAGGATCTGAAGGGTGGCCCCGCCGATCACCATGAACAGCACGAACGGAACCACGATCCACGCCCAGCGCGGGATGCTGCGTTTGGCCGCTGGAGGAGGGGAGTAGCTGGAAGGTACATGGGGCGAAGCCGGTTGCTGCGGTGTTCTGCTGGGAGGAACTTCCCATGGTGCGGCATCGCCTCTGGACTGCTCGGGGTCGGCACCAGCCATGATTCTCTCCAGTGAGAAGCGGCGCAGTATATGCGGCGGGGAAGCGACGGGCAATTACGCGTTTGACCGCAGCTGCCAGGAGAGTGCGATGCCCTGGTGAGTCAGTGTGGGCGTGATCTCATCGATGCCGTCAATTTCCGGCGCGAGGTAGGCGCCGTAGCCGCCGGTCGCGAAGACTCTTGGCGCCTGCGTGTATGTCTTCTTCAACTCGCGCAGGATGTTGTTGACAAGTCCGATGTAGCCGTAGTACACGCCGCTGTTGATTGCATCTTCGGTGTTTCCGCCGATGACGGGCGGTTTGATTCCGTTCGGCCGGACCAGCGGCAACAGGGCCGTTTTCTGGTGCAGCGCCTCCATGGCAAGGCCGATGCCCGGTGTCAGAACCCCACCGACGAAGACTCCGCCTTTGACCACGTCAAAGCTGACGGCCGTTCCGAAGTCGACGACAATCGCATCGCCACTTGAGCTTTCGCATGCTGCCAAGCCGTTCACGAGCCGGTCCTGGCCTACTCTCTCAGGTGGGCTGGCGCCATTCTTGATTGGTACGGTCAGGTCCCGCCCTAGTACCGCGGGCTTGCCACCACCCAGGTTCGCCCACGCGGCCTCCAGCGCTTCCAGCCCTCTGGGGTTCACGCTGGCGATGACCAGTTGGCGCCCTGTCAGCCCGGCCAATTTCTCCCGCAGCGTTGCCTCAACCTGCTGGACCGGGGCGTGGCTCGAGACATCAAACTGAAACACGACCTCAAGCCCGCGCATGTGGGCGATGGTCGCGCTGGTATTGCCGATGTCGGCAGCGATGATTTCGGCTGTTTCGGTCACGGTAGCGTTGTGCGCACGATGACGACGTGGCCGTCGCGGTCAATGGCGAGCAGGTCCGGTCGGCCGTCACCTGTGAAGTCCGCGAGCGATAGGTTGGTAGCACGGAATTCACCGATCGCGTCCGCCAGAGACTTCTGCGCGTCGGTGGCTTCGCCGAAGCGGCCGTGACCATCATTGACCCAGAGGGTCATGGTGTTGCGCCCGTCGGGTGTGTCTTCGCTGGCGATCAGGTCCAGGTCGCCATCGCGATCGAGATCGTCCAGTGCGAGGTCCAGCAGTTTGCCCTTCGACTTTGGAGAGCCGTCAAACGCCTCGAACTGACGCGTTGCGGCCAACTGGAGAAGCGTCAACTTCACGGTCGCGTCGGTGTCTCCATAACCTACTGCGAGGTCGAGCTTGCCGTCGCCGTTGAAGTCCGCCGGCGACAGGCCGAATATTCGACCCTTGATGGCAGTCGTGATGTACGCGCGGAAGGGGCCGACTTCGTCGCTTGAGCTGCCGGTGCCTTCCAGCAGAACGATGTACTGAGAGCCCGCGCCGTCTTCGCTGACCTGCATGACGGCCGCGACATCCTCAATGCCGTCGCCGGTGAAGTCTGCGCAGGCCAACTCACCGCTAAACTGAAGGCGCAGGCCGGACTCCTCGCGGATCTCCAGCATGTTTCGGCTTTCGCGCCAGCCGTCGCGGCCCTCGTTGAATTGGACACGGCCGAGCGGGCTTGGCCAAAGAACGTCCAAGTCGCCGTCGCGGTCGAAATCACCCAATGCCGGCGCGCCACGAAGGATGCTCGGGGGCGTCGGCAGCAGCCCCTGGTCTTCGTCGTCAAAGCGTCCGGCGCGGCTGTTGCGCAGGACGCGCGGCGACTGGTTCGGGTCATTGGGGATGTAGAGCAAATCCGGCGCGCTGTCGCGGTCGAAGTCAATTGCCTGCAGCGTGCCGTTGGCGCCCAGCAGGATCGGGTCGCCCGCCGCTGTAAAGGGCTCGCCCTCTGCGCCGCTGAGCCAGATCTGCAGGTTGCCGTCGCGGTCGAGCGCCGCCAGGTCAGTACGACCGTCATCGTTGAAGTCCGCAATCGCCGCTGCCAGTGGCGCCGGTATCTGCGGCACCGGTTGATAGGCCTCGACAAATCGAACTTTGCTGTCGACGGTGGGGGGCATGTCGGCCGGGTTGACCTTCAAGACGAGCAGACCTGCGCTGGTGGCGAACACGATGTGGTCGCGCCAGTATTCCATCGCCTCGATGCGCACGCGTGCGCCCATGGGCAGGATCGCATCCGGGTTGCCGTCGCTGTTTTCCGAGTTCAGGTAGACACCGACTTCGTCGCCGACGCCGCGGTCATCTTCGCGGGCGACCAGCAGGTCCATCCGGCTATCGCGGTTTACGTCCTTGCACAGAACGGTGCCCGCAAGCCGTTCATTCTCGCCATTCAGGCGGAACTTGGTGGGCTTCATCTGGGCACCCATCACCAGGCTGATCTCGCCGCCGCGGCCGGTGAAGATGAAGTCGGCGTGCTTGTCGCCGTCCAGCTCACCGGTGGTGACTCGTTGCGCGCCCGGGACACCCAGGGGCAGAACGCCCAACTCGGTGCCGAAGCCGGCACCGTTGATGTTCAGCAACAGGCGGCCGTTGCCGTCGGCAGCCATCACGTACAGGTCAGGCTTGCCGTCGGCGTTTACATCGTCCGCAACCAGGCCTGCGGCCAGGGTTCGGCTCTCCAGCCCGTTGATGAGCTGTGACGCCCGCGCCGAGTACTGGATGAGGACCTCGCCAAATGCGCCAAGCACGGCGTAGTCGTCGCGACCGTCGCGGTCGAAGTCAGCCGCCTTAAGCGCGATCGGCGCCTCAAGCGGTACTTCGTCGGACTGCATCGCGAAACGCGATTCCCCAATGCGCGTGAGGTTGTAGAGCGTCAGTACCCGGAAGGCCTTCTTGCCTTGCAAGAGGACCACAAGGTCAGCGGCGCCGTTGCCGTCGAAATCGCCTGTCGAGAAGTCGATGGCGGCTTCGTCGCCCGGTGGGAGAATTCCTTCGGCTCGTCCGGCAGGGTCCGTGAGTGCCGTGATCGAGCCATCCTTGAACAGGCAGATCAGCTCGGGCTCGCCGTCGCGGTTCAAGTCAGCCATCTTCAGGCTGATGGCCGTCTTGTCCGGCTTGCCTCGACAGAACAAGTGAAAGTTCGGGTTGGGCGGCAGGCCATAGGAATCCATGTCCTTGCCCGTGGATTCCAGTGAATACAGGCGCCGCGCCTCCAGTGCCTCGGCCGGTTTCGCACGAAGACCCTCTCGCGTGATGCTGAGCTGCAGCTCAACGGGGCGCCCTTCGCCTGACCGCAACACAAGGCCGCCATCTGCGAGCGAAGGAAGGCCGCCAGTGAGGCTGAACGCAACATCGTCGATCGATGCATACAGCGCGCCGGTCGGCCGGGCTAGGTCATTGGCCAGTGCACAGGGTGTGGTCGGGCGGGCAATCAGTGGTTGCTGTACGCCAAGCGTGGGGTCACCGCGCAGGCTGAGTGTGTAGGCTCCCGCGCGCAAAGTCAGCGTGCGGGTTCCGATCGGGTCGGCCAAGGACAGCTCGTACACCGTGGCATCGCTGAGCGTGAGCATGTTGACGGTAAATGGCGAATCGATGCCGCCATTCGTCAGGCGGAAGCCGGTGCCTTGCGGCGCTTGTACCAGAAGGCGCTGCAGGCTTGGGTGGGGGATCGATTCCGGCACGCCGTCGCCGTCGAAGTCCGGGGGTACCAATGCCCGGATTTCAGGTACGCTGCCGCTGCCAGCCGGCCCGGAATTGCCATTGGCGTTCGTGCGGTTTGAGTTGTTCGGCGCGGGCACGCTGTTGCCGCAGCCCACAAGGGCAATTGCAAACAGCAAAGAGATACACGCCAATTTCCGCACCACGTTCCGATTCGCCTGCCAGATCAGTCATAATACGGATCGGCAGGCCTGGACGTAACGGCAGAGTGCCAGTTCCCAAAAGACAACGCCCGCTTGCGCGGGCGCTGGTGAGCGACTTTCTATGTCTAGTGGTACAGGTCCACGGTCACTTTCATGACCGGATAGACCCATTGAAGCTCGCGGACGCTGAAGATCTGTACATCGTGGGCCGGGTTGTACGGCGCGAGAATCACGTTGTCGCCCCTGCGCTGGTAAACCTTGCAGGTTACGTCGCCGCCTTCAAGCTTGGCTACAACCGGCTTGCCCTCACGCGGCATCATGTTCGGGGCGATAATGATGGTGCTGCCGTCCGGAATCACCGGCTCCATGCTGTCGCCTGCGATTCGCAGGGCGAATGCATTCTCGTCGCCGATGTCTCGCGGGCAGTCAACGTAGTCGCTGCCGGTGCCGGTCGGGTAGTCGTCGAATGCGGCCAGCGGGCGGCCTGCGGCGGTGATGCTGACCACGGGGATCATACGGGTGCCGTTGCGGGCGCCGACTGCTACTGCCTCGCGGGAACGCTCTGCCATCTTTCGGTTGAGCATTTCGCGGGTGAGCGTCTCGGTGTCTTCGAGGTTCGGTTCGTCCGTCGCGATGAAGAAGTCCGGCGTTACGTTGAGCGCCTGGCTCAGTTTACGCAGGATCTTGCTGCTGACGGGGTAACGGCCATTCTCAACGGCGCTCAGGTACGGGCGGGTACAGCCGATTCGCTTGGCGAGCTCAGCACAGGTAAGGCCGCGGAAGCTGCGGAGCCGCTTGATGCGCTCGCCTGCCGCGACTGTGGACTTTGGATCGTTCATGGTCTTCTTTCGTAAAGGCGCCAAAACGCGCTCATTCGAACCTTGTGTAATGATTCTGCCGTAGAGGTTGGCATATTGCAAGAAAATGTCTGACAAATCTGCCTTTCTTGCACCTGGAGTATCACTAGCTGAGCACCATAACACTATATGTGGAGTGTCCAGAGAATACATACTGCCTATAGCGTTCACGACCGCTCAATCATCTGACGGGCGGTGTAATGTAAACCTGACACGGAAGGGTACGAATATTCTGGCGAATCTTGAGTCTCCCGGCACCCCGGCCGATGTGGATCACCTGGCAGTTTCAGGCGTTGGCGCCGCCGCCGGCAGTCAGGAGTTGCGCCGACAAATCGATTGGTATAAAAGAACTTCGCAACTCCCCCTGCGAAAATTGCTGCTGTCGTGGAGGTTTTCCATGGCCCGGATCCTTACCGGCGTCCTGCTTGTTGCCCTTTCACTTACTATGTTCGGTTGTGGCTCATCCAAGCCGATGCGCTTCATGTTCGACGTGCCCAGCGGCACGGGAACGATCAAGATTGATGAGGGCGGAACCGAGTCGGGCGACACTTCCAAGATCTACACTCTCAAGAGCAACGATGCTGAGAAGAAGATCGAGCTCACTTGGAACAACAAGAAGATCTATGGGAAGATGGACGTGTACAGCCACACGACCCTGACCCGCGTGACCACCGTGCCAGTGCACGTAACGGCCGAGATCTTCAACGCGGTCGACGACTTCAAGGCGGTCACTTACGTAGTCTACGAGCGCTACCGCGATTCCAACGTCCGCGGTACCGCCGGCGAAGACTCGCAACTGCGCGTCTACGACTACGGCGACAGCGTGACCCGCGACGCCCTGATTGAGCAGGCTTCGCTCAACGGTCGTGTGATTGCGGTAATCGACTTCGGCAACGCTGAATACATCAAGTAGGCGGAAGCGCACTCGATGAAGCGACTGGCCTACATGCTTGCGATATTGCTGCTGCTTGGCGCCTACGGATGCGCCAGCAGCGGCGATATCAAGTACACCGGCGTCAACGAAGATGCCCGTGAAGGCTCATGGATCAAGGACCCGGAGGCCGTGGGTACCACCCGCGATTCCGGCGCCCGCCAGGATACGACGCGCACGGAATCAAACCGCGTCGACATCCCGATCCTTGAATTCGCCCAGATCGGCTGCGTTACTTCGGGCGCGGCGGCGACTCGTCGCTCCGGCTATGACGGCCGCTATGTGCGCGTCGGCTATTCGGCCCTGACGTTTCAGGATTACGCCAGCAAGCTGGTCACGGTGCAGGGCTATCGGGACGGCCACACGACGAATGAGCTGTGGGCGCGCAGCAACTCGACGATTTACCCGGCGCTCTACAGCGATGAGCAATACAACCACCGCTTATCGCGCGACGGCTACAGCGCATCTTCAGCTGAAGACCAGGCCTGGACCAACACCGCCAGACTGGCAACCGAAGGCCTGCGTTCCACGACCAACGCGCACGCCATGACCAGCGAGACCTACCTTGAGGCCGGGCACACCCGCTACGGCTACGAGGCTGCCTTCAATACACGCGTGATCGGGCTGCACCTCTGGAAGTATGCCGACCGCGAAGTGGTTGGCGACAATGTCGAGATCACCTACACGATCGTCTATTACAACACCAACGAGTTTGACACCGGCCCCACTGAAATCGACGAGCCGGTGCCGTACTACACCGAGTACATCGCCGATTCCGCGACGCTTCCCAAGGACGGCACCAGCGTGGCCTACCTCGTACGCGACGATGCACGCAACATTCTGCGCTGGAAGTTTCCCAAGGGCATCAAAGCCGGCGAAACCAACAGCATGAAGTACAAGGTGACCGTCCGCCTGGACCCGTCGCCGGAGTACCGCCCGCCTGAGGACAAACCCGGCGAGCCCCGCAAGCAGTAACCAAGGCCCGGGATACCGGGCCTTTTCATTGCACCCGGTTTCCGGCGGCACGATGGCGGCTATACTCCCCGCCGCAAGGAGAGACGTTGTCGCGCCACTCTGAAACTCTGCACCGGGACCTGAACCGCGGCCGTTCGCGGCACAGGACGCTTCGCGAGATCGACAAGGAACTCGGGGCGCTGGAAGGGCTGTTGCAGGCGTTCGCAGAGCAACCGGCCCGCGCGACGAAGTCAAACAATCGGCCGCTGGACGCCGCGATCGACACCCAGGTCAAGCGCTTGCTCAGCCTGCGTGAGAAGCCGCACAACGAGTACTGGAACGCCGAGCTGGACAGCAACGCAGGCCTCGGCGCGCAGTACATCCTGATGATGCACTTCCTCGGCCAGGTCGATGAAGTGAAGCAGCGCAAGCTCGTCAACTTCACGCGCAACTGGCAGACGGCAGACGGCTGGTGGGCAATCCATACCGGCGGGCCGGGCCATCTGACATACACGGTCACCTGCTACTACGCGCTCAAGGTCGCCGGAGATTCACCCGATGCGCCACACATGGTGAAAGCACGCGAGTGGATTCACAGCCAGGGCGGCGCCATGCGCATTGGTGTGGAAGGCCGGCTGTTGCTGGCGCTGTTCGGCCAGTACGACTGGGCCGGTGTGCCGCCGATTCCGCCGTGGCTGGTTCTGCTACCCTACTTGCCCCAGCTGCCCGGGCTGCTTGAGCGCAAGACGCTCAGCATCTACGACATGAGCTACTGGTGCCGAATCAGCCTGGTGCCTATGTCGGTCCTGTACGAGAAAAAGCCGCTCAGGAAGCTGCACGTCGATATGGACGAGCTGTTTGTCGAGAAGCCGGCCGATCGCAAGTGGAACTTCGACAGCTACACAGACCCGGGCATCATTTCACTGGGCGGCCTGATCCAGCTTGGCGCAAAGGCGGTGAAGAAGTTTGAAGGTGCCATCGGCACGATCGTCCGCAAGATCGCCCTGCGCAAGGCCAAGGATTGGATCCTCCGCCACCAGGATGACAGCGGCGACTGGGGCGGCATCTACCCACCGGTGATGTACAACCTTCTGGCGCTGCCGCAGCTCGGTGTTGAGAAGGACGATCCGCGCATCAAGCGTGCGTGGGCGGCACTTGATCGCTTCATGATCGACCACCCCGAAGTGGACGGGCTGCACATGCAGGCCTGCGTCAGCCCGGTGTGGGACACGGCCTGGTCGTTGGTCGCGCTGGCCGAGGCAGGCCAGGACATCCGCAAGCCTGAGATGCAGCGCCACATCGACTGGGTCTACTCGCGGCAGATTTTCCGTGACGGCGACTGGGCGGTGAAGAACCCGGACGCCATCCCCGGCGGCTGGTGTTTCCAGTTCTACAACGACTTCTACCCGGACATCGACGACACGGCCGTCGTGCTGATGAGCCTGCTGTGGGGTGGCTTCCGCAAGGGCAAGTGCATGCGCACGGAGCAGGTGCGCATCGGCCTGGAGTGGATGCTGGCGATGCAGAACCGCGACGGCGGCTGGAGTGCTTTCGAAAACAGCGTGGACAAAGAGCTCGTCAATCACATCCCGTTCAACGACCTCGACAACATGCTTGACCCCAGCACGGCCGACATCACCGGCCACGTGCTTGAGACACTCGGACATTTTGGGTTCAAGCAGGACTTCAAACCGGTCGCGCGTGGCATCAAGTTCCTGAAGAAGACGCAGGAAGACTTCGGCGGCTGGTGGGGGCGCTGGGGTGTGAATTACATCTACGGCACGCATGGCGCACTGGCGGGGTTGGCGCAGGTCGGCGAGGACATGAGCCAGCCGTGGATCCGCAAGGCCGTAGACTGGCTGTATTCTGTTCAGCACGAAGACGGCTCATGGGGAGAAGACTGCGAGAGCTACCGTCACCGTGAGCTTGCAGGCAAGGGCGAAGCCACACCGAGCCAGACGGCCTGGGCGCTGATCGGCCTTATGTGCGCCGGTGAGGTGGACGACACGCGTGTCGAACGCGGCATCCAGTGGCTTATCAAGAACCAGTTGCCCGGCGGCGGCTGGAAAGAGGACAAGTTCACCGGAACTGGCTTCCCCAACGCGTTCTATCTGAACTACCACTTCTACCGCGAGTACTTCCCGCTGATGGCGCTCGCACGCTACCGCAACCTCAAGTGTGGGCTTCGCACGGCCTGATGCGAAGGACGCGAAGATGGCCGTTGAGCCCGAACTCCTGCGTTGGCTGCACGACTCCGATCTGCTTGCATTTGACGTGCTAGTGGAGGACGGGAGCCGACACCTTTCCGTACTGATCCGGGGCGATGAGGAGACGGGATTCGTAGATTGGTGAGGAAGACTACTTCGAATCGAAATGCGAGACGTCGACCTGATAGAGATCGACCTACTTGGATTGTCAGTGGGACCGCTCGCCATTGATGGTTGCGATCCCGTTGCTGTAAGCGACTTTCGCAACAAGATGGCGTCCTGGTCGCGAACGCCGGTCTACTCCTTAGACATTGGCTTCATCGATGGTTCTAGGATGAGAGTTGCCTGCCAGCAGGTCCACGTCCGAAAGATGGAGTGACGCTGGCACGCCAGCGCAAGCTCGAGTGCTGGCTGCTGGACCGCGTAGCCCCCGGCGTCAGCTGGGGGCATGGCGAGAATTCGCGTTCTACATGGCAGAACAGTCATCAGCGCCCATGCCACGCCGTTGATGCCTACTCGTGATTGCAGTACATACTCACTACTCATGCCCCCGGCTTACGCGGGGGGCTACAAGGTGCATATGACCGAACAACCTGTCCAACAGAAGCCGTTTGAAGAAGGCATCGAGAAGCTGATTGCGCGGCTTCGGCGTGCCGAGTTGCCGGAGCATGTGTTCAACATCTACCGGCAGGATGCGCCTGAACTCGATGCACGCGGCGGCGCAGCGAAGCGCCGTGAAAACCTGCGCCGCTACCTGCGCGCATTGAGTGCTCCGAAGTACGTCTTTGTCGGCATCGCGCCGGGGTATCGCGGGGCGCGATTTACCGGTGTGCCCTTCAGCGACGAGCACCGGCTGTGCATCACCGGGTCATGCTACGACCGCACCGGCAGGCGCGAGAACGCTTACCGTGAAGCGACGGCCGGCGTGGTGATGGACATGCTCGGGACCCGGACGGACGTCGTGTGCTGGAATATCGTGCCATGGCACCCGCACCAACCCGGCAAGCTGCTCAGCAACGCTGAGCCGGATGCGGAGACAATCGGCTACGGTCTGGAGGTACTGGAGTTCCTCTTCAACCGTCTCTACGCCGACACAAAGGTCGTCACTGTCGGCCAACTACCGGCCGGAGTACTCGAGGGGTTTAAGGTGCAGGGCAAGCCGCTGGATATCGTCGCCAACCTCCGCCACCCGGCCCACGGCGGCGCCAACGAGTTCCGTGACCAGGTCAGCGGGCTGCTCGGCACCACGTCGGAACCCGACGCAGACGACTAGGTTCTACTGGTTCCGCTGGTTGGTGAAGGCGTCCGGCTGGGTGTAGCTGTACAGGTCGTGCACGCCGCCTTCACGCTGGGCGGAGGGGCTGCGCAGCTCAAACCGTAGCGTTCCTTTTTCCAGCCCGGTGTGCAGCTCTTCCACGCTGCGTACGCCGGCGTCCTGGAACGCGAGCCGCAACCCTTGCCCGAGGTACGCGGCCAGGTCGAAGATGCTGCCGCGGTCCTGCACGAAGCCGCTGACACCCTGTGCGACCTTCACGTCCTGCTGCTCGGTGAAGTAGCGCTTGTTGCCGCCGGCCTTCATCGCGTCGAGGCTGGCCATCCCGCGGTACATCTTCAGGCGTACGCCTTCGCGGTACACATACTCGCCCGGGCTTTCATCCGTGCCCGCGAACAGGCTGCCGCACATGACCGCGCTCGCGCCGAGACTAAGCGCCTTCATGATATGCCCGATCACCGAAATGCCGCCGTCGGCAATCACCGGTACGCCGTGCTTCCGCGCGGCCTTGGCGGTGTGGTACACGGCCGTTCCCTGGCTGCGCCCGACTGCCATCACTTCCTGCGTGGTGCAGATGCTTCCGGGGCCCATGCCGATGCGCAGTGAATCCGCGCCGGCCTTGATCAGGTTCTCGGCCTGATTCTCGGTAACGACGTTGCCGCCGATCACCTGAATCTCCGGGTGGGTCTTCTTGATGTACTTGATCATCTCGTGCTGGAAGCTGCTGTCGCCCTGGGCGCTGTCGATCACGACCACGCTTACGCCGGCCTCTGCCAGAGCATCCAGACGATCCCGATCTTCATTCTTGGTGCTGATTGCGGCGCCAACCATCAGGTTCTTTTTCGCGTCTTTCGTGGCGTCCGGGTAGTCGCGGTTCTTGCGTAGATCGCGACGACTGGTGAGCGAAACGAGGCGGCCTTGCTCATCGACAACGGGCAATTTGCCCTTCTTGGACTTGCGCAGGATCTCGTTGGCCTCGTTGAGTGAAATGCCCTTCTTGGCGGTGATCAGGTCGGTCGTCATCACTTCACGCAGCTTGCGCGAGTGGTCAGTCTCGAAGTCGATGTCACGGTTGGTGACGATGCCGACCAGCTTTGTCTTGATCGTGCCGTCTTCGGTGATGGGGATGCCGCTGAAGCCGTGCTGTTTCTTGATTCGGTGAACGTCCGCGATTGTCTGGTCCGGGCTGAGCACGAGCGGGTCGAGAATGAACCCATTCTCAAATCGGCGGACCTTCCTTACCTGCGCGACCTGCTCTTCGATCGTGCAATTATAGTGGATGATGCCGATGCCGCCGCACAGCGCGAGCACGATCGCCATCCTGTGCTCAGTCACCGTGTCCATTGGTGAGCTGACCAGCGGCTTGCGCAGCGTGATCTCGCGCGTCAGCTTTGTGGTCAGGTCAACCTGTGCCGGGGCGAAGTCGATATGCCCCGGCATCAGGATGATGTCGTTGTACGTCAGCGCGTATGGTGTGCGCTCAAAGAGTTCAGCTGCGGATAGTCCGTTCGGGTTCGTCATGTCCAGTCTCGTTAAACGCACACAGCCCCACCGGCTTTCCGGCGGGGCTGTGAAGGTCTATTTGCCATCACTTCCATGGGACAGATATAGAACGACCAATCTGAGCGTCAAGGGTGGGGCGTACCATTAGCGCTTTGCGCGTACGTAGTAGCGCACCAGAGCGGCTTCGGCTCGCTCGTCCGGGTCACGGCCGTTGCCCCAGCCGGTGTAGTCGATGAGGACGTAAACGTTGCCGGTCAGGTCCTGCCGGTCCATGTTAAGCTTCGATACGTCGTAGCGAGTGTCGAGGCGCGGCAGTTCCTTCAACTCGTCCATCTTCTGCGGATAGTACGCCTCGTATTTCTGAAACTGTTCTTCGTCCAGGATGTACACATCCACGCCCATGGTCTTGCGCGGCACCAGCGACTCGGTTTCCAGCGTGATCCGCAGCTCCGAATCGTCAAACAGCTCAATCGGCCCCAGATAGTCGCGGTAGCCTGCGTGCAGCAGAGTGATGTCGTTCTGCAGCGTCTCGAACCCTTCGTCGGCGTCTGTTTCTTCGTACGGTCCCTTGCGCGGAGTAAAGCTGGCGCTGGCCTGTCCGGCCGCGAGGTAGGTGTCGCCATTGGGCTTGGCAATCACCGTGAATCCCGGCCGAAGCGATTCATCCAACGCCTCTGTGCCCGCACTGCGGACGGCGCCGATGAAGATCTGGCCCAGGATGTTGTCGATGTGGTCGCACTCAAACTTGGGCCGCTCCACCCCAAGGCACTGGAAGTATGCCAACGCAGCCCAGTCCTCGACTTTGAAGTCAACCGAGTAGGTGACGAACGCCGTCCCGTGGAAACGCACGCGCCCGCCCGTCTCGTGCCACAGCTCGCCGCTGCCGGCGAGGTCCACCGTGTAGACGCGACGCTTGACCGGATCCGGACTGTCCTTATCGGGCTGGTCGACCTCGGCGCTGTTGATGCGGAAGCGGCCGACGACCTGTCCCGCGTCGTTGCGCAGTGGGAGCGACTTTTTTGATGGCGTTTGTTTGTAGTGCTCGACGACGTGCGTGATCAGCTCGGTGCGGTACTCTTCGTTCTCAGGGTCGTTGACGAGGCCTTCGAACCAGTTCTGGTATCTCAGGGCTGCCGCGCCGGTGACGACGCCCCACTGGTCCGTCAGTTGCAGGTATGTGGCGCCGCCGGCCAGCACCATGAATACGGCGCCGGCAAAGGCGAGGCTCGCCTTGCCTTTGCCCGTACGCAGGGACTGCGCGGATTTGCGCTCCGACTTGCCTTTGCCGGCCATACAGACAGCTTAGGACTTAGCGGCGGGGATTGGAGAACCAGGTCAAAAAACAACGACGCCCGGCGGGGCGCCGTCGCGATGGATACGGCAGTCTAGCCCTTTGCTTCGGCTTCCGTCGGTACGCAATGTACGCGCAGCCCGCAGAATACCTGTGGCAGCCAGGTGCGCTTGAAACGCGGGTGGCTGTGTTCAGCGTGGATGAATCGCTTGCCTTCGCCGTCTGTGCGGATCTCGAACTTGTCGAAGTACTGCTCATACAGGTGAGCAAACTTCTCAGCTACGAACTCGTCAGTCAATTCAGGCACGCTGAATCCTCCGTTGCCGGAAGTGTAAGTCCCGTCTGGTGCCGGGCAATAGGCTAGGCCGACTCGCCGTTGATCATGCGGATCAGCTCATGGCGAAGGTGCTCATCCTCCTTGAACACGCCGGTCAGGCTGCGCGTGACGGTGGTCGAGCCGACCTTCTGAATGCCGCGCATCACCATGCACATGTGCGAGCACTCGATCACTACCGCAACGCCGCGAGGCTGCACGGCTTCCTCGACGGCCTTGGCGATCTGGAAGGTCAGCTGTTCCTGGATCTGCAGGCGGCGTGCGAAGACTTCGGCGATCCGAGGCAGCTTGCTGATGCCGATTACCTTGCCGTCCGGGATGTAGGCGATGTGGGCCTTGCCGTAGAACGGCAACATGTGGTGCTCACACATGCTGAAGATGTCGATGTCTTTCACCAGCACGATGTCGTCGTTGTCGCTGCTGAAGATGGCGTCGTTGACCACGTCTTCCAGCTTTTCGCTGTAGCCCTTGGTCAGCCACTTCATGGCCTGATCGACTCGGAACGGCGTCTTCACCAGCCCTTCGCGGTCGGGGTCTTCACCTATGGCGCGCAGCATGCCCTTGACCAGGCAGGCCATATTGTCGCCGGGTTTGACGTTGCCGACATCGACAACGCCCTGAATATCCCCATCAGTGATGGGGGTATCGTCCAGCATTGGGTCATCGGAGAATGAGGTCATCGCAAGCCTTCCTACGTTTGATCCCGGCCGAAGCCGGGAGTGTCACGAAAGTGCTCGCGAGCGTCTGGAAGGGTGTGGTCTTCTACAGCTGCTCTCGAACAGTAAAGATTCTGCCGCCGGAAAAACAGCTTACTAGACAAAAACAGTCCGAAATTCTGTTATCCCTAGTTCTTCCAGTGACTTATGAACTGTGATGCATGCCCGAGCCTCGCGACTTTCCAATCCTGAAGATCCACGGCGACCAGGACAACCTGCTCGATCCGTACCGCCACGCCTGCCTGCATCTGCGTGAGAACATCGTCGAGCCCGGTGACGAGAGCGCACTCAAGGCGCCGGCACTACGCGGTTTGAGCCAGGCGGTGGTCGACGCGTGGGACGCGTCCCTGGCCAGCCTCGGAATGCGTTGGGCCGGCATAGGAACACGCAGTGTCACGGACCCGTTCCTGGCCGCGCTGGACCCGTCAGGCTACATCCCCGCGCAGCTGGAGTTGGCGACCGGCGGCAACCCGCCCGCTGACAATGAGCGCAAACGCATTGCTGCGCCACTGTTGGCGATGGCCGAGTGGGAACACTTCAAGCTTCACGGCAATCGCGAACGCCTGACGCACGCATTCGAAATCCTTCGGGCCGACTTCCTGTATCGCGAAGACCATCAACGCAAGCGCAATGGCCTGTTGGCCGGCTCGCCTGAGCCCTACCGGCTGCACGCCACGGGTCGTTTCATGCTCGGCGGCCGCGTCGTGCCGAGTCTTGCCGGTGGCGCGAGCTGGGTAGACGCCAGCGGCATGTACGCGCTGAATGCGCGAGTGCTTTCCGAAATGGCCCGCGTTCTCGGCGAAAAGGAAAAGGCCGGCGAGCTTGAATGGGCCATGCGCGACGTTGCGGCGAAAGTAAACGCGCTGATGTGGAGCGAAGAGGATTCGTGGTACTACGACCTCGATGAGCACGGCGCGCACTTGCCGGTCAAGACGCTGGCCAGCATGTGGGCCGTCTGGAGCGGAATCGCCCCGCGCAATCGCGCCGAAGAAATGCTGAAGCGCCTGTCCGACCCGACGCAGTTTGAGCGCGCACACCCGTTCTCGAGCGTCAGCGCAGCCGAGGGGGATTATCGCAAGCGCGACGGCGCGCCGGGCGGGGTTGCACGGGCCGACTTCAACCTTGTAGCGTTCGAGTCGCTGTTCGCATTGCACAAGTACACGGCCGCGCAGCGGGCCGCCGAGCTGCATCTGCGCCGCCTTGCACAGATCCTGCTCGATTCCGGAGAGATGTTCATGGCGGCTGACCCGGACCGTGACATACCCGCGCCGTTGCACGACGGCGCGAGTGGCGCCAATGCCCCGCTGGCGCATGCGCTGTGCATCCAGAACACCTTGGGCGTGCTGATGGGCCTGCGCCCGCACGCCCATCGCGGCGAGCTTGAGCTGATTCCATACGTCGAAGAGAAGCACACGATCGAAGGTCTGCGCTTCGCCTATGGCACCCTGAACATGGAAGTCGGCCCGGCCGTGAAGGGCGGAGGCCGGCGGTCGATCGAGCTGATGTGCGATGTTCCGTTCAAGCTGAAAGTGCGACAGGGCGAGAAGACCTGGCTGCACGACCTGCACCCGGGCATGCATACGCTGCAGGCCTGACTACTCGATGCGCTTGACGATGTGGTAGCCGTACCAGCTGCGAGCGCGGTCGTACATGGCCACACCGACTTCACCGATCTCCAGTCGCCAGGCCACGTCTCCGAAGGCCGGTACCATGCCTTCTCGCCAGGTTTGCAGTTTGTTGGCTGCGTCTTTGTCAGCGACCATGATGTAGCTTCCCGGTGGGTCGCCCTTGGTGGAGTCGTAGGTGTACTCGCGGACGAGCTTGTTGAAGCTCTCCCCTTCTTTGGCCTTGGCATACACCTCGGCCGCCAGCGCTTCCGCTTCTTCCGGCGAGAGCCGCTTGTGTTTGCCTTCGGGATCCGAGAAATAGCGGCCGATCAGGATGTGCTGGACCTTGACGCGTTTGGCGTCGTGCTCGGGCCTTTTCATCAACTCGGCGGCGTCGGCGCGCAGTGTAGCGACTGCGTCATTTGCCGGCGGAAAGTTGGCCGGGTTGTCCTGTTTGACCTCTTCATCCGTGAGGCGCCTCACGACGTAGTAGCCGTTGGAGGCATCTGATTCGTTGCGCTCGACTACGCCGATCTCGCCGGGTTGCAGGCGCCAGGCGGCAATGGTGATACCGACCTCCTCCTGTTCGCGGCGGAACGTGTTAGGGCCGTAGCTCAGCTCCGCATCCGGCGCCAGTCCGCGCAGCAGCGTCACCATGCTGGGGCGCTGGCCGTGAATGACACTGTCATAGGAATACGTCAGCACGAGCTTGTCGAAATCCTCACCCGCCTTGGCCTTCTGATAGACCTTCGCACAGAGTTCTTCGGCTTCGCCCAGCGTCAGCTTCTTCTGCTCGTCAGTGTCGCCCTCGAGCCCTTCCGCGATCAGCACGAACTGGATCGTGACCTTGTCAATGTCGAGCTCAGGCCGAAGCTGCAGGCTGACCGCGTCATCCCGAAATGCTTGTACCTCGGGGCTGACCGGGCCGGTGTTGCCGGACAATGAGTTGGGTGGCGGCGGGTGGTTGAAATCATTGCCGCAAGCCTGAAACAACAGCGCCGCGCAAACGCACAGGGCGAGTAGCGCGACGCTGCAGTTGGCAAACCACTTCTTCATTTCGTGCGCTTGATGATGTGCCAGCCGTAAGGGCTGTTGCGATCATGATAGGGCGCGACGCCGACTTCGCCTACATCAAGCCGCCAACCCACGTCGCCGAACGCTGCGACCATGCCCTTGCGGGGGTAGATGTTCTTGCCGCGGTCACCGCTGCCCGACATGGTCATGCCGTAGATGCCCGGGTGCGCATCGTCGGTGTGTTCCTTCACCAGCGCGTCAAAGTCTGCGCCGCCCTTGATCTGGGCATACAGCTCGGCCGCGAGTTTCTCTGCCTCATCCATGCTGCGGGTCACCCCGCCAATGCCCGCGCCCGCGTGTGCGACCAGCAGGTGCTGGACCTCGATGGTGTCGGCCTTGCGCTCGGCGCGCCCGGCGACTTCCTTGATGTCTTTGCGTAGCTGTTCCACTTCATCTCCTTGATGCGTTCATATAATTGCCTTTAACCTCACTCCGATTGCGACGAAAACGCAAGGTCTTCGCCGCTGCGGGTGATCTCTTTCAACAGCACAGTGGCGTAGCAGCCCTTCGGGAGCGTAAACCGCAGGCTCAGGGCACGTTCGGCTTCGTCGTACTCGGCGCCCAGTTCCGTGGCAATGAACCGGAATGGTCGTCGGTCACCCTTCTGGCTCAGGCCCTTTCCGACGTCCCACATCTCGGGTGTCAGGCCGGTGTCGTTCAATATGCGCTGCTCGAGCTCGCCTGACCTCGTCGTGGCCATGCGCATCTTGTGGCCATAGATCGGCCCGGTGGGGGAGACCTCAAGCGCGTCACAGCGGGCCTGCTCTGCGGCTGCGTCCTCGACCGCAAAATCGGCGCCATTGGCGAGGCGACAGATGTCGCCTTCCCATACGCGGTCATATTCATCGAAGCGCTCGTCGAGCACCTTGTTGAACAGCATCGACTGCACGCTGCAGACCTGCAGCACTTTCAGTTTCTGCGGCAGCTTCTTGAGCGCCTTCCACGTCGGGCCGTCGCGCTGGACCGCATTGAGGGCCGCGCGCTCCTGGTTCGCACGGCGTGGCCAGAGCTGGAGGGCCTGCTCAATGTCGCCGGCCTCGTATGCTTCCCTTGCGGCGCGAGTCTCGGCGTCCGTTTCGAGCCCGGGGCCGCCGAGCACGGCCTTGAAGTACGCCTCAAGGTCCCCGCGCAGAATTGCCATGCCGGCCGTGGGGTTCTCACCCCGTCGGCCGAAGCGCTGGGTGTCGTACCAGTTGGGAATGCCCCGCCGTGCGAGCAGCTCCAGCGTGGCGCGTGCATGGGGGACGCTTTCTGCGTCCACGTCGCGCAGCACGACCTCAAAGCGATTGGCTGACAGGTGACCGCGCTTGAGCTTGTTGCCGTGGCGAGTGACTTCCAGGACTTTCAACTTCGGGATGTTGAGGGCGAGGAAGCTCTCGGGATTCGTGTGCTCAAAGCTCAGCCATTGCCGGGTGACCCCGCGTGCGTCCTTCATGCCTGCGAAGCCTACGTCGCGCTCTTTGAACTTCAGCTCGCGACACATGCGGCGCGTGGCTTCAAACGTGCTGATGCCGGACTTTTCGATGTGCACAAGCGTGTGGTCGCCGCTGCCGCTGAATTCGTACAGCGGCACTTCGAAGACCCGAAAGTCTTCGTTCACCGACTTGATGATTCCCGGGCAGGCAGGGATTTCTGCAGACGCGTATTTCACAAGCCTGTTCTAGCGGCGTTTGCGTTCGCCTCAAGTTGTAGCCCGCGTCTGCCGAAGTACGAACAGCCGAGCGTATCGGCGGAACGGAGATTGGCATGGACCGTGGAGTAAAGATCGCGATTTTCGTCGCCAGCATAGCCAGCCTCGGGTTGGGGCTGATCTGGGACCAGGTTCTCAGCCACGCACGCGTGCTGGTTGAGGATAGCGCGAGGGATGAACTCGCCGCGGAAGTCATCAGCGCGGAGATGGGGCCGCCGAACATCGATCGCCTTCAACCTGTCGATGACCTGGACGCAGGCTTCCAGATCAAGCCGGTGGAAACGCCTGGGGAAACGGCTGAGCCCGACGCAGCGGAAGCCGCAGTGCCCCAGGGCGAGTGGACCGAATACGTTGTTCAGAACGGTGACTCGTGGTGGAAGCTTGCACACGTGACGTTCAAGTCGCGAGGTCTGTCGTCCGAGGACATCGAGCGTGCGAACCAGGGCAAGGTGCTGCGTCCCGGTGAAAAGCTGCTGATCCCGCCGGGCAAAGACGCGATCAAGTCCGGCGCCCCTGCCCGAAATGCCGGCAAGGCCGCCGAGAGCAACGCTTCACCCGCGAAGGATGCAAGCGAATACGTCATCCAGGACGGCGACTCGTGGTGGAAGATCGCCTATGTTCACTTCAAGGATCGTGGACTGAGCAGCGACGACATCTCCAACGCGAACCCGGGCGTGAAGCTGGTGCCGGGCGCAAAGGTGAAGATTCCGGCCGGTAAGTAATCAGCGCTTGAAGAAGGCCAGTGCGTTCGGCAGCACCTCGGCCTCAATTGGCAGAAACCCTGCGAAGTCCCCGTCCACCTGGATGGGGACTTCTTCTTCGGCTTCGACCCTGACCTTGTGCGTGCGGAAGAAGCGCGTGCTTTGCGCCCTCCCCATGCGGCGCATCATTGCGAAGCCAACCAGCTTCACGAGCGCGAGCGGCGTAATGCGTTCGTGGACCGTCAGAATGTCAAAGCGGCCGTCATCGGGCTTGGCCTTGCCGGTGAGCCACATCGGCCCGCCATACTCCGGCGTGATCGAGACCAGTGCATAGCTGACATTCGCCTCGCACTGATCATCGCTGTGGATGCGCAGCGTCGTGAAGTCCGAGTGCTTGATGGCCTTCCACATGATGGGCACGTACTGCGCCATGTGGATTGCGCCCTTTCGTTCGGCGAGTGCTCGGGTGCACTGACCGTCAAAGCCTGCGCCCACGAAACATGAGAAAAGGCGGCCGTTGGCGAGTCGCCCGAGGTCGCGGTGGCCAATGCGCCACTCGCGCACGCAGTCAAGGTAGTCCATTACCTTGCGCGAGGCGCGAAGTTCCTTGGCCAGGACGTTTCCGGTCCCTTGCGGAATCACCATCAGCGGCAGCCCATGCGGGCCGAGGCCGTTGACGACTTCGTTGACGGTGCCGTCACCGCCGATTGCCACCACGCCGTCGAAGCCGTCAGCTGCAGCATTTGCCGCGATCTGTTTTCCATGCCCTGCGTGCTCGGTCAGCTTGATCTCGATCTCTACGCCAGATTCGGCTGCCAGCTCAGCAAAGTGTGGCAGCAGGCGGCGGGCGTTGCCGCGGCCTGAGATCGGGTTGGCGATGGCTAGCAAGCGACGTGGCATCACATCTGGTTCTTGGGGTCGTGAAGCACGTCGTGGTAGGCGTTGGCGATCTTGATCGTCAATGAGCCCGGAGTGCGCTTGATCTGCTCACTGCCGATGTAGCCGACCGGCATGACGTCGCGCGTGGTGCCTGTGATGAAGACTTCATCTGCATTCAGCAGATCAGCGCGCGAAAGGACGCTTTCCTCGCACTTCAGGCCCAGGTCTTTGCACACCTGCAGGATGAAGCCGCGGGTAACGCCTTCAAGCAGGCCCTCTTTCAGGGCGGGCGTCTTCACGATGCCGTCCTTGACCATGAACACGTTGCTGGTCGTGGCCTCGGTGATGTTGCCCTGGACGTTCAGCATGATTGCCTCGGTCGCTCCGGCGGCGCGGGCTTCCTTAAGCGCGAGCACGTTGTTCAGGTAATTGCCGGACTTGATCGCGGGGTCCGTGGCCTGCTTGGAGTTGCGGCGAACCTCCGCCAGCACAACCTTGCAGCCGTGCGCATAGTCTTCGTCCGGCCACTTGTTCAGCGGCTTGGCGATGCCGATCACGTTCTGCTTCTCGCACTGGGTGTAGTCGAGGCTGAGCGGGCCGACACCGCGAGTGATGATGATGCGCAGGTAGGATTCGCCGCCTCCCCGTTTCGCGTGCAGGTCTCGCCAGCGCTCAAGGTACCAGTCATCGGACTGCTGCAGCGGCATCTCGAGCGAGTTGGCGCTGTTGTGCAGGCGTTTCAGGTGGCGGTCGGCGGCGAACAGCTTGCCGTTCACCGTACGCACGACCTCATAGATGCTGTCGCCGAACAGAAAGCCATGATCGAGCACGCTGACTTTCGCGTCGCCTTCGTCGACAAACTCGCCGTTGATGCTGATGGTGTAGTCGCTCATGCCGCACTCTGTAGAAATGCCATGTACTTGTCCCACAGCCAGAGAATCTGGTCCATGCCGATTGCCGCCGTGACGGCGCCCAGTGTCAGGTAGGGGCCGAACGGTGTGAAGTGGCCCTTCTTCAGCAACAGCTGGATGCTGCCGAAGATCGCGCCCACAAAGATCGCGATAAAGAACGCCGCAACCAGTTTCGGCGCGCCCAGCATTACACCGAGAAGCAGCATAAGCTTCACGTCGCCGAATCCCATGGTCTCTCCGCCCATCTCGGCGGCGCGCTTTGCAAAGACCACGTTTGAGATCTTGCCGATGAACCACAGCGCAAACGCCGCGCCGAAGCCGGCCGCGAGGGCACTGACCATGCTGTCGAGCCAGACGGTGCTCCAGCCGAACAGCAAATGCGCGTGCTGGTGCCCCGTTGTTGTCCCGAAGTCGAGGGCACTGACGTCGGCCGCGAATGGAATGAAGACAATCAGCGGGCCCAGCGTCAGCTTGTCCGGAATCGTCTGGAGGTCGAGGTCGATCAACGCCCACGGCAGCAGCACGCTGATGATCAGGAAGATGTGCAGCACGGTCAGCCATGCCAGCGGTTGATCCGAGATGTTGCCTTCGCTGAACAGGACCCGCGACATGGTCAGAGCGAAAAGACCGGCCGTGAGCAATTCGACCGCGGGATAGCGCATGCCGAACTTTACACCGCAGTAGCGGCATTTGCCGCGCAGCCAGATCCAGCCGATGATCGGCAGGTTGTCGTTCCACTTTAGCTGGGTCTTGCAGCTGGGGCAGAAACTTCGCTTGGGCTTGTTGATCGAGAGGCAGTTGCGCGGCAGGCGATAGACGACGACGTTCAGGAAGCTGCCGACGAAGGAGCCAACCAGAAACGCCCAGGCCAGCCAGAACCACGGCGGCATCATCCCGATGATTTCGAAGACTTCGCTCATTTAGAGCGAAACTGTGCCAGCTTGTCGGCGATTTCGCCAGCCAGCTCCCGTGGACGCTGATCCCCGGGGACAAACACAAGGTGTGCAGCGCGTTGATACAGGGGCCGACGGCGCTCCAGCACTTCATGAACTTCTTCGGCCACCGGCTTGCCCGTGAGCGATGGCCGGTCTTCGTCGCCGGACAGCCGCTTCACAAGCACGTCCTCGGGTACGTCCAGGAAGATTACGATTCCGGTGGCGCGCATCTGTTTGATGTTGGCCTCTGTCTCGATGCAGCCGCCGCCGGATGCGATGACTCCGTCCGGCTTGGTTCCGGCGACTTTGGCCAATGCATCGGCTTCGAGCTTCCGGAAGCCGGGCTCACCTTGCTCGGCGAAGATCTTGGCAATGGACCGGCCGCCAAGCAGCTCAATCTGCGAATCAACGTCCAGCGCCCGACGGCGCAGCTTGATTGCCAATTCGCGCGCCAGTGACGACTTGCCCGCGCCGCGATAGCCGACCAGCCATACGTGCTCCGAGCGCTTTGGCGGCTCATCGACTTCGAACGCCAGCGAGTAGCCGAAAATCTTCGCCTGCAACGCCGCCTGCCTCCGCAACATCCCGAGCCCGTTGAAGGCCTGGAACTTGTTCTTCGCGGCCATGGTCAGCAGGGGCGTGTCTTCGGGCTCATAAATCAGGTCGAACACCAGCGCGTCGTGGGCGAGCACCGGCTGGAGCTTCTGCCATGGCAGCGCGATTTCGCCCTCGTGCTGGCCGTCCATGCCGCAAGGCGTCGTGTTGATCAGCAGGTCGATGCTGCTGGCAACTTCGGATGGCTCAGCTACCGGTGTTCCGCCAAGGGCATCGCAGAGCGCCTTCGCCTGTTCGGGTCGGCGGGCCCAGACATTCACCGCGACGCCTTCCTTACGCAGGCCGTACACCACGGAGCGGGCCGAGCCCCCCGCACCCAGCACCAGCGCCGTGCGCCCGAACAGCGGGTACTTGTAGCTCGTCTTCAGTTCGTCGACGAAGCCCTGCACGTCGGTGTTACGCCCGCGATAGCCCGGGCCGTCGAGCTTGATCATGGTGTTGACGGAGCCGGTGGCCTCCGCGGCCTCGTCGAACTTGGCGCAGCGCGAAACGATGGCTTCTTTGAAGGGCACGGTCACGCTTGCGCCGGTCAGCTTCACTCCGCGGGCGAACTCGACAAAGTCCTGCACGTCCGTTGCCGCCAACGGCAGGTACACGCGGCGCTGCTGCGCGGTTTTCAGGGCGAAATTGTGCATGGCCGGGCTGAGGCTGTGGCCGACGTGCTCGCCGGTGATTCCGAACAGCTCAAAGTCGGGGTCGATCTCGGGTGCGCGGTAGAGGTTGACCAGTCGCTGGAAATCGATCATGCCCGGCGCAACCGTGCCGCTGCCCAGCGATGCGTAGGTCATGCGGCTGCCCCACAACAACGCAAGGATGCGCGAGGGTACCCCGTACTCGCCCATCAGGAACGACGTTGCATCCAGCCGGTCTTTGAGGAAATCCCGGACCAGCAGGTTGTCTTTCAGGCATGTGGCGGTCCCGACGATCTTGAAGATCGCCCCGCCTTCCAGTGCAAGGTCGTTGGCGATGCTTTCAAAGTCCGGGACGCCCTCAAAGTCGTGGTAGCTGCGGATGATCTTTGACTCGGGCACGTCGGCCTTGACGCCCATCTCAACATCAACGTAGTCGCACACCTGGCCGCACAACTTCAGGATCTGCAGACGCTGCTTTTCGTCGCCGTTGAACTCGCCGCGTTCGCTCTTGCGGCGGCAGGTGCCAATGATGATCGGAGGCGGACAGGTTTCGTTGATGTCGGAGCTAAGCCACGCGATGTGTTCGGTGAACTTCGCACGTTCGTTCAGTATCACGTGCCACATGGCGCCGAGGTCGAGCCGTAATTCCACGGCCGTTCGCGCAGGATACTCAGGAATGGTCTGCGGTCGTCGGATGTCGGCCGCAAATGGCGATACGCCTACGACAAGCGGATGGTGCTTCGACAAAGTGCGGCTCCCTGCGCCCCCACGGCGAACAGTGCGGGAATTGTAGTGGGTTGGTTGGCGAAATCTAGCGCGTGCGTCCGTTCGCGCTGTCGCCCATTAGCGTGCGGCGCAGATGCTCGACTTCGTCGTTGAGAGCCGGAGATTTGCGGACTTTCGCCTCAATGGCCTGCACGGCGAAAACTACGGTAGTGTGATTTTTGCCGCCGAAGAAGCGTCCGATTTCCTTGAGGCTGTAGCTTGTCAGTTTGCGGGCGAGGAACATGCAGACCTGGCGTGCAAGCGCCACGGGGCGCTTACGCAAGCGGCTGTGAAGCTGCGCGCTGGTGACGCCGTAGTGGGCGATCACCACGTTCTCAATGTCGGTCAGGTCGACCATGCGGCTGCGGCTGGACAGGAAGTCCTGCAGGGCCTGCTCAGCCAATTGCAGGGTTACTTTCTCGCCCGTCAGGCCAGCCAGCGCGACGAGACGCGTGACGTAGCCTTCCATCTCCCGGACGTTGCAGTCCAGCTTGTCGGCCAGGAACTCGATCACGGCCACGGGGAACAGCTGACGATGTCCTTCCAGCTTACTCTTGATGATGGCGAGGCGCGTTACCTTTGGCGGCAACTCGATCTCGGCGATCATGCCCTGCATGAAGCGAGTGGTCAGATGCTCCATGAACTCTTCGAGATCGCGTGGGTGCTGGTCGCTGGCGAGCACAACCTGCTTGCCTGCCTGTTCCAGTGCATTCAGCGTGTGCAGCAATTCCTGCTGGCTGGCGTCTTTACCGGCAAGGAAATGCAGATCGTCAATGATCAGCACATCCATGTTGCGGAAGCGCTGGCGGAATGGCTCAACGTCACGTTTCTGCAGCGCCTGGACATACTGGTTCACGAAGTATTCGGCCGGTATGTAGAGCGTCTCTTTCGACGGGAAGCGCTCAAGCATCTCTCGGGCGATACCCTGAAGCAGGTGTGACTTGCCAACGCCGGTTCGGCCGAACACGAACAGCGGGTTGAAACTATCGCCGGGTTTGCGGGCGACTTCCCACGCGCAATTGAACGCGAGCTGATTGTTCGGGCCCACGATCACGCGATCGAGCGTGTATCGCTCATTGAGGTTGAAGACCTGCTTCGGCACCGGGGTGGTCTTCGGCGCCGTGCGCGAAGTCGGGCTGGGCTCGCCTGCAGCGCGGCGTGCCGTCTCTTCCTGTTTGCGTAGCTGACGGAAGAGGTGGCCGTTGACGCTGTACTTGATGTCGCCCGGGCGGAACCCGACGACGCGGTTGACACTGTCCAGAATCTCGCCGGTGAACTGGCTTTTCAGCCAGTCGCTGACGACGAGATTGGGTACACCGACTTCGATGAGTTCAGGTTCAAGGCGGACAATGAGCGTATTGCGCAGCCAGAGGTTGAAGACTTCCTCGCCAACGTGTTCCTGAAGATCCGTGAGGACCTTGTTCCAGTGTTCTTTGGCGAGTAACTCAGTCACGCATTCTCTCCACCTGATTTCGGGACAAGTACCCGTATCAAGCGCACTCTGACACGTTGATGAACAGTAGCCCCCGCCAGTATTTCGTAGTGTCCTTCCGGTGGACGGGCGAAAGTAGCACCGCGGAACAGCGTCGTCAAATCCCCTTAGCAAGTTGGAGCAAACAGGCTTGGAATAGGGGGTTCGCGGGTGACGTGAAAGCCGGCGACGCGTCATGATTGCTGGTCGCCCGCGAGCCTTTTTCACTTGACAAAGTGCGAGCGCGCGAAAGCAGGGCGGCACTTTTCCACAGCAATCAACTGTCAACGTTTCAGTGGTCAAGCGCGCCGGATTTCGCAAAGTGGCCCGCATGGAAAAGCTCTCACTCTATCGCGCCGCGCACCAGGCCGCCGAGGCGTATCGCCACGACGTCGTGCAGCGTATGGGGCAGGGGCACAGCAGCGCGGCAATCGCGGAGTGGAATCAGCAACGCTTCTGGCTGTGGGTCGTCGACCGGGCGATTGAGCATGTCGAGGGCAAGGTCTTCTGGCACGAGTGCGGCCGGCGCAATTACTCGCGCGTAAGCCAAAGGCCGGAGCTCGAAACGGCGATTCGCAAACTGCGCAAGTTGCAGTCGCGCCTGCAGGTGGATGGGTTGCCCACGTTCAAACAGAAGGAAGAAATCCTTCGCGAGCTCGCCCGCTGCGCGAACCTTCTACTGGAGTAGGGGTACCCGTCGAGGGTTGCCATTCGAAGGCCGCAGCACGAACTATCGACCACGGATCATCAACCCGAAACAAAGGCACCTAAGCGTTTCAGGTGTGACGGTCGACTGAATATCCAATTGCGATACGGGAGCCCCGCCGAGCTTGCCTAAGCTTTCTTCCACTCAACTGCGCCGTCGGGCAGCATGTAGAAGATAATCATCTTGCCGTCCTTCACGGATGGCACGTGCTGGCTATCGGGGGCGAACACTGCCCAGCCTTCCTTGAAACCGCAGAAGCTGGGGTCGCCCTCGAGCGCGATCAGGCAATTCACTTCGCCCTTGGTGTGCTTGTGCCAAGGGCCGTCGCCCCACAGCATGACCGCATCAATGCTGAAGCCCTTGCCGGCTTCGGCCTTGGCGACCCGGGAGAACTTGCTGTCTCCCATTTCTTTGCCGCACAGCCACCCGTCCCTGACGCCCTGATCGGCGAGCGCCTTCAGCGTATCGCCGAACTCGCTGTGCAGCGGAAACTCCATGTCGAGAGTTTCCTTGGCAGCGCCGGGCTCACTCAGGTCGAGGTTCTTCAGTCGATCCAGCACCGGCGACAGCGCGTCAATGATTGCTTCATTTGCCATGGCTACTCTTCGAAGTTGTCGACCTGGTCGGGCTGGCCGAAGCCGCCGAGCGGCTTGCCCTGGTCGCTGATCTTGTACTTGTGAGTGTTGCCCGTGCTCTGGTCCGGGTCGTAGCTGTAGTCGTCTGCGGCCTGGTCGTACTGGTCACCGCCGCCCAAGGTACTTCCCTTGGCAGACAGGCCAAGCTGCTCGGTACCCGCACCCTTGCGCGGTTGGGCCGGTCCCTGCGGCTTGCCGCCACCGACCACGAGGTTCCCGTCAACGTCCGTGTTGATCACCTTGGTTGTGCCCATGTTCTTGGCCTCGACACGGTCTTTGAACATGTTGTCGCCGACCCGGAGTGCGGTGAACACTTCCTTGCGCGTGGCCTCATCCTGCGCGACCCAGGGCGCATACGGCACCAGCTTGTGGAACAGAAGGTATTGGCCCGGCGCCTGCGTCATGAACCAGACGATGTCACCCCGTTGAAGTTCATGCACGGCCGCCCACTCAATGCCGACCAGTTCTGCGCCGCTGCCTCGGTTGATGTGAAGCGCGACGATCTCCGGCGGCGCCGTCTTGTGCGTACTCCGGTCAAACACCTTGGCAAGGATCCCGCCGCCGCTGCCCTTGATCGTGGAGCCGGTGACGGACCCGATGCCGGCCGGTCCCACCACTTTCTCAATCAGCGGACGAGAGCCGTACACCAGCACACCCGGAACGAACGTCCCGAATCGGTACTTGTTGATGCGCGGCAGCTCAAGCAGAAGGATGATCCCGGCTACAGCCGCAATCAGCACACCGACGCTGGCGTAGACATAGCGAATCGCTCCCGCCTCTTCCGTGAAGATCAGCATCGCAAGACCGACCCACGCCAGCCCCGCCACGACAGCGCCTGCCAGGGCATAGATCGCCATCTTGGCCCGCGGCTCCAATGGCCGCGGCGTCTCTTGCGGCCGGGGAACAACGTTGCCTGCGGGGGCGATGAACGCCTCGGTCTGGCGCTTGTAGATCTCGGGAAGGCGACCCGGTGCCCGACGCGGAACCTTCTCGGTCGGCGCGTCCGGGTGAAACGGTTGCTTGCCGTCGCCGGATTCCCAGGGTGCGAGGTCAGGCATAGTTTGTTCCACAATGAAAGGTGCTTGCAGTGTAGCAGATATCCGCAAACGCGGCAGATTCCAGGAACGAAACCGGGGCAGGAGACGCGAACGTCACCCTGCCCCGTGAGGCTATGCGCGGCCGCTACAGCTCCAGCGGCGCGTATTCCATGCCGAAGGCCTCGGCCACGGCCTGGTAGGTGATCTTGCCACCCACTACGTTCAGCCCGGTGCGAATCTCGCCCCACTTCTTGGCGGCGTCCTTCCAGCCCAGCTTTGCGATCTCGACTGCATAGCGAGTCGTCGCGTTGGTCAGTGCGAAGGTGCTGGTGCGCCCGACTGCGCCCGGCATGTTCGCCACGCAGTAGTGAACGACACCGTCCACGATGTAGGTCGGGTTGCTGTGGGTGGTGGCCTTGGTGGTCTCGACGCAGCCGCCTTGGTCAACTGCCACGTCCACGATCACTGCGCCCTGCTTCATGCTGCTCAGGTCTTCGCGGCGGATCAGACTCGGCGCCTTCGCACCCGGGATCAGCACTGCGCCGACAACGAGGTCGGCCGTGCGGATCTCTTCGCGGATGTTGTAGGCATTGCTGTAGATTTCGACCACGTTGGCGGGCAGCACGTCATCGAGGTAGCGCAGGCGATCCAGGCTCACATCCATAATGGTAACGCGCGCGCCGATGCCGGCGGCCATTTTGGCCGCGTTGGTGCCGACCACGCCGCCGCCGATGATCACCACCTTGCCCGGCTCAACGCCCGGCACACCGCCAAGCAGGATGCCGCGGCCTTCGGTCGGGCGCTCAAGGTACTTCGCGCCTTCCTGCACGCTCATGCGACCCGCGACTTCGGACATGGGCGTAAGCAGCGGAAGCCCGCCCCGCTTGTCTTCCATGGTCTCATATGCCACGCAGACTGCGCCGGTCTTGAGCATGCCTTCGGTCAGCTCTTTGGAGGCCGCGAAGTGGAAGTAGGTGTAAACGATCTGGTCCTTCTTGATCAGACCGTATTCGGCCGGCTGCGGCTCTTTGACCTTCACGATCATGTCCGCGGCCGCGAAGACTTCCTTGGCGCTGGCGAGCAGTTTCGCGCCGGCAGCTTCAAAGTCTTCGTCCAGGATGCCGCTGCCGAGGCCCGCGCCGACTTCAACGAACACTTCATGGCCTGCGGTGGTCAGTGCGTGTACGCCCGCTGGCACCATGCCTACGCGGTACTCGTGATCCTTGATCTCGCGGGGAATTCCGACCTTCATGGCTGCTCCTGGTCCAGTGGGGCGCGCGTTATAACGCTGTGGAAGCGGCGCTGCAACGGAGGCGACACCTTGCAGTCAGCGCGGCCTGTGGTTGGATGTATCTCCCCGAAAGCGGCCACACCCCGCCTTTGCCGAGGCTACGGCGGGAAGGCTGCGCCATCCCCGGAGAAGTGCAGTGAAGAAGCTGACCTGCCTGCTCGCGCTGATTGTGCTGTGTATCGCGGCGTGCCAGAACGGCGGTACCGGTGGCGGCGGCGCGGACGGTAGTACCTGTGGTGGGGGATTCGGCGACGACGGAAGCACCGACGGCGGTGAGACCGAGACGCCAACGACGCAGATCGTGCTCGAACGCAGCGACGTGCAGGCATTCCGCGGCACGGAGATGGTCAAGCTGCTCAAGAAGATGGACAGCCCTGACCGCGACGACTGGCAGTACGTACGTCGCCACGTCTTCCCCGCCCCGACTCCGCCTTTTGAAGTGGACGAAGACGGCAAAGTCACGCGCAAGAACTACCAGTGGCCGCCCAAAGACTCCGATAACCTTTCCGCCGAGCAAAAGAAGTGGAAGTCGTATCTGCTGTGGCCTGACTTCATCCGCGAGCTACTGCAGGAGCGTGACTGGGACCGCGATGAAAACCGCACTCGCCTTGCCAACTACGGCTCGATGTTCGAGTTGCTGCACGAGTTCCAGACGCGCGAGCCCTACACCTCACAGACCCGCGAGGCCGAGTACTGGCGGCGCTTTGCCGAGTCCATGCTCGCATACGGCGAGGACGGCCAGAGCCTGCTGATTGCCAACATGATCGTGGCATTCAGCAGCCCGCTTGAAGACGTGGTCTACAACGCGCAGTCGATCCTGGTACAGATCGGCATGCCGGCCATCCAGCCGTTGTGCGCGGCGATGTGGACGTCGCACCGGCAGATGATCCTGGGCTGGAATGAAGAGATTGACCCGGACGACCCACAGGGCATCAGGCGCATCCGGACAGAAGTCTACACGGTCGTCGGCAACCCGAACTACAACCGCTACATTGAAGACACGCTGTACCGCATCGGCCCGCTGGCGGTCGGCCCCGCGATCAACGAATTGACCCGCTCCGTCGACAAGGCCGGCAAAGCCCGCGGCCCCATGTGGCGCTACCGGAAGTACTTTGTTGACCTGCTCGGGCGCTTTGGCGACAAGCGCGCACTGCCGGTGCTGGAAGACGAGATCGACCGAGTAGTAGTAGAAGAGTACGACCAGAAAGCGCTGGCAGACGGCAAGCTCGTTGTCGACCCGCAATCGACGGACGATGCCACGTTCACCTGGCACGAGTACCTGATCAAGGCGTTCGGGCAACTCGGCGACCCGGAAGCTCTGCGTCCGATCATCAGACTCTGGAAGAAAGACGAGTACCATGAGCTGGCAGCCGTCGGCGCGATCCAGAAGATCACCGGGCGCTCGGTTCGCACACTCACGGCCGCGCGGGAGTTGGCAGAGGCGCTGAAGGTTGACCTGAAGGGCGAATGAGGGCATTCAGCATGAGTCCATTCGTGGCCGTGTGCGGGACTTGCGGTCATGAGCAATACCAAGTCAGGATGCAGGACGTATGAGTGAATTCAAAATCAACCGCGGGCAGGGCAAGTGCAGCATTACCGGGCGTGCGTTCACCGACGGCGAGAAGTACATCGTCGCCCTGAAGCCCGATGGCGAGCTGGAAGGCGCCTTCACCCGCGTGGACATCTGCATGGAAGCCTGGGAGCGACAAGGCGAAGCGGGCTACATCGCCTGGTGGCCGACCGAGTACTCCACCAAGCGCAAGCCCGCGCTGCTGGACCCGGATGCCCTGTGGGAGGTCTTCCACAAGGCACGCCGCAAGGAAGACGAAGCGCCCGCACCGGAGGCACCGACCGAGGTCGCAGAGTTCTCGCGCGAGGACCTGGACCGCTTCGCATACGTGGCAGCGCTGGGCCTGATGCGCCTCAAGAAAATCAAGCTGAAAGAGACGCGCCGCAAGGGCAAGCGCGAATACCTCGTGTTCGACACCCCCGGCCGCGCGTCACAGCGCGAGACCTATGAGGTGCTGAACCCGGAGCTGGACGAAGCCGGCGTGGAGAACATCCAGGATCGCCTGGCCGATCTCGCGTAACGAGGCGCAGCCCGCCCCCGGGGCGGCCCCTACTAATCGCCGTCACCCCCTGTAAAACGCCACCATGGGCAATCGCATACTGGTCAACGGTTTCGGGCGGGTAGGCCGCGCGCTGTTCCGCATTCTGGAATCGCGCGATGGGGCTGACGTCGTCGCGATCAATGACCCACTGCCCGCGGACCAGCTCGCCTATCTGTTGAAGTACGACACGGTGATGGGCCGCTTTGGCGGTGAAATTTCAGTCGATCGCGACGCGCTGGTGGTGGGCGGGCGGCGTATTCGCCTGACCCACAACGGGCTGCTCGACAAGCGCGACGTTGAAGGCTGCGACATCGTCGTCAACTCATCCGGGCGCAACAATTCGCGCGAAAACCTCGAGGCAATCCTCGAACACGGCGTCCGGCGGATCGTGGTTTCAAAGCCGCTGGCGCGCGGCGTCTGCGACCGAACTCTGATGGTGGGGGTGAACGACGACGCACTGACCGACGACGACCGCATCGTCAGCGCCGGAAGCTGCACAGCCCACTGCTACACGCCGATCCTGAAGTCGCTGCACGAGGAGTGGCCCGTCGTGCGCGGCTACATGATGACCGTGCACGCCTACACCAGCGGGCAGAACATCGTCGACGGCGGCCACGCAGGCGACCCGCGCCGCGGACGCGCGGGTGCCAGCAATATCGTGCCGACGACGACGGAGAGCCTGACGGCCTTTGAGCAGATCATGCCCGAGCTGGCTGGCCGCATCACCGGCATGGCCCAGCGCGTGCCGGTCGTGAACGGCAGCAACGTCGAGCTGGTGCTTGAGCTTCGCGGGCGCCCGTCAGCAGAAGACGTGAATCGCCACGTCGCCGAGGCCGCACGCGGCCCCTACAAGGGCGTCATCGAGTACAGCACCGACCCGCTGGTTAGCAGCGATATCGTAGGCAACCCGCACAGCGCCATCTTCGACAGCCTTTTGACCCACGCCGACACGGCCGAGACCACCATGGTGCGGCTCGTCGCCTGGTACGACAACGAGTGGGGCTACAGCAACCGCCTGGCCGAGCTGGTTTCGCGCTAGTCGAGAATTTGTCGCACGTCCCATTACACTCTTCTGCACGCGGAATGGTCCGCGCCCCATGCAGGAGATTGTCATGACTGCCAGTTCACGAAAGCACCGCAAACACCAGCGCGATATGGCCCGCCAGGCCGCGCGCGAAAGGCTCGGCGTCAAGCTCGCGGAGGCCACGCAAGTGGAAGCGCCCGCGCCCGTGGTTGAGCAGCCCACGAAGGCGCCGGCGCGCAAGCGGGTTCAGAAGCTGCTGGAGACGGCCGCACACGAGCTGGATGAGCTGGAGACGGCCATCCTCGATCAGATGCTGGACGCGGCGCGCGAAGCCATCGCACTGCACAAGTCCGAAGCGCACGCGCGCAACGAAGCCCACACGCGCGGCGAGCCCGTGCCCAAGCGCTGGGAAGTATCGCCCGGCGTCTACGACCGCATCTGCGCCAAGGCGCTAAGGATCATCGAAATCCGTCTAGCGCGGCGCCGCGGCCTGAAAGAGGCCGAAGCACGCCTGGCGGGCTAACGCACGTCGCTCTTTGGAAACGGAAACTAGTCGTACTTGCGCTGCAGATGCTGCCGTGTCTCGTCGGACGTTTCTGCAATTCGGTTCTTCTTTCGCGTGCGGGCTGCGGCGAGCTCTTCTTTCAGTTGCTCTGCAACCTCGTCGGGAGCAGCAAACTTTGACCACTCCTTCGGCGCGACGTTAGCCAACAGGTACGCCATCCATCCCGCCCTTGGCGTGATGACCCACGTGGCCTCAGGGATGTTGTCGGGATCGAAGTGATAGTGGGCTACGCGAAGCCGCAGCTTCTTCACCTTTCGGCCGCGGATCCGCAGGGCAATCATCTCCGCACCTCCCGAAGTCATCAAGTGCAATGGGGAGTGGCTTGCAAGGAGACCCGTCGCAACTCCAGCTGCTCCGGACTTCAGACGCGCAAACCGGAAGTCATCAATCAGGACGGCCTCAATTCGGCTGCTACGCCAGATAGAGCGATGGTATGACTCTCGCAGGAAGATCGAGCCGTACAGCAGGCAGACTACGGCGACGAAACCCGGAATATAGTGAACGTACGACATCGCAAGTTCAGTCAATTCCGCACCTGCAGGTGGTTCAGGCTGCCGCAACTTCATGGACCACCAAAACAACGCCACGCCGACAACAATGCTCAGGCAGGAACGAATCCAAACAGGCTCCGGCCCGGGACGAGGTGCTTTGGGGAAGTAGTCCGTGGCCTTGATCATGGCGTCATGCTACCGGCGCACTCGTTTCAAAAGAAGCGGGCCCCTTGAAGGGGCCCGGGTGGGTGGAAAAGAGATGCCTGGAGTGAATGCCGTAGGTGCTGGATTGGCAGATCCGGGAGAGCAGGTGCCGGCATTCAGTTGTCTAGCGGTGCTTCAGGTGCAGTCCAGGTTCCGAGCTTCGGAGTCCACAGCGGATTGTGGGTGGGAGGATGCAGCCGTGGGGTGCTGCATGGTGGAGTCCGTCCTCCGGAATCTGTTCTGTTGGTGAAGCATCTCCTTTCCGTCTGGCGTTAAAACGAAAGTACCCCGAAAAGGTTGGATAAACAAATCCGCAATATCCCTCCCGTCGCCGAACGGCCAAACAACTTCCACCCTCGCAAAACGGCGAAAACCTACTCCGCCCGTCTGTTGTAGCGGTCCTTCGTTTCAGGCGTGCGAGTCGCGGCCTTTGCGGCCTGATGCAGGTCCTCCTGCTCCTCCTGAAGCCGGTCCCGCTCGGACCGGCAGTACACTTCGTAGGCCCCTCGCTCGTTCGGCTGCATTTCCACGTGTCGCAGCAATTCGTCATTGAGTCGCGTGATGACCTCAGGTGCCGGAAGAGGTATCTGTGCGCGTTGCGGACAGGTCAGCAGCACAAGGCTGTTGCGAAACGGGGGGTAGATACACAGCCAGCAAACTTCCCCAGACTTCCACTTGCCCCAGAGATAGTCAGCCTCAACGGCTGCCGTACGAAGAACTCCGGCTTCGAGCCACTGCACCGTCATGAGGTTCGGTCGTCTTTTCTTGCGACGCGAAATGAAGTTCCACAAACCAACCAGCAACTCGATGAGAATCAACAAGAGATGAAGCACTGCTCCGAGAGCGTCGATCGGTGGAAGGCCGCTGGGACCGTCCTTTGGGCCTGAGGCGGTTGAGACTACTTGAACCGGCACGATTCTTCCGTACCGCCAAGGCAGGTATCTGAAGCCCTCGATGAACGTTCCAAGCCCGACGAGAATCACAACTCCGCTGCCCGCGCATAGCCCGAGACCCGGGCGGGCGCCGAGCGCGTCGAAGTAGTTAATGGAGGCAACCAACCCGACGACGCCGACGAGCATCAACAGCAGACTGACGTGCCAAGGCACGCGATTGGACCACTTCATTGGTGCGAGTGAACGAGGCGGCGGCGGGAAGTATGGATTCGGGTCCGGGAAGTCTCCGGGTGGCCAGTTGGCGGGATCTTTGGCTGGGTCTGCCACGATGCTAGTTCTTTCCCATTCTGGCTCTCTCGAAGGCCTGCCTGGACGCCTCCGCGGCCCGGTGCTGATCGCGCAGGCTGGCAGGGTCTGGTGAGCCCACCTTGAGGAGCGCTGCCGATAACCACCGTCGCACCTCCGTCGGCACTGGCAATCCGAAGTACTCATCAGGGGCTACGCGGTCTACGGAGACCGCACGCCCCGGTGGTCCGTGCAACACAATCCAGGTGATATCACCCTCCAGCAGACGGTAGTCCTGCCCCCAAGGTTTCATGCGAACGATCTTGAGCTTGCCGTCCTGCACGAACTCAAGCTTCGCGGAAACTTCTCCGGGACTGTAGATGAACGTGAAGAAGGCCTCGGCGAGGATGCCGATTGGGGAAACATCAAGGGGTGGATTAGCCCCTTCTTCGGGTTCTCGAATGACACGTGCGGGCACAATTCGCGCGTTGCGCCAGACGCGGATTGCCAGGGCACCCTTGGCCAACCACAGCGCCAGGCTCAGGCTTATGAAACCTGAAAACTCGCATACGAGGAAGAGATGTGTTCGCTCAGATGGGAGTGCGAACCCTGTTGCGACAGTTCCTATGAAGGTCGCCAACAAGGCAACAAACGCCCACCACTTCCACACCCCTTCGTTCCGCGGCGCTCGCGGAAAGTAAGGGTTGGGGTGCGGAAAGTCTTCCAGCGACCAGTCGGATGGGAACGCTTCCTCGCCCATGTGCGAATGCTATCAGCTTTGCGCAACACTCACCACGCGCGCCTGTGGAGGTGTCGCACCGGCGGGCTATACTCGTAGTTGACGGACTGGCACTCGGGCAATGTGCGTTCTGACGGTAGACCAAATACGGGGCTGACATGGACTTTGGCAAGATTCCGGGCATTGATTCGCTGGGCGACCTCAAGGGCAAGCGCGTGTTTCTGCGCACGGATTTCAACGTGCCGCTGGAAGGCGAGACCATCACCAGCGACCAGCGCATCACCGCCGCGTTGCCCACCATCCAGTTGCTGCTTGGCAAGGGCGCGCAGGTGATCCTGGCCAGCCATCTTGGACGCCCTGAAGGCGTCGGCTTCGAGAAAGAGTTCTCGCTCAAGCCCGTGGCAAAGCGCCTCAGCGAGCTGCTGGGCAGCGAAGTCCCGCTGATCCCCGACTGCGTCGGCGAGAACACACGCAAGAGCGCCCACGGTATTCCCGACGGGCATGCCGCGCTGCTTGAGAACCTGCGCTTCCACAAGGCCGAGAAAAAGGGCTCCGAGGTCTTCGGGCGCGAGCTGGCCTCATACGCCGACGTCTACGTCAACGACGCATTCGGCACCTGCCACCGCGGCGACGCCAGCATGGTCTGGCCGGCGAAAGTTCTGCCGAGCGCGGCCGGGCTGCTGGTGAAGGCCGAAGTCGAAGCCATGGCGCGCGTGCTGGACAACCCGGCACGCCCGTGCGTTGCGGTGCTCGGTGGTGCCAAGGTCAGCGACAAGATCCCGCTGGTGAACAACCTGCTCGGGAAGGTGAACGAGATCTGCATCGGCGGCGGTATGGCGTATACGTTCCTGCTGGCGGAGGGGATCGGCATCGGCAACAGCCTGTGCGAAGACACGTTGATTGACGAGTGCAAGCAGATCATGGCTCGTGCGAGTGACCTGGGCGCAATCATCCACCTACCGAGCGACCACGTGGTCGCGGGCGATATCGAGGATGAACAGTTCGAGGAAGTGAACGGCGACGTGCCGGAGGGCAAGGCGGCGTTTGACATCGGTGGCAACACGCTGACGCGCTTTGCCGACGCCATCAAGCGCTCCAGGACGATCCTGTTCAACGGCCCGATGGGCGTCTTCGAGAAGGAGCGCTTCAGCAACGGCACGAAAGGCGTACTCAGCGCCATTGCCGCGGCAACCGGGGGTGGCGCGTACAGCGTCGTAGGCGGAGGCGACAGCGCCGCGGCTGTCGAACACTTCGGACTGCTGGACAAGATGAACCACGTCAGCACCGGTGGGGGAGCATCGTTGACCCTGCTGCAAGGCGGGCCAATGCCGGCGCTGGAGGCGCTGATCAAGTGAGTTGTGGCTGGTGGCTAGTGACTGGTGCGCAGGCGTTCCGGGGGTAGTCTCTGGCCACCAATTACCAGCCACGGCGGTTACCCATGCCTGAACTCAAGATTGCTCCATCACTGCTCTCGTGCGACTTTGCGAACATCGAGCGCGAGGTAAAAGCCATTGAGGCCGCGGGTGCCGACCTGCTGCACGTGGACGTGATGGATGCGCACTTTGTTCCAAACCTGACGATCGGCCCACCGGTGATTTCCGCGATCAAGAAGGTGGCCAGCAAGCCGCTCGATTGCCACCTGATGATGACCGACCCGCAGCGCTACGTGGAAGCCTTCGCGAAGGCGGGTGCGGACTACCTGACGATTCACGTCGAGAGCAACGCGCCCATTGGCGACACGCTCGAAGACATCCGCAAGCACGGCGTGAAGCCGGGGCTGGTGGTCAACCCGGACACCACCATCGAGGCCGTGAAGCCGTGGCTGTCGAAGATCGACATGCTGCTGGTGATGAGCGTGTGGCCCGGCTTCGGCGGGCAGAAGTTCATCGCCAAGGTACTCGACACGGTCAAGGCCGCGCGCGAGCTCGCGCCCGAGCTGGACATCGAAATCGACGGCGGCATCAACGGCGAAACGATCAAGGAGGCCGTCACGGCCGGCGCCAACGTGATCGTTGCCGGCAGCTACGTGTTCGGCGGCGACTACGCCGAACGCATCAAGAGCTTGCGAGTGGCCTAGTAGATCGACTTGCTGATGTCGATGCCTTTGGCGAAGAGCTCGTTGCAGGGGATGATCCTTCCATCGCGCAAGAGCTTGATCATGACTTCGCAGACTTCCGGGTCGAACTGGTCGCCTGAACAGCGAGTGAATTCGCTGATGGCTTCATCAACGTCGAAGTTTCGGCGGTAGCTGCGGTTGCTGGTCATGGCGTCGAACGCGTCGGCCAGCGCAACGATACGCGCAGTCTGCGGTATCTCGTCGCCGACCAGCCCGTCCGGGTAGCCGAGGCCGTTGTACATCTCGTGGTGATGCTTCACGGCCGCGATGACGCCGGGGATGTTGCCGATGTGGCTCAGGATCTCGCCGCCGCGCACGGGGTGCTGGCGGATGACCTTGACCTCGTCGGGTGTGAGACGCGACGGCTTGGTGAGAATCTTCTCAGCGACGCCTATCTTGCCGACGTCGTGCAGCAGCGCGCCAAGGCGCACGTTGTCGAGCAACTCTGCCTCGAGCTGCATTTCCTCGGCGAGCGTCACGGCGAACGCGGTGACGCGCTCGGAATGGCCGTGGGTGTACTGGTCCTTGGCCTCAATGCTGGTCACGAGGGCGCGCACGCAGCTGTAGAACAGGCCTTCCATGTCTTCCAGCATCTTGGCGCGTTCGACGGCGATGCCCGCCTGGCGCCCGATGCCCGCCAGCAACTCCAGGTGGTGCTGGTGGAACGGCTCGTCGTTGTCGACGCGGTCAAGGTAGATCGCGCCAATGATGTCGGTGTTGGTGCGCACCGGCACGCACATGGCGCTCTTGATGCCCTTGCTGTTCGCGTCGCCGGTTTCAGGCTCAACGGCGTCGCTGATGACGCTGAGGCCTTTCTTCACGCTGTGCAAGATGATCGGGCGGCAGAGCGTCAGTTCATCGTCCACGGCGCGGAGAAGGCGCGTGCTGCGGCTGGCAGCGCCATTGCTGCCGCCGGTGCGTTTGCGGCGCACGACGACCGGCTCAAGGATCTTGGCATCCGGGTCATACATGACCAGGAAGCCGCGATCGGGATCAAGCGTATCCATGGCCACGTCCATGATGGTGTGGCAGACGCGATCGAGGTTCTCGGCCGTGTATACGAGCGTTCCCACGTGGTAGATCGTCTGCAGCGCCTGGCGCGTGCGGGCGAGCAACTCGCTGTTGTCGGGCTCGGGCGTTGAGCCCTCTTTGGCGGTGTCTTCGAACGCAAAGCTGCCGTCTTCGAAGTTCGCCTCGATGCGGATGGATGCGGACTTTGTCTCGGCCTCCATCAATCCGCTGTGAGCGGCGACCTTGGTGCCGGACGTTTCGCTGACCTTGAAGCCGAACTCGACGTTCGCGGCCACGATGCGGTCGCCGCTGTGCAGGATCTTGCTGGCGACCTTCTTGCCGTTGACGCTGGTACCGGCGCTGCTTTGCAAGTCGGTCAGCAGGTAAAAGCTGCCCTTGCCCTCGATGGCGAAGTGTGCGCGGCTGAAGCTTTCGTCATCAAAGCGCTCGTCGCACGAAGGCGACCGCCCGAAAGTGACGCGACCACTAGGCGTCAGCGTGATTCGCTGGCCGTCGCGGTTGCCACCTCTGATGACAATGCTTGCCTTCATGCGGTGTCCGGTGCGGAATCGAGATGTGTGCTATTGGACGCGCCCGTTCAGCCCGATATTCCTATCGGCACTGACCGGTTAATCAGCGCTTTAAATTACTATAAATTGGCCTGATCCCAACGTCCTTTTGTTGCTTGTTTGTAATAGGCCACTTTTGTGATTCACCTCGCAACAGCTGGATGCCCTTTGGGCCGGGGGTTGCGCCCGCTGAACGTGCTGCTTGAGATACTCCAATGGCTTACGACGACCGGGATTATTTCCAGAGCAAGCCCAAGTTCGAGTTCTCCAGCGGGCTTCACGCGGGTACCAAGGGCCTGATGATTGCCCTGATTGCGGGCTACATTGCCGCGCTGGTGATCAGCGACAGCCTGGAGTACGCCGGCCAGCAGTTCTGGATGGACATCGCCACCGGCAACGAGAAGGCCAACCTCGGGTACCAGATATTTGTGCTGGTGCCGTGGAATGTCATACCGGTTCGTGACTCATTCGAGGCTGGTTACTGGAAACTGCTCACCCACTGGCTGGTCGCGCCGGGGCTGATCACGGCGATCATCGATGTGGTGTTCGTCTACATGCTTGGGCGGATGCTTGAGCAGCTGTTCGGTACGAAGCGCTATCTGGCGCTGTTCATAGGCGCGTGCGTGCTTTCGGGTCTGCTGGCTTCACTCGTCGACGCCTGGATCGTGGGCGACAAGATCAGCGTGATCATGGGGCCGAGTGGGGGTCTGATCGCCTGCCTGATGGCGCCGGTGTGGATCGCGCCGAACCAGAAATCGATCCTCGGCTGGCCGCTTCGTAACGTGACCCTTGCGGCCGTTGCCGTCTTCGCTGCAATCGCGCTATTGATGGGCATTTTCGGCGGAGGTCCGGCCGTGAACAGCCCGACGCAATTGATCTGGGGCGCGGCGATCGGCGCAGGCTATATGCTCTGGCTCAAGAAGCGCGGGCGCGTGCCCAGCGTGGCTGGCGGCGTACAGGGCGAGCACAACGTGCAGCCGTGGGAAAAGCCCGGCTACCTGAACGACTATTCCGAGAAGCCCTTCGACGAACGCAAGTTCCTCGCGGCCGCGGACAAGCAACGCAGGGAAGAAGACCAGGCACTCATTCAGCGCCTGGCAGACAAGGACAAGCTGGACAAGATCCTCGAGAAGATCAGCGCAAAGGGCATCGACAGTCTCAGCCGCAGTGAGCGCAAGTTCCTGGATTCGCAAAGCAAGAAGAAGTGACAGGTGGCTGGTGACTCGAGCGCATGCGAGTTACGGTTATGTACCAGCCACGAGCCACCAACCGCGCAGGGGTCATGGGTCGATACACATACTTCTTTGCCACGTTCGCCATTCTACCGGTAATTGTGATCGCCGGTGTGGTGGCGCTGTTCACGATGGGCAAGAAAGAGCCCGGCCCGACAGACGCCGCCGGCGTGGAAAAGGACATGCAGCTCTACATCGAGATCCGGCAGAAGCTGCTCGATCATTACGACGGCGAACTCGACGAGACCGAATTGCGCGATGCCGCTCTGGTTGGCCTCGCGCAGGGCACCGGTGACCGCTTTACCCGCGTGCTTCCACCGGTACAGGCTCGCGCCCAGGACCAGGACCTTGGCGGCGGCTTCTACGGCATTGGTGCCTACATCGCCCCGAATGACGACGGCAGCATCGCGATCAGCGGGCTGCAGCCGGACGGCGGTGCGGAAAAGGCCGGCATACTCGTTGATGACGTGATCGTTGCTGTCGACGGAATCAGCATCATCGGCCAGACCTACGAAAGCAGCGTCGCACGCATCAAGAGCAATGAGGAGAACTCGATCGTCAAGCTGACGATTCACCGCGGCGGCAACAAGACGTCCGGCACTGATCCCAAGGCCATGGTCTTCAACTTCGACGTCACCCGCAGCCGCGTCGTCACCTATAGCATTCACGACGTCCACATCGAGGAGCGTGACGGCCACAGCTACGGCTATCTCCAGATCAGCGACATCAACGCCAATACCTACGACCCGCAATTCAAGGACGCGATCAGCGAGCTGGCAGGCAAAGGCGCCGAAGGCTTCGTCATAGACCTGCGCGGTAACGGCGGCGGTCGGGTCAATGCGGCCGTGGACCTTGCCGACGGGCTGATCAAGGAGGCTGATCAGACCATCGTCTTCACGCACTCAAGCCGCGAGAGCAACCGCGACAGCGACCACGTCTACAAGACCAAGGATGCCCTCAGCATCACCGATTTGCCGGTGATCGTCTTGATCGACGACGGCACGGCGAGCGCGGCCGAGATCATCACCGGCGCCCTGAAGGACACCGGACGCGCCTTCGTGATCGGCGAGCGCAGCTACGGCAAGGGCATTGTCCAGACGATCTACAAACTGCAGACCGACCCCAACTACTCGGTCAACATCACGACCACGCAGTACTTCACGCCTCTTGGCCGCAAAGTTCAGAAGGGCAAGGACGGCGAGCCGGGCGGGATCATGCCCGACCTCGAGATTCGGTACCGCGAGGGCGAGCGTGACAAGGTCCGCTATCGGTTGCGTATCCGGCAAGCGCGCAACAATCGTGACGAGATCGCCAAGTCGTCAAGCTGGTGGAATCAGGAAGACCGCATGCTTGATGCCGCACTCGACGTCCTCAACGGCAAGCCCGTGACCGTCGGCCCATGACTAGCGTACGCCCCGCGACGGTTGATGACCTGCCGATGCTGATCCGGCATCGCCGCGGCATGCTCGAAGACATGGCCCGATATCCCGCCGAGCACTTCGACCAGCACGACCGGGACTATGCGCCATGGGCCCGCGAGCGACTCGCGAACGGTCAGTTGATCGGCTTTGTGGCAGAGGTGGATGGGCGCGCCGTCGCCTCAGCCTGCATCTGGCTGAAGGAGCGCCAGCCCGTGCCGGGATACAAAGGCGGGCGCGTGCCGTATCTGATGTCGGTGTTCACCGAGCGGGATTGTCGCGGCAAGGGCCACGGCGAGGCAGTAAGCCGCGCGGCCGTGGAATGGGCCGCCGCCGGTGGCTATCCGCTGATCGCGCTGCATGCCTCCGAGATGGGACGTGCGATGTACGAGAAGCTTGGCTTCAAGCGCACCTGGGAGATGCAGCTTCGCTGGGACGGCGACGCCGCGCCGATCGTGTGAGCCCCCGTTGCCAGCGCGCCCACAAGCGCTAAAAGACCTCCATGATGAAGGCGACCGCCAGTTGGATTGACAGCTACGTCGACACCGGGCTGTCGGCGCAGGAGATTGCCGACAAGCTCACGCTGTCTGGAACCGAAGTCGAGAAGATGGACGAAGTAGATGGCGACGTCTGCTTCACGCTCGAAGTCACCAGCAACCGAACCGACTGTCTGTCCGTGATCGGGCTGGCGCGCGAGCTGGCGGCCTGCACCGGCAAGGTCGTGAATCATCCGAAGGTCGCGCTCAAGACCGGCGCCAAGGCGAGCGACGTCAGCAGTGTCACCATCGAGCCCGACGCGCTGGCCGCCTGCCCATACTACTCGGCACGGATCATCCGGGACATCAAGGTCGGGCCGTCACCCGAGTGGCTGCGGAAGCGACTCGAGGGCATCGGTCTGAAGCCGATCAACAACGTGGTCGACATCACCAACTTCGTGCTTTTCGAGACCGGGCAACCGCTGCACGCCTTCGACCTGAACAAGCTTAAAGACAAGCGCATCGTCGTCAGGATGGCCACGAAGGATGAGCTTTTCCGCCCGGTGGTGGGGGACGGCGCATCGATCAAGCTTGACGAGTCAACACTGGTGATCGGCGATGCGGCCAAGCCGCAGGCCGTCGGCGGCGTGATGGGCGGCTTCGAGAGCGGCGTTACGCTGATGACAAAGGACGTGCTGCTGGAAAGCGCGTACTTTAATCCGCAGGGCATCAAGGCGACCTCGCGGCGTCTTGGTATGGAGAGCGACTCCAGCTACCGATTCGAGCGCGACGTGGACCAGGGCGGCGTCTTGCGTGCGAGTGAGCGCGCAGCGCAACTGATCGCCGAGATCGCGGGCGGCGAAGTTCTCGAAGGCGTGCTGGAAGCCGGCGAGCTCAAGCCGCAGACCCGCAAGCTGACGGTCACCGAGGCCGAGGTCGAACGCATGCTGGGGATCCGCGTGCCGCATAAGCAGATCGAGACCATCCTGCGCGGGCTCGATCTGGAAGTCGCCAAGTCGGAACACGCGGCCGTGCATGTTGAGATACCGAGTTTTCGCCGCGACCTTGAGCGGAGCATCGACCTCGTGGAAGAGGTCGCACGCGTCCATGGGCTCGACAACATTCCTTCCGACCTGCGTATGGTTGTGGAGACAGCAAAGGCAAGCCGCCGCCAGAAGGTGCGACGACTCGTGCGTGCGACATTGCAGGGAATGGGATTCAGCGAAGCGTTGACGGATACGTTCACGACGACCAAGACCACGGCCGCCGAGTTCAGCGCATTCAGCATTTCGCCGGTCCGTCTTGAGGCGCGCAATCCGGTCAACGCCGAGTTGCCGTCGCTGAGACGCAACCTTGTCAGCAGCCTGCTGCTGGCGCTTGGCGTAAACCAGCGCCAGGGGCGCGATTGGGTTCGGCAGTACGAAGTCGCCAACGTCTGGCTGCCTTCCGCCGACGGAGCGTCCGCCGGCGAGCGCGAAGTGCTGGGACTGATCGGCAGCGACTACTTCGATCTCAAGGGTGCCATCGAGAGCATGCTGGGGGCGCTCCGCAACAACGCCGTACTGGAGGTCTCGCCGTTTGCCCACGACATGTTCACCGAGGGCCGCGCGGCCACTCTCAAGCTGGGCGGCAAACCACTGGGCGTGATCGGAGAGCCCGGGGCCAAAGCCGCCAAGGAATACGGCGTCGAGGGCACTTGTGCGCTGGCCGAGCTGGACTTCGGCCTGATCGTTGACGCATGGTTGCCGGTTCCAACCATGGTTGAGCTGCCACGCTTCCCGACGGCCGAGCGCGACCTGGCCTTCGTGCTCGACCACTCAGTGACATGGGCGCAGATTGAGGCTACGGCGCGGTCGGCGGGCGATGAGACGCTGCGAGGGCTTGAGCTGTTCGATGAGTTTGCCGGCAAGCAACTCGGTGCAGGCAAGAAGAGCCTGGCCTTCCGCCTGTACTTCCGGCACGACGACAAGACGCTCACCAGCGAGGAAATCCAGGCGCAGATGGATGCCGTCGTCAAGGCGATCACTGACAAGCTCGGTGGGCAGCTGCGCGGGTAGTGAGCTGCAGTCTCGCGCAGAGACGCAGAACGCACCTCGGTTGCCGATCGTTGGCCGCGTGGTGCTGCGGGACCGGTACTGCTCAACAAGCAGCGTTCAGATTTGTCACTGCGCTCCGCGGCTCTGTGCGAGACAAACACACCCGTGTTGCTTGGACGCGTTTCGTGTTTAGATAATCGCCAACATGCTTGGCGTCCTCAACCATCCGAAGCTGATCTACGACTGGTTCACGACCACGCTGCTTCGCTGGTCGGGCGACGGTCTGGTGATCTATGACCAGTGGGTACTGAACTTCAGCGGGGTTCAGCCGTGGGAAGGCTCGGGCGGTGAAGTGCTGCTCGACTTCTACTACCTCTGCTATTTGATCGCGTTTGTTGGCGTGTTGTTCTTCTTCACGCGCTACCGCAAGCTGGGCTGGCTGAAGATTCGCCCGCACGTGCCGTATGATGCGCTGTTGCTGACCATGATCGGCGTGCTGTGCGGTGCCAAGGCAGCCTACATCTTCATTTACAACCCGGACTTCTACTTCGGCGCGCCGCCGTACGGCCCGGTCGATACGTCCGACCAGCTGCGCCGCATCTTCCTGAACTGGTCCGGTATGGCCAGCCATGGGGCCGCGGCCGGCGTGCTGCTGATGGCGTTCCTGTGGTGGCTGAAAGCCCGGCCAAAGATCCCGATTGCTCAGATCGGCGACGTCGGCGGCATCGCAGCTGCATTCGGCGCCATCTGGATTCGGCTCGCAAACTTCATGAACGCCGAGCTGTACGGGCGCGCTGCACCCGACTGGCTTCCCTGGGCGATGCGTTTTCCCGTGCGCAGTGGCAAGGGGCACGCAGTCGTTTTCGCCAACGGCTCGCTCTATGAGTCGATGACCAAACCGGCCGACCCAGCCCAGGCCGAGGTGTGGCTGAAGGGCCTGGAGGCCGCCAACCCGGGCGGCGTAATCGATCACGGCGGCTACGTGTTGTTCAAGAACCCGGATGCCTACCTGCAGGGCTACGACATCGCGATGAAGGGCAAGGACGGCTTTGAGATCGTTCAGCAGAACCAGCCCGGCCACATTCTGTACGGCCAATTTGACGTGGTCACGACAGCCCGGCACCCAAGCCAGCTTTATCAGCTGGTGCTGGAAGGGCTGATTGTGTTCATCATCCTGCTGGTGATGCGCAAGCGTGTGAAGCGCGCGGGAATGATCGCGGCAGGCTTTTTTACGCTGTATCCGCTGGCGCGCTTTATCGGTGAGTTCTTCCGGCAGCCGGATGTTCAGTTCCAGCAGGAGAGCAACCACCTTGGCACCGTGTTCTTCGGTCTCAGCATGGGGCAGGTGTTGTCACTGATCATGGCCTGCGTCGGTATTAGCATGTTCCTGTATTTCCGCAAACGCGGGCGGATCATTGCCGACCAGGAAATGTGGCCGGCCGAGGAAAAGGGCGCGCCGAAAAAGGAAGCCAAGAAGAAGAACGCACCCGTCAGCGTTCCGTTCGAGAAGGGCATGGGCGGCAGCACAGGCGCCGGCGAGATTGCCGGGCTGGGCGACGTGCGCGCCGCGCTCGCCGAGAAGGAAAAAGAGTGGGACGCAAAACACGAGAAGCTGCAGAGCGACGTGCCCGAGGATTCGGAGTCCGAGCCTGACGCAGCCGAGGAGAAATCCGATGACGACAGCAACCGTGAGCCCCTCCAGCCTGAACCAGGCGATTGAGCAGCATATTCGGCCGAATACCTTCCCGCTCGGGATCAAGATGGTCGAGCGCGAAGAGGAGATTCCGGAAAAGGCCAAGCGCCCAGGGCGCGACCTGCACGTGGACAGCGCGCTCTGCCAGGGCATGAGCATCTCGCGCCACTACGGGTGGACGGTGGCCGTGAGCCGCAAGGACATCTCCTGTCCGATCGGCGCGACGCTGTTCGGGTTGCAGCCCAAGGTGGACCACTTCGTGCAGGGACACTGCTGCGCGGGCATGTACACCAAAGACGCCGCGGCCGGGGCGAAGACCGAGGCCGCCGCGCCCTGCTTTGACTTCGGCAAGTACTACGCGATGGTGAGCGGGCCGTTGAACCGGATCGACTTCGAGCCGGACGTCGTGCTGGTGTTCGGCAACCCGGCACAGGTGATGCGTATGGTGACCGGCGCGCTCTGGGAGAGTGGGGGATACATCCACTCAAAGTTCAGCGGGCGCACCGACTGCGCAGACGAAGTGATCGAGACCATGCAGACCGGCAAGCCGCAGGTGATTCTGCCCTGTTACGGCGACCGCATCTTCGCCCAGACACAAGACCACGAGATGGCATTCAGCTTCCCGTGGTCGTTCGCACAAACGCTGGTAGATGGACTGGAAGGCACCCACAAAGGCGGCGTGCGCTACCCGATCCCGAACTACCTGCGCTACACGGGCACTTTCCCGCCAAGCTACGAAGAGCTTCGAAAGTACTGGCCGGAAGAAGGCAGTTGAAAGTTGGTGGTTGGTAGTTGGTGGGAAATGCCGATGGAATCGTTGCCTGAGAAAGGGTCACTGGAGGAGTTGCTCGTTTGGCATCGTGCGATGGAGCTAGTGGACGGCGTCTACAAGCACACTCGCAACTGGCCGAAGGCAGAAGTGTTTGGGCTGACGAACCAGGTCCGGCGCGCCGCAGTATCCGTACCCTCCAACATCGCGGAAGGTCACGGTCGGAAGCAAGATGGCGACTTCGTGCGCTTCCTCTCGATCGCCTATGGTTCGCTGATGGAAGTGAAGACTCAGCTCTTGATTGGCGTCAGGCAAGGCTTTAGCGGCGAATCGGAAACCCGGGCAGTTCTGCGCGTCGTTGATGAAGTAGCCAAGATGCTCAACGCATTGCGCAAGGCGGTCCAGCGGCGCAAGAAGTAGCAGACCGCAGGTCCTATCAACTACCAACCACAATCTACTAACTAAGTCGGCTCCGGCATTTCTCTCAATACGCGTTTGAGCGGCTTGCCTACGTGGTTCTTGGGAATCTCGTGTACGACGTGGTAGCGCCTTGGGTGCTTGTAGCTGGCCAGATGCGGCTCGACGAATCCGGGCATGTCAACAACTTCTGCCGGCACGCCCTCTTTCAGCACGAGATAGGCTACGGGCACTTCGCCGTCGCTGGAATCGGGTATGCCGACCACGGTTGCTTCCTTCACTGACGGATGCGTCAGCAGGACGGCTTCGACCTCGCTGGGCGCAACGCTGTAGCCGCGGAATTTGATGAGGTCCTTCAGCCTGTCCACGATCTTCAAGTAGCCGTCTGCATCAAAGCGCCCGATATCGCCGGTGCGCAGCCAGCCTCCGCTCAGCACGGTAGCGCGCGTCTCGGCCGGGCGGCTCCAGTAACCGAGCGTAACTTGCGGCCCGCGTACCTGGATTTCGCCTTCGCCCTCAGCGATCGGCGTCTCGGGATCGTCCGGCCTGCAAAGCCGGAGTTCAGTCCCGGGCAGCGGAATCCCGACCGTTCCCGGTTTCACGGCATTCGGCGGGTTGTTGGTCACCTCTGGCGACGCCTCGGTAAGTCCGTAGCCGTTGATCATGGGCACGTCCGGCACAGCCTTTGCCCAGCGCTCGTTGAGTGAGCTGTCGATCAGCATCGCGCCTGCCTTGACGTAGCGCAGGGATGAAAATACTTCGGCTGCTTCATCACCCGCAGTATCGAGCAGGCGCAGGAACATCGTGCCGCTGCCGTATGCGATCGTCACTCCGTGGCGCTCGATGGTCTCGAGTACCTGGCCCGCATTGAACTGCGGAACCAGTGCGATCGTCGCGCCGGCAAGGATCGCCGAGTTCATCACGCAGCACATGCCCCAGGTGTGGTACAGCGGAAGCGCCCCGAGAATCACGTCTCGCTGCGTCCATTGAAACCACATGTTGTTCTGTTCGGCGTTCGCAACCAGGTTGCGGTGGCTCATCATCGCGATCTTGGTTCCGCCGGTGGTTCCGCTGGTGAATTGCAGCACGGCGATGTCCACGTCCGTGCGCTGCGCCGATTCTTCGGGCTCGCCCAGCACGTCGGGCAGCAATGCCTCATCGCCTCGTCCGGAGTTGAATTCACTACCCGGGCGTACAAAGAATGTCTTTGGCTCGCGGATGTGGGCGCGTACACGTGCGGCTTCGAACTCGCCGGCCGCGTCGCTTGCGACGAACGCGGCCCGTGGCTCTATCACCCGGATTGCCTCGGCCAACTCATCGCGAGTCAGGTTCGGATTGACCGCCACCGGGATCATGTCGGCGCGCAGTGCCGCGTAGTACTGCAGAATGAACTCTGGACAGTTCGGCAGGCAGAGCATCACGCGATCACCGCGCTTGCCTTTGGCGAAGCCGCGCGACCGCAGGATGCTTGCACCCGTCTTCACCTGCCGCCAAAGCTGGCCGTAGGTGATGATCTGCTGCTCATAGAGAATGGCGGGCTTTTCCGGGTATCGCTGGGCCGTCGCCTGCAGGTATTGCCACAGGTAGCGACGCAACGGCTCATAGACGCGCTTGACGCCGGGCGGATACTTCGCCTGCCAGTCGAAAGGTTCCTTCACGCGTAAAGCCTCACGAACTCTTTCGGCACAGGCGTGGGGCGACCTGTAGTGACGTCGGTGTAAACGATAACGACCTCGGCCTTCGCGGCCGGATCCGTGTCTCCCACGCGTGTGATGGCATGCGCGATGGTAAAGCTGGTGTTTCCGATTTTGGCCACTTGCGTAGTAACTACCGCATCGTCGCCCAGCTTGAGCGCCTTGTGGTAGTCGATCCCCGTATGCACGGTCATGAACTGGACGCCCCACGCGTCCATGATGGACAGGTAGTCAAACCCCTTGTCCTGCAAGAGTTTACTACGTCCGTGCTCAAGCCAGTTCAGATAAACCGCGTTGTTGACGTGGTTGTATACGTCCAGCTCATAGCTGCGAACTTCAACTTCGTAGCTGCTGACATAAGCCATGAAAACAGTCGCAAGCCCTTGGATGGGGCGAGATTGTATCAACCCGCGACCGGAATGTACGAAAAAGGACAAGGGCGACCGGTTTCCCGATCGCCCTTGCCGGAGTAAAGGCCTTGAAGATACCGCCCCCCCTTAACTAGCGACATCTCCCACAGCGGCCTTGGCTCTTATCTTTGGTGCCGCTCTCGCGACGTGTGGAAAGGTAACTCACGTCTATCACGCCAGTTTCACCGAGCAGTCGTTTTTGGTGACATTCTTTCTGACGCATCCGTGACGCAACTTCTTCACCAAACCATACATGCGAAACCGGATTCCCTGCAGCGGGCGCGCCTTCCGTGCCGATTCACCCGCGGGAGAACACGCAGTGCGGGGCATTGTCGGCTACATCTTCTTTTTCACCATAGGCCTAGTCAGCGCTGGGGCCTACTTCTACCAATTGCATCCGGAAGCTTCCATGGATGCCGATCTGCCCCGCCTGCGAAAAGACGTCGACGAAGCAGTTGAGCGCGGCAAGCGCCTCCGCGACGCATGGGACAAGACCAGCCCGGCCGAAGAGGCCAGCGCGGTCAAGCCCGGGAAAGAATCAGTCCGCAAGGACTGACCGCCCCTGAAAATCACAAGAGGCTGGTAGCTCCGCGGCCCCCATTTCGTATGAAGGGTGGGCCCCCGCACCGGAGCAGAAATGAAATATCTCACCGCCTTCGCGGCCGCATTGTTGCTGGCCTACGCATCGATCGAATCCCCGAGCCTGATTGCGCAGAGCGGTGCTTTGCCGGAAGTAGCTGCGAACATATTCGTGCAGCCGGCTCTGTCTCCTGACGGCCAGACGCTCGCCTTCGTCTATGACGGCGATATCTGGAGTGTGCCGAGCCAGGGCGGTACGGCGCGGCGCTTGACGGTCACCGAAGACAACGACGGCGACCCGCAGTTTTCGCCGGACGGCAAGTGGCTCGCATTCAGGTCACGCCGCTACGGCAATGACGATGTCTTCGTGATGCCGGCCGAGGGCGGTGTCGCCCGGCGCCTTACGTTCGCCGACGCGAGCGACCAGCCGGATTGCTGGCTGCCAGACAGCTCGGGAATCATCTTCAGCAGCTACCGCCGCGAAGACAGCCGCGACCTCTGGATCGTGCGCATGTCGGGGGGCGAGCCCTGGCCGATCACGGGCGGCGGTTTCGGCGTGCACGAATACGACGCCACGATCACGCCCGACGGCAAGCACATCGCGTACTGCAACTCTGGCGGCAGCCCGACGCGACGCCGCATGTATAACGGCACGGCCGATGGCGACATCTGGGTGTGCGACTTTGACGGCATCAGCACCAGCAATCACCGGCGGGTCACGGACAACGCCAGCCACGATGCATCGCCTGCCTGGCGCGACAACAGCGTCCTGCTGTTTGTCAGTGCGGCGGGTGAAGACGGAGCGAGTGAGCGCACGGCCCACATTGCCACCTATGACCTGCGCACGGGTGCCGTCGCCCGGATCGGCGACCAGCGCGACATCGACGCCAAGGACATCAGCATCGGCGGGCGCAACTGCGCGATCACCAGCGGCAACTATGGCGGCTGGGAGCTCTATGTCTGGAACATGCTCACCAACCATCCCTTCAGCGTGAAAGTGCCAGAGATCAAGCTGGGCAGCGATGTGCGTCGTGCGGATTGGCTAAGCAACACGCTGACGACGGCTGAAGAGTACGCGATCAGCCCTGACGGCAAGAAGATCGCGTTCGTTGCCGGCGGCGATGTGTTCGTGATGCCGGCCGACGAGGACGCGGTTCCTTTCCAGGTAACGGACACGGTGCAGAAAGAAGTCTCTGTCACCTGGGCGCCGGACAGCTCCAGGCTGGTCTTCCTCAAACACCTCTCAGGCGAGGTTCAGGAAGTTGACGTTGGGGCACTGATCAATGGTGGCAAGAACGAATACGTCGGCGGGTCAGAGCTCGTCTCCCGTCGCAGCCACCCGACCGTATCTGCAGATGGATGGATCTGGGTGGTCGATGACGAGAAACGGATTGAGCCCTATCGGTTCATCGGGCCCGACGCCGAGAAGCCGGAAGAGACCCCAACGGCAATCAAGGGCAACTTCCATGGCGCGAGCCTGTGGGGCGGAGATGCCTTCCGCTTCAGCCCGGACGGCCGCTGGGTTGTGTACGACCAGAGGAATGAACTTTACGACGATGTCATCATGGTGGCCGACACGGCGACCGGTGAGGCGCGGCCGATCTCACACCTCTTCGGCAACAGCGGCAGTGCCAGCTTCAGTGCGGATGGCAAGCGCATCGTGTTCGTAAACAACCAGGAGGGCAGCTACGACCTCTACTCGGTTGAGCTTGCGCCCGAGCCGACGGAGTTCAAGGAAGACAAGCTTGAGAAGCTGTTCAAGAAGGCAGAGAAGAAAGACCCGGGCAGCGACGACAAGACCGACGACACGAAGGACGGTGACGCAAGGCCGGACGCAAAGAAGCCGGCGAAGAAGAAGATCGAGGTCAAGATCGACTTCGACGGCATTCGCGACCGCGCCAGGCGCATCACCAGCCTTGACGGCCACGAGTGGTCACCGATCGCGCTGTCCGATGGCAAGACCTACCTGTTCACAGGCAACTCTCAGGGGCAGTCCAACTTGTGGAAGCTTACGCTTGATCCGGACAAGGGCCCGGACCTGAAGCAGCTTACGCAAAGCAAGAGCAGCAAGGGCGGCCTGAGCGTCAGCGCCGATGAAAAGACCATCTGGTTCCTCGACGGCGGACGCATCAGTTCCATGTCCGTCAACGGCGGCAAGATCACGACGTACAACTTTCGCGTTGAGCAGCGCCGCAAGCGTGACGAGGTGCGCGCGGCCGTGTTCGACGAAGCCACCTGGGTAATGGGTGAGTATTTCTACGACAACAAGCACCACGGGCTTGACTGGTACGCCACCGCCAAGCGCTACAAGCGGGTACTGGCCTCGGTCAGCACGGGCGACGAGTACGGCGCGTTGATGAACGACCTGCTCGGTGAGCTGAACAGCAGCCACCAGGGCTACTACGCAAGTGACCCGCGCGCCGACAACTTCAGCGAAAGCACCGGTTGCCTCGGCCTGCTGTTCGATGCGATTGAGTTGTCCAAGGGCCGCTACAAGGTCACCGAAGTCGTAAAGGACGGCCCGTGCGACCAGCCGGAAGGTGCCCCGAAAGTTGGCGAGTATCTCATTGCGGTCAACGGCCAGATGCTGGAGTCCGTAAACCTCTCCGCCATTCTGGTGAGCACGATCGGCAAGAAGACGACGCTTGAGTTCCGCCCGGACATCAACAGCGGCGACGGCGCGCACACGGTCGCAGTCAAGCCAGTCAGCCGCGGTGCCGAGTACCAGCTTTTCTACGACCGCTGGGTGCGCTTCCAGCGTGCATTGGTCGAGAAGCTGTCAAAAGGACGTCTCGGCTACGTGCATATCCGTGCCATGGACGGAGCGTCGCTTGCAGCGTTCAAGCATGAGCTCGGTGATGAGATGCTCGGCAAAGAAGGCGTAGTGATCGACGTGCGCTATAACGGGGGTGGCTCAACGGCCGTGGACGTGCTGGAGATCCTCTACAAGAAGACCTGGCTGCGGCGCCAATACGGCGGGATGAAGGACGTCAGCGAGAACATTTACCGCTCAATCGCGTTGGAAAAACCCAGCATCCTGCTGATCAACCAGGCCAGCTTCAGCAATGCCGAGATCATGGCCGAAGGCTTCAGGCGGCTCGGTGTCGGCAAGGTGGTCGGAGTCGACACAGCCGGCGGCTGCATTGGCACCGGCAGCTACAGCCTGCTCGACGGCAGCCGAATGCGACTGCCCAGCACTGGTGCGTTTACCGTAGACGGCGACAACCTGGAACTTTCCGGCCGCAAGCCTGACATCTTCATTGAGAACACACCCGAAGAGCTCGACAAGGGCATCGATCGCCAGACCGAGACGGCCGTGAAAGAGCTGCTGAAGCAGATTGACAGCAAATAGTCAGCCCAATAGCGCGAGTGCCATGTCGATCCACCGGCCCGCCGGTGGATCGACTTCATAAGGGCTTCCCGGCAAGTGTTCTCTTGCCTGAGCTGCCAGCGTCCTGGCGCCGTCGGTGTCGCCAGCTCGGGAAGCGATCACGCCAAGGACCGCCAGACGCGTGGCGACACTTAGTGATGTGTCCGGCTGGTTCATGTTTTGCAGTATCTCGCTTGCGGCATCAAGGTCACCGAGTTCGGCGTGCAGCAGCCCAGCCGTGACCTTCCAGTTCTCTGTAATTCCACCCAAGCCGAGTTGAGTGGCGATCCTGATGGACGCGTGAATACGCTCAAGCCCCGAGCGAAAGTCGCCCAGCCAGCAGGCGATATGAGACTGTCCGGCACATGCGTAGGCCGCGATACGAAGGTCGCCCTGCTCGCGGGCAATCCGTTCGGCCGCCACGTGACGTGCGTTCGCCTGTGCATAGCGCTTCTCAGCCGCGTCCAGCAGGGCCAGGTTTGTCTGGCAGCGTGCAACCTCGGCCATGTTGCCGGTCTGCTGGGCGAGAGCCATGGCGATGGTGTACTCCCTGCGTGCTGGTTCGCTTTCACCCATGACGTCGAGCGCGTAGCCGCGAAACGAATGCAGGCGCATCTGCAGCACGGGTTGGGTGGTCTTTGCAGCGATGGCATCCAGCCTCTTCAGGATGTCCCGGGCTTCGTCGAATTTGCGCGACTGAAGGACAATGCCGAGGCGGTTCATCCATGCGCCGGCGCGGGTAGGCGAGTCCTGCGCATCACCACCGAGCTCGCAGGCTTCGCGCACGACTTCCTCAGCCTCTTCAAGGTTTCCCTGGATCCACAACGTACCGGCAAGTCCCAGCGCCACCTTCACCAGCCCCGGCTTGTGCCCGATTTGGCTGAACAGGTCACGTGCGCGACGATAGTAGTCGCCTGCCTCGGCGTTGCGGATGCCGTCCCGGCAAGCGGCCGCAATTGCACTGCAAGCGTCTGCCTGCAGGCGCAGATCTTCGAGTTGCTGTGCGACCTCAAGCGCTCTCTCGGCAAGCGGAAGCGCCTCTCCGATCCGATTCAGCTCGATCAATAGGCTTGCGAGGCGACACCAGGTGCCGACCTGATCCGGAGATTCCGAGCGCTGGATGGATGCAAGGCGCTCGAGCATGCGGATAGCGTCGAAGGTGCGATACGACTGCTCGGCGTCAGTGGCAGCCTGTTCAAGCCAGTGTCGCTCAAGCTTCAGCAGCGTGTCGTCGAACTGGGTGACACCTTCACGCGCAAGCCGCGCGTGCAAGGCGATGTCGGCGGCGGGTGGCTCCGGTAGTTCGCCCAGCAATTCGGCGGCCGATGCGTGAAGCCCCGCACGTACGGACGGCGGCGATAGCTGATAAGCAGCCTGCTGCAGCACCGCATGAGTGAAGAAGTATGTGTCCTCGGTGTGGGTCAATTGGCATCCCGCGCTTGGCAAGGCCCGAAACTATAATGCCGGTCAGGAGAGTGCCCATGGATATCAAGGACTTCCAGAAAGTCATCGACGACACCTACGGCGAAAAGGACCGCAAGCGCGGGGTGGAAAGCACCTGGCTCTGGTTCTGCGAGGAAGTGGGGGAGCTGGCCCGGGCCGTCAACGGCCGAACAAGCCGCGAAAATCTGAGGCACGAGTTCGCCGACGTGCTGGCCTGGCTGACCACACTCGCGAGCATTGCCAACATAGACCTCGAAGAAGTCGCGGCCGAGCGCTACGGCAAAGGCTGCCCCCGCTGCAAGGCGATCCCGTGCAAATGCGATGAGGTCAAACAGCGTGCCTACCGCTGCGGTTGACTTCCACTTGCGGAACATGGGTCTCTTTGCTGTATCTTTTGCCGGGCTCTGCGGGCGTTCAGCTTGATCGACGGCGAACTGAAAGAATTCCTTCAAACCGGCCACGTCTGCGTGATTGCGACGCGGGACAAAAAGCTACGGCCTGACTGGGGCCACGCGGCCGGCGTGCGCGTGCTGAAGTCACGCTGCGTCGTGTTCGTTGCACCGGACAGCAGCAATCGCAGCCTCGCCAACCTGCGCGCCAATGGGCTGATCGCGGTAGTCGTCACGGAGCCACTTACCCACCGCAGCATCCAGTTGAAGGGCGAGAGGGCGAAACTCCGTGACCTGACGCCCGCCGAACACAAGCTGGCGAAGCGCCTGGCCCAGTCTGCCCGGCAGGCGGTGATTGAGGTGGGCATCGCCCCTCGCGTGGCCGCAACCTGGAACTTCGACGCGCTGGTCGCGGTCGAATTCGAGCTGACCGGCGTGTTCGAAGCCACCCCCGGGCCGAAGGCCGGCACGGAGGTCGCATGACCGCCCTGCGCGACTTGATGCCCTGCTTTCAAGGGGTTGTCCCGGCCGCGATTGCCACCTGCGACTCGGCGGGTGTCCCCAACGTGGCGTACGTCAGCCAAGTCTACTATCTGGATGACGGGCACGTGGCGCTGAGTTGCCAGTTCTTCAACAAGACGCGCCGTAACATCGACCAGAACCCGTACGCCTGCGTGAAAGTCATGCACCCGGTAACGCTCGACGCCTGGCGACTGGACGTGAAGTTCGTGCGTGCTGAAAGCAGCGGGCCGCTGTTCGACGAGATGGAGCTGCGCATCCAGGCCATCGCCGCGCACACCGGCATGAAGGGGATCTTCCGCCTGCTCTCGTCGGACATCTACGAGGTGTTGGACGTGCAGCACGTGCCCGGCTATCTGTTGCCCGGCAGCAGCGACGCGCCAAGGCTGGAAATGGGTGACACCCGTGCCGAGCTTCGGGGATTGCAGGTGCTATCCGACCGTGTCAGCCGCACGGACGACCTTGCCGGCCTTCTGAAAACCCTGCTGCATTCGTTGTGCGAGCTGTTCCGCGTGCAGCACGCCATGTTCCTGATGCATGACGAAAGCGACGCCCGCCTGTACGCAGTCGAAAGCGCCGGCTACGAGACCAGCGGCGCGGGCGCGGAAGTCGGTGTAGGGGAAGGGCTGATCGGTACGGTCGCCAAGACCCGCCGCCCGCTGCGTGTCAGCGGCATGGGTGAAATGCTGCGCTACGGGCGTGCGGTGCGGCACGAGATGCAGGCCGAAGGCGCGCAATTGTGCGAGGAGATCCCGCTGCCCGGGCTGTGCGACGCACAGAGCCAGCTCGCGCTGCCGCTGGTGGTAGGGGAGCGACTGATCGGCGTGTTGGCATTGGAAAGCGCGGACCCGCTGGCCTTCCAGGATTGGCATGAGGCCTACCTAAACCTGTTGGCCAACCAGGCGGCGCTGGCCATCGAGCGCCTTGCCGAGCGTGCCGACGAAGAGCCCCTGCCCGAGCCGGAACGCCCGCCGCTTGCCGCGCGCCGTCGCACCTTTACATGGTACGAGAAAGACGAAGTAGTCTTCTGCGACGGCGAGTACCTCGTGCGCAACGTTCCCGGGCGGATCTTCTGGAAACTGCTGAAGGTGCACTCACAGACCGGACGCACCGAGTTCGGCAACCGCGAGCTGCGCATGGACGACAGCTTGGGGCTCCCGGCCTACAAGGACAATCTCGAAAGCCGCTTGATCCTGCTGCGCAAACGGCTGGCGGAGCGCTGCCCGGATGTGCGCCTTGTGCCCGTCCGGCGAGGGCGTTTCATGCTCGAGCGCGACTGCGAGCTCGAGCTCGAGGCCCGTTAGGAAATATTTAGGAAAGCGCTAGCGAACACTTAGGAACGCGCTGTTCCCGGCATGGCGTATCTATTGCGTGGGCAATGGGGCCCTGACCGGAGACACAGCCATGCAGACCAACCGATACAATCCGTACACCTACATCCATAAGGGCATCCGCCGTGAGCTGACCGAACTGCTGCGCATCGCGGCCAACCTCGACTTCGCCGACGTCGAGACGGCTGAGGCGTTCGTCCGGCGCCTGCGCCTGTCCGTGCGGCTGATGCACCAGCACGCCGAGCACGAGGATGAGGTCGTCGACCCGCGCCTGCAGGAGTTCGCGCCCAAGCTGGCCCGCCGCGTGCTCGCCACGCACAAGGTTCTGGAGACGCACGAAAGCGAGGTGCTGGGCCTGACTGCCAGCGCGGTCGGCAACCCCGCCGTCGGCTACACCCTGTACCTTGCCCTGTCGCGCTACACAGCCACCCAGTTCGCGCACATGAGCGAAGAGGAGACCGACGTGGCGCAGGAGTTGTGGCTGAACATGAGCGACGAGGAGATCATCGCAACCGAGCACTCCATCGTCAGCCACATCCCGCCGCAGGACATGCCGGTCTACCTGACCTGGATGATCCACGGGGTGAACGAGGCGGAGCGCACCACCTTCATCAACACCCTCAAGAAGGGGGCTCCGCCGGAAGCAGTTGCCTTCGCCGAGGAGCAGGCAAGGGCCGCCCGCGAGGCTCAACTCGCCGCAGTCTAAGCCCCCGGCAACGGCAGGGCCCAGACAATCGTCGGGGCCCTGCCGTGACGATACGAATTTCTCGTGAATCCGGGCTGATTCGTTTGCGTCCGGGCGTTCATGCTGTACAGTTTTTGCCGTCGTGTTGTGCGCGTTCGCGTCGCTGCGGTTCAGCCTTTTGGGGATTTGGCCCCTGAAGGCTCAAACGAAGTAGCCACGACAATCACGGGACTAGGCGTCCCACCAACTACCGGGCCGAACAATCGCACTTTACGCGCTCGACGCTACCCGCGTTGTTTACCCGTAGGAGACACTCGTTATGGCCAAGAAGACCGACTTCCTGAACAAGAAACAGCTCGTCAAGCACATCGACATCACCAAGGTCCGCGACATGGACAAGCTGGTCGCCATGATGGGCGACACCAGCTTCCAGGCTCGCAATCTGTCCCGTGCGGCCGACATTTTCGACATGGCCCTGCGCGACAAGAACTGCAGTGTTGTGCTGTGCCTCGCCGGCAGCCTCGTTTCGGCGGGTCTCAAGAAGGTGATCACCGACCTCGTGAACAACAACATGGTCGACGCCATCGTCAGCACCGGCGCGATCGTGGTCGATCAGGACTTCTTCGAAGGCCTGGGCTTTTCCCACTACAAGGGCACCCAGTTCGTCGACGACGCCGTCCTGCGCGACCTTGCCATCGACCGCATTTACGACCACTACATCAATGAAGATGAGCTGCGCGTCTGCGACGAAGTGATGACCAAGCTCTTCGACGCTCTCGAGCCGCGCCCGTACGCCAGCCGCGAAATCATCCGCGAGATGGGCCGCTACCTCACCAAGCACGGCAAAAAGCACGACGGCTTCGTGGAAGCCTGCTTCAACAAGAACGTGCCGATCTTCGTGCCCGCCTTCAGCGACTGCAGCGCGGGCTTCGGCGTCGTGCTTCACCAGCACAAGTGCATCCAGGCGGGCAAGCCGATGGCCAGCATTGACAGCGGGCGTGACTTCCTCGATCTGACCTACCTCAAGATGCACGCCACGAAGGAAACCGGCATCCTGATGATCGGCGGCGGCGTACCGAAGAACTTCACGCAGGATACGGTTGTGGCGGCCGAAGTGCTCGGCATGCATGACGCGCCGATGCACAAGTACGCGATCCAGCTGACCGTGGCCGACGAGCGTGACGGCGCCCTCAGCGGCAGCACGCTGAAGGAAGCTTCAAGCTGGGGCAAGGTCGACCTGACCTATGAGCAGATGGTCTACGGCGAAGCGACCGTAACCTTCCCGCTGCTGGCCGGCGCGGTCTACGCCCGCGGCGCCCACAAGAAGCGCAAGGGTCTTGAACTGAGCAAGTTCTTCAAAGGTCCGGACTTCCAGATGCCCAAGGCCAAGAAGGCCAAGAAGAAGGGTAAGAAGAAGTCCGCCAAGAAGGCCGCACTCACTGCCAGCTAGCCAAAGCAAGCAAAGGCCCCCGCTACGGCGGGGGCCTTTCTTTTTTCTCGCGCAGAGCCGCAGAGCGCCGCTCAATGCAGGCGCAAGGCCGCAAACACCGAGCAGCCTCCGAAGCCGAGGGAGAAATCGTGGCATCGTGCCTAGTGGTTGCGGCGCTCTGCGCCTCTGCGCGAGACCAGAACTTGCCCGAAGGGCAAAGCGTTGTCATTCTCTGCGCCCATGACATTGCCCGGAAAAAATGCGATCTGGCGTGTGCTTGTTACCGGTGGGGCCGGCTTCATCGGCTCGCGTCTGGTGCGGCGCATTGAGTCTGAGTGGGAAAACGCCGACGTCACCGTGATCGACGACTTCCGCAGCGGCGACTTCCACAACCTGGAAGGCTTCCGGGGCGAGGTCATCGCGGCCGACATGGCGAAGCTCGACTTCAAGCAATACCTGCAGGCCGCAGATTTCGACGCCATCTTCCACCTCGCCAGCATCACCGACACGCGCGTGATGGACCAGCGCCAGATGTGCTGGGACAACATCGAGAGCTTTCGCCGGCTGCTAGAGTTCGCGCGCGAAAAGCAGACACCGATCACCTACGCCAGCAGCGCCGCAACCTACGGCATTGACGGCAAAGTGAACGTCGAGACCGACGAGCGCAAGCCCGCCAACGTCTATGGCTTCAGCAAGGTGCAGCTCGAGAACCTGGCCGAGAAGTACCGGCGCGATCCCGACCTCGCCAACTGGAAGATCAACGCCGTTCGCTATTTCAACGTCTACGGCCCGCATGAGCAGCACAAGGGCCCGATGGCCAGCATGATTTACCAGCTCTATCTGCAGATGACCGCCGGCAAGCGCCCGCGCGTCTTCAAGAGCGGCGAGCAGAAGCGGGACTTCGTGCACGTGGACGATGCCGTGACCAACACCATGCTTGCCATGCACAGCGCGAAACCGGGTGTGTTCAATACCGGCAGCGGCGAGGCACGCAGTTTCAATGACGTGATTGAGCAGCTGAACAAGGCGCTCGGCACAACGCTTGAGCCGGAATACATCGACAACCCGTTTCCGTTCTTCCAGCCGTTCACCCAGGCGGACCTGACCCGCAGCAGGGAAGAACTCGGCTACGAGCCGAAGTACAATCTCGATACAGGCATCGCTGACTACGTGAAGTGGCTGAAGGGCAAGGGCTAGATGGTGGCGCCAACTGATCCGCACGGCATCAACACTGCCGGCTCTCCGAAGAAGCTGGACCACGCGATTGATTCGTGGGGCTATGTCCACGGCCGTCAGGAACGTACGCGGTTGATCATCGGCGGCGGCGTGTTTTTCGTCGGCGCCCTGACGATCATTGTCGCCTTCTTCCTGTACCGGTTCGGCACGGACAACTACCACAAGATCAGCCAGGAGTGGCACCGCAGCAGCCAGCTCGAAGGCGAGGCGTTTCGCCGCTACATCAACGAGAACGAGATCAAGACCGTCCTGCGGCTCGTCGGTACGGACGACTCGGACGAAGTCAGCTATGAGGAAGAACGCGCAGCGGCCGAGGGATCAGGGGCCAAGCTGGTGATCGCCAAGATGGCTGCCACGCGCCTGCCCTGGCGGTCAGAGCTGAGCACACTATTCAACGCTCTCGACAACATCGAAACGCCCGTCCTGGTTCATTGCAGACAGGGGGCCGATCGCACCGGGCTGGTCACCGTGATATGGCTGCATGACTATCGCGGCACACCACTGAAGACGGCCCGCGAACAGCTGGCCTTCTTTCCTTATGGGCACGTCGAGATCGGCGGCCCACAGGCCATGGACGACTTTCTCGACATGTACGAGGCGTTCACCGCGGCCCACCCGAAAGAGAAGTTGAAGATCCGCGACTGGGTCAGGCAGCACTACTTCGAGGAAAAGCCCGGGCGTGCAATCGCCGCCTGGTACGACGGAGTGGTGTATCGCCCTGCGGGCTAGTTGATAGTGCTGAGGGCCCTTGCAGGCCCCTTCTTTTGGCAGTTCCTACCAACCACCGACTATCAACTGACAGCAAACACTTGTTGCGCCAGGGCCGCACCCATACCATGCGGCTCGACCGAAAGGACCAGCAATGGCCGCGAAGACAGCCACCGAAGACAAGCGCGCCGAGGCCGTGAAAATGGCTCTCGCCCAGATCGAGAAGACACACGGCAAGGGCTCGCTGATGAAGCTGGGCGATGCGCCGATCGTCGAGATCCAGGGTATAAGCACCGGCGCATTGAGCTTTGACCTCGCGCTCGGCGGGCGAGGCATTCCGCGCGGCCGTGTGGTCGAAATCTACGGCCCGGAGTCTTCCGGAAAAACCACCATCGCCCTGCAGGTGATCGCTGAGGCGCAGAAGACCGGTGGTATCGCTGCGTTCATCGACGCCGAGCACGCGATGGACCCCAGCTATGCCAACAAGATCGGCGTGGACACGGACAACCTGTACGTCAGCCAGCCCGACAGCGGTGAACAGGCGCTGGATATCTGCGAAACGCTGATCCGCAGCAACGCCTTTGACATCATTGTAGTTGACAGCGTCGCCGCGCTTGTGCCGCGCAGCGAGCTCGAGGGGGACATGGGCGATGCCCAGATGGGCAGCCAGGCACGCCTCATGAGCCAGGCCATGCGCAAGCTGACCAGCGCCGTCAGCCGCGCCAAGACCAGCCTGGTGTTCATCAACCAGATCCGCATGAAGATCGGCATCGTGTTCGGCAACCCGGAAACAACCACCGGCGGCAACGCGTTAAAATTCGCGGCCAGCCAGCGCATCGAAGTGCGCAAGGGCAAGCCGATCAAGGTGGGTGACGACGTGGTAGGTCACGAAGTGAACGTCAAGGTGGTGAAGAACAAGCTCGCGCCGCCGTTCAAGCGCGCGAAGCTGGAAATCATTTTCAATGAGGGCATCAGCAAGCTCGGCGACCTGCTTGAGCTGGGTGCCCAGACCGGCGTCGTGAAGCGCTCGGGCGCGTGGTGGACGTTTGGCGATACCAAACTCGGCCAGGGCAAGGAGAACGCCAAGGCCTTCCTGAGCGAGAACAAGGACATCCACGCTGCGGTCGAGCGAGCTACCCGTGAGGCGCTCGGCATGCCCGTAGGTGAGGCAGCCGCAGCGACAGAGGAGTAGCGGACACGAGGCAGACAGGTAAAAGAGCCCGGTCCGCAAGGCCGGGCTTTTCGATTGGATGAGAGATGAAGGTAGACCCGAACGATCTACGCCAGCGCTTCCTAAGGTTCTTCGACCAGCGCATGAAGGAGCACGCGGGCGGCAAGGTGAAAGGCAGCCTCGTGCTGCCCAGCAGCTCGTTGCAGCCGCCGGATGCCAGCACGTTGTTCACCAGCGCCGGCATGCACCAGTTCAAGGACGACTTCACCGGCAACCTCGTGCACGGCACGCGCGCGGCCACAACCGTGCAGAAGTGCATGCGCACGCCGGACCTCGAAAACGTCGGCAAGACCGCGCGCCACCACACGTTTTTTGAAATGCTCGGCTTCTTCAGCTTCGGCGACGGTTTAACCGGCCCCAACGGCAGCAAGGGTTTTTTCAAGAAGGAAGCCATCCGCTGGATCTGGGATTTCTACACGCTGCCATGGGACAAGGGCGGCTGCGGTCTTGACACGTCAAAGCTCTACGTCAGCGTCTACGGCGGCGACGAAAAGGGCGAAGGCCGCGACGAGGAAGCCGCCAGCCTCTGGACTGAAATCCTAGGCAAGCTCTGGAAGCCCGATGAGTTGAAGAAGCGCATCTTCTACCTCGGCGAGCACGACAACTTCTGGCCGGCCGGCGCGCCCAGTGAAGGCCCCAACGGCGTCTGCGGCCCGTGCAGCGAGATCTTCTTCGACCTCGGCGATGAGTATGGCCAGGGCGACGTCGCCAGCAACGGCGACCGCTTCATGGAAATCGGCAACATCGTCTTCACCCAATACGAGCGCAGCGGCCCCGCCCCCGGCAAGGGAACGCTGACGCCGCTGCCAGCAAAGAACATCGACTTCGGCGGCGGCTTCGAGCGACTGGTGATGGTCCTCGACAGCGTTCCAACGACACTTGATTCCAGCTTGTTTGCTCTCACGCGTGTGCGTGTCGGTGAACTGATTCGGCAAATGCCCAAGACATCGCAAGAGACTTCGATCTATCGAGTGTTGGCAGAGAGCGAGCTGCTGAATGAGGCCCGGAGCTTGTTCGTGGCGGAGTTCATGCGCCCGGGAGTTCCGAAGGCGTTCCATTCAATAGTAGAACGAGCGGGTGGAGTGCAGTCTTTTTGGACCAAAGCGTCCCAGGAGCCACTTGGGATCCTTTGGAATGAACTTCGTGATTGTTTTGTCCGCGAAAAACGCATCGCGGATCATGTCCGTGCTGCCTTGTTTTGCATGTCGGATGGGATGCAGCCCAGCAACGAGAAGCAGGGCTACGTCATTCGCAACATCATTCGTCGCGCGTATTGGGACGGCAGATCGCTGGGCTTTCACGGCCCATTCCTGCATGCCTTGATTGAGACGGTCGTCGGTTCGTATTCGGGCGCGTACGCTGAACTCAGCCGAATGCAGAGCCAAGTTCAGTCAGTCATGGAACAAGAAGAAGTCAACTTCGAACGTACGATCGCTCGAGGTCATGAAAGACTCACCGACATAACGGTGTTCCTCAAGAAGGGGGATTTGTTTCCCGGCGATAAGGCGTTCGACCTCTACTCCACCTACGGTCTTCCTCCGGAAGTCATCAAGGACGAGTGTCGAACACGAGAGTTGAGATTCGACCAGCTTGGATTCGACCGAGCGTTTGATGGGTTCCGAAAGATCAGCGGCGCCGGCAAGGTCGGCTCCGTGTTCGAGAAGGGCTGGTTCCAGGAAGTGAAGGGCAAGCACAAGCCCAGTCAGTTCCTTGGCTACGAGACCTGCGAAGCCGAATGCAAGGTCATTGCCATCGCACGTAATGGGGAACTGTTCGACATCATCGAAGCAGGCGACAGCGCGGTAGTCGTGCTCGACCGCACGCCGTTCTATGGCGAGTCCGGCGGCCAGGTGGGGGACCGCGGTTCACTTGTCCACGATGAGTCAAGCTTCGAAGTCGCCGACACACAGAAGCGCGACGACTACTTCCTGCACGAGGGCAAACTGCTGCACGGCAAGCTTCGCGTAGGCGACGCGGTCACCGCGCGCGTTGACAATCAACGCCGCGACCGCGTGCGCGCCAACCACAGCGCCACCCACCTGATGCATGCCGCCTTGCGCAAGGTGCTGGGCGACCACGTGGTGCAGCGCGGCAGCGAGGTCGGGCCGGACCGCCTGCGTTTCGACTTCAGCCACCCCAAGGCGCTGACCTTCGAGGAACGGCAGGAGATCGAGCGCCTGGTCAATGAGCAGGTGCAGGCCAATACCGAGGTCGGCACAAGCGTCATGGCGCCCGAAGACGCCCAGAAGGCCGGCGCGATGGCCCTGTTCGGCGAAAAGTACGGCGACAAAGTTCGCGTGCTGACCATGGGGCGCGACGGTTTCAGTAAAGAGCTCTGTGGCGGCACGCACGTGGCCCGCACCGGCGACATTGGATACTTCCGTATTGTAAGCGAAGGCAGCAGCAGCGCAGGCGTGCGGCGCATCGAGGCCGTTACCGGCCAGGACGCATACGAGCTCGCGGCCGAGGAGGCCAAACTGCTTGCGCAGTTGCACGCCGCCACCAAAGCCCAGCCCGGCAAGGTTCTGGAGAAGGTTGAGGGATTGCTGAAGGAGGTCAAAGACCTCAAGGGCAAAGCCAAGAAGGGTGGCGGGGTTGACGAAAAGCAGCTCAAGTCGATCCGCGACGCTGCCGAAACTGTCGGCGACGTCACAGTTTACGTCGCCGAGCTTGAGGGTGTAGACGCGCCTGATCTGTTGACAATCAGTGACGCTTTGCGGCAGGATGACGCCCCGTCAGCGATTTTACTCGGCAGCCGCGGCGAAGGTCGTGCACTGCTGTTGTTGTCGTTTACGAAAGATTTGGTCGGACGGGGGCTTCACGCGGGCAAGATCGTTGGCGAAATGGCCCGCCTTGTCGGCGGAGGCGGTGGGGGGAAACCCGAAATCGCCCAGGCCGGCGGCAAGAACCCGGAAGGTATGTCGGAAGCGTTGGCGACCGGCAGAAAACGTATCCGCGAAGCACTCGAGAAGGCGTGATCAAGCCCGCGCCGTGAGGCGCGGCAGCAGGAGAGTGAGAAATGGCCACACCGAAGAAGAAAACCTCAAAGGCACGCCGCAACAGCCGTCGTTCACACAACGCGCTGGCGCTGCCGAAGATCAGCAAGTGCGCCAAGACGGGCATGCCGAAACTGTCGCACCGCGTGTGCGAGGAAAGCGGTTTCTACGGCAAGACCAAGCAGGTGTTTGAAGTCGAAGAGCGCCTGTAGCCAAGACGCTTCACTCCGGGCGTGATCCAGGTGCCCGGGTCGCTCACATGAAGGAAGCGGAATGCCCCGTATCGCCATAGATGCCATGGGTGGTGACAAAGCCCCCGGCGTCGTCGTTCGCGGCGCGTGGAGAGTCGCCAACGATCAGCCTGATTGGCAGCTGTTCCTCGTCGGCGATGAGGCGGCCGTCAGCGCTGAACTCGCCAAGTGCGAGAAGCCCCTCGACAACCTGCACGTCGTGCACTCACCTGAAGCCATCGGGATGGATGAACATCCCGTTGAAGCACTCAAGGCCAAGAAGCAGGCCAGCCTTCCGATGTGCGTAGGCATGGTCCGCGAGGGCAAGGCCGACGCAGTGATCAGCGCAGGCAACACCGGCGCGCTCGTTGCGGCCGGAACGCTCATGCTGCGCAACCTGCCGGGTGTACGTCGCGCGGGCATCCTGACCACGCTACCGACCCTTCGCGGCCGTATCGTGATCATGGACGTCGGCGCAAACGTGGCAGCCAAGGCCAGCCACCTCGCGCAGTACGCCACGATGGGCGACATTTTCTACCGCAACCTGATTGCCCGCGAAGACGACAAGGTTCACGTCAGCCTGCTGAGCGTCGGCAGCGAAGAAGGCAAGGGCAGCCCCGTTATCAAGGAAGCGCACGCGTTGCTTACGCAGTCTGAGCTCGATTTCCGCGGCAACATTGAAGGCCATGAAGTCTTCGAGGGCGCCAGTGAAGTGATCGTCTGCGACGGCATGGTCGGAAACGTGGTGCTGAAGACCGCCGAAGGCCTTAGCGAGATTCTGGTCAAAATGTTCGTGAAGCAGGCAACAGCGGCCGGCATTGCGGGCGATGAGCGCTTCAAGAGCACGATCGGCTCACTCGCGCGGGACCTCGACTGGCAGGAAGTCGGCGGCGCGGCCCTGTTGGGCGTGAACGGTACGGTTGTGATCGCACACGGACGCAGCGACGACCGTGCCATCGCGTCAGGCATCCGTACGGCGGCTGACTGCTGCGAAAAGCACGTGAACGACAAGATCATCGAGGCCCTGCAACGCGAAGCCAGCAAGGCCGGCGCCACGCGCTAGCACCCCGCAGGCACAGCAATAGGACGTGAAGTGACCGAGCAGCGAGCAGGCATCCTCAGCATTGGCTCATACGTTCCCGAGCGGGTAGTCACCAACGACGACATGTCGAAGATCGTCGACACGAGCGACGAGTGGATCTTCCAGCGTACCGGAATTCGTGAGCGTCGCTTCGCGCGCGATGACGAATACACGTCCGACATGGCACTCAAGGCAGCCAAGATCGCCCTTGAACGGGCGGAGCTGAAGCCGACGGAAGTCGACTACATCCTGGTCGCCACAGCCAGCCCGGACAACACGTTCCCCAACACGGCCTGCTGGGTTCAGCAGGGCCTGCAGATGGGGGATATCCCGGCATTGGACATCAGCACCGCGTGTGCCGGTTTTGTTTACGCGATTGAGCTGGCCGCGGCTCTCGTCAATACGGACACCTACAAGAACGTGCTGGTGATCGGTGCGGAGAAACTGTCGTCCATCACGAATTTCAGTGATCGCTCAAGCTGCATCCTGTTCGCCGACGGCGCAGGCGCAGCCGTCGTTACCCGCACCGAGGGCAAGGGGCAGATCGTCTGCACACGCAATGGCGCACGCTATGACTACGATGCGCTCAACGTGGCGGCAGGCGGCACGCGCATGCCGGCCAGCCATGAGACCGTTGAGAAGAACATGCACACCATCGCGCTCAAGGGGCGCACGGTCTACAAGTTCGCGGTCCAGAAGTTCATGGAGATGGCACAGGAAGCCTGCGCGCGTGCGAACATCTCGTCGGACGACATTGCGCTGGTCGTGCCGCACCAGGCCAACATCAACATCATTGAGAGCGCCATGAAGCGCGTCGGCATTGAGATGGACCGCGTGCTGATCAATCTGGACCGCTTCGGCAATACCAGCTCCGCAAGTATCCCCATCGCCATGGATGAGGCTCTGGCAGAGGGCCGCATCAAGCGCGGGGACTACGTCCTGTTCGAAGCCTTCGGCGGCGGACTTTCCTGGGGCTATAACCTCGTTAAATGGTAGGCAGGGCTATCGCCTTACCGATCGCTCAGGAGCTTGCACATGTCCAAGACTGTTCTGTTGTTTCCCGGGCAGGGCGCCCAACACGTTGGAATGGGCAAAGACCTCGCGGACAAGTATCCCGAGGCCAAGGCCGTGTTCGACAAGGCCGATGAGTTGCTCGGCTTCGGGCTGTCGAAGCTATGCTTCGAGGGTCCTGAAGACGAGCTGAACCGTACCGATGTCTCGCAGCCTGCGATTCTTGCACATTCCTGGGCAGTCGTGGCGGCGCTCAACACCCACAAAAAGGGTCGCGAGCTACTGCAGAGCGCAAGCTGCACAGCCGGGCTTTCGCTCGGTGAGTACTCGGCACTTGCAGCTGCCGGCGCCGTCAGCTGGGAAGATGCGCTTGCGCTCGTGCGCGCCCGCGGCAGGTATATGCAGGACGCCTGCGACGCCAGCCCTTCCACCATGGCCAGCATTGTCGGCCTGGATGACGAGAAGCTGGCCGAGGCAATCAAGCCGGCGCAGGAAAGCGGCATCGTCGTGCTGGCGAACTTCAACGCGCCCGGCCAGGTTGCAATCAGCGGTGAAAAGGCGGCCGTTGAAGAAGCCATGAAGCTCGCAAAGGCGGCCGGGGCGAAGCTCACCGTTACGCTCAGCGTAGCAGGCGCATTCCATAGCCCATTGATGGAGCCGGCCCGCGAGCGATTGGCCGCAGAGATCGAGACAACCACATTCCATGCGCCGCGCATCGGCGTGATGGCGAACGTCGACGCGATTGAACACAATGTGCCGGCGAAGTTGAAAATGAACCTCGTTCAGCAGCTGACCGCGCCGGTGCTGTGGGCGAAAAGCATGCAGAGTCTCGTAGATCAGGGCTTCGAGAATTTCATTGAGATCGGGCCCGGCAACGTGCTGGCCGGTCTGCTCAAGCGCATGGCGCGTTCAGCCAATCGTGTAAGCATCGGCAAGGCGGAAGAATTGGCCGCCGCAATCGAATAGCAGAGAGTGGGGGACACATGGGGGCACTCGATGGCCGAAAGGCTTTGATCACCGGCGCGTCGCGCGGCATCGGTCGCGCAATTGCAAAGGCATTTGCCAGGGAAGGTGCTGACCTTGCCTTGGTTGCCACCGCTGCAGATCGCGTATCAGACACGGCCGCCGCCTGCCGCGATCATGGCGCCAAGATCGTCGAGGCTTTCGGCCTGGACGTCAGCAGTTCCGACGCGTGCAACACGGTCGTCAAGGAAGCTCACGAGAAGCTGGGCGGGCTGGACATCGTCGTCAACAACGCCGGCGTCACCCGCGACAACCTGCTGATGCGCCTGAGTGACGAAGACTACGACCTAGTGATGAACACGAACCTGAAGGGCGCGTTCAACATCACCCGCGCGGCCGCTCGCCCCCTGATGAAGTCCAAGAACGGTCGCCTGATCAATATCGCCAGCGTAGTGGGTATTGCCGGCAACGCGGGCCAAGCCAACTACGCCGCCAGCAAGGGCGGGTTGATCGCGTTCACCAAGAGTGTCGCGAAAGAGCTGTCCGGTCGCGGTGTCACGGCCAACGTAATTGCACCGGGTTTCATAGAGACGGATATGACCTCCAGCCTTGACGAGAAGGTCAGGGAAGAGGCCCTGAAAGGCATACGCCTCGGGCGCTTTGGTCAGCCTGTCGACATCGCAAACGCCGCCGTGTTCCTAGCCGCTGACACCGGCGCGTACATTACGGCGCAGGTGCTCGTGGTCGACGGCGGCATGACTGCCTAGTTATCCGTGTTCATCTGCGTTCATCCTTGGTTTGATGGCCGCCCACATGGGAAAGACAAAGTCGAAATCGACCTCGCGCCTGCGCCCGGACTTGCCCGAAGGCGTGCTCTCACAGCGTGAGGCCATTGAGAAGCTCGATACGCTCAGTGAGAAGGCGCGCGAGGGTGGCGGCGCGGCGCGCATCGAGAAACAGCACGCGTCCGGCAAGCTGACAGCGCGTGAGCGCATAGCGCTGCTTTGCGACGAGGGAAGCTTCGAGGAAATCGACGCATTCGTAACCCATAACGCCACCGAGTTCGGCCTGGCCGACAAGAAGTTCCTGGGTGACGGAGTGGTGACGGGCGTCGGGCGCGTGTACGGCCGCCCGGTGTATGTGTTCGCGCAGGACTTCACCGTTTTCGGTGGCAGCCTCGGCGAGCGCTATGGCCAGAAGATCGTCAAGATCATGGACCAGGCACTCAAGAACGGCTGCCCGGTCATCGGCTTCAACGACTCAGGTGGCGCGCGGATTCAGGAAGGTGTGGCCAGTCTCGGCGCGTACGCCGACATTTTCCTGCGCAACACGCTGAGCAGCGGCGTGATTCCGCAGATCAGCGCCATCATGGGCCCGTGCGCAGGCGGCGCCGTTTACAGCCCCGCGATCACCGACTTCGTCTTCATGGTGGAAGGCACGAGCCACATGTTCGTGACCGGCCCCAACGTGATCAAGTCGGTCACGCACGAAGAGATCGACATGGAAGGCCTGGGAGGGGCTGGCGTCCACGGTGAAACCAGCGGCGTAAGCCACTTCACCAGTCCCAGCGAGCCCGATTGCATTGTCGGCATAAAGAAGCTGCTGAGCTTCCTGCCACAGAACAACCTCGAGCCGCCGCCGTTCATCGAGCCGGATGATGACCCGGAACGCGAGGACGATCGTCTTGACCGTGTGATCCCTGACCATCCGGAAAAGCCGTACGACATGCACGATGTCCTCGAGACGGTCGTGGATGACGGCGATTTCTTCGAGGTACACAAAGATTACGCGCAGAATTTGATAGTCGGCTTCGCGAGGCTGGGCGGCCACAGCGTAGGGATCGTCGCCCAGCAGCCAGCTGTTCTGGCCGGTTGCCTGGACATCGCCAGCAGCTTGAAGGGCGCGCGTTTCGTACGGTTCTGCGATGCGTTCAACATCCCGATCATCACGTTTGAAGACGTTCCCGGCTTCCTGCCCGGTGTGAACCAGGAACACAACGGCATCATCAAGCACGGTGCAAAGCTGCTGTATGCATACTGCGAAGCAACGGTGCCCAAACTCTGCGTCATTACGCGCAAGGCCTACGGCGGTGCGTATTGCGTGATGTCCAGCAAGCATATCCGCAGTGACGTCAACTACGCATGGCCGACCGCCGAGATTGCCGTGATGGGGGCGCAGGGTGCCGTAAACATCCTGCACGCCAAGGATCTTGCAGGGGCGGACGGTCCTGAGAAGGCACAGGAACTGATCGCCGACTACCGCGACCGCTTCAGCAACCCGTACGACGCGGCCGCGCGAGGCTACATCGACGCCGTCATCAAGCCGCGGGAAACCCGCAAGAAGCTCATCCGAGCGCTTGAGGTCGTTCGTCACAAACGGGATGTGAATCCGCCCAAGAAGCACGGGAACATCCCGCTCTAGCTGCGCGGCGGTGATTCGATTATCCTGACTTCGCGTAGAACGGCCGTCCGGCAGACCCTGATCGGCCCCTGCAAGGAAACCGAAGTGCAACTACGCCCAAGCCTGATCTTTTCTGCCCTGGCGCTTTCAGCCCTGCTGGCCGGCTGTCCGTCATCGAGTGACTGGGACGCCGACCAGGAAGCCGTGCACAAGGCGATGCTCGAGTGGTCGTCGGCCGTGACGCGTCAGAGTGCTGATGACATGTGGGATCGGCTAAGTCCGGATGCGCAGGATTTGTACAAGCGTGAGTTGGAAGGCACTAACCCGGCCGGCGTACGCGCCACGGTCAGCCTGAACAAGGCTGCGCTGGATCCGGAGGCGCTGACTTCCGACAACGACCGCGCCCGCATCAAGGCGCTGCTCGCGACTTTGCCCGAAGATCCGGACAGCATGACCCCCAAGGACTACTACATTTGGCGGATGAAGCCCGAATTCACGGCCGAAGGCGCTGAAAATACGGCCCGGCTGTTCTCCAGGAGCAACATTGACAGCATTACGATCGAAGGAGAGACGGCCACAGTGATGCTGAAAGCGGGCGATCCCAAGAGATATTCATGGGTTCGTCACGATGGGGTCTGGAAATTTGACGTAAAGCCTAGCATCCTGCGCGCACTCGAAACCGCGCGTAAGCGCGAGAAACAATCAGACTAGTCGCTCAATTGTGTAGAGAAACGGAACAGGAGAGGCGGGGAATGCGGAATACATGGAAGTTGCTGCCGTTGGCAGTGCTGGCGGTCATGCTTTTCGGTTGTGGTGGTGGCGGCGGTACTGCCACGCCTGACGACGTGGCTCGTGCCGCAGTGAAGGCCGTCAAGAGTGAAAGCTTCGACGACCTTTTCAACATGCAGCCGCTGCACCTGCAGGATTCCGGCTACGCCGAGGCGCGCCGCGAATACCGCATCAAGGAAGGTTACGACCGTTGGAAGGACGAGAAGCCGTTCATCCTCGGCGACAAGGAAAAGGGCATCGAAGCCAAGGACGCCCAGGACCCGGAAGAAAAGTCCGGCATCAAGGACGAAGACACCTGGAAGGCGGCCAGCCAGGCGCGCCTCTTTGCGCTGAAGCAGGGCTGCTACAAGCTGTACAACATCAAGAAGTTCGAAGACCGCGTGACCAACGCGGAATTCTACATGGTTCGCTCAACGATCATGACGCCCAAGGATGGCGAGAGCGAACGCCGCATGGCGGTCGTCCGCTTTGCCAACATCTATGGCGACCGCATTGAGGTCACCTGCCTGGAAGACCAGGGTCTTTGGTACATGGTGGACATCGACTTGAGCTTCCCGGAAGAACTGCCGAAGCCGCCAGAAGACAAGTAAGCTGCTGATAGACGAAAGGCGCGCTTCGGCGCGCCTTTCTTTTTGCCTCTGGCCCAATCTGCTCAACCGCCCTAAATTCCGGCCCATGCTCAAGAAAGTCCTGATCGCCAATCGTGGTGAGATCGCCCTGCGGGTGATTCGTGCCTGCCGAAAGCTGGGTGTCCTGTCGGTGGCGGCCTTCTCAGATGCCGACGCGCATTTGCCGTTCGTCCGCGAGGCAGACGAAGCCCACTATCTCGGTCCATCGCCGTCGGCTGACAGCTACCTTCGCATCGACCGCATCATCAGCTTGGCCAAGACTCATGGCTGCGATGGGATCCATCCAGGCTACGGTTTCCTCGCCGAGAACGCGGCATTTGCAAAGGCCTGCGAAGACGCCGGCATTGAGTTTATTGGGCCCGACAGCGGTGCCATCGATCGTCTGGGTGACAAGCGCCATGCCAAGGCCGTGGCTGAAAAAGCCGGAGTGCCTGTGACGCCTTGGGTCAAGTGCGCCGGCGAGGCAGACGCCGAGACCATCAAGGCTGTGGAGAGCATCGGCTTCCCCGTGATGATCAAGCCCGCAGCTGGCGGCGGCGGCAAGGGCATGCACAAGGCCGACAGCGTAGAGCAGCTCAAGACGCTGATTCCCAAGGCAGCCCGCGAAGCCAAGGCCAGCTTCGGCGACGATGCGCTGTTGGTAGAAAAGTTCCTGCCGGCGCCAAAGCACATTGAAGTCCAAGTCGTCGCTGACAAGCACGGCAGCGTACTGCATTTCTTCGAGCGCGAGTGCAGCCTGCAGCGCCGCCACCAGAAATTGCTCGAGGAAACGCCGAGTCCCAGCCTGAGCGCCGAGCAGCGAGAGAAAATCTGCGCCGACGCGGTCGCCATCGCCAAGGCCGCGAACTACAGCAACGCAGGCACCTGCGAGTTCCTGTTCGATGAGAAGCAGGGCTCGTGGTACTTCTGCGAGGTCAACACGCGCCTGCAGGTCGAGCATCCGGTTACGGAGCAGGTGACGGGCGTGGATCTCGTGGAGTTGCAGCTTCGCGTTGCCAGCGGCGAAAGACTTGAAATCAAGCAAGATCAGGTCAAGCAGTCCGGCCACGCGATTGAGCTGCGCATCAACAGCGAAGATCCATACGCCGACTTCATGCCAAGCCTCGGCTACATCGAGGCGTTCTCGCCACCTGAAGGCAACGGCATACGCGTGGATGCGGGCTACCACACCGGCGACAGCGTCACACAGTTTTACGACAGCCTGATCGCCAAGCTGATCGTGCAGGGCAAGGACCGCAAAGCCGCTACTGCGCTTGCGTTGAAGGCGCTTTCCGAGTTCCTCGTTGTGGGCGTCGCCACAACGATTCCCTTCCACGCGAACCTGCTGCAGCACAAGGATGTTGTGGCAGGCAAGTTCGACATTCACTGGGTCGAGAAGCACATGGCCGAGTTGAACCAGCGCGGCCGAGAACAGGATGCGGCCGTGCTGGCTGCACTAATGGAATACAGACACCTGCAGAAGGTTCGCGCTGCTCAGGGCAAGGCCGGCGAGCTTGCGTTCGACCCGTGGAGTTCCAGTAGCCTGCCGAGGGTGCGCTGATGGCGATGGAATACGAAGTCGAGGTCGATGGGCAGAAGCACAAGGTGCGGTTCTTCGATCGCGACGGCCAGCTTTACGTAGAGCACGAGGGTGGCACTTTCCCCGTGCATGCCAACACGCCGCTTCGTAGCCGCATTCAGCTGGCGCAATTGAACGGCGATGCGCAGCGTTTCGGCTACCACCGGGGCAAGGACGGCACGGACATCGTGCTCGGCGGCGTGGTCTACGCGGCCCAGGTCCGCGAGCTTGAGCATGTGCGCCTGGCAGCCGTCGCCAAACGCAAGGGTGCTGCAGGCGCTGTGGATATCAAGTCGCCCATGCCCGGGATGGTAGTCACCGTGCACGTAAAAGAAGGCGACGTGGTCAAGAAGAACCAGAGCCTGCTGTCACTTCACGCCATGAAACTTGAGAACGATATTCGTGCACCTCGCGAGGGCGTTGTCAAAAAAGTGGCAGTCAAGCCGAATGACGTGCTCGAAAAGGGCGCGCTGATGGTTCGCCTGGCACCACCGGAACCAAAATGAGCAACCTCCAGGAAGAATACATCCGCTGGCTCGAGCACACCTGCAAGCCCTTCACGGCCAAGACGAAGGAGCGCAAGGAAGAGTTTGAAACCAGCAGCGGCTGCGGGTTCCCGGCACTGGCTCTGCCTGGGCGCGCCAGTCTCAGTACTGCGGGTGAGCGCGCGTACACAGAGAAACTGGGCTTCCCCGGCGAGTACCCCTTCACACGGGGCGTATACCCCAGCATGTACCGCGGGCGATTCTGGACCATGCGTCAGTATGCCGGCTTTGCCAGCGCCGAGGAGTCGAACCAGCGCTACCGCTTCCTGCTTGAACAGGGCGTAACCGGGCTGAGCATCGCCTTCGACCTGCCGACCCAGATCGGCTACGACAGCGATTCGCCGATGGCCGAGGGCGAAGTGGGTAAAGTCGGCGTGCCCGTGTGCAGCAGCGCCGACATGGATGTGCTGCTGGACAACATTCCGCTCGACAAGGTCAGTACCAGCATGACGATCAACTCGAGCGCCGCCTGCCTGCTGGCGTTCTACCTGATCCAGGCGGACAAACAGGGCGTGGCCTGGAGCAAGCTACGCGGCACGCTGCAGAATGACTTGCTGAAAGAGTTTGTCGCACGCGGAACGTACATCTATCCGCCGCGCCCAAGCTTGCGCATCACCACGGACATCATTGAGTTCTGCAGCAAGGAAGTGCCGAACTTCAACGCCATCAGCATCAGCGGCTACCACATCCGTGAGGCCGGCAGCACGGCCGCACAGGAAATCGCCTTCACGCTCAGCAACGGGCTATGTTACGTGGAGCAGGCGGTGCGTCGCGGGTTGGATGTGAATCATTTCGGCAAGAATCTCAGCTTCTTCTTCAACGGCCACAACAACCTGCTCGAGGAGGTCGCAAAATTCCGCGCCGCGCGACGCCTGTGGGCCAGGCTCATGAAAGAACGTTTCAACGCCACTGACGACAAGGCATTGATGCTGCGCTTTCATACTCAGACTGCCGGCAGCACGCTCACGGCCCAGCAGCCAGAGAACAACATCGTGCGCACAAGCATGCAGGCGCTGGCGGCCGTGCTGGGCGGGACGCAGAGCCTTCACACCAACAGTTTTGACGAGGCACTGGCGCTGCCCACAGAGCGCAGTGTTGAGATCGCACTGCGCACCCAGCAGGTCATTGCGTATGAGAGCGGCGTGGCGGACACGCCCGACCCCTTGGCCGGCAGCTATCTCGTCGAGCAACTCACCGACGAGCTGGAGGCCAAGGCCGCAGAGTTGATCACCAAGGTAGATGACCGCGGCGGCGCGGTGGGGGCGATTGAGCAGAAGTTCATGCAGGGTGAGATTGGCCGCGCAGCGCTGCAGTACCAGCGAGCGATTGAGAAAGGCGAATCCGTTGTTGTAGGCGTGAACAAGTTCCAGACCAGCCACCAGGCCGAGCCACAGCTACAAGAGATCGACGCCCAGGCTACGCGCAAGCAGCTGAAGCGGCTGGCGCAGTTTCACGCAAACCGGGACGACAAGGCCGTTGAGGTGCGCCTGCGCGAGCTTCAGGATTGCGCGAAAGGTGACGCGAATCTCGTCCCAAAAGTTATCGACGCGCTCCGTGCCAAGGCGACACTGGGCGAGGTTTGCGATACCATGCGCGGCGTCTTCGGTGAGTACCGGGACAGCTGAACAAAAATCAGGACTGGGCATGGCATCGAGCAAGACGGGCAAGACCCGCAAGTCGGGACACAACAAGAAGACGGGCAAGATCAACGAAGCCGTGCCTTCAAGGCCCACGGTGTCGCTTGATTCAACGCTCAAGGACCGCAAGGCCCTGATTGAGACCTGCAGTCAGATCGGTGCGCTGATCATCGGGCAGCGGCATGAGCGAATGAACCAGGCCGTGGAAATCCTGCAGAAACAGGCCCGCGCATTGCTTTTGACGCAGCATCTGGAGGTCTGGCTGCCCCGATTTGAAGAGCATTACAAGGCACTTGAGGCCGTGGTCGGTAAGGACTTGAAGCTGGACGGCGGCAACCTGGTCAATGATCTGAAGAAGAAGATCAACGACGCCGGCTTCAAGTCGATCCGCGATTTCCTGATCAAGAAGGTGCTGCCTACCGTCAGCTATCACGGGCTGCTGCTGTTCCTGAACAACCAGGGCGGCGTTGCGTTACCCGCGCACGTGCGCGAGGAAGTGACGCAGCGTATGGCCGGAATCAACAAGGTGCTGGGCGGGGCCTGCGCGGCGATGGTCCTGCAGGACTCGATGGGCCTCTAGCAGACTCTGGTCGTTGAGGAAGCGATGAAGCTAGACCACATAGGCATCGCGGTAAAGAGTATCGCCGACGCCCGCGGCTTTTATGAGCAGGGACTTGGCCTGGAGTCCGAGCCGGAGATTGAGGAAGTCGCCGGCGAAAAGGTGCTTGTGCTGAAGCTGGTTCTTCCGCCTGGTGCGCATATTGAATTGCTGGAGCCCACGAGCCCCCATTCAGCAATCGGCCGGTTTATTGAAAAGCGCGGGCCGGGCATGCATCACCTGTGCTACGCGGTTGAGGACATTGAAATGGCCACGAAGCGCATGATTGACAGGGGATTTGAGCCGTTGTGGCCGGAACCCCATGATGGCGCGGGTGGCTGCCGGGTGAATTTCTTCCACCCGAAGCAGAGTCATGGGGTCTTGACAGAGTTGTCCCAGCGGCCAAATTAGCGGCCGATACACTACCCGGGGGAGCTTGCAGCGGCTGAATTCGGTCGCTAAACTCCCGCCCCGTTGCGCCGCTGGTGGGGCGCTTCGGTTGTTATGGAAGTAGCTGCGGGCCCTTTGCCCGTGCGCGAGAAAGGAAGAACAGCGTGCCCACACGGGAAGAGATCGAAGAGTCGGTAAAGCAGATCGTTTGCGACCAGATGGGTGTCAGCCGCGACAAGGTGACGCTCGAGACCTCGTTCGTGAATGACCTCGGAGCCGACAGTCTGGATACGGTTGAGCTCGTCATGGAATTCGAAGACGAGTTTGAGCTGAACATTCCGGACGAAGACGCCGAGAAAATCCAGACCGTGGGAGATGCGGTCAAGTACATCGAAGAAAAGACCGCAAGCAAGGCGTAGTTGCCTGCAGAGAAGGTCCGGGCAAGCGGCTATGCGCCTCTTCGCAGGGCGCGCGTCGCTTGCCCAGCGTGTTTGAGGGGCAGACCAGACACACAGGGAAGCTCTAATGTCTCAGAATTCGCGTCGTCGTGTCGTGATCACAGGCCTGGGCGCCATAAGCGCCATCGGCAACGACGTACCTACTTTTTGGCAGGCCGCACTGCGCGGTGCCAACGGCATTGATGTCTGCGAAGACTTCAAGACGGCCGAGCTGACGACGACCATCGCCGGGCGCGTAAAGAACTTTGACGCGACCGAGGCCCTGGGCGGCGACCGCAAGTATGCCCGCCAGACGGACCCGGTTGTCCATTTCGCGGTGGTGTCGGCCCAGGAAGCGCTCAAGGATTCCGCGCTCGATCTCGACAAGGAAGATCGCACCCGAATTGGTGTAATCATCGGCTCCGGCATCGGCGGCCTGGAAGAGATCTACGATGGCAACCACACGCTGATCACCCGGCACGCGAATCGAATCAAGCCGCTGTTTGTGCCCAAAATGATGCTGAACGCACCCGCGGGCAACGTCGCGATCCGGTTCGGGCTCAAGGGCCCGAACTTTGCCACGGCCAGCGCCTGCGCCTCGGCGAACCATGCGCTCGGCATGGCGCTGCGTACGATACAGTACGGCGATGCAGACATCGTCCTTGCAGGCGGCAGCGAGGCGGCCTGCACCGTGCTTGGCATGGCGGGATTTTGCTCCGCGCGTGCCCTCAGCCAGCGCAACGATGAGCCCGACAAGGCCAGCCGCCCATTCGACAAGGAACGCGACGGCTTCGTCATGGGCGAAGGCGCCGGGACGCTCGTATTCGAAGAGCTTGAGCATGCCAAGGCCCGCGGTGCCAAGATCTACGCCGAGGTTGCGGGTTTCGGCATGACCGACGACGCCTACCACATGACCTCGCCCAGTGAAGACGGCGACGGTGCCATGCGTTCCATGCAGAACGCGGTCAAGGACGCCGGCGCCAAGCCTGAAGACGTAACGTACATCAACGCCCACGGCACCAGCACCGAATACAACGACAAGACCGAGACGCTCGCCATGAAGAAGGCGTTCGGCGATCACGCCCGCAAGCTCTTGATCAGCAGCACCAAGAGCATGATCGGCCACCTGCTGGGTGCCAGCGGTGCGGTTGAGCTTGTCGCGACCGCCCTCGCCATCAAGGAAGGCATCGTGCCGCCGACTCGCAATCTCACCGTGCCTGATCCGGATTGCGATCTGGATTACGTGCCGCATGAAGGCCGCAGCGCGGATGTTGAACTGGCCCTGTCGAACAGCTTCGGCTTCGGTGGGCACAACGCGACCGTCGCGCTTCGCAAGTTCAGGGAGTAGCGATAACTTGGGAAAGCGATATGGAGGCGCGTCGCGGACGCGCCTCTTTCCGTTGGGGCAAGGGCGTCTACAATCGCGTCGGAGGCTCGCATGAAGTACATGATCGCGTTCATGTTGCTGTTGGTCCTGGCCGGTTGCGGTGGCGGCGAGGCCTACTTCCGGCTTGAGGAGTACGGCGAAGGCTGGACGCTCCAGGTCAAGGAAGACGGAGACACCTTCCGAGCCAGCTGGGTCGAGGGTGAACACCGTAGTACCAAGCTCGTTGGCTACGCGGATGCCGAGACCGGCAACTACTACGTCGTCAACACGCTGTACCTTGAATTGGCCGACGATGGCTCGGTAACGAACGGCCGGCTGAAGCGCGTAGTTCTGCCGGACTTCGAGCAGCGTGCCTACTACGAGCAAAACGCCCAGTGGTTTCGGGTTCTTGAGGGGACCTGCAAGCTTGATGAGCAGCTGAACGGCAGTGTGAAAGTGCGCTGCGAAGGCGGCTACGAGTTCGACGGAAGCGTGGAGCCGCTGCCAAACCTGGAAACCAAGCGACCGGAGAAGGAATGAGCAATCGCGGCATCCCATTCGTGAAGATGGAGGGAATCGGCAACGACTACGTGTATGTCGATGCCCGCAAGTCTGCGCCGGGGGGGCTCAGGAAACTTGCGATTGCCATGAGCGACCGGCATTTCGGCGTTGGCAGCGACGGGCTGATCCTGATTCGCACCAGCAGGCTGAAGGGCGTGAAGCATCGCATGCAGATGTTCAACAGTGACGGCAGCGAGTCCGAGATGTGTGGAAACGGGCTGCGTTGCGTCGCGAAATACCTCTACGACCGCAACCTTGAGCGCAAGGAGGAGTTCCCGATCGAGACCGGGGCGGGTGTGCTGCACGTGAACATCATTCCGGCCAAGGGCAAGCACGTCGCAAACAAGATCCGGGTCAACATGGGCAAGCCGCGGCTGCTGCGCTCGGCCATTCCGATGACCGGCCCGGCCGGCGAGATGGTGATTGATGAGCCGCTGGAAGTGGGCGGCCACAAATTGCGAATGACATGTGTGGGCATGGGCAACCCGCACTGCGTGATCTTCGTGGACAAGCCCGCAAGCGATGAGCTGGTGCATACAATCGGACCTCTGATCGAGCATCACCCGCTGTTCCCGAACCGCACGAACGTGGAGTTCGTTTACCGGGAAAGCGCCAAGCTGTTGCACCAGCGCACCTGGGAACGCGGCGCGGGCGAGACGCTGGCCTGCGGCACGGGTGCCAGTGCAGTCTGCGTGGCGGCCGTCCAGAACGGCCTGACGGACCGCAAGATGAAGATAAGGCTGCTCGGCGGCGACCTCGATATGGAGTGGAACGAACAGGACGGCCACGTCTACAAAACCGGCCCCGCGCGCGAAGTGTTCTCGGGAGTCTGGGCGCGATGAACTTCTTGGCCATCAGCCTGCGAGTCGACATGACCAGCGCCGTGCTGTGGCTTATGTGCTGGTTCCTCACGATCGGGCTGCACGAAGGAGGACATGCCTGGATGGCATGGTGGCGCGGCGACGACACCGCTTACCTATTGGGCAAACGATCGATCAATCCGATTCGGCACATCGACGTCAAGAATAGATTCAATCTGTTCGCCACCGTGGGCCTGCCGGTGATCACAGTTTTCACGATGGGGTGGCCGCTTGGCTTCGCCTGGGTGCCGGTGAACCCCAGCAAGATGCGGCATCCATTGCGTGATCAGGCGATCGTCAGCTTGGCTGGCCCCGGCGGCAATCTCGTAGGCGCAATAGCCGGAGGGCTTATTCTAGCGCTTGCAATCTTCCTTGTGTTTCGTGGCGATGGCACTCTGAGCCTACTTCCCTTCGATTTCGTGAAAGAAGGGACAACACTTCCACTCGCTTTGTTGGCTGCCCTCGCCTATCGCATGATGCTTGTCAACATGCTCTTGGGCGTCATCAATCTGCTTCCGGTACCCGGCGTGGATGGAGGAAACGTGCTCTATTACTTCCTCAACGACCGGGCACGGCATGTTTTTGACCAGCTGCGGCCATATGGGTTGATGATCTTCTTCGTGCTGGCTTGGTATGTTCTGGATAAGCCAATTCAGTTGCTCTTCATTTTCTTTGCAGTGGATGTGCCTCAAGCAATTGCGAAACTGGTGGGCTAATGAGTGAGGTGCGCGTACAGACGCAGGTTTACACGGGTCCGCTGGACCTGCTGTTGTACTTGTGTCGGCGGGCCGAAGTGGACATCTACGACCTGCCCGTCGCCGAAATTGCTGAACAGTACATCGTCGAACTTGAGAAGATGGAGACCATCGACCTCGAGTACGCGGGCGAATTCCTGAGCATGGCTGCCACGCTGCTCAAGTTGAAATCCGAGCTGGTGCTGGCGCGCTCTGAAGAACGCAAAGGTGCTGAAGATGAGCGTGCGCGGCTCGTGCGGCAGCTTCTCGAATACAAGCGCATCCGTGATATGGCCACGTTGCTTGGTGAGCGCTATGACAACCAGGCACGTCGCCACGGCAGACCCGGCGGCACTCTGCAGGCCGATGTACCTGAGACCGACAACGACACGTTCCTCGAAGATTTCAGCGTTGTAGACCTCTACAGGGTGTTTCATCGGTTGTATGGCGAAGTCGCCGCACCGCGCCCGCACTTGATCGACTTGACTGAGAAGCCGGTTCGCTACTACATCGACCTGATTCTCGCCCAGCTCAAGGAGCACGGGAAGGTCGATTTCGAAGCGCTGGTGGGGGCCAGAAAAGACAAGTCGGATGTAATCGGCAACTTTCTTGCGTTGCTTGAAATGGTCAAGCAGCACGAAATCAGCATCGAGCAGAACGATGCCGGCGAGATCCTGATCGGACCGCCGATTGACTACGGCGAAGAACCGTCTGAACGAGCGCCCTCGGCTCCGCCAGAAGACCCGAACGCCGACTAAACTTGCCGGGCGCGTTTGCGCTTCCGACGCAGCCAGACGGCGACGATCATCCACAGCAGCAGGGGGGCCAGGCCGCCCGCAGCGACGGCGCATCCGGAGTTGTCATTGCCGTTGCCGCTCCCCGTCGAGCCTCCACCCGGGGTGGGGTTCAAGCCGGTGTAGTTGGGAGCCAGTGCCCTGAGCGTCCGTTGCATGAATGCGTCGCGCGCACTTGCCTGGTTGATGGTTTCGAACGGGAAGCCCAGCACGACCACGCTGCTGTCTGCAACGCCGGCAGTCACGCCCGACGAGTATTCCAGCACCGCATTTGAAGTCGCTCCCGCGGCGGGCTCAATCACGTCCGGATAGCTGACCGTGTAGGCGCTGCCGGATCCATCGTCGAACGTGAACGAGGGCAGGCCGTCAAACAGCCCGCCGGATACCGCATCAACGCTGTAGTCGTTGCTCGCGTCGGCGACGTAGTTGGTCGCGAGCGGGCCGTTGAAGAACGCCCGGTCGGTAGCGATACCCTGGGCGTCGAGGTCCCAGCCAATTTCGGCGCCGCTTACGAACAGATGCCCGCCGGCCGCAAGATAGGCGCTGACGACTGCCTGTTCTGTGGCCGAGAACGTTTCATCGACAGTGCTTTCGTTGCCCAGCACCCAATCAACGAGCTGGTAGCCGGTCAGCGCGACACTGCCGCCCTCGACTGCCTCGTTGCTGGCCGAGTCAAAGAAGTAGCTTCCGCCGGACGTCGTAGTCGCCTGCGCCGCGGCGAGCGCGTGACGCCTAAGCGAATCCCGACGATTCCGGACGTGCATGTCGCCGTCCTGGTTGGTTGCGCCCTGTTGGTACCAGGTGTACTCATCCAGCCTGTCATAGCCGGACACCAGCAGAAGAGGAGTGCTCAGCCCCTGCGCCTGAGCATCAGGGGTGCGGGCGCATGTCATCTCACTCCACAGGCTCTCGCCGCCCGAGTTGACCGCCGTTACTCGTGCGAACACAGTCTGGCCGGGCTGAAGGCCCGTCAGGACATGGCTGTTCGTTCCGTTGGCACTACGGCCTTCGTCGAATGAGAAGCCGTCATTACTCAGGTACACACGGTAGCTTGTTGGGGTCGCGCTGGACTCGAGCGGATCGGCGACTGGTTGCCAGCTAATGCTGACGGCGCCGGCGCCAGTGTTGCGCATTGCAAGGTGGTCCGGAGCAAGCGGGATGACTATCGCGCCGGAATTGAAGTAGCGCACGATGGCCTTGTAGATGGCACGCGCGACATCGTGCCGCCAGCCTGGCTGACGCAGATACCATGCGTCTTGAGCGTTGTCGTGGAAGGCTGACTCCAGCAGGCAACTCGGCGTTTTGGTGTTTGTGCGTACCTCACCGAAGTTCGCAGTGTTCAGGCCACGGTTGTTCCAGGTGTCGCCGCGTGAGCCGGCCCAGCCGTTGCAAACACTGACGACTTCACTCTGCACCAGCGTGGCGAACGCGACGCTGTCGTTCAGAAGGGCCTGCGGGTGCTGCGTGCTGCCGCTGTTGTCGTAGGTGTACGTTGTCGTGCCACGGGCAGTGCCGCTTCCGCCGCTGGCATTGCTGTGCAGCGCAAATGCCAGGTCGAAGTCCTTCCACCAGAGAAGCGTTCGCGGCGGTGTGCTGACGTTGTCGCTGCCGTCATCGAGGCTGGCGACATCGTAGACGCTGCTCGGGAGTCCACTGAACTCGGCATAGTAGCGCGAGCATTCCTCCCAGCGCGGACGGCCGGTCGTGCCGCCGCCACGGTCGATGCTGCCGACGCCACCGCCGACCCTGCACGTGTCGACCACCACAACACTGCCGTTGTTTGTTTCGTTGCTGATCTCGACCCGTGCGCCACTGCCCGGTGTGAATTCCCACTCGCCGAGGAACACCCAGCGGCCACCCTGGTCGGCTGTCTCTGTGATGCTGTCGTAGGGGCAGGTGTACTGGTGTTGGTTCTGGTCAAGGCGGATCTCCGACACGCCGCCGGCATGGGTGACTCGATACAGCGTGCTGTTTGAGCGATCCGAGCCGGCCGTCCAGCGCACGTAGACCGGGTAGCGCCCTTCGGCGCTGATGCTGAAATTCCAGCCGGCCGTGGCCGATTCGGTAGCGCTGGTGTTCGCCCAGCGGTAGCCGCTGCCCCAATAGCCGGACACGTTGCTGCTGGGGGTCCAGGTGCCGGTCTCGAAGTAGTTGCCGTCTCCGTCGTCGCCGATGAACTCGGCGGCCTGGTAGCTGCGCTCGCGTGGCACGACAACGTCGGCGCCAGCGTTAACCAGGTAGGGAACGAGGAAGTCGATGGCGAGCATCGCGTTGCTGAAGTCTTCAACCACGCCGTTCGTGACGCCGCGCTGCGTGTACCAGAAGTTGCTGGTGTTCTGCCACGTCCAGCCGTGGCCGGGGCTGATCAAAATGCGTTTGCCGCTGAGCGGGCCCGCACTGGGGCGTTGATGTGGATCAGCCGAGGCCGGCTCACAGTTCCATACGCACGCCACAACCGTCGCGACGAGCAGCACCGCTGTCATTCTCATCATGTCCGAAGTCCGCACCAATCAAGGCCGCGAAGATAGGTATGGTGGACAGTGAGAAAAGACAAAAACAGGCGAAATGGGCCGGAATGAAGCACCGCCACAGGTTGTTGCAGGTCTGAAGGAGTCCAGATGTTTGATGATGCTACTCGCAAGGCCGGACGTGGCCTGGGCTTGCTGATTCTGCGCGTGGGCGCGGGCTTGCTGATGATGTCTCACGGGCTTGGCAAGGTTCAGAAGATTGTCGCCGGCGATTTCACGTTTGCCGACCCATTGGGAATCGGTGCCGGTCCATCGCTAGTGCTGGCCGCAGGGGCGGAGTTCGGGCTCGCGGCGTTTGTGGTGGCGGGGCTGGCCACCCGCATCTCTGCGGCGCCGGTCTTCTTCACGATGATGACGGCCGCGTTCGTCCAGCACGCCAGCGACGACTTTGCCACGAAAGAGAAGGCAATCGCGTATGCGCTGATGTACCTGGTGATCGTGCTTGCAGGACCGGGCAAGTTCTCGGTGGATGCAATCGTGTGGCCGGCAATCAAGCGCCGCCACGAGAAGAAGAAGGCGGCCTGACTACGTCCGGACCGGTGCACCACCCGCACCAACACTGCTGCTTCGAACGTCGTCGACGACGATGAAGCAGGAAGGATCGCACTCGCGCGCAATCGGCGCGATCTGGCGTGCGCGCTTACGCGCGATGTGAATGAACAGGAGCTGCACCGGGCCGTCGCGTCCCTTTCCTTCAAACTGCGTTACGCGCCATCCCCGCTCGCGGAACAGTGTGGCCATGCGATCGCCTTCATGCGTGAAGATACGCACGACCTGCTCGCCCCGGGCAAGTGCGCCCTCCAGCGTGACGCCGACGAATGTTCCCGTGGCAAATCCCAGTGCGTAGAAGACGGCCAGCACGGGGCTGCCGAGATTCCGCACCACGCTGGAGACCACCAGCACCCAGATCAGCGCTTCTATGAAACCGATGGTCCAGGCTGATTTGCGATAGCCATTGCGCACGCTGGACTGGCGAAGTACGCCGAGCGAGACGTCCACGATGCGCGCAGCCGCGATACCAGCGCCGCCCAGTACCACTTCAAGCGTGATTTCGGGCATCTCCAAGGCTGCGAGCATGCTGCGTACCTACGGGCTGCCGGCAAGGTCGCCGGATCAACCCTGATCGACACATGGGGCCTCTCGGGTTTACTTTCGCTGGGCGTGCGACGAGGTTCCTGCGGATCGCCCGTGAACGCTGCCGCGCACGTCATCGACCACAATGAAGCAGGCATCGTCAATCTTGCGCGCCTCCGGAGGCACTCTTCGCGCCTGTTTGCGAGCCATGTGGATGAACAGCAGCTGGATGGGCCCGTCGCGGCCCTTGCCCTCGAATTGTGTGACCCGAAAGCCCTTCTCCCGGAAGTGCGCGGCCATGGAGTCGCCGCTGTGTGTGAAGATGCGAACGACCTGCTCACCGCGCGCAAAGAAGTCTTCCAGTGCGACTCCGACCAGCGTGCCCGTCGCAAAGCCAAGCGCATAGAATATCGCATACACCGGGTGGCTCAGGTTCGTCACGATGCTCGAGACGACGACTACCCAGATCAGCGATTCAAGGAAGGCGAAGCCCCAGGCGGCCTTGCGACGCCCGGCGGCCTGTGCGGACATGCGCAGAACACTCAGTGACACGTCAAAGATGCGGGCGAAGGCGATCAGCACCCCGCCGAGGATCATTTCAAGAGTGATGCCGGAGAAATCGAGAGTGATGGCCATTGCGCCCGCAAACTACTCAGGCTTGACCGATTTGGCGAGGGCTTCGGCTTGCTCCTCAAGCTTGCTGTCCAGCGCGCCCACGACTAGTACCAGCAGGCCTTCGTACTGGTCGCCGTACTGGGGAAAGCCGTAGCAGACGGCGTCGCGGATGGATTCCTCGAGCGAGTTTTCATCCTCGCCGCTCGTCATCATGTCGAGGTCAGGATTGTGCTTGAGCTGGTAGTCGACCACGGCCTTGTCGAAGATGTCGTGGAGCTTGCCGGTATGCTTGCCGGCGTGCAGAGTCGCCCAGCCGCAGCCGGACTCAATCAGCCGGTTCGCGATCTTGCCGAACAGCAGCTTGTCAGGCCGCTCAGCGCCGCCCGCGATCACCAGCGCGCCGTATGGCTTGGCCGGAACAGACTCCCACTCCGCGTCTGCGTCGGCGACGCCGTTGATAGTGAAACTGCGTCCGTTATTGGTTGTTCCAGTTCGCATGACCAGAAGTATACAGCCGCGTGCGTTACTCTCGCGACTAGTAATCCTAACTCGGCTCACGCGGGGGGCCGCGTCCCAATCAGGCCTAGGGTTGGAGACGTGAACCTGTCGTCGATGGTTGTCGGATCAATGCTCCAGGCTGCTGCCAATTTGATGACATGCTCTTCTCCGGGGTACTCCAAGTCGGCCCTGTCCCAGTAGTTCGGGTCGTTCTTGGCCTCAGCGGAATCCGGATCGGCGAAGTTCGCGTTCCAATTCTCTTCTTCGGTCGTTAACGGCCCCACGTCCCAAATCCGTTGGATACCTTCCACCACGCCAAACCCGCGGACGAGCGCGCCGTTCTCGGCCTTTGCCCAAACGTGCAACTCAACCACACGATGAGTGAGGAAGAACTGCGCGTCTTGAAACTGGTCGCTCATTTTCTGCAGAATTGGAGGAACAGTCTCGGCGTACTCCTCACCTGGATCCATCGCCCAACCGGTGGCCAGCACCCAGCCGTCTAGGGGGGGAGTGATGAAGACCGCTCTCCCCTTTGAGTCATAGGCGTGTTTGAGGCCGGCACGCCAGTTACATGGTGCAAGACCCTGCAATCCGATCTCAGACGCAACAGTCGCGGGAGAGTCGGAGCGGACTGCGAGCCACGCAATCTTGTAGCCAAACCCTTGTGGCGAATCTGGCTCTTGATCCGCTACGTCGAATTGAATCCCCGGTGGTGATCCACCGCCAGCCTTTGACCCCAGCTGCGGCTTGCGCTGGCCCGACGGAAGGGGTGGTTGTGGCTTGCGATTGAATAAGCGGTCAAAGAATCCCATCGTGCCCTAGTTGTCGAAGCCGGCCTGCGGATAGCGTTTGGTCAGGTACTCGAGCGAATAGAACTTCTTTTCCTGCTCTTCGGTCAGGAGTTTGTGCTCGCGGACCAGTTCCTTGATCGTCTTGCCGGTGGCGACGCTTTCCTTTGCGACCTTCGATGCGTTGAGATAGCCGACTACCGGGTTCAGCACGGTTGCCAGCGCCTGGCTGTGCTCGAAGTACTTCTCGCAGCGTTCGCGATTGAGTGTGCAGCCGGCAATGCCGTCTTCGGCGAACTTCGGCAGGAAGTTGGCCAGCCAGCTCATGCTCCAGAGCGTCGTGCAGGCCATGGTCGGCATCATG
>JAGQRH010000129.1 GCA_020425605.1 Planctomycetota bacterium | reverse complement strand
TGTAGAACACGTACCACTTTCCTCGCCACTTGCGCAGACGAGCACGCTGTTTCGGTCTTCCCATGGGTTTCCTGTACAGTCGACTGTACACCAAACTCGAGTGACACAACAAGCGCCTCCCAGAGGCACTGTACAAAATAGTACAGAATACTTTGTGAAAACGGGTGAAAAACAGTGCAAGCCGCTACAAAGCGTATTCGGCTGTAGTACCCTATTTTCGTGACTTCTAGAGACATTTGCGGCGTCTGAAGAGGCTCTTGGAGGATACGGGTTCACAGAGCCTTCTAAGCAGCCGGTCGGAGGTTCGAGTCCTCCCGGGCACGCCAACTCTTTTCGGCTAACGGAGCGGATTCAGCGTCTGTTCAGTGGTAGCGCCGGGCTCACCGACTGCCACTGTACCGCAAATTGTACCGCGAATCTCCAATGCAGGGCCTTTCACGTGCGAGGCTCCGCGTCCGCAGAAGAAGCCTGCATAGAAGCCACCAGCGGCCAATTCGAAGCGACTCGGAAATCAGGCTTGCACCCGTAGTGAGGTACGGGTGCATCCTGTGTGTATGGCTTTCGCAACCAACATCCTCGCCATTATCATGCTCTTGGTGGTGCCTTACGTGCGCCCATGTGCGCACG
>JAGQRH010000128.1 GCA_020425605.1 Planctomycetota bacterium | reverse complement strand
ACCTCAGCGTGCTGAAGCGGCTACTGAACGTCGAAGGCTACGAGGTGCTGAGTCTGGACGCTGACGGGCACACCTTGCTGCTCGACGTCGACCTGATGAAGACGCAGTTCGGGGTCTCGTGATGGCCGTCAGCGAGCAGCGGCGTCGTGAGGTGATCGATGCCCTGCGTCGTGGGACGGTGCCTTACGACGGGCTGGATCTCCTGGCTGTGGGACTGGATCGTTTCGAGGCTGCTACTAATGCGGAACTGGACACGGTCGGCGCCGGTGGTTCTGTGTTCAAGGCCGTGCGTGGCGAATACGGCTCGGGCAAGACCTTCTTCTCCCGATGGCTCGTCGAGCGCGCCCGGCAGCGCGGCTTCGCCTCTGGTGAGATGCAGATCAGCGAGACCGAGACGCCTTTGCACCGATTGGAGACGGTGTACCGGCGGGTGGTGGAGAACCTCACCACGGCCGAATACCCCGCGTCGGCCTTCCGCGATGTGATCGACGGGTGGCTGTTCACCTTGGAGCAGGACGCGATCGTGGCGGGGGCCGATGCCAACGATGAACCTGCTCTGTCGGCGGCGGTGGAATCGCTGCTCAACAAGAGGCTGGCGCTCATCGCCCGCAGTACACCGGCGTTTGCGACCGCCTTGCG
>JAGQRH010000127.1 GCA_020425605.1 Planctomycetota bacterium | reverse complement strand
CGCACCTTCACCGGGGGCTCGTCGTCCCGGGCGCCATCGGCATCGCGGCAGGCGTCGCCGGCGCCTCGCCGCGGTAGATGCGCCGCACACGGCGGCCGATGCCGCAGAGCACGTCGTGGGGGATGGTGCCGGACAGGCGCGCCATCTCTTCCACGGTGATCTCCTCGTCGCCATCGCGGCCCAGCAGGGTGACGACGTCGTCCACCGCCGCGCCGGGGACGTCCGTGACGTCGACGCAGACGTAGTCCATCGAGACGCGGCCCACGACGGGACAGCGTCGTCCGCGCACGAGCACCTCGGCCTGGTTGCCCAGCGCGAACCGGAAGCCGTCGTTGTAGCCGACGGGCAGGGTCGCGATGCGACAGCGGCGCGAGGAGGTCCAGGTGCCCTCGTAGCCGATGGCCGCGCCCTCGCGGTGGTCCTTCAAGAACACGATCTGCGTCCGCCACGAGAGGACGCGCTCGAGGCCGGACGCCGAGCCGGGGTGGGGGGGCACGCCGTAGAGCGCGATCCCCGGGCGCACGAGGTTCACGTCGCGCGTGAGCGCCGCGAGGATCCCGCCGCTCGCATGGGCATGGCGCCACGGCGGGACGATGCCGACACCGGCCAGCTCCGTGACGACCTGGCGGAACCGCGCGAGCTGG
>JAGQRH010000126.1 GCA_020425605.1 Planctomycetota bacterium | reverse complement strand
ATGCTGAAGCTTGGCATCATCCTCTGGAGTGATTTTCTGCATGGAAGCCAGCAGAGATTCAATCAGCTGAAGATCACCATTCAGGTCGTTTTTCCAAAACTCAACATCCATATCAGCCAGGCTAATCTGCACTTTGCCGCCAACGGTAACCTCATCAAGAGCTGATAAATCATCTTCCTCGGCTTCCAGATTTTCCAAGCCTTCTGTAAAGTCGGTGACGCTTATGCTTTGTCCAGACTCGTATTTCTCGATGGTTTGAAGCGTATTTAAAAGTTTGCCTTGCAAGGCTCCTAGCGTTAGGCGGAAAGCTTCAACGGAACTTTCCAGCCGCTTGAGCAGGTTGGTGGTCATCAAGGCTTGCAGGCTCCGCTCACGATCAATCTGCTTCAGTTTTCCTTTGCCGCCCTCAACCTGAGTATCATAAATTTCTTCATATTTTTTTAAACGGGAAGGAAGGATATAGCTGACTGGCGCATAGACGGCTAGTTTTAACAGCGAAAGTTGACCGAATATTTCATTGAAATTCATCACATCGTCACGCTGGGTGAGCGGACAATGGAAAGACAGCGGCCTGCGCCTTTCAGGGAATTTTCCAATGTCAGTGGTGTCGTAGAATGTCTCGATATGTTTTCGTGAGCGGGCAA
>JAGQRH010000125.1 GCA_020425605.1 Planctomycetota bacterium | reverse complement strand
CTGCGCGACGCCGACGTGCGCACGACGACCGGGCCGGGACTGCTCGGCCTTCAGCTGGGCGAACACTGCCTCCACCGGATCGGGCTCGCGCTCAGGCTCGGGACCCTCCGCGATCGCCGCCGCCTCCAGCTCGTCGTCCTCCACGTCACGCGGATCTTCCTCGGGCACCGGCTCGGGCTCGGGCTCGGGCCCCTCCGCGATGGCTGCCGCCTCCAGCTCGTCGTCCTCCGCGTCACGCGGATCCACGACCGGATCGGGCTCCGGCTCGATCTCGGGCTCCGGCTCCGGCTCCGGCTCGATCTCGGGTTCGGGTTCGGGTTCGGGTTCGGGTTCGGGTTCGGGCTCCTCGGGAACGACCTCGATGGCCTCCTCCTCCACGAGCTCCGCTTCGACGGCCGGCTCATCGGCGACCGCGACGCTCGGGGGCTCGCTGTCGAGGGCTTCGCGATCGGCCGTGACGTCGCCGAGGTCGCGGTGGTCGACGATGGCGTCGGCGAGCGCGCGGTGCGACGCCTCGATCCGGCCGGCCACATCGGTCAGGGTCACCGCCAGCGAGTCGCGCGTGGACACGAGCTCGTCGAGCTGCGCCCGTGCCGCCCGGCGACGATCGGCGAGGTCGGCGATCACGCGCTCGCGGTAGGTCCGCGCCTCCT
>JAGQRH010000124.1 GCA_020425605.1 Planctomycetota bacterium | reverse complement strand
GAGATCATCGAGTCGGTCCGCGTCGGCCGGCGCCTCGCCGAGCTCGGGCCGCCGCCGATCGTCAGCCCCGAGGGCGAGGCCGCGCTGGCGACGATCCGCGAGCGGCTCGTCGGCGACGACGTCCGGCCGGCGCTGATCGACGCGCTCGTCGACTACGTCCGCGCCGCGCCCGACGACGACGTCTCGCGGGTCCGCGTGCGACCGCTCGCGCGCCGGCTCGGCTGCGAAGAGCGCGAGCTGCTCTCGACTGTCCTTCGGGCCACGCGCGCCGGCCTCTTCACCCTCAGCTGGGACATCATCTGCCCCCACTGCCGCGGCATGCGCGAGGAGCTGCCGTCGCTGGGCGCCGTGCCCGAGGAGAGCGGCTGCGAGGCCTGCGGGATCCGCTTCGACGCGACCGAGCCCAACATCATCGAGGTCACGTTCCGCGTCCACCCGGTGATCCTCGCGAGCGCCGTGCGGCACTTCTGCTCGGCCGAGCCGGCGACCAAGCCCCACATCGTGCTGCAGACGCGGCTCGAGCCGGGCGAGCGCCGCGAGAGCGCGCTGACCCTCCGGCCAGGGCGCTACCGACTGCGTGTCCTGGGGGACATGCGCTACGAGGTGCTCGACGTCGTCGACGGCGAGCTGGCGGCGAGCCTGCGCTGGGACGGCGTC
>JAGQRH010000123.1 GCA_020425605.1 Planctomycetota bacterium | reverse complement strand
TAGGCGCTCTTCCCGCGATAACCTTCTTTCGCTGTATGGACGGTCACAGGCCTAGGATTCGAGGCCTGTTCGAAGTCTTCCATGATCATCCGCCGGGTCTGCTCTCCGGCATCCAGGTTGATGCCAGCCGCTGCGCGCGAACCATTGTGGCAGGCGGCACAGCGCCACTTCAGAAGCGGCTGGATGTCCCGCGAATACTCAATTACCGGACGCGGATTTTCCAGCTGGCGAGCCGGCTTTCCTGCGGCGACCGAGCGGACGAACGTGGGCTGCGCAGAGCGGTCATCATGCAAGTGGCAGCCCGAGCATTCCAGCACGGTCCCGGGCCGCAGCGACTGGACCATCATGTCCCTGCGGATCGCTTCTCGCTCCGCATTCAAACCCGACAGCGTGAATGGTGTGTCGCACGGGATCTCGACCTTGACAGAGCCGTCGGCCTCAACCCGCGCTTCGCCTAGTATTCGCCCCCGGTAGCCGGTGATCGCGAAGATCTCACGGCCCCGTCCGGCAAAGTTGCGCTGTCGTGATCGGTTCGGCAACGCCTCGGTGATTCGGATGAAGGCAACATCATCGTCGCGGACACCCGGCACTTCCTTTCCAAGCTTTCCGGACGGGTCGTCGTGGCCCCATCGCCAGCGCCCCTGTCGCAGCGCGAAGGA
>JAGQRH010000122.1 GCA_020425605.1 Planctomycetota bacterium | reverse complement strand
CATTGCCCCGAAGCCGTGAGGCTTTCCGGTTCAACAGCAGGGGCTTACCGGACCAACGCGCACAAGCGCACTGATGCCGTTGTTCTAAGCGATGACCCGTCGCGTGTCAAGGCCGCATGAGGACATTCAAGAAGACTCGCGCGCCAGACGACAAGTGGCGACCAAGGCAACGTTGCACCCTCAACTCGTCCGCCAGCGTCGCGCTGCGGCCATCGTGGGATAGCGTGGATGCGGGCCCAACCTACGCCAACGGCAGGTTCCGCATCATCACGCAGTCATCAAAGCCGAACACCGCCGAAGGCAAGACCTCGGCCTTTGCTGACGGCCAGCCTGCGCCAATTGAACTCCGGCAATCCAGCCCACACCTGCCGCACGAGGCTAAGAGCAGTCGAACGGCAGTTCCATAATCCTGGGAACCCACCATTTCGACCAATCGCCCGGCAGAATCGCCCGGACGATTCAGCGGAAATTTCTCGGGGTCGGGCCAATCGGCGACGAGGTGTAGCTTCGATTCCGCGTCGAGAAACCCAACGTCGTCGAAGAGACCTCGTTGCGGTGCTTGATTCATCGACGTTCTCGCCTCGCTTCGTTGATCTCAGGACATCCGCCCGAAACGATGCTCACGATGCCATGCGAGGTAAGCACAATGACGATCTGTCAGTCCCAAGAC
>JAGQRH010000121.1:440-672 GCA_020425605.1 Planctomycetota bacterium | reverse complement strand
CTCCGCCAGCGCGAGCTTGGCGTCCATCGGGTTGGCGGCAGCAAGCAGCTCGTCGACCCGCGCATCCGGGATGTCGGTGGCGATGCGCATCCAGGTCGGCATGGCCTCGTCCGAGATGCGCATGGCCTTGCCGAACTGGTCCTTGGGGTCGTCGTCGAGCCCGATGGCGTTGCCCAGGCTCTTGCTCATCTTGCGCCCCTGCTCGTCGCGCACGAGTCCGTGCAGGTAGACC
>JAGQRH010000121.1:0-430 GCA_020425605.1 Planctomycetota bacterium | reverse complement strand
GCTCATCTTCTCGCGACCGTCGATGCCCTCGAGCAGCGGTCCGATCAGACACGCCTGGGGCGGCAGCCCCACCTGCTCCATGAGGCGCCGACCCACCATCAGGTTGAACGTCTGGTCGGTCCCGCCCAGCTCGACGTCGGCCTTCACCTCGACCGAGTCCCAGCCCTGCATCAGGCAGTAGAGGAACTCGCGCAGCGAGATCGGGTCGCCGCTGGCGTGGCGCTTGGCGAAGCTGTCCCGCTCCATCATCTGCTGGACGGTCATGCGGTCGGCGAGCCCCAGCACGTCGTGGAAGCCCATCTTGGAGAACCACTCGCTGTTGCGGTGGATCTCGACCTTGTCCATGTCGAGGATCTGGGCGAGCTGCTCCATCCACGTCGCGAGGTTCGCCTCGATGGCCTCGGGGGTGAGCATGGGACGGGTCTTGTCC
>JAGQRH010000120.1 GCA_020425605.1 Planctomycetota bacterium | reverse complement strand
TCGCATCTCCAGGTGCTGCGGGCTGGGCTGGGGGCGATCAGGCCGCTTCGTCAGCCTCGAGTAACGAATGCGAGTCGGCCTCCTCATCGGCCTTCCGCTCCCCATCCAGCCCGCCGATCGGTGTCGATCGCCTCGAGGACACAGGCCGGGGAGTCACGGTTGTGCGGCTCGGTACAGGTCACCGGACTTCTGGAGCGGCACACTGGCGGCCCGGGGGGGAGCCGGCCCCCGGCGGGAAGGCTCCCCGATTGACAGCGAGGGGCGGAGGGCTACCCTTCCCCCCCGCGCCAGAAGCGTTGGCCCCTGCCGGGGTGGCGGAATTGGCAGACGCGCCAGACTAAGGATCTGGTGGGCTTAACGGCCCCTGAGGGTTCGAGTCCCTCTCCCGGCACCATAACTTTGGCCCGGGCCGCCAAGGCGGCCCGATGCGACTTCTTGCCCCGCCCGCCAAGGCGGCCCGATGCGACCTTTGGCCCCGCCCGCCAAGGCGGGCGGATGCGATATCTGATTGCCCGGGGCGCGAAGGCGGGCGGATGCGGCCCCTTTGCCCGGGCCGCCAAGGCGGCCCGATGCGATCTTTGGCCCCGCCCGCGGAGGCGGGCGGATGCGATGCGATGCCGTTGGCGCGGCTCGCCAAGGCGAGCCGACGCGTGCCCCCCCCGCCAAGGCGGGCGGATG
>JAGQRH010000011.1 GCA_020425605.1 Planctomycetota bacterium | reverse complement strand
GCGATGGTGTTAGCGCCGAGTACTGGTTAGTAGCCAACTAGAAAACGAACGCGGCACCCTGTGGGGTGCCGCGTGTTGATTGGTACCCCTAACGGGATTCGAACCCGTGTCTGAGCCTTGAGAGGGCTCCGTCCTAGGCCGGCTAGACGATAGGGGCTGGGCGTCAGTCTCAAACGAAATTCCCGGCCCTGACGGTGCCGAGAATCGAGCCAAAGAAGGTAATCAGCGTTTTCGCCATGTCAAGCACAGGTCGAACATGGTGTCCGAATCCACGCTGAAACCACCTATTTCAAAGCGTTTCAGCCGATCCGGAAAAACCAAAGCTTGTCAAGTCCCCCATTTGACGATGCCCGATTCGTGTGATACGTTCCCATGAATCGGGGCTTCTGCCATTACGGCAGGCGTGCCGGCGCGCTCTCGGGAGGCGTCTGCAGCCCGGCTGAGGACATGACTTGGGCAGAGTTGCGCGCGAAAGCATCGAGGAGGTTCGCAGGGCCAACGATATCGTCGACGTGATCCAGTCGTACGTGCCGCTGACCAAACGCGGCACCCAGTATTGGGTCAACTGCCCGTTCCACGATGAGAAGACGCCGTCCTTCACCGTCTCGCCTTCACGGCAGACGTACAAGTGCTTTGGCTGCAGCGTCTTTGGAAACGTGATCGACTTCGTGATGGCCTACGAGAAGCTCGACTTCCGTGAGGCGCTCGAAAAGCTGGCAGATCGCGGCGGGGTAACGCTCACATTCGACGGCGGCCGTGGACCAAGCAAGGAAGAACGCAGTGTCCGTGCCCGCGCACTCGAGATGATGGACTGGGCGCAGAGGGGTTTCGCTGCAAACCTCCAGCGCAACGAAGCAGCACAGAAGTACCTGAATGACCGCGGGCTGGGCGGAGACACGGCCGAAGACTGGGGCCTTGGCTACGCGCCGGATGAATATCACCGGCAAAGTGACGCGGCCCTGAAGAAGTTTGACGAAGAGACCATCCTTGCGACCGGGCTTTGCCGCAAGGGTGACCGCGGTTGGTACGACTTCTTCCGTGGGCGGATCACCTTCCCGATCCGCGACCCACGGGGGCGCATCGTCGGCTTCGGCGCAAGACTGCTGGACCCTGAGGCCAAGGCACAGAAGTACGTGAACTCGGCCGAAGGACTGCTCTTTCACAAATCCAGGCTGCTCTATGCGGTCGAGAAGCTGGCCCACTCGCAGCGGTTGAAGGAAACCGGCCGCGTGCTGCTGATGGAAGGCTACACGGATGTCATCGCCGCCCACCAGGCCGGCTTCGACAACGCCGTGGCACCCCTCGGCACAGCACTGACGCGCGAGCAGGTGGCGCTCGCTCGCCGCTATGGCGACGGCATCACGCTCGTGCTCGACGGCGACGCTGCGGGCCAGGCAGCAGCTGAGCGCGGAGTGAACGTCGTGCTTGAACTCGGCGTGGACGCCAAGATCGCGACCATCACCGGCGCCAAGGACCCGTTCGATCTGCTGCGCAGCCAGGGGCCAGAGGCGTTCCAGAAGGTACTCGATTCCGCGCGCGACGCGTTCGATTACAAACTCGATGTACTGAGCGCGCGCTATGACCTGCAGCGTCCGGTCGAGGCCGAGAAAGCTTTGCGTGAGTTGGCCGACATGATCGGCCGCGCCGAGAGCCCAAGCCTTCGAGAGCTGTATTCACGTCGGGCGGCGACGGCGCTGAATGTGCGCGAGGCGGCGGTCCTGAACGCGGTTGAGGCCGAGCACGCAAAGCACTCTGAGGCAAAGCTGCGAGACGAATCGCCACGTCCGCGCACGCCGGAGGCCACCGGCGGCGCAAGGGCGGCCTATGAGCGTGAAGTGCTGAGGCGCCTGTTTGAGCACCCCAAGGTCTTGGCGACGGCATCAAGCGGCCTGGCGCCGGGAGCATTGGAAACGCCGGCGTTGGCAGAGCTGTATCGTGAGATGCTGAATGCCTGGGACGAGCGAGGGGAAGTTGTTCCGGGTGCGTTGCTGTCGCACGTAAGCGGCGAAGCGCGCACGGAGCTTGAGCGGGTGCTTGAACACATCAAGATCCCGGCCGATCTCGGTGCAGGGGTAGCTGAAGAGGAAGAAAAGCGGCTGATTGCCGAAATACAGAAGTTGGGCGCTCAGCACGCGCCGGGAAATCCGGCGGATAAACTGGAAGTTTTGCGTCAAAAGAAGGGCAGAAAGAGCGGCAAAAGGGCATAACTCCCGCCCGAATCACCGATTCGGCGGCATTAGACGGATGGGGCAAGGAACTCTGCTTCGTTAAGTAGAGGGACCAGACACGCAGGACACTGCGACAGGAAGAGGCTAGATGGCCACTGCAACAGGTAAGAAATCGAAGTCAGCGAAAAAGAAGGCCGGCTCAAAGTCGGGCGCGAAAAAGGCGTCCGCCAGCAAGTCTGCCGACAAGAAGGCGGCCGTAGAAAAAGAGTCCGGCGGCAACGGTGAGGCGACGATTCGTCTGCCGTCGCAGGCCGCGGCCAAGAAGGCCAAGCCCAAGGGTGGCACCGGCATGCGCCGTCGCGATACCGCGACGCTGCAGCGCATGTTGCCGAACATGCCCACCAAGGAAGCGCCTGAAAAGAAACTCATCAAGCCCGTCGCGGGCTTCCAGAAGACGGCCGCCGGTACGACGACAATCGTCGCAACCGAGACGGCCAACCTTCTGCCGACCACTCACGTCCTGAACTCGGACGAAGTGAACGACCAGATCCGCAACCTGATCAAGATGGGCCGCGACCGCGGCTACATCACCTACGACGAGATGAACGAAGCCCTGCCGGGCGACGTCGTCAGCCCCGAGCGCCTGGACCAGATCCTGATGCGCCTCGACGAGCTGAAGATCGAGGTGGTCGAGGACAGCCCCGAATACCGCGTCCGCGACAAGAAGGATCGTCGGCACAGCGAGCCCAAGCCGCCCGTCGATGAAGACGGCCGCATCGATGACCCGGTGCGCACATACCTGCAGCAGATGGGCGAAATCCCACTGCTGACGCGCGACGAAGAAATCGCACTCGCCAAGAAGATCGAAGTCACCCGCAAACGCTTCCAGAAGCGCGTGCTGGAAAGCCACATCGCACAGGTCGAAGCCATCCGCATCCTCGGCGAAGTCGAGCGCGGAGAGCTGGCGTTTGACCGCACGATGAAGTTCAACTCCGAGTTTGAAATGGCGAAGTCGGAGATGAGCGCTCGCCTGAATGACAACCTCACCACACTGAAAGAGCTGGTGAAGCTGAACCAGGATGACTGGCTGTTCTGGGAGGGCAAGAGTGCCAAAAAGGAGCGCGACAAGGGCTATCAGCGCGTGCGCTCACGTCAGAAGAAGGGCGTGATTCTTCTTGAGGAACTCAATATCCAGACCAAGAAGATCAAGCCGATGATGGACGAGATCGAGCGCGTGAGCCGCAAGGCGAACTGGCTCGACCGTGAAATTGAGCGCCTCAAGGACGTGCCGGAGGCAAAGAAGCGCGTCGACCAGCTCAAGGAAGAGCTGGAAACCCTGCTGCGCCGGGCGATGGAAACCCGCGAAGACCTGCATGAGCGCTGCGAGGAAATGAAGCGCCGCTATCAGGCCTACGAAGAGGCCAAGCGTCGCCTGTTCAGCGGTAACCTTCGACTGGTGGTCAGCATCGCGAAGAAGTACCGCAACCGCGGGCTGAGCTTCCTCGACGTGATTCAGGAAGGCAACACCGGGCTGATGAAGGCGGTCGAGAAGTACGAGTACCGCCGCGGCTACAAGTTCAGCACCTACGCCACCTGGTGGATTCGCCAGGCTATTACGCGCAGCATCGCCGACCAGGCCCGCACCATCCGTATCCCGGTGCACATGATCGAGACGATGTCCAAGCTGCGTAACGTGGCCAAACGCCTGATGCAGGAGACCGGCCGTGAGCCCAGCGTGCGCGAGCTTGCGACAGCTGCGGAAATCTCCTACGAAGAAGCCAAGCGCGTGCTGAAAATCAGCAAGCACCCGATCAGCCTCGACAGGCCGATCGGCGACAGCGAGGACAGCTTCTTCGGCGACTTCATCAAGGACGACAACGCGGACAACCCGGTCGGCGTTGCGTCACAGGAGATGCTGAAGGACAAGATCGACCGCGTGCTGAACACGCTGACGTACCGCGAGCGCGAGATCATTCGGCTCAGGTACGGCATCGGCGACGGCCACACCTATACGCTGGAAGAGGTCGGCAAGATCTTCAAGGTGACGCGCGAGCGTGTGCGTCAGATCGAAGCCAAGGCCATCCGCAAGCTTCAGCACCCGGTGCGGTCGCGCAAGCTGGAAGGCTTCCTCGACAACGTCACTGTCACGGCCCTGCTGGGGGCGGACGACGACGAAGACGTCGATCTCGGCGACCTGTAATGTGATGCGGGCGTCCCGCCCGCAAGAACCGGCGAGCGAGAGCTCGCCGGTTTTGTTTTGGACCAATCACCATCCGGTCCGCTACAACCCATCCATGGCAGAATTCGCTGAAAGCCTGGACTCGCTGTGGGCCGTGCAGAAGCACGACCTCGCCATCGTCCGCGCGCAGGACTCCATCGACAAAACCAATCGCGAGACGGCCGCGAGCCTCGCCAAGCTGGAGGCGCGGCAGGCCAAGCTTGCCGAGCGGCAGGCGGAACAACGCAAGCTCCACAATGAGCACAAGGAGCTTGAAGGTGAGTTGCACCGGCTGGACGAGCGCGTGAAGCAGCTTGAAGGTCAGGGCACGGAAGCCGGCATGGAAGCGGCAACGAAGCAGCGCGCCAAGATCGATGAGATGGAAATGAAGGGCCTCGACCTGATCACGGCCGTCGCGACCGCCGAGGCCAACGTCGAAGCCGCCAAGGCCGAGGTTGAGGCCTATCGTGCAACACACGAGGCCACAGCTGCGGCGCACGCGGAGGTCATCAAGGCGGCTGAGGCAGTGATTGACGCAGAGAAGGAGGCACGCGCAGAGTCCGTTGCGAACGTGGTTCCTGAGTTGCTGCAGGTGTACGAAGAAGTAAACGCCCGCCACCCGGGCAAGGCGCTCTGCCACCTCGAGGGCGAATTCTGCGGCGGCTGTCAGTCCGAGCTGAACACCCAGCTACAGATGCAGATCCGTGCCCGCAAAGAAATCCTCCGCTGCCGCAACTGCACGCGCATCCTGGATGTCTAGGGACTACGTCCGTGATAGCGTCCGCAAACTCCGAAATCCGTCCAAATCATGGATCCGATGAGAAGGAGTTGCATTGAAGGAAGGGCGGATACCCTTTGGAACACTGTGTTACTACGGCGAGCCAAGCACCAAGCCTGACAAGCAGTTCGTCACCGCGCTTGCTGCAGGACTCGCCCACATAGAAGGAATAGCGGAAGCGCATCTCCCGTTGTTCTACGCCCCTGGGTTTGCTCCGATACCTGAGTTGATACTCGTCCTAGGGCTTGGCGAGGGTGCAGTCAAGGAAGATGTCATTGCGCAGGCAGCCGCCGTGTATCGTGGGATTGTAGGTGTAGATCAAAACATGATGGCGTTTGCCTACGATGCTTCAGATCCCAAGATCAAGTTGGTCCGGAGTGCCAACATGAGGCTTGATCTCCCTCGGTGGTCTGTCGATTCATGAATTGTCTTGTTCGACTACTTGTGCTGATGTGCAGATCTGCCGGCACGAAGGGCTACTCACATGGGGCAGGAACCTGATTGGGTTGAAATCGGCAAGTCCGCGCTGCGTTGCGCCCCGATTCTGGCGGGCCTGCTGGATGGACCGTCTCGCCGTCACTTTTCGTATGCATACTCGCGCAGCCTGATATTCGGGTACGACAGCATGGTCTTTGTGAACTACCAGCGAGTTCTGAAGGACGACGCGGATTTGAAGGACTTTCGGGGAGGCGCCCCCAGTAAAGAAGACAGGTTCGTTCCCCTTGCTACGTGCTATGCGGACGCAGATGGTAGCTGCGAGTTGTTGGTGAACGCGCAGCTTGTCGAGGCCCTCACAGAGTAGTGTACTAGCGTCGCTTTCGCTTGGCGGCTACAGGGTCGACCACTTGGGCCGTTTCTACTTCAGCCTCGTGGAAGCGGGGCAGCAGGTCCTTCACGAAGGACAGCAACTCATCCGGCGCGTCGTCGCTGGCGCGGACGCTGCCCTTGCGGGTCACGGTCAGGGCGCAGGCGCCGTCGGGGAGTTTGAGCGTCAGTGTGAACGCGTCGAGCTGGTCGCTGAACTTCTCGGCGATCTTCTCGCCGTCCTGTGGCTCGATGATCTTGAAACTGGCGTTGGCGAGCATGTTCTCTCGCGCCAGGTAGTCGTGAATCCGCAGGCTCTTGATCACGTTCTTCTTGTACGCACCCTGCACCTCGAGCATCAGGTCCAGCAGGTTCAGGTTCAGTTCTTCGAACTCGACGTTCGCGCCGGGGATGGCGTCCAGCGCCTCATGCAGCGCGTTCAGCTCGCCGCGGCGCTGCTGCACCATGGCGAGGCCCTTCTGCTGGTCAATCTCGAACACGCACTCGGCCAGTGACTCGGTGGCTGTCTCCTTGATCTCGAGCGACTCCGGGTCGATCTCCGCCAGCTTGCCGATCTTGGTGTAGATGTAGCGGCCCTTCACGCGGTTCTGCGTGCTCTCCTGACTAATCAAGAAGCCGCGCTGCATGCCCGGCTCGTACTCCAGCGTGGGCAGTGTGTCGCGAATGGCGCGGAAGCTGGGCTGGCCGCAGATCATCAACTTGTAGTGATTGGCTTGCATGGTCGTCTCCGTTGGACGCGCAAGCGTAGCGATGGACGCGACACGGGCCAGCAAAGCTGTCAAAAGTTTGCTGACATTCGAAAATGTGAACGGCGTGGAAAGCCGTTTAGCCGCGCTTGGCCGCGGGTTTGAGCCGACGGGTGATGTCCGTCCGCATCGTTTCTGACAGAACTTTGCTGGCCGCCAGTTGCTCGAGCATCGTGCGTGCCTGGAACACGCGGTCTCGCAAAGCGTCAAACAGCGCCTCGATCACTACCCGGCGGGCATGCTCGATGTCTTTCTCGCGCTCACCGATTTTCGGCCGTTGCGCGATCGCGGTCATCGTTTCAAGCACCTGGCGGCGCTCGGTCGGCTCAGGCCCCGGCTCTTCGTTGATCCGCTTGGCAAGCTCGTTGAACACGCGCTGGGCGATCAGGTCCATCCGTTCGCTGTCAACGCCGCAAAGCACGAGCTGGCCGATCACCTGCATGACAGGCAGCAGCACCAGCTTGCGTGTCAGCAGGTCCGTAATGTCGTCGGCCATGCGCGGCTTGCAGCGCTGGCCCAGTGCGATGCGACCCAGCAGCCGCGCCAGAGTCATCGTGGCTGCTGGCGCCCAGACTCGCTTGTAGTCGGTGATTTCGGTCCACAGCTTGACCAGTTCTTCGGCGATGCGCTCGAACAGGATGTCCGGCGTGGCCTTGGCCTCGATCATCCGGCCGAGTCCGTCCAGAATGCGCGGGATCATGTCCGTGTACGCGGTTGTCTCGCGGCCGAAGTGAAGCACGTCTTCACCCTCTTCGTTCTTGCGCATGCGGCCGGACATGCCCGGCAGCCCGCGCTTGAGGACGGACAAAAGGTGATAGCCGACTTCGAGGCGCTCTTCTTTCGCAAGATTCTCGCCCGCGGCCAGATAGCCAAGGCCCTCAAGGATGTCGTAGACGTTGCTGGAGTGCCCCAGCCGGTCACGCATCAGCTGCGCGAGCTCATTGGCACTGTCAGCCGGCATGTTGGCATGGGCGCCGATCCGCCCCAGCGCGATGTAGAGGGGCCCGCGATCAGGAAACTCGGTTTCTTGCGCATCCGTGATCGTTCGGATCGACGCCATCAACGTCAGAAGCTGCTCTTTCGGTACTTCCGGAACCCTCTCGACAATTTCAGGCAGCAGCTTGGCTGCGGAAAGTCGTGTGACGTCGTAGGCGGATTCAAGCATCGCCAGCCGCAACGGCTCGAGGGCGAATCGGCCGCAGCGCTCCAGCGCGGCATGTACCAGCTCGATCTGCCGCTCGAAGCGGAACTCGTGCATGCTTTCGATGATCAACTCGGCGGCCTTGGTGCGTGCCTCGTCTGTCAGCGACGAGTGGTCAAAGAAGCCGCTCTCGAGCAGCGCCGTGCAGACCTCGGGCGTGGCATCTGAGTAGAGACCCAGCAGCGCATTGGCGATCTTTGAAGATGTTGCCGTCTTCAGGGGGTATTCGGCCGCGTCGCTGCCACGCAGCATGTGCCCGAGCAGGTCAATCACTCGCCCTCTACCGGCATCACCAGCGGGCTCCAGGGATTTCAGCAGGCCCGGCACGGCCTTTTCGCCGAGACGATTCAGCGCGCCGGAGCAGGCCTGGAAGTTGCGATCGAGCTCGGAGCCGTGGGTAAGCCCGTCGATCAATTGCGCGATCACGGCCTGCGCGGATGCAGCTGCCAGGTCGTGCTCGGTGATCAAGCTGAGAACGAAGAAGCGCAGCTCGGGCTGTGAGACTTCCTCGACGCTGGCGACCAGCATCGCCGACAGGGCGTCGCGGTCGGCGTCGTAGAGTTTGCCATACACCTTGCGGGCCGCGTCCTCGTACATGTTGAAGCGAACCTGCAGAAGCTCAATCAATTGCTTGTGCAGGTGCGGTGCGAGCTGCGCGCCGCCCTCCATCTCGGCCAGCTGAGTGGCCAGCACACCCAGCGAGCCCAGGACGACTTCCTTGTCTTCACCGGACGTTATGAACTCAATGAGCAGACTGACGCCCAGCCTTCGTTGCGCGCCGTCCATCTTGCCCAGCACGCGGGCGAGGTTGCTGATTGCGACTACGCGCTCGTCGGTTGCGCCGCGTGCCGCCTTTGCGAGGTTCTCGGTCAACGAGGCTTCAAGCCCCAGGCCACCAAGAGCACGGGCAGCCTCGGCGCGTACGTCTGCTTCGCGGTCGCGCAGGGCGGTGAGGAAGAGTTTCAGTTTCTCGTCGGGCGGCAGCTCGGTCAGGTACAGCTTGCGAACGGCCTCGAGGCGTCGCCCGACGTCGCTGCTGGTGACGAGGTCGAGCTTGAGGTGCGAAATCTCGTCGCTGCCCAGCATCTTGCGGGCTTCTTCCTTGTCGATTACCGAGGTGATGCGACCCTCCGGCAACACGGCGAGGCCGCTTTGTGCGGGGGCCTCGGGCTCAGAATCGCCGGCTTCCTCGGCGAGGCAAATCACCCGAACGCCATCCTGTTCGCGAAGGGCGATTGGGTTCTCCTCGAAGAACGCGGCATCCTGCTTGTTGGCCAGCTTTGCGAGCTGTTTTTCATTCAGCTTCGCGGCATCATCGAGCAGGGCCTTGGCCAGAAGCAGCTTGCTGAGGGGCTTGCCGTCGTCATCGATGGCGAATTCCAGCAGGGTCTCCGAGACGTGCAGCTGCTTACGCGCCAGCGCGCCCAGCCGCGTCGCAACGCGGCGAGACGCGCCGAAGCTTTCCACCAGATTGTCGAAATCGTCCCGGATGATGCGCACGGACGCCCTTCAGATATGATCGATTCGATGGTACGCGACCTTCTGGACTCCCGCAACGTAGTCGTCCGGGCCCCCAACGCCTTGGGGGACCTGGTGATGGCCACGCCCGCCTTCGCCCGCCTGGCGGCGCATTTCGGCCGCGACCAGCTCAGCCTCGTCTGCCTGCCGGCCGGATTGCCGCTGCTGGAGGGCAACGCCTGGTTCAAGGAACTGATTCCCTATGATCGCAATGGCGCACATCGGGGGCTGATTGGCGCAAACAAGTTCTCGGCCGAGCTCCGCAAGCGCAGGTTCGACCTCGGGTTCGTGTTCCCGAACAGCTTCAGCAGTGCCTGGCAGTTCTTTCAAGGGCGGGTGAAGAAGCGCGTCGGTTATTTCAAGGACGGCCGCAGCTTTCTGCTGCACGCGGGACGCGAGCGTGAACGCGGCTCCGACGGCAAGTTTCAGCCAAAATACACCGGCCAGTACTTCATGGACCTGCTCGACGAAGTCGGCATTCCGCCCGGGGAACTGAGGCCCAGTCTGCCGGTCAGTGACGTTGAGCGCGCAGCCGCCGAAGAGTTTGTAGCCGAGCATGGGCTGGACGCCGGTCCGTTGGTCATCTGCGCGCCTGGCGGGGCATTCGGTCCTAGCAAGCTGTGGCCGCCAGTGCGGTATGCAGAGGTTCTGAATGAGCTCTCGGCCGATGGGGCAAAGGTGATGCTCAGCGTGGCGCCCAACGAGATGGCGGATGCGGAGACCGTGAACATGGCGGCCGGGCGTGAATATCCGACCAGCGCCGGCCTGGATCTGGGGACCCTCAAGGCCGTGTACGAACGGGCGGCACTGGTGCTGACCAACGATGCCGGGCCGAGGCACATCGGTGTGGCGCTGGGCAAGCCGGTTGTATGTGTAATGGGGCCGAACGACCCGCGCTACACAGCGCTTCCCAAGATTGAGCGGGGCGAGGTGATCCGTGAGCGTGTGGATTGCTCGCCATACAGCTGGCCGTGCCAGTTGAAGGAATGCCCGATCGACCATCGGTGCATGGATGCGATCTCGGTTGAGCGAGTGCTGGCTGCATGCCGCCGGGAACTCAACATTCCGACCTAGCCGGCGGCGCTTTGCCCGCCGCCTGCCTGCTTGTCTTCTTCTTCAAGCATTTCGCGGATTTCGTTGAGCGTACGATGGATCTTCAGCATCTCGATCTTGCGGATGCGGTCGAAGACGGCCTCGTCGTAGAGGCGGTGGCCGGCCTCGGTGCGCTCAACGGGGTGAATCAGGCCGAGCATTGTGTAGTTGTGGATAGTCTGCCGCGACAGCCCCGTGTGGCGCATGATCTCGCCGACCTTATAGCGTTTGGGTGGCGCTGGCATTGGGTGCTCCGACGGCTGCTTGCGTTGGTACTTAACTCATGGGCGCGCGTTTGCCTATGGCGAATCAGCGCGGAAACAACTTCTCAGGAACAATGGCCGCGCGCTTGAGCAAGGCCTGCTGAACTTTTGATTGGTTCTGCGCGAGGCGATCGCGCTCAATCTTGGCGCGAATGCCCTCCTGGACCTTCGGGCTTTCAAAGTTGCGGCGGTCGCCATCTTCGCGGCTGAACAGCTGTACAAACTGAAACCCTTCGAGCTTCTGGCCTTCGTCGTCCGTGTCTTCGGCATAGCCAAGCTCGCTGATCCCGCCGTTTGACGAGACAGAAAGGACCATCTGGTAAGTCGTGGGGTCCAGGTCACTGTCATCCTTGGCAGTCGAACGCTCACTGAGTTCGAGTTGCGCGCCAATCAGGCCTAGATCCTCAACGAGTCTCCGCAGGCCGTCTGACGCTGCCTCCATTGACTCCCCCTTGAGCATTCGCTCCCGCACGCTGGATTCCCCGCCCGTCACTGCCGCGTACAGTTTTCCCTTTGCCTCATACGAAATCTCCGGGGGATAAAGCAGGCGGAAGCGTCGATAGTCAATCTTTCGGGCGATCCGCCAGCTGTCGGCAGTTTTCTCGAAGTCCTCACGCACGTCCCGAGGGGTAACTGACAGAGAGAAGTAGATCTCCAGTGGGAACTGCGCGGGCAGAGGGCCGTACAGGCCAGCCATGTAGTTCATGATTTCGTTGCGACGGATTTCACCGCGTGTGCGCTCAAGGTACTCGCCGGGTGTGATGTTGTACTTCTCTTTCAGGAAGCTCGCCCAGCTCTTTACGTCGTCATCACGCAGGCCGAGGTTCTTCTTCTGACGATTGATGATCCCGCGCATCTGCGAGTCACTGATCTTGAGCTGCACGCGCTCGGCTTCGGCATCCAGCAGTCGCTGCAGGATGTAGCTGCGCAGGCGCTGGAAAACCAGCTGGTCTTCGATCTCCTCATCGGCGATCTCGGCTGGCACGCGCTGGATGGTGCGGGTGGCGTTGATCTCGGCCTGCATGTCCAGGTCGCCGACGATCTGCTGGTACGTGATCGCTTTGCCGTTGACCACGGCCAGGATCTCATTCGAGCCATCGGAGCGCTCGTCCGCCACGACGAGCGGACAGATGAACAGCAACAGCAGCACGGCGGCCAGGATGCGTTTCATGAATTCTCCGGGGCGGCAGCTTGCGATGAATCGGGCGTGCGGGCAAGGGTGTGGGAGAATTCGGGATACAGCCTAATGCGACTCCGCAGCCACGGCGGGCGCTTCGGGCTGGTTGCTGAACACGCCCTGCCGCGCCAGGGCGCTGAGCAAGTTTGACAGGAAGCGAAGCTGGTCGAGCGGTTGCTCAAGCCCCTTGCGCAGGGGCAGCGCAAGCGTGCTTTCATCCAGAACTCGAAACGACTTGCTGGCGAGGCTCAGCTTCCGCTGGGATTGGGATGCCGACAACGCGCGTAGCTTGATGTGGTCCTCGGCGCGGGCGACGCTGGTGATTCCGAGGCGCGCAAGCCTTGAGCGCACGAGCGCCGCCTGCATCAGTTGCTCGAACTCGCGGGGGGGCTTTCCGAAGCGGTCGCGGATTTCGGCGCCGATCTCTTCCGACTGGCGGTCGTCGCCGATTCGAGCAAGCCGGCGATAGACCTCCAGCCTCTGCTTCTGCGAGGGGATGTAGCCGCGCGGGATTCGGAAATCGATGCCAAGATCGAGCTGGGTGTCGATTTCCGGCGGAACCGGCTGGTTGTTCATCTTTCGGACCGCACGATCGAGCATCCGGCAGTAGAGATCGTAGCCGATGGTCGCGATGTGGCCTGACTGTTCAGCCCCGAGCAGGTTGCCCGCGCCGCGCAACTCAAGGTCGCGCATTGCAATCTTGAAGCCGCTGCCCAAGGCGTGGTACTGGAGAATGGCCTTCAGGCGCTTGGCGGCGATCTCGCTGAGGCTGACGTCGTCCGGCACCAGCAAGTAGCAGTAGGCCTGGTTGTGGTATCGGCCTACGCGTCCTCGCAACTGGTGCAGGTCGGAAAGCCCGTAGTTCTGGGCCTGGTCGATGATAATCGTGTTGGCGGTCCGGACATCGATACCGCTTTCGATGATGGTCGTGCTGACCAGCACATCGATCTGCCGGTTCATGAAGCGCAGCATCACTTCCTCAAGCTGCCGCTCGGGCATCTGCCCGTGGCCGATCTCAACACGGGCATCCGGGCACAATCGCTGCACTTTCTCGCCGACGAGTTCAATGTCATAGACGCGGTTGTGAACAAAGAAGACCTGGCCGTCGCGCGCGATCTCGTGCTGGATCGCGTCGGCAATCTCGCGGTCATTCCAGTGCATCAATCGGGTGATGATCGACAGGCGGTCCTGCGGTGGAGTTGTCAGGTTGCTGATGTCGCGCAGGCCCAGCAGTGCCTGGTGCAGGGTGCGCGGGATCGGCGTTGCGCTCAGCGTCAACAGGTCGACTGTTCGGCGCATGTGCTTCAGGCGTTCCTTGTGCTCGACACCGAAGCGCTGTTCTTCGTCGATCACGACCAGACCAAGGTTCTTGAACTGCACGTCCTGGCTCAGCAGGCGGTGCGTCCCGATCACGATGTCCACCTTGCCCTCGGCCAGTTGCTCGATCGTCTTGCGTTGTTCCCCGGCTGACCGGAAACGGGAGAGCAGGTCGACTATCACCGGAAAGCTGCGCAGTCGCTCGCTGAAGGTCAGGTAGTGCTGCTGTGCCAGCACCGTGGTCGGCACGAGGATCGCCACCTGGCGGCCTTCCAGCACCATCTTGAAGGCCGCGCGCATTGCCAGCTCGGTCTTGCCGTAGCCGACGTCGCCGCAGAGAAGCCTGTCCATCGGCTTGCGAGATTCTAGGTCGCGCTTGATGCTGATGCTCGACTTCGCCTGGTCGGGAGTGTCGCGGAACGGACAGGCAGCTTCGTACTCAGCCATTTCCGGTCCATCCGGCCTGCACGGATGGCCTGCTTCATGCGCGCGGATGGCCTGCACCTCAAGCATGTCGCTGGCGAGCTTCAATACGCTGTGCTGGGCGCGCAGCTTGCGCTCGGACCACGCTTGCGTGTTCAGGCGGCTGAGCTGGGGCACCATGCCGCGCATGCCGATGTATTTCTGGACGACGTCGGCATTGGTCGCGGGCACGTGCAGTGTGATGTTGTCGGCGAATTCCAGGCTGAGAAACTCGCCGGGTTTGCCCTCGCGATTCAGCGTTTCCATGCCCTTGAAACGCGCTATGCCGTGCTGGAGGTGGACGACGTAGTCACCGGGCTCAAGCTCGATGAAGTCGTCCAGCATGTCGCCCATGTCTGGACGATCTGAACTCTCGAATCGAAGCCGGCGACGCGAACGACCCAACAACTCATGCAGGCTGAGGATCGCGAACCCCAGTCCCGGAAGCACTCGGCCGCCCTCCACATCGCCGGGGAACAGCTGCAGCGTGCCAGATTCCTTCAGTCCCTGGCCCTCGAGGCCTTCTCGTGCGGGCCGCAACTCGGCTTCCGTGCCGCCGAAAACAAGGACCTTCAGGCCCGAATCCAGCAGCGGGGCCAGCAGCTTTGCCACGCCCTCGTAGCCATCGCCCAGGCTGACTGGCGCTACACATTCGATCTTTTGGGCAGCGTCGGAAGATATCAGTGCAACCGCGCCGCCAAGCAGCTTGTGTGCGCGCTCGACGCGGGCGTGCCGTACAGGATCATCGGTGAAGCTGGCCAGAGTCTTGAGCCGCTCGGCCACGCGCTCAGGCTCGATAGCGATCACGGTGGGGGACTTCAGGTAGTCCAGCAACATGGCGTCTTTGCCGCCCTCTACGGGGACGAGCGGGAAGGCAATGCCGGCCTCGAGGCTTTCGAAGCTGCGCTGTGTCTGTACGTCGAAGCTTCGAACGCTCTCGATCTCGTCGCCAAACAGCTCAATCCGTACGGGGTTGGCGAGAGTAGGCGGGAAGATGTCAACGATTCCGCCGCGGCGCGCGAATTGGCCGGGACTGTCAACTTGCTCAAGCCGCTGCAGGCCTGCTGCTACCAGTTGCTCGAATAGTGGGTCCAGCTTCAGCTTGCTGCCCGGCTTCAGGCTGAGGTTTGCGGTCTTGATCTCGTCTGGTGCAGGCAGACCTTCGATCAGCGCGGCGGCCGGTGTCAGTAGAACGGTCGGGCCGCTCGAATGCGAAACCTGCGACAGCAGGCTGATCCATGTGGCCTGCTTGTCCGGGTTGTTGTCATCCATGACCGGAGCGGTCAGGCAGGAGAGGCCGGGTGCCAGCGCATCGAGATCGAGAGAGACATCCTCGGCCGTTTCCGGGCCGGGAGTGAGGCATAGCAACAGCCGGGGCTTTGCCATCGCTGCAACGGCAAGGCTGAACGCACAGCCTGAAAGCCCGCCAATGGCGGCTTTCCCGGCGATAAGCTTACCGGCGGCATCGATCAGTTGTTCGCGCGCGGATGCCATCTTGTGAGTATACGGCCGGAAGTGAACAAAGCCCGGGATCAACCCGGGCTTGGGAGTAACGTGTCAGGGTTTCCGACTATTCGTCGTCTTCGCCTTCTTCGACGGAGTCTTCTTCTTCTTCGTCGTCTTCGTCTTCGTCTTCGTCTTCTTCCTCTTCGTCTTCTTCCTCTTCTTCTTCCTCGACTTCCTCTTCTTCCTCTTCTTCGGGCTCTTCTTCTTCGTCGTCATCGACGTCGAGTTCGTCGTCCTCTTCTTCTTCTTCGGCCTCGGCCTCTTCTACGGCGAACTTCGCGATTTCGCCGGTCGCGATGAACTCCTCGACGCCCTGCATCGACAGCCAGTCAACGGCCGCATCCATCAGCTCAACGCCGGCGTAGGCGATCCAGGCCTGCTTCAGGTCCAGGCGCTTCTGCAGCAGTCGATTAAACTTGTCGAAGCTGCCCTTGACTGCCTCCTGGACCAGCTTGGCGTCCCTGGGGTCGATGTTCTTGGTGAAGCCGTCGGTCAGCTGCTTGAACTTTCGCTTGCCGATCGTGTCGATCAACACGCGACGGGTGCGGTCGTCGTCAAGCTCGCTGCTGCCACGCACGATCTTGGACCGTTTGGGGTCCCAGTAGTGGGGCGTGCGGGTATCGAGCATGGCATCGACCATGCGGTCTAGATTGATGGATATCGGCTGGTTCGGCATAGACCAGTTCCCTCAGAGCCTTCTAACGGACGGCAAGGTAGTAACGGCCCACAGGTAATCAAGCCGAATCGGTGTATCGAGTCGGATCGTTTATTCCGGCGTCTATAAACCCACGCCTTCGCAGGGTGCAGGAATCACAGCGCCCGCATGCCAGGCCGCCTACCGGGTCATAGCAGGAGTGAGTCAGCCCATAGTCCACTCCCAGGGCGACGCCCCTGCGGATGATTTCGGCCTTGGTCAGTTTCACCAGCGGCGCGTGGATGCGGATGGGGCGGCCCTCTACGCCCTCTCGCGTCGCCAGGTTCGCAAGCGTCTCAAAGGCTTCGATGAACTCAGGGCGGCAATCGGGATAGCCCGAATAGTCCACCGCGTTGACCCCGATGAAGATGTCGTGTGCGCCGGCAGCCTCGGCGTAGGCCAGCGCATAGCTTAGAAACAGAGTGTTCCGGGCCGGCACATAGGTGATCGGGATGCCCTCGGCCCCATCAGGCCGGTCCTTGGGGACATCAATGTCGGCCGTCAGTGCGCTGCCGCCGATGGCCCTAAGGTCGAGTTGGATCACTTTCGGGAGCGCGACGCCAAGCGACTCGCAGACGGTATTGGCAGCTTGCAGCTCAACATCGTGGCGCTGGCCGTAGTCGAAGGTCAGGGCATGGGGGAGGTAGCCATCCGCCTTGGCCATCGCAAGCACCGTGGCGCTGTCGAGGCCTCCGCTTACCAGCACAATTGCGGGTGTGGCGTTCATGGGTGAGGGATAGCCCGCCATATGGAGCCGCGCAACGGCAAAAAGCAGCTCGGCTATCGCCCGACGGCCGGGCCGAAGTTGCCCTTCTTCTCGTCCACGTTCTCTTTGAAGTACCAGTCTGTGGGCTCGCCGCCCGAGTCTGTGGCGAGGTCTGTCATCAGCTGCTTGTCGTAATTGCCGATGCCGACCGTGTTAATGACGACTTTCCGAAAGCGGTTCAGTCGGCGGATCGAGGCGAGGATGTTCGCCGGCTCGACCAGCTTCTTGTCGTCGTTCGCAGTCGCGTAGCCGTCGGTCAGGAACACGATCGTGTGTGCACCGGACAGTACGCAGCCTTGGTCTGTGTCGGGGTGGGCGGCCTTGTTGCCGCCATCGTGGATCTCGAACGCCTGTGCCAGCCCGTCATGGATGTTGGTTGTGAACTTGATTTCGAGCTTTTCAGCTATGGCCACGCCGGATTTGCAGCCGTCATCATCCGCGATCAGCCAGCCGTTGGTGCGAGTGAATACGCGGTCTGAATAGGCGACGATGGCAAAGCGTGGGCGCTGGCTATCCTGGGCATCTTTGCCCGGGTTTAGCTGGTTGATCGAGTGGATCAGTTCCTGCCGGGCCAGGTCGAGCTTGCTCTTGATCCTGGTCCAGTCCAGGTGTTCGGTCTTCTTGCGGATTGCGGCGCGCCCCTCGTCGGTCACGTCGTATTTCATGCTGTCGGAGACGTCGATCACGAACACGATGTGATCGCCGAATGAGGGTTGCTCAAAGAGTGTTGCCGTGCGGCGGGCTTGCGGCTTCGGCTGGTCGGCTCCATCGGGGCTGTTGGCGAGCCACCAGCGCCAGAAGTTAAGCGTCTCATCATTCAGGGTGCAGGTCTCTCCCGTAAGGTGAGAAAGCACGCGGTCCGCCATGTCCTGCAGGCGGGGTTGGGTGTTATGGCTCCAGGCCTGCCAATCGACGATCGCCCTTACCGTGGCGTTGCGCTCCTCTGGGGTGTCCTTGGGCGTCAGCTGCTTGAGGCAGGCGAGCACATTCAGGGTCACGATTTCGAGTTCCAGCCGCCTTGCCTGCTTCTTCGCAAGCAGTGCACGAACTTCGGTGCTGAAGCGTCGGCCTGCGCCCGGATCGACCACATCCGCGGCCCGGATTGCTTCAACCAGCGCCAGTGTAGTCCATGGTTTCAGACGCTGGTCTTCCAGCAGCTTGCGCAGGCCCCTCTCAGCGACGTCAGACTTTCGGCTCAGGGCGAGAGCGGTCAGAAGATCGCACTGGTGGTGAGTGAGCTGATGATCGCCCTCGCTGTCGACCGATTCGGCGGCTTTCAGCAGCGCCTTGACCGGTTTGCTGGCCGAGAACTGCGAGAGCGCAGTGATGAATTCATTGCGCCGGATGTCGTCTTCCTCGCGCGCAATCCGAGCGACGATGAACTCCACGGCCTCTTCGTGTTCGGTCGCCACGAGGGCTGCCAGCGCCGCGTCGCGGGCATCAGCGTCCTGCGCGAGCTGGTAGGCGCCTTTGGCCCTGTCGACTTCCTTGTTGGCGGCGTGCACGGTGACCGCAGGCGCCAGCACAAGTGCCAACGCCGCGATCATGACGATGCGGATGAACATGGTTTCCTCAGTCCCGCCCAGCCTCCTCCCAGAGCCTGCTGCGGGCTTGCGCCAAGGGGTTGGCGCGCTGCGGGGTTACTTGTACACGATGCGGCAATACCAGTTCTGGTAGCTGCCGCCGGACTGCTTGGCCAGGTCGCGCATCAGCTCCTTGTCGTGGTTGCCGATGCCGACGGTGTTGATCACCACCTTGCGGAAGCGGTTTATGCGCACCGCCAGCTCCAGCAGCTTTTCACGGGTAACGAACTCGCCGTTGCCCACCGGGTTGCCGAACTGGTCCTTTTCGGTGCGGTCGGTGGAGTCATTGCTCCAGGTCGCGTAGCCGTCGGTCAGGAAGACAATGGTGTGTGCGCCTCCGAGGACGCAGTCCTTGTCGAGCTCAAGGTTGTCTGTCTTGACGCCCTTTTCATGCAGGCCCATGGCCATCAGCAGGGCGCCGTGGATGTTGGTGTAGGACTCGGGCTCCAGCTCCTCGACTTTTGCTTTCCAGACATTGCAGTTCTTCTCGGTGGCTTCGACCCAGCCCTCGCTGAAGTTCACGACTTCCTGTGAGTAGGTGATGATCGAGAAGTAGCGCCGCTCCGGGTCGTTCTTGCTCCACTTTGTGCTCTTGCCGCCTTTGGCGTCCGGGTTCTCGGCACCGGGCTGCAGCGCGTCGATGGAATGCATCAGCTCGGCCTTGGCGAGGTCCATGGCGCAGCAGGGGTCAGGCATCTTGTCCCAGTCCAGGTGGGACGTCAGTTTCTTGATCTTGGGCAGGTCCTCTTCATTGATCGGCCACTTCATACTGTCGGACACGTCGATCACGAAAACGATGCGCGTGCCGACGGCGGGCTCTTTGAAGATGATAGGGGCCGTCTTGCTCTGCTTCTCGGGTGGCTTGTCGGGCTGGGCATTTGCTTTGTTGCGAATCCACCATTCCCAGAAGCCGACGGTTTCGGCCTTCAGGGTGCAGTCTTCGCCGCTGATGTTGAACAGCACCTTTTCGGCCATGTGGCGCAGACGGACGACTTCATTGTCAGACCACTTCTGCCAGTTGACCAGTGCCTGTGCGACCTGCAGCGCTTCCGGCGAGTCCTTCTCCGCAAGCACACCAAGGCAGGCGATTACGTTGACGGTGACGATCTCTTCCTTGTGGAGCTTCTTCTGCTTCTCGTCCATCAGCGCGATGATGTCCGGCAGGAATACTTTGCCCTTGCCGCTCTTGCTGACTTCGCCCTGCCGCACGGCCTCGACGGCGCCGATTACGACCCAGGGTGACTTGTCGCCGAGCGCCTCCCGCACGGCCGTTGCGTCTGCATCGTCGCCGGTCACGACCAGTGGCAGCAGGCGATTGAAAGCCTCGAAGGCCTCGTTGGGGTCGTCCTTGACCAGCACGGGAGCGTTCTTGCGCGCCTCAATGTGTGTGACGGCAACCGGCGCGAACATCAATGCGAACGCGGCCAACAACAGAGCAAAGTGTCTGTGCATTACGTTTCCTTCTTGCGGCTGCCGCTCTACGCGGACAGCGCCGCTGACCCCGAGCGGGGGCTACTCAAGGAAGCCCCAGTCCACGTATGTTCCACCGGTCTTGCCGGCGAGAGCCTTAAGCAGCTCCTTGTCGTGCATGCCGATGCCGACGGTACTGATGATCACCTTGCGGAACAGATTCTGGCGAAGGATGTCAGGCCAGATGTCTTCTCCATAGATGAACGGACCGTCGCCGACGCTGTTGTCGATGCCGTTGCGCTTGTCCTTGGTTTTGGCCTGGCTCTGGTCGTCCCAGCTTGCCCAGCCGTCGGTCAGGAAGATGATGCTGTCTGCGCCCGTGAGCACGCAGTCGCGGTCGACAGATGGCTGCTCGGCGTCGTCGCCCTTATCCGAGATCCGCAGCGCCTTCATCAGACCGCCATGAATGTTCGTGAGGGCCACCGGTTCCAGGTCTTTGACTTCACGCGACCACTTGGCGCAGTTGTCGGGGGTCGCCTTTACCCAGCCGCCGGTGATGACTTCGACTTCCGTCGAGTACGTGACGATTGCGAACTCGCGGTCGCCGACGAAGCTCTTGATAGCGCGTGACAGCTCTTCGCGGGCAAGCTCAATCTTTGTGCTGATTTCTTCCCACGGCAGCTGGCGCAGCGGGTTGTCGGCGTCCTTGTCCGGCGGGTCCTGATCGTCGCCGCCTTCTTCCTTCTTGGGGCCTTTGGTGACCGGGCCGTCGCGATCTTTCCTGCGCTTTTCAATTTCTTCCAACGTGATCTTCAGCGGCATTTCCATGCTCTTGCTGACGTCGATCACGAACACGAATCGCTTTCCCACGGGCTGCGCGTCGAACACCGGCGGCACGGCCGCTGTCTTGCTGCGCTTGCCCTCTGGCTTGTTACTGTGGTCGACTGAGCCGACGGCCTTCATCTGCGCTGACCACCACTTCCAGTAGAATGTGCTCTGCATGTCGGCGACTTCGCCGGTGATCTTGCGCAGCATCTTGCCGCCAAAGAATCGTACGCGTTCGTCTGCGCAGGTGGTGCGCTCCTGGAAGGCGACAACTGCGTCGACTACCTTGATCGCGACTTCTTTCTCTTCCGGCTCAACAATGTCTTCAAGGCAGGCCAGTGTGTTGATCGGGACGATCAGCCACTTCTTGACCCACTCTTCGTTTTCCTCTCCGAGGATCGCAATCACGTCGTCTACAAAGCGCTTGGCGCCAGCCTGGCGAACGGCCTCAAGGGCCGCGCACTTGATAAACGGGTTCTTGGTCTCGGACAGCGCTTCGCGGATGGTTTTGTCGGCGGAAGCGACGCCGTTCATGCGCGCCAGTGACTTGAAGAAATCGAACTGATCCAGCGCCAGCGTCGGGTCCTTGTCACTCTTGAGGTCGAGCGCGGCCTTTCCGATCAGCCCAACGCTGTCTTCGTCCGTGAAGCTGGACAGTGCGTTGACGATCTTGTCCCGGACGTCGCCCGGCAGGCCTGCCTTGCCGCGCTTGTGGGCGGCCTGGTCATCGGCTAGTTCCTTCAGCAGGTACTTTGCCGCGTCCTTTTCGTTGGTTTGGGCCATCTTGTCGATCAGGCGGCCCATGGTGGTGCGGGCGCCGTCGGACTTGGCCTGCTCATACTCTTTCTTGATCGACTTGAAGTCGTCGTCCGCGCGTACGGTTGACGGCGGCAGACTCACGGCCAGCATCGCGGCCGCGATGGCAAACAGCATCAGTGTCCAGCGGAAATGTGTCGGGCGCTGCATGTTGCCTCCTCGTTTCAGCTCCCGGGCGGGGGTACCGGTCCAGTGTAGTCCACCCTACGGAAGCCGCAATGCTACCAACTGGTAACGTGCAAACCCCCGAATGGTGGCCGCAGCGTAGCGAACGGGCCCATCCGGGGCCGAATTCGGCCCATATGCCACATGCATCAAATGGCGTGCCGTGAATTGGTACTGTACTGGGCTCACTTACGAAAACGGGCGGGCGTCCATCTGGTTCGCTGGATTTGTCTCTGCTTGTGGGCTGGCTTTGCGTTTCCATAATGGCGCACGAGGAACCCATGGCCAAAGACCAGCCGGCACTATCAGGCGACGACTATCGCGTACTTGGCGAAATCGGCGAAACCCACAAGGCCATCCGCGCCGAGCTGGGCAAGCGCATCGTCGGCCAGGAGCAAGTGATCGAAGAAGTGCTCACTGCCTTCTTCGCGGGTGGGCACGTGTTGCTGCTTGGTGTTCCCGGGCTGGCCAAGACGCTGCTGATCAGCACGCTGTCTGAAATCCTGGGCATGAAGTTCAACCGCATCCAGTTTACGCCCGACCTGATGCCGAGTGATATCACGGGCAGCGACGTGCTGGTCGGCGAAAAAGAAGACCGCGGCTTCAAGTTCATGGGCGGGCCGATCTTCGCGAATTTCGTGCTGGCCGACGAGATCAACCGCACGCCGCCCAAGACGCAGGCTGCGCTGCTTGAGGCCATGGAAGAATTCGCCGTCACCGTCGCCGGCCAGCGCTACCCGCTGCCGCGCCCGTACTTCGTGATGGCCACGCAGAATCCGATTGAGCAGGAGGGCACGTATCTGCTGCCCGCCGCGGCGCTGGACCGCTTCATGTTCACCGTGCTGGTCGATTACCCGACACAGCACGACGAAATGGAAATGTTGTATCGCACCACCAGCCGCGAAATGCCACCGGTTGACCGGATCATGGATTCTGCACAAGTAGTCAAGATGCTCGACGTAGTGCGCCGCATCAACATGCGCGACGAGTGCCTGAAGTACGCCATCGACCTCGTTCGCGCGACACGGCCCGAGAACAAGTTCAACGCCGACGTTGAAGACCTGATTGAATGTGGCGGTAGCCCCCGCGCCACACAGTCGCTGATCCTGGGCGCCAAGGCCCGTGCCGCACTGGAAGGCCGCGACGAGGCGTTGCCCGACGACATCCGCGCGATCGCGTTGCCGGCCATGCACCACCGGGTGCTTACCAACTTTCATGCAGAGGCCGACGGCGTGAACAGCCGCGACATCGTGCGCATGCTGATCAAGGATGTTCCGCGTCCGGCGTGGGATGTGCGTGAAGAAGAGCGCAAGTCCCGTCGCAGCCCGGCCCAGTTCCTGCTGGACCTGTTGCTCGGCAAGTCCAAGAAACGCGCGCCCGCCAAAGTCTAGTCGAGCGCACCCACGCCTGGCAGTAAAGACAAACAAAGGACGCGAAGGGGAGTTCCATAGTGGAACACCTTCGCGTCCTTCGCTTTTTTCTATTCATCGCGGAGGCTGGGTGTTCGGTATGCCTTTGCGTGAAGAATCTTCCCTCGTGTTGAACGCCGGCGGCTGAAGTCGGCCGCACGGCAGGACTTGCGGCGAGAAAAATCTTTTGCCGCCGGCGCCGAAAATCTCGCCGCTGCCAAGCGCCGGAATGATTGAGGGCAGATGAGTTCCTGCCCAATCCTTTCGGAGCCACTCTATGTCACGCCGCACAAACGTTCGAAAACTCAAGCCCCGCAACAAGGCCATCATGCTTGAGACGATCTCGTCCACCCAGCGCATCTACCAGGAGACTGGCGGTGCGGACATCGACTTCGCGATCGAGGCCGCAAGGCAGGCCTATGAGATCGCCCTGCATCGTGCCAAGCGCTACATCCCGCCCGAGAACGGCCGCAGGCGCGATCCCCTCAGCGAAGTCAACAAAGCCGTGCGAGAGCTGCGCATGCTGATTCAGCAGCGTGAGAAGAAGCTGGCACAATGCCGCAGGGACATTGACGAGACGGGCGAAGCAGACGGGCAGGAGCACACTGAAGAAAAGGCTGAACAAATGCAGCCCGACGATGGCTCGCCGGTGCTGTCAGATGTGCCGGTCGAATCTACTGACGAGCCCACGCCCGAGCAGCAGCACGACCAGGCCTCACGCTGAGCTACGCCCGCTGTTTGAAAACTGAATACGTGTGGTGTTTGTGGGTGCCTCCGGCCATAGTTTGCTCCCGATGAATCGCGAACCTACGCAACTTGCTCGCGCTGTCGTGGACGCTGCTCTTGGCTGGGCCAGACGCCAAGGGCTGATGACGCACCCCAGCGTTCCCGTGGAGTTGGCGGTTGCCGAAGATTCGGCAGAAGAAACCGGGGACCGATTCTGGCAGCCGATATCTAGCACTTTCGGGAATTCGGACATTGCTTGGCTCGAGTCCCGCGTCGGCGTTCGCCTTCCAGAGGTGTACACGGAATTCCTCAAGTACAAGCACTTCCTTGAGATGCGAGTTGGACCGGTCGACTTCTTTCGATTCGCTCCTGCGACGTGGCGCTCGGATTTTGAAGACGAGTACTCCAACTGGGCACCGGAGCGGATACTGGGCACCGGGTTGGTCCCCTTCGGGCTAGAGTGCTTTGCAGAGGCGGGACCGGTCTGCTTTGACACGAGGATAGATTGTGTCAAAGCCGACTATCCCGTTGTCTTCTGGGATCACGAGTGGGTCGGCACAGGTCAGGAGGTGCGCCCGATGTTTAGTTCAGCGAGTGCGATGTTCAGGTGCCTGCGGTCTTGTGTCGGCGGGCCAACAAGTGGCTGGTTCTTTCACGCTGACGAAGGAGAGTCGGCGGAGATGACCGCTTCGAAGCGGCAACGTCTGGCGGAGTTTCTTGAACTAGATCCAAACGGCGCAGGGGGTCCGGCGCGTCAGTACTTTACAAGTTGGGGTATCGAACCCTGAACTAGCGCCCGAACTTGAGGCGTTCGGCGAGGATCTCGGGCAGGCCGGCGTCCAGAATCTTGCGGCCTGTGGTCTCGAGGTCGTACTCGAGGCGGGTAATCTTCACCATCTCTTTGTCGCTGTCGTAGATGGCAAAGCAGGACTTCGGGTTTTCGTCGCGCGGCTGTCCGACGCTGCCGACGTTCACCAGCGCTTTCTCGAAGCCCTTGAGATTGATCTCGTAGGACATCGAGTAGCTGACCATCGGCCCGCTGAAGAATGTAACCGGCACGTGGCTGTGCCCAAGGAAGCAGACTCGCGTTCGCAGCTTTTCCAGCGAAAGGCGCGCATCCTGGCTGGTCTGGATGTAGTCAAAGAGGTCCGGGAAGTTCAGGCTGCCGTGCACCAGCGTGATGTCGTCATTGACTTCATGAACCAGCGGCAACTCGCGAAGGAACTGCATGTTCTCTTCTTTGAGGTTGTCGCGCGTCCAGTAGACGGCCTGCTTGGCGTAGGTGTTGAAGAACTCGATGCTCAGCTTGCCGCAGACGGCCCAATCGTGGTTTCCGGCGACGGTGGGGCAGCCCATTTCGCGTACGATATCGCAGCACTCGTCGGGATTGGCGCCGTAGCCGACGATATCACCCAGACAGAGGAAGCGATCAACGCCCTCCTTCTTGCAATGCGAGAGCACCGTATCGAGTGCCTCGATATTGCCGTGGATGTCACCGAATATGGCGTACCGCAAAACCGACCCCCGGCAGGCGTACCTGTTTCGAGCTGTTGGACTTAAAGAAGACCGGTAAGGTCCAATATATAAGTCTAGCCAATACCTACATAAGCGGCAAGACGCATGCAAACGCCTTTGCGCATGTGCCTTATGCCGCTGACTTCACAGTCAATCCGATGCTGTCCAACGCTACTCCGGCTGCACACCACGCACAAGCGTGAACTAGCAGTGCAAACACGGAAACCTGCACGCCGGCGCCCCACAGCATCGACGTCAGGTCGTGGCGGCTGAGATCCGGCAGGATCACCGACCAGACGCCGCCAAGTCCCGCCACCGCATAGCCCAGCACGTATAGCCCTAGTGTCGTCATCCCGACGAGCAGCGGGCGACGCATGCGGGCAATCGGCTGCACGAACGCGAGCAATATGCTTGTCGCCAAAAACTGGCCCAACACAGGCGCAGCCAGCGTCGTCGTCTCGGCCAGTGCGCTGCTGGCGCCGCGATAGCTGAACATCGACGGGTCTTCAATCTCAAACCAAAGCAGCGCAGAAAAGATGGCAAACGTCCAAAGCAGGCACAGCAAGGCGATCGGGAAGAGCCGCCCGAGCAACGTTCCGAGCGAAAGCACCCAGACCGGCACGGGACGCGTCAATAACAGGGCCTCGGCTTCTTCGGATTCATCCTCGCCGGGCAGGCAGAACACAAGCACCGCGACGGCCGCCAGCAGGCCGATGGTGTAGACGCCGAGTTCCTTCAACTGAACAACCTCATAGCCCAGGCCGAACGCGCTGAACCAGCGCAGGGAAAGGATGAACGCAACACCGGTTGCTGCCAGAACCCACGTGCCGCCCCTGCGCAGGATGTCCAGCGCGTTTGAGAGTGTCAGAGCCAGAAGGGCGTGGGGCATGGGAAGAGTCTAGCTGTGTCGGGTGGCAGGATACACCGCGCGGAAAAACCAGCGTGAGTCACTGAACATGATCGGGATGTCCCGTATGTCGCCGCGCTTGATCCACTTGTAGTTCGCGACTTCTTTCGGCTCAGGCGTGACCGAACGTGAGCCAACCAGCTCGCACTGCCACCAGTGCAGCACAAAGTGGGCGCGGCGGGTCATGCTCTCCCACAGCTTGCGGACGGGTTTTATGCGTAGCCCGACTTCCTCGAACGCTTCGCGCACGCAGGCGGACTGTTGGTCTTCGCCCGATTCCATCTGGCCGGTCACCGTGGACCAGTAGCCGGGCCAGGTATCCATCGCCGCGCGCTCGATGAACAGGATCTCGTCGCCGGATTCAATCACGGCAACGATGGCGTGGCGGAGTGGGCGTTGGTCTTCGAACATGTGCCGTGTCGATGGTTGATGGTCAAAAGTCGATGGCAAAACCATGGACCATTGACCGTCAACTATCAACGCTTTTCGATCGCCGCGGCGATCAGCGGGCCTAGCTCCTTCGGGTTCGCCTTGCCCTTCAGCTTGCGCATGCACTGCCCGATCAGGAAGCCGAGCGCCTTTTCCTCGCCGGACTTGAAATCGGCGACGGCCTTGTCTGCGAACTCTGCGATCACTTCATCGATCACGGCGTTCATTGCGCCATCGTCCTGTTCAATCAGCTTGTTCAGGCGCTTGGCGGCAACCATGGCTCCTTCGCCGGCTTCGACCATGGCGTGGAAGACTTCCTTGGCCGTGATGTTGTTCAGCTTGCCGGAATCCAACAGCTTGATCAGCTCGACCAGAGCCTCGGGCGTAAGGTTCAGCTCGCCGATGCTGATGGTGCGGTCGTTGAGCTCCCGGGTGACTTCGCCGACAATCCATGCGGCGACCTTCTTCGGGTCGTCCATCAGCGCGACGGCGCGCTCGTAGAAGTCGGCCAGCGCCTTGTCACCGACGAGATAGACGGCGTCCTGCTCAGTGAGCTTGTAGTCATCGAGGAAGCGCAGCAGGCGCTTCTCGGGCATCTCGGGCAACGTGGCTCGCACGCTATCAACCCATTCGCGCGGGACGTCGAATGTTGCCAGGTCCGGCTCGGGGAAGAAGCGGTAGTCGGTGGCTTCTTCCTTGCTGCGCATGCTGCGGGTTTCCTGTTTCTCGTCGTCCCACAACAAGGTCTGCTGGGTCAACGTGCCGCCCGACTCAAGCACTTGCTCATGGCGTTTGATCTCGAACTCCAGTGCCGCGCGGACCATGCGGAAGCTGTTCAGGTTCTTGATCTCGGATCGAACGCCGAACTTCTCCTGCCCGCGTGGCCGGATGCTGACGTTGGCGTCGCAACGCAGGCTGCCCTTCTCCATGCTGAGGTCGCTTACACCGAGGTAGCTGAGGTTGCGCTTGAGTGTGTTGAGATAGACGTAGGCTTCTTCGGGACTGCGCAGGTCCGGGCCGCCGACGATTTCGATCAGCGGCGTGCCGGCGCGGTTCAGGTCAATGAGCGTGCTGCCGTCCATGTGGATCGACTTGCCTGCATCCTCTTCGAGGTGCGCGCGGGTGATGCGGCAGATCTTGGGCTGGCCGGTTTCGTCGTGAATGGCCAGCTGCAACTCGCCGTCGAAGCAGAGCGGCTCGTCGTACTGGCTGATCTGGTAGCCCTTCGGCAGGTCCGGGTAGAAGTAGTTCTTGCGATCGAACTTGATCCGGTGCGCGATCTGGCAGTTGAGCGCCAGTCCGACCCTGATGCCGAACTCGACGGCCTGTTTGTTCACCATAGGCAGCGCGCCCGGCAGCCCGAGGCACACCGGGCATGTCAGCGAATTCGCGGGCGCACCGAACTGCAGGGCACAGCCGCAGAACATCTTCGATGCAGTCTTGAGCTGGACGTGGACTTCCAGCCCGATGACCGGCTCGTACTCAGTTTTCGTGCCTGCCGCCATTGTTCTCTACACCACCGTGGGAATCACGTTCAGCAGCGCGCTGATGTCCGGCGCTTCATAGTCCGGTACGTCCTGCAGGTCGCGCGGCAACTGGAACTTGCCGTGGCGTCCGATCTGCAAGTGGATGGCCTGCATGCGCAAGATGTTCGCCGGGCGAACGTTGTTGTCGACGCGCGTGCCAAGCATCAGGCACTCACCGGTGCTGGTGCCGAGCAGACCGACCAGGAACTCCACCACCCGAGGGTCCGGCAGGTCTATCTTCATCTGGCGTGGAAGCCCCTTTACGTCAATCATCTGGAATAGCTTGGCCCTCTCCAGGGCGGTCAGCTGATCTTCGCTCACGTGGCCGGCAATGGCGATCTTCCAGCCACGCTGTTTGCAGGCCTTCAGGATGTCACCCGCCTCTTTGCGAAGGTTGACCTTCGGCTTGAAGTTCTTCTTGAACGCGCTGATGCAACGCAGCGCGAGGGTGGTGTCGCGGTTCACGAGGCGAAAGATCATCGCCTCATACTGATGAGGCGCGAATGACTGGATTGCGAACTCATCAGCCTGCGAAAATGCCTGCTCGGTAACGCGCACCCCGGCCGTGGCGACAATCTGCCGCACGAGCGACGCTGCTTCGCGGTCGTTGTCTGTTTCGTCCGTGAGGACGTCCGGCATGTCAATGATGACGGCGTTGGGCAAGCTGCTTCCTCAAGGTGTCAGGCGGTAGATCGTGCGCGGGAACGGAATGGCCTCGCGAACGTGCTGGCAGCCGGTGATCCACTGCACGCAGCGCTCGACGCCCATGCCGAAGCCGCCGTGCGGGACGCTACCATACTTGCGCAGGTCGACGTACCAGCTAACTGACTCCGGCGGTACATTGTGCTTCTTGATCTGTGCTTCAAGGACCTCGAGGCTGTCCTCGCGCTGGCCGCCGCCGACAATTTCGCCCACACCCTCGGGCGCGATCACGTCGACGCCCATGGCGTATTTACCGGTCTCGTCGGCCTTCATGTAGAAGGCTTTCACTTCACGCGGGTAGTGGTGGATGCAGATGCACTGCTTGTAGTGCATGCCGAGCGCGGTTTCGTCAGCCGCGCCAAGGTCAGCGCCGAGGCCTTGCTTCAGGATGTCGCCGCTGAGTTTGACAAGCTCCGGGTCGTCGGACTTGGCGAAGTCGACCTTGAGCTGCTGCAGAACCTTTTGCGCTTCCTCATAGTGAATGCGCGGGAAGGGCTTCACCACCTGCTCGAGGATCGAAGTGTCGCGCTCAAGCTCTTTCAGCTCGGCTTTGCACTTGTCGAGTGCGCGGCCGACGACGTACTGGATCTGCTGCTCTGCCAGGTCCATGATTCCGTCCAGCTCAAGGAACGCGACCTCGGGCTCGACCATCCAGAACTCGGTCAGGTGGCGGCGCGTCTTGGACTTCTCGGCGCGGAATGTAGGGCCGAACACCACGACCTTGCCGAAAGCCATCGCGCCCGTTTCGCCGTACAGCTGGCCGCTCTGCGTGAGGTAGCCGGTTTCGTCGAAGTAGGGGACCTCAAACAGGGTGCTCACGCCTTCGCAGCTGGCGGGAGTGAAGATCGGCGCGTCGTACAGCACGAAGTCGCGCTGGTAGTAGAAGTCGCGAATCGCCTGCACCACTTCGCTGCGGACCTTCAGGATGGCATGAGGCCGCTTGCTTCGAACCCACAGGTGGCGCAGGTCGAGCAGCTTGTCGATGTTTGGCACGTCCTCGGTGATCTGGATCGGGTAGTCGTGGACTTCCTGGATCACCTCAACGGCGCTGCCCTGCACCTCGACGCCGAGCGCGCTGCGGTCGTCTTTGGTTACCTTGCCGCGCACGATGATGCTGCTCTCGTAGCCGATGCGCTTGGCGGTCTCGAAGACTTCCTCGGGCACGTCTTTCTTGCTGACGACGACCTGCACGACGCCGGTACCGTCACGGAACTGCAGGAACAGCAGTTTGCCGCTGCCGCGACGATTGTAGAGCCAGCCCTTAAGCTCGACTTCCTGATCGACGTATTGCGTGAGCGCGCTGACGGTTACACTGTTCATTGCGGGTCCCGTGGATAGACGCGGGCACTATGCAAGGGAGCATCAAGCCTTACAACCGGCGGACGCATGGACTGGCCAGACTGGAATACCTTATCGCTCGGCTCACCGCAGAACCTGCCGGTGCTGCTGGTGTGTGCAATCCTGCTTGCCTGTGCCGCGCTGCTGATCGGGCGTCGCCACGACCGGCGCACCAGGCTGATCGCCGGTGCATTGAGGCTTGGAGCCCTGGGAATGCTCGGTCTTGTGCTGCTGGGGCCGGTCGTCACTGTCAACTGCGAAGCGCGCTTCGAGCCGGCCGGCCGGTGGACCCTGCTCATGGACGGGGCCGAAACCTTTTACGTCACGAATGGAGGTCGCGGCGGTCCCGGCCGGGTGCCGAGTGGGCCGGATGTTTTCAGCGAGGCTCCCGATGAATTCGTAGACCGTGTTCGGAATGCGCTGGCAGCGGGCCATCCGCCTGAGAGTGCCCTGGTTGTCGCGGACTTCAGGGCGAAGGCAGCGCCGGTACGCGATGCGTTGCAGGCTCTTGGCGTGCCGTGCCGGATCGAGGGGTGGCGCGAGGGCTCACCAGACTCGGTGCCGGTGCTGCGTGGGATCGAGGCGCCCCTCGAGGTCAAACCGGGCGAGCCGTTCAAGGTGAAGTTTACGGTTGCCGGTCCCGCCGCGAGGGTCGATGCAACCCTTGATGGCGAGCCGCTGGAGCTGATCGAAAACTCCGTCGAGATCCGCAGCGAGCTTCCCGGGCGTCATGTGCTGGCGGCCACCCTGCTCGACGCAGACGGCAATGAGCTTCAGCGCGTGGGTCATGTCTTCCGGGTGGGGGAGCCGCCAGTGGTGCTTGCGCTTGGCCTGGATGATGTCGGCTATCGTCGCGCGGCAGAGCTTGCGCCGGACATGCAGTTTACCCGCATCAGCGTGCGCGAGTTCCGCAACCGCCACCTTGAGCGCGATGGCAAGCCCGTGGAAATGGTGCTGACCAGCGTCGATGCCCTCAATGCGCTCGATGCGGCCACAGGCGTGAACGCCCACCAGGCCGATTCACTCGCGGGCTTTGTTGCACGCGGCGGCGGCCTGTTCGTCACCGGCGACGGGGCGAAATATGTCGCGCCCGAGCACATGTCAGTTTACGCGCGCCAGATGTTGCCGGTGATTCTGCAGAAAGAAGGCAAACAGCCGCCGCCGGACAATCCTCCGGTAGTCGAAGAACCCATCAAGGTCGAAGTCGCGAAGGTCAGCATCTGTTTCGTGATCGACCGCTCGCTCAGCATGACAACCCCGATCGGCACGAATGGCCCCACGCGCTGGAGCGTGGCAAGCAAAGGTGTCGCCGAAAGCCTGAACCTCGTGGACAACGGCGGGCGTCGCGAGGCCGCGGACAAGACCAGCGAAGCAATCGCCACACGTGTAGGCGTCGTGGCGTTCACGCTGAAGCAGGAATGGGTTTACGGGATGGCGCCGGCCTACAAGTTTCAGCGCGACCAGATTGCACGCGACCTGACCCGCATAGGCGACGAGCTTTCGCAGGTCAAGATGAGCGACTTTGACGCACAGGGCTACAACACGGACATCTATGCCGCGATGGATAGTGTCCTGGATGTCATGAAGGACGAGAAGAGTGCGGTCAAGATGATCGTGATGCTCACGGACGGCGGCGACCGGCCCGAGAATACTCTGGCAGGGCTCAAGCACTCCGACCTGCGCCAGAAGGCGATCGCCAACGACATCAATGTCATCACGATCGGAATCGGGACCGGCTTTGATTCAAGCAGCGTCGAGGGCGACGCCGCGCGCAAGGTCGTGACGGAACTGGCCACGAAACGCAGTTACGCCTACATCGCCGCCGATACTGAGACGGCGAAGAAAGCCAATGTCATCTTCGTGGATTCAGTCGACCTCGCCTTCGAGGCCTACGACGACAAAAAGAAGCTCGAGGAAGAAAAACGCCGCCGCAAACTGGAAGAGGAGATCAAGCGCGGCGAAGAGCCGCCGAAGGTCGATGTCATGCCCGGTACTTTCCCGCTTCAACTTGCGCCGGTTGGTGCCCAGTTGTTCGGTGCCGATGCATTGCCCAAACCCGCGCCGAAGGTCGCATGGGTGGCGCGCAGCTACGCCCGCGAAGGCGCCGCTGTTGCGCTTGCCGCGGAGACCAGCGAGGCCGATTCGACGCCCGTCCTGGCGTTCAAGGGCTACGGGCTTGGGCGAGTTGCGTTCTGGGGCGCGGGTACCGACCCGCAGTCGTTGGGTGAGCTGACCGGCTGGGGCGACTTCCCAGGCATCTTCGCAGGCAGCCTGCGCTGGCTGCTGCCGCGCGAGGTGCCAGACGTGCGCCTGCTCGGTGCTGCGACACCGGATGGCATCCATATCCTCGACCCGATCCCCGACGCAAGCTACCTGCTGCGAACCGCCAACGGTGACGTCCCGCTGGAACTCAAGGACGACCGGCTTCTCGGAAAGCTGCCACTTGGCCCCGGCGAAGTGATTGAGCGCGTCAGCAACAGCGAAGACTCGGAGGAGCGAGGCATCGGCGACGTCTATGTGGCCGAGACCCCACCGATTGAGTCGCACCAGTTTGCCGAGGACACGGCCAGCCAGATTCCGCCGCTCGTCGAACGCCCGCCAGAAGTCACATCACAATCGCGTGAAGCGACTCTTCCGGTGCTGTATCTTCTCACGCTGGTCATGCTGCTGATGCCGATCGAGCGGTTGGTCCGGAGACGCAGTTGAGCGAGCCCGAAGAAACCGGTGAATACGACACGCTGGAAGCGCCGGCGCCGCTGGTGATAACGGCCGGCGACCCGGCGGGTATCGGCTCCGAGGTCGCACACAAGGCGATCAAGAAGATCCAGCGCAAGAAAGAGATCCTGCATGATCGCCCGATCGTCGTGGTGGGGGACGCGCACCTGTACGCCCTGCATCTTGAGAAACCGAGCGCGATGCACACCTACAACATCGTGCCGGTCGACGACTTCATGGAAGACCTGGGTTATCTGCTCAGCCACCTGATGCCGGAAGACGACAAGCCCTGGCGACCGATCTTCGTCGACTGCGGCTTCAAGGACCAGGATTCCATCCAGCCCGGCAAGCCCACTGAGCTGGCCGGTGAGCGTGCGGCAACGTATCTCGCCTGTGCCATTGAGATGCTGGCGGAAGAGATCAGTGACGCCGTGTGCACGGGGCCGATCTGCAAGGACACGATGCCGAAGGAAGCATTTCCGTTCCCCGGCCAGACCGAGTTCTTTGCCCAGGCGTGCGACGTCAAGCAACCGGTGATGATGCTGATCGGCGGGGGGCTGCGGGTCTCGCTGGCGACGATTCATGTTCCGCTGGCGAAGGTACCGAGGCTGCTCAATCGCAAGGATCTCAGGCACACGATCGAAGTTACCGCGCAAGCGCTTCGCGACGACTTTGGCATCGCCAAGCCGCGCATCGCCGTATGCGGGCTGAATCCGCACGCAGGCGAGAACGGGCGCTTCGGCAATGAGGAGCGCAAGGTGATCGAGCCCGCAATCCGCGCCGCTCGCAGCAAAGACGTCGAGATCGAGGGCCCGCTGTCAGCCGACAGCGTGTTCGCGTTTGCCCGTGAAGGCCGCTACGACGCGGTGGTCGCCATGTATCACGATCAAGGGCTGATCCCCGTAAAGACCCTGGGCTTCTTCGAGGGGGTGAACACCACGCTCGGGCTGCCGATTGTGCGAACCAGCCCCGACCATGGGACTGCCTTCGATATCGCCGGCAAATACATGGCCAACGAACACGCCATGCACGCCGCCATCCTCATGGCCCACGAAGTCTCATGCCGCCGTGAGGAAACCTACGCTCGCGCCTAGCCCATCGGGCCGTGGGCATGCAGGCGGCGCGTCTGCTTGATCTGCGAGGCGTGCCAAGTCATGTGCCTCGTGAACATGGCAATGAACTGGGCCGTGTTGTGTCCGGGCCTCACCATTTGGGTCAGGTCGTCGGGCGCCAGGTCGGCCACCACGCCGCGCAACTTATTGGTGGTGTCGTTGAGCGCCGCCAGCGCGTCCTTCAACGGCAGCTCGCCCGGCAGTTGTGTATCCGGTGAGTTGTCGGGGTCGCGCGCGTTCAGCGTCTCAATGTAATGACGGTGGCAGAATTCGAGATGGTTCAGGTGCCAGAGGATACTGCCCGGCCTGCCTACGCCTTCGTCGTTAGGCTCGCACTCATAGGCCGGCGGCTGCCAGACGGCTTCCACTTCGCTGAGATCCCGACAGGCGTCGGTCAGGCTCTCATACGGGTCTTTCCAGGCGTCGTCGAATGACAACAACAGTGCTTGCACGGCATCCATGACGTTGACCCCCACTGGTGAAGGTAGGCCCTTCTACTATCCTGCGCGCCGATCGGGCAAAGTTACCAGCAAACAGGACGAACATGCCTACCCAGCTGCAGTTTGCGCGTGATGGCAAGATCACCGACGAAATGGCCTACGTGGCGGAGCAGGAAGAGCTCACGCCCGAGGAAGTGCGCGGGCTGATCGCGCAGGGCCACCTCGTCATCCCGAAGAACCACAACCACGACTTCGCGCCGCGGGCCATCGGGCGTCGCACCAAGACCAAGGTCAACGCCAATATCGGCATCAGCAGCGACCACGGCAAGCTCGAGGAAGAACTCGAGAAGCTGAAGGTCGCCATCGAATTCGGCAGCGACAGCGTGATGGATTTGAGCAGCGGCTACCAGGACCTTGACCACATCCGCGAGAGCGTGATCAAGAACAGCAGCATCATGGTGGGGACCGTGCCGATCTACGGCGCGATGTCCGACAACATCATGAAGGGGCAGGGGTTTAAGGACTTCACCGCGCGTCGCCTGCTGGACGAAATCGACAAGCAGGGCCAGCAGGGCGTGGACTACATCACCGTCCACTGCGGCATCACGCGCCAGACCTTGAAATACGTCGACGGGCGGCAGCGCATCGTCGGCATCGTGAGCAAGGGCGGCAGTGTGCACGCGGCCTGGATGCGCGCAACCGGCAATGAGAATCCGCTGTTCGAGTACTTCGACGAGTTGTGCGAGATCGCGGCGAAGTACGACATGACATTCAGCCTTGGCGACTCACTGCGTCCGGGCGGCACCGGCGATGCAACCGACGCGGCGCAGATTCAGGAACTGCTGATCCTCGGCGAACTCACGAAACGCGCATGGGCCAAGGGCGTGCAGGTGATGATTGAAGGTCCCGGCCACGTGCCGCTCGGCCAGATCGCCGCCAACGTCAAGCTGCAAAAGAGCATCTGCCATGGCGCGCCGTTCTACGTGCTCGGCCCGCTCACCATCGACACCGGCGCGGGCTACGACCACATCACCGGCGCGATCGGCGGCGCAGTCTGCAGCGCGGCCGGCGCGGACATGCTGTGCTACGTCACGCCGGCCGAGCATCTGCGCCTTCCGAACGCCGACGACGTGCGCCAGGGTGTAATCGCCACGCGCATCGCGGCCCAGAGCGGCGATCTCGCCAAGGGCGTGCCGTACGCCAAGCGCATCAACGACCGAATGTCCGAGGCGCGCAAGAAGCTGGACTGGGAAACCATGTTCGCCTGCGCCATCGACCCGGTTGAGGCGCGCAAGTTCCGCCAGACCAGCGAAGACTACGACAGCGACGTCTGCACCATGTGCGGCGACCTGTGCGCCGTGCGTATGGACAATTTTACGGACCTCGGCGAACGCGCCCCGGCCGATCTGAAAGACATGCCCATGTCCGACGACCGCAAGAAGCGCCGCGTAACCATGGCCGAGAAAGCACAGGCCGAAGGCAGCTTCGACGAGCTGGGCAACTGGCTCCCGCCCAAGCACGTACAGGACAAGCAGAAGGCCAAGGGCCAGCAGGCCAAGCTCGACGCCAAGGTCCCATACGAGCGCGCCGACAGCGGCAACTACAAGAAGGGCGCTGCGCCGTCACCCGAGAAGGTCCTCCGCGACAAGGAATAGCCGCGGGGCATCAGCTTGCGGCAGATAGTTCGGTTCACGCGCAGGATGTGCGTGGAACCCTATCCCGTAAGGAATCCCAGCAGCATCAGCGCGCCAAAGATCGGCCCGATCAGCAGGATGCCGAACGGGATCAGCCCTATCATGTTGTGGCGCACGGATTCCGTCGCGTTGCCCTGGCTGTCGATGCGCAGCCCGCCGGGAAGTAGGTCGGCGAACTCCACGATGGTTGGATCTTCCGGGTCATACAGCAGCAACTCGCACGGCTCGTCGACGATGGCGTCCGGGCGTTGCAGGTTCCATTCGCCGAAGCGCATTACGCCATCCGGCGTACGGTACATGAAGCTGACGTCGTAGCTGACCGACGTAGTGGTGTTGCCGTCCGAGTCGCGGCTGGTGCTGACCTTGCGCTCCGTGTTCGTGATGACCGCCCACGTGAGCGCGCCATTCTTCACGATCCGCACGGCCGCAAGCCCCCGCTTGATCGCGAAGTAGACCAGCAGCAGCCCGATCGAAACGAACAGCCCGACGAAAAGGACCGGCAGGATTCCCAGCGAGTCTGTGAACGCCAGTGCCGGCACCGACATCATCGCCGAGAACGAAAGCCAGCCAGCGCCAAACCAGCCGATGAAGTGGCCGCCGCAGGCGGCAAGGTGCCCGACGAGCGAGACTCTTCGCGGCACATTGCCCTGCGCCAGCAGCGGAGCGCGCTGCAGTGCCTGCTCATAGCGTGCGTCGGCTTCGGCGGCACTCGCGCCAAGCGTCGCCAGCCCAACGGCCGCTGCTACAGATTTCGGACGCAGCCCCATTACGTACGGTCTATCTGCACTTCGATCATACCCGCCGGCCCGCAGGCGCAGAGCAGTGAGGCCACCCCGGCAGGTCATGAGGCGGCGCCCACGCGCGGTGATGTCGGCGTTGCCCTAGTTCATGCCCATCAGAATCGCGCCGACGATGGGACCTGCGGGAATCATCAGGAACGGAACCAACCCGAGCAGCGTATGGAATCCGGACTCGTGAACACGGCCTGTCGTGTCAATGCGAAGCCCTCCGGGCAAGAGGTCCGCGAACTCAACGTGTTCTGGATCGTCCTGGCTGAAGAGCAGGAGTTCCGTCGCCTGATCCGTTATTGGCTGATGTCGGGACACGTTGGCCTTCGCGAAGAAAAGCCGCTCGTAATTGTGGTAGATGAATGAGACGTGATACTCGATGGTGTTCGGCGTTCGGCCGCCTGTACTCCGTTCAATTTTGGTCTCAACGTCCGTTACAACTGCCCAAGTCAGTAGCCCGTTGCGGACGATGCGAATGCTACGCAGCCCGCGTTTGAACGCGATGGACAAGATGATAAGCCCCATCACTACGAAGAAGGCTAGAAAGACAATTAGCAGGCCGAGCTCTTCGGTTTCACCAGCGGCGGCGAGAACCAACATCATTAGCGCAATCGACAGCCAAGCGCTGCCTACCCAACCAAAGAAGTTGCCGCCACACGCGCCGAGTTTCGCTGAGTCAGAGATCCTCCGCGGCATTTGATTGTTGTGAAGTGGCGGAGCCTGCGAGATCCGCTGCTTGTAGTGCTTGGCTGCCTCTACAACTGAGGCCACACCGAGCTTTGCAAGCCCCTCTGCTTCCGTGACGTCCTTTATCGAGTCGGACTCCATTGCGGTGGAGTCTACTTGGATTGAGTGGCGGGTTGCCAGAGCCCATTGTTTGGTGGAACGCTTGGCATCTATTGCGTCGCCTGCACCCGGACGCACTAGGTGTTCGTGTCTTGATTGGCTAAAACCTGCGCCGATGCCTGACATTTTCAACTCACCTGCATTGACACTCGCGCTTGCAATGGCGGCCGGGATGGCCTCGCTGGCGCTTGGTGCGACGTTGCGCATTCCCGGCATCCTGCTGGCTCTGGCTGCGGGCGTGGTGCTTGGGCCGGATGTCGCCAATGCCGTGCGCCCGGATGTGCTCGGTGATTGGCTGCAGGTGGTCGTCGGCTTCTGCGTTTCGGTAATCCTGTTTGAGGGCGCGCTGTCACTGAACCCGCGGCGCCTGAAACGCACGGGCAAGCCGGTGCGCCGCCTGATCAGTATCGGCGCGCTGATCGCCGCGGGCGGCGCGGCTGCTGTCGCCTACTTCATCATGCACTGGCGGATCGAGATCGCCGCGCTGTTCGGCGCGCTGCTGATCGTCACCGGGCCGACGGTGATTGCCCCGCTGCTGCGCCGCATCAAGGCCGAGAAGACGGTCGCCACCGTGCTCGCCGCCGAGGGTGTGCTGGGCGACGCGGTGGGCGCCGTGCTGGCGACGGCCGTGTTCGGGATTGCGCTGCACCCGGTGGCGTCGTCCTTCGGGCGCGCGGCACTTGAGCTGGGTGAGAAGGTCCTCGCGGGCGGGGTGGTCGGAGGGGCGGCCGGGCTGCTGATTGTCGGCGTGGGCCGCTGGAAATCGCTGGCACAGCAGCACCTTGATCGCGTAGCCACGCTGGCGCTGGTGATTCTGGCATTCCAGTTGTCGAACGCGTTCGCGGAAGAGTCCGGGGTGCTGGCGGCCGTGATCGCGGGCCTGGTAGTCGGCTTCCTCGGCGGGGAGAAGCAGGAAGAACTGATCGAGTTCAAGGAAGAGCTCAGCATCCTGTTCATCGGGCTGCTGTTCGTGCTGCTTGCCGCGAACGTCCGGATGGCGGAGCTTTCCGGGCTGGCCGGCCGCGCGCTGGCCGTTGCGGCCTGTCTGGTGTTCGTGGTGCGCCCGGCGGCGGTGCTGCTTTCAACCATCGGCTCCGGCCTGAACATTCGTCAGCGCCTGTTCGTGTCATGGATCGGCCCGCGAGGGATTGTCGCGGCGGCAGTGGCTTCGCTGTTTGCAACGGAGCTTGCCGCGACCGGCGCCCACGAGGGCACCGAGTTCCGAGCCGTCGTGTTTGCGTGCATCGTGCTGACCGTCCTGCTATCCGGCCTGACGGGAAGGCCGGTCGGCAGGCTGCTCAAGGTCCTGGCCAAGACCAACCAGGGTTGGCTGATTTTTGGTGCGAACTCGGTTGCGCGCGCGCTGGCAGCGGCGCTGAAGGCAGCCGGTGAAGAAGTGCTGCTGATCGACCGCAATCGCGAAGAAGTAGCGCACGCGGAGATGGCCGGGCTGCCCGTGATGCAGGCCAACGGGCTGGAGATCAACACGTTGCTGCGCGGCGGGGTTGAGACGCGCAAGGGCGTCATTGCGGTGACCGCCAACGACGAGATCAACCTGCTGTTCGTGCAGACCGCGAAACGCCTTGCGCCGCATATTCAGGCGTGGCTTGCTCTCGGCGGCGGCAAGGGCGGTGTGACTGACGAGATGGTGGAGGCAGCCGGCGCACACACCATGTGCGGGCGCAAGTTCGACGTCGCATTGCTGGCTGCGATGCTTGAGGAGGACCGTCTTGAGGTTCAAACCCGAAAGCGTGAAGAAGCCGAGAAAGAGGACGGCAAGACAGTCATTCGCCGCGCAGGCGAGATGCCGCTGCTGGTGCGGCGGAGCAAGAGTGTTGAGCCCGCGAGCGGCGACTGGAAGGGCGTAACCGAAGTCGTCCTGCTGTCGCCCCGACCCCGAAGCAAACCCGAGCCCGAACCGGAGCCGGAAGCCGGTACCGAATCCAGCTAGGTTTTGGCAAAGCGCTCGCAGCTGCGATACCCTAGTGCATGCCTATGCGCATCCGTGTCGTCTACATCGTGTTGCTCCACGCCTGCGTGGGCATGCTTTTCGGCCTCGGCATCGCCGGACTGGAGAAGAATCACTCCGGCACGGCACTGATGTCGCTTACGGTGATCGGTTGTGCGCTTGGGCTTCTGGTGTATGGCGTGCACCAGTTGCTGTACTCCGTCAAAGTCGACAAACAGGGCGTTGTCGTTCGCGGGTTCGGCTCATTCAGCATCCCGTGGGGAGACGTTGCCGGCTGGCGCGAATTGCCCGATGCGGGGGCTGACGAATCCCGCCAGCTGATTGATCACGACGGCCGGGTAGTCCTCACCCTGGGCCGCCACCTCTACAACTGGGACGACGGTTTCCGGTGGGTTCGCCTGACGCTGGCCAAGCTGGACCCGGCAAATCAGCCACCGGCGAATCCAGTCTGGCGCGGACGTGCGAGCCTGTGGAATGCCGCCGCGCTGAACATCTCGATGTGGCTGGGCCTGGCATGGCTGTTCAGTGCCGGGTGGCAATGGTGCCGGGCGCTGACTGCTGTTGCTCTCGCGACATTGGTAGCCGGCGGTGTGATGATTGCATTCTCTGCCGGTCGAGTCGGCATCGCGCGCCATCGCGGTCGCCCGGGCATCCGGCTTGGCCTGACCACGCTGGCGCTGGCGTTGATGCTTCAGCCGCTCGGGCCATACATTGTTACGGGCGGCCATATCGGCGTGGCGAACATGTCTGTCGGTTTGGTCTTCGCTCTGTTCATGATGGCGCTTACGAAGTCTGTGCGCTGGAAGCTGCCGGGGGCTGGTCTGACACTTGGGCTGTTCCTGCTGCTTGGGATCGCCACGTTCGCCAACATGAACACAGCCCTCTGCGGCCCGTCGCCGCGGGAGCTGGTCGTCAAAGCGAGGTACTTCGGCAATCCTGGAAAGCCCTGGGCGAGCACATACTCGAGAGGCTTTGGCAGCAGCATGGGTGGCGACAAGTTCGTTGTGGCGAGGCTGACGCAGACCCAGAACGGTGGGCTGGTGCGGCTGTACGAAGGCGAGTCGATTTTCGGCTACACGTGGCAGCGCATGGAGCCCATCGGACTGGAAGAGTTTGACTAGGCGCGGTGTGTCTATCCCGAGCGCGCGGGGCGATGTAAGGTTTGAGTCGTCTAATCGGGCACGCCATGCGCATCTGCATCCTTTCTCGCAACCCGACGCTGTATTCGACCCGTCGCTTCAAGGAAGCGGCCGAGGCTCGTGGTCACAAGATCATGATCGTCGACTATCTGCGCTGCTACGTGGACATCACGGCGCACAGCCCCAAGGTGATGCACGCCGGGCGTGCGTTGGGCAAGTTCGACGCGATCATTCCGCGCGTGGCCAGCAGCGCTGACGCCGCGTATGGCGCGGCCATCGTGCGGCAGTTCGAGATGATTGGCGCGTTCAGCCTGAACGCCAGCCAGGCCATCGTGCGCAGCGGCGACAAGCTGCGCAGTCTGCAATTGCTCTCGCGCAAGAACGTCGACCTGCCCAAGACCGGCTTCGCGCACAACCTGCTCGGCAAGGATGACGTGATTAAGCTGGTGGGGGGCACGCCGCTCGTGATCAAGCTGCTGCAGGGCAGCCAGGGCGCGGGCGTGGTGCTGGCAGAAACGCCCAAGGCCGCAGAGGCCGTAATCAGCGCCTTTCAGCAGTTGAATGCGAACTTCCTGGTGCAGGAATTCATCCGTGAGGCGGACGGTCGCGACATTCGCGCCTTCGTCGTGGGGGGCAAGGTTGTCGCGGCCATGGAGCGTAGCGCGCCACCGGGCGACTTCCGCAGCAACCTGCACCGCGGCGGGACGGCCAAGAAGTTACGCATCACCAAGACCGAGCGCGAAGTCGCAATCGCTGCCGCCAAAGCCATGAATCTGAATGTTGCGGGTGTTGACTTGATCCGCGCCAAGCGTGGCCCGCTGGTGCTGGAAGTCAACTCGTCGCCCGGGCTTGAGGGCATTGAAAACGCGACCGGTGTGGACGTGGCAGAACAGATCATCACGTTCATCGAAAAAAAGGTCACCGAGAACGAAGCCCAGAACCCGCAGCGCAAGAAAGTGGACGCATAGGCAGCTTCCGGGTTTCAGGTTTCTTGCTGTGACTGGCAGAATCTCCGACACCCGAAACCTGCAACCCGAAACCTGACCCGTGCCCGATTCCGAAAACCTCATTCGTCGCCAGATGGCCGAGCAGATGCAGGAGACGTTTGCGTCCGGGCTGAATGCCGTGACATGGGCGCTGCTGCGCAGTGGCTCGCGCTCGGCTGCAGATGACGAAAAGATGCTCTATGCAGCGTTCGCAAGCGCATACCACTACCTCGAGACCGGCTCCGCCGCAGAACAGCAGAGGGCGGAATGGCTGATCAGCCGCGTGTACGCCGTCCTCGGTAACGGTAGGGAATCTTTGCGCCACGCGGAGCGTTGCAATGCCCTGACGCTGGCGAACGCCGCGGATATGGCCGAGTACGACAAGGCCTTCGCGCTTGAAGCGCTGGCTCGCGCGAACGCGGTCGCGGGCAATGCCGTTGAGGCCGACAAGATCCGCGCCCAGGCCGAGGCGGCGGGCAAAGCAATCGTCGACGAACAAAGCCGCAAGGTGTTCATGGACGAACTGAACTGGAAGTAGCAGGGCGGGAGTAGCGGATGATCACCAGGCAACAACTGATCGATTCGATGCTGTGGGAAATCCGCATCATCAAGCACCTCGCCGGCAAGATTCCGCCGGGCGGTATGCGCTATCGCCCTTCGCCGGAGCAGCGTGACATGCTTGAGCTGATGCAGTACCTGACGGCATGCGCCATCGTTCCGGGCGTGCAGGCGGTAAGCGAAAGCTGGGATCACGCCGAGGAGTACTACAAGAAGGCCGACGCGGTCACACAGCAGACCTTTGAGCGCGCAATGACGGAGCAGGGCGAGCTACTCAAGAAGCTGGTCAACGGTATCAGCAGCCACGACTTCGCCCACAAGACTGCGTACATGCCGTGGGGCGCGCCGGTACCACTCGGTCAGGCATTGATGGACATGTGCGTGAAGACGCTGGTCGCGTACCGCATGCAGTTCTTTCTCTATATCAAGGCGGCCGGGCGCAAGGACATCGGCCCGGCGCAGTGCTGGGTTGGCGTGGATCCGCAGCCGCGCCCGGCGCAGGAGGCAGCAGAATGATCACCCGTGAAGAGTTGATCGACTCAATGCTGGAAGAAATCCGACTCTGCAAGTTCCTTGGCGCGAAGGTTCCCGGTGATCGGCTTGATTGGCGCCCTACGCCGAACCAGCGCAGCGTGCTGGAGTTGCTGCGCTACATCACCCGAGCAGGCGAAGGCTTCACGACTGCATTGGTCAATGGCAATCGCGACCACGTCGATCGCCTGGTAAAGCGCGCGGATGAAACCACGCTGGCAAACTTCGACCGCGTCATGGATGAGCAGGCCGCCAACCTGAAGGCCATGATCGGCGGGCTTTCCAATGAACGGCTGACCAACGAACGCAAGAGCATGCCCTGGGGCGGTCCGGACATGAGCCTGGCTGCGGCAATCATGAACTCCGGCGTGAAGTTCCTGACCGCTTACCGTATGCAGCTCTTCCTGTACCTGAAGCAGCTCGGCCATTCCGAGCTCGGCACGGCACACTGCTGGGCCGGGCGCGAGCCCGCGAAACAAGCGTAGCCCGGTGCAGGGCTGCTAGAGTTCGTGCCAGCACTCCGTCAGGTCATCCGGCCAGAAGCGCGCCGGCACGATCCATATGCACGAAGTCTCCGGATGGTGCAGGATCGGAAACGCTCCTCCGTCGAGGCAGCCGCCGGGCAGGTGCTCACGATGCACCATCAGGTCGGTGAGAAACAACCGACGTCCGCGTGCGAGTTCCGGCGGGACCAGGCGTCGACCGTAGCGCCTTTCCTCATTGTCCATTTGCTTTACAACAGCCTTGAGTGCCTTGGCCTTCGGGCGCGTTTCGCGCAGTGCGAAAATCTCATGCGCAATCTCACGAAGTTCTTCGACCGCTTCATCGAAGTAGGCATCCGGGCTGAACAGCGCCAGCGCCGGCATCGCATTGACCTCGCTGGGCTCGAACAACATGGAGTTGGCCTGTACCAGCGCTGCCCATCCAACCATGCCCTGCTCAAACAGGAGGGTGTGCTGACGGTACTGCTCAGTCAGCGGCTCGCTTGGTACGTGGCGCATCCAGTCAGGCATCGGCGGCGTGACGTACGGATAGCTGCCGGCGGGCAGCCTGCGCGGCGGGCCGGAGAGCGTGTCGCGAATCTGGTCAATCCAGGCCTTGAACATGCATTACGCCGGGGAAACAAGCCTGCACACGTAGCCACCATCGTGAAAGGCCGGCACAGGCAGAACGTAGTTTTCGTACTCTACTTCCCAGCCGGCGTCTTCGCGCCGCTGCTCGCCGACCTTGCCACGCATGAAGCGGTGGATCACGTCAGGGCCTTCATCAAGCAGTATGCTGCATACGCTGTACACGAGTGCGCCGCCGGGCTTCAGGTTGGCGGCTGCATTCTCAAGGATCTTGAGCTGTAGTGCCGCCAGCTCCCGGACGCTCCCCTCGTTGATGCGGTGCCGTGCCTCCACCCGCCGGGCCAGCACGCCGCTGTTGCTGCATGGCGCATCCACCAGCACGCGATCGAATGGCTCAGGAAACTTCAATTCACTGGCGTCGGCCTGGACGGTGGCGATGCTGCTGTAGCCCATTCGTGCGATGTTCTGCTGGATCAGCTCGATCTTGGGCATGGTGATGTCGCAGGCCAGGATCTTTGCTCTGTCGTCCGTCAACTCGGCCAGGTGGCCCGCCTTGCCGCCCGGTGCGCTGCAGAGATCCAGCAGTGTCTCGCCGGGACTCGCCTCAAGCGCAGGCGCCACAAGCTGGGCCGAGTAATCCTGCACGTAGAATGCGCCACCTGCCCAGCCCGGATGCTCGGTCAGCGTGCGCAACTTGGCCGGCAGGGCCAGCGCGTTACCGTGGAACGGCGTTGGTACGCGCTCAACTTCGGTGCCGGCGACGGTCCACCACTCGGCGATCTCTTTCCAGTCCGCCTTAAGCGTGTTTGGCCGCAACCACGTCAATGGCCGCTCAATGCACGCAATGGCGATTTGTGTGGCCGCTTCCGGGCCATGCTGCTCGATCAATCGCTCGGTCAACCAGCGCGGCAGCGAGCCGACAATCGACAAGTGCGCGGCAAGGTCGGTACTCGGGTCAGGAAAGATCGGCCGCTCAGCGACCAGCATTCGCCCTGTACCGAGCCGTGCACGGCCCGCCCAAAGTGGGGGAGCTGTATGGGCCTTCAGCTGCGCGCGATAGTCCTCGGGCGCTGTCTGCTCGACGCGTACGAACTCGCCCAGTCGGCGGACCAGGGCGTTCACAAACCCGCGCCCTTTGTGCTGGGGGCTCAGCAGATTTACGGCCGCGTTGCCGTGGGCATAGGCCGATGTCGGGTCGTCCAGCAGGTACCAGGCGAGAAACAGGTGCAGGGCGGCGCGCACGTCCGGGTCAAGCTCGGACGGCTTGCGGGATGCCAGATGCGCGATCAGGTGATCAAACAGCAACGCGAAGCGGACGGCATCCTCCAACATCGGCAGCACCCGATGGGCCGCGTCGGGGCCGTATCCCTGGTAGCGAAGCGTGGCCTGCACGGCCGGCTCCAGCAGGTCGCCAGGGGACAGCCGCCGCATGGTTTCAAATGCAGCTTTGCGCGGGTCCATGTCGTGTACGGTGCGCGGGTGCGGCCTTGCGCGTCCGCTGCCATTGCGATCCGCGCGGTGGCGCTTGTGGGGTTGCGGAGAGGGACGCTTGGTCGGGTTCGGATGAGGCTGGCGAGCTTGCCCGCGTGGTCGGTCAGTCATTCGCTTACAATAGTGGGGGACAGGAGTTCGCCAAGGGAACGCACGTGAGATTCAGTGCCGGATGATGGCAAGGGCAAAGTGGCACAAGTCCAGTGCCTGTTAGCAATTGGTCACCCGGAATGCACCCCTGACTCCCCTTGGACTGACAGTCCGGAATGGTACTCTCGTGCCCCTATGGGATTCCTCAGGCCCGGTAAACCGTTGGGCCTCCGTGGACGTTTAGAGCGATATCGAAGGGTATTTCGGACATGAAGCACTGCCTGTTGATCTGGATGTTGGCCGTCATGGCTGCCGTAGCGCTCAGCGCCGGCGACTATGCCGATGACGTGAAGGCCCTCGGCGACAAGAACCAGCGCTCCGGCGCGGTTGAACGCCTGGCGAAGGCCGCCGATGAAGCATTTGACGACCTTCTCGAAGGCATGAAGCAGAACCCCGACGAGGAAGGGATCACAGCGGACGTAAAGGCCGAGCGTAGCGCACGCCGCCTGGAATGCGTCCGACTGCTGGGCGCACTTGAGGACACACGCGCCAGCGCCGATATGGTGCTTCTGCTTCAGTCGCAGGCTGTGGAGTCTCCGTCCTACCCTTGGCTGGGTGCAGCTTGCGCCAGTGCTCTCGGCCGGCTCTGGTCGGGCAAGCCCGCCAACGCGGACCGGAATGAAGTTGCACGCGCGCTCAAGACCTATGCAGCCGACGCCAAACTCGACAGCCGCCTGCGCTGGGGCTCCCTGCACGGGCTTGCAGCGCTGAAGGACGGCGGCGACATCGCAGGCGAGTTCCTTGCCAAGCCAAAGGACGGCGCAAGAGAAGCTGAACAGGTGCTGCGCAGCGCCGCCATCGAAGTGGTGGTCGCGACAAAGCACACTGCGTCGGCCGACGCACTGCTGAGCCTGTGGGATACCCAGCGTCTCGGCCCCAAGGGCGAAGACGGCAAGCGCACCGGCGCTATCGCAGCGGACTACAGCAAGCCGCTCGGACTGCAGGCCTTGTTTGCATTGGCGGAACTGGGCGACAAGCGCGCCGTCGACGGTCTTGTTGACGTCTGCACACTCGGCCAGTTCAACGGCTTCGTCAGCCTTCGGGCCGAGGCTGTTCGCCAGATGAAGCAGAAAGCACTGGAGTCCACGGCTATCAGCGCCCTGGTTGCGACGTTCAAGGACGTCGACAAGCCATCGGAACGCGGCACGGCCGCACAGACCCTCGGTGAATTTGGGGCGGCCGGAGTGACGGCGTTCCTCGATATCGCCGACGACGAGGCGCCGAAGCCCAAAGAAGGCGAGCCCGAAGACAAGTACAAGGCAGACTACTACGCCACGCAGGTTGACACGCATCTCAGCAACCTCCGCAGCGACGATGCAATGGAAGCCTTCGTCGAGGCCTACGGTAAGCTGCCGGCCGAGTCGGTAAGCCTGCGCGGCAAGATCATCGACCACCTGCTGGGCAACCGCAACGTGCTGAAAGGCAAGAGCGTTGATCTGTTCCGCACCGCGGCCGATGACACGACACTCGAGGCGCCGAAGCGCGCGAATGCAATCAACGCCTGGGCTGAATCCAAGGGCAAAGAATCGTTCGATGACCTTGCCCGCTGGGTCAAGGATACCGACGACGTGATCCGCGCGCAGGCATCACAGAATCTTGGCCGAAGCTACATCCCGCTCGCCAAGTCGCTCCCGCTGCTGAAGGACGTACTGGCCGACCGCGATGAGAAGTACAGCGCGGCACGCCAGAATGCACTCCAGGGCCTCCAGCGCAGCGATGAGAAAGAGCTACTGCCGCTGTTCGTTGATTCGCTGGATCCAACCAAGGAACCCGTCGCAAACGTCCGCAACGCGGCACTCAAGGCGATTGACATCTATCGTCGCAACTCGCGTGTTTCCGATGAAGACGTCTACCCGGCTGTGAAGGCGCGCACGAGCGACCCGGACCAGGATGTTCGGGCCACTGCAATCAGCACTGCCTCGGTCATGGCTGAGCGCATGGGCAACAAGACGGACAGCACCAGCATCATCGAGAAGGGCCTCGGAGATGACAGTAAGGAAGTTCGCCTCCAGGCTTACGGACGAGTGAACCCGGACATCGACGGCGCAAAGGTAATCCGCGCTGCCCTGCTGGAAGACGAGCTCTCGATGAAGGGGGCGGCCGTGCAGGCGCTGGCAAACCTGTCCGAGTTCGGCGAGGACAGCGACCAGCAGAAGCGCCTGGCTGACATGGCCCTGAGTGTGATTGAGGACCGCTCACGTGAGAATGCGGCCAAGACCCTGCTCGGCAAGCTTCCTGCAACGGTCTTCGGTTATATCTCCGACAAGGCCCGTGCGCGCCTCGAAGAGGTGACCAATGGCGACCGCAAAGAGTACCAGAAGGCCGCTGTGCTTGTACGCGTACTGATCGCGGTGCAGGACAATACGTACTTCAAGACCATCGAAGAGCTTGCGGATGTGCCGAATGTGGAATTGCGTCGCGCCTGCGTCGAGTACATCAAGACCTTCGGCACCAAGAACAACGTTGCATTCCTGCGCAAGTTGCTTGATCGAACCGACGCCGCGGCCATGGCGGTAAGGGCCGACATCGAGGGCGCGGTCGACGTGCTCTCGAACAGGTAAGTGCCGGAATTTCCGGCGCTTGGGCCGGGTTGGTGCGTAGAAAGTGTTGCCCTGTTTCGCGCCCCTATAGCCAGGAGGCTGGCCTTGAAAACCCGAATCCTGTTGCTGCTGCTGGCGGTGTTCGGCGTGCTTTCGGCGCTTAACTGCCCAGCCCCGGTTGTTGCTCAGGATGAAGGCGGGCTAATCGTCAACCCGGACTTGTATCTGCCAACTGGCCGGGTCAAGGATGACATCCTTTTCAAGATCCGCGAAGCCCGCCAGCGTGAGTTTGAGGCGATTGCGCTTGAGCGCGAGGGCAAGAAGGAAGACGCGTTTGAGAAGTGGCGCGACGCCTTCGGCCGCTACCACCATCTGCGCGACGAGTGGCTCAAGGACGATCTGCCCCGCAACGAGGAGAAGCTCGTCCGCGACGACTGGTTCGGCGAGCTGTCCAAGGCTGACAAGAAGTCATTGGATGTATATTCCGAAACGTGGATCCCGCTTGCGGACTACATCAACTCGCGTTTCCGCATTCCTGACTGGCCGAAAGCCCTGAAAGACCGGCTCGCATTGCAGCAGGCCGCCAAGGGCGCCGAGATGCTGCGGATTGCGCTGCAGAATGACGACCGATTCCTGCTGCGCCGCTGCGCGCGGTTCTACCAGTTCAGCCAGGCCGGCCGCACGGCGCTTCAGTTGCTTGCATCGCAGGCGATGGAGAGTGCTGATCCCGTATCCGCCGTGCGCTGGCTTGAAGAGTATCAGTTGTCCTGGGCCGACGAGTTCAATCGCGACCCCGCCCTGCAGGTGCAGTACGTTCGGGCGTGCCGTGATGCCGGTATGAACTATCGCCTCGGCAAGTTCCTGCGCAAGCTTGAGCGCAGCGGCTACAGCGCAGATGTTGACGTCGGTGGCAAGACCGTCAAAAGCCTCGATTACATCCGTGCCATGGCAGAAGCCGCACCGGCGGTGCCGGAAGAACTGGTTTCTCGCCCCGGCTGGCGGACGCTGCAGGGTGACGGCACACGCAACGCCATAGCGCCACCCATTGGTGACTTTTCAGAGATGCTCGACCTCGGCCCCGAAGAAGGCGTGCAGGGGTTCAAGCTTGTCGAGAAGGTTCCGGGAACCGACCAGCCGCAGGACCAGTACAGCAGTGAGGAGCCGCCGCCTCTGCCGGTCGTCTTCCCGACGGTGCACGAGTCCGGCTTTTTCGTCCATCGCGTGGCCGCAAATGACACGGACAACGAGAAGCTGATGTGGTTCCGCCACGGGCGCGAATCCAACCCGCTGCAGCTTGAGGTGCCCAAGAACCTTAGATACGTCCAGCGGCCTCAGAACAACAACCGTTGGGGCTGGGGCCGTCAACAGGACCAGCGTCCCCGGTATCGTGTGATGGCATCCACTATCGGCCGTCTGCGCTGGGACCTGGACAATCGTGAGTCCGACGTGCTGTTCGCCGTGATGGGGGCAGGCAGCCCCAGCCGCGAAAAAACCGGCGAGCCGACCGGCAACCAGATTCAGGCCTTTGACCTCGGGCGCGATGCTGCGCTGCGCGTCACGATGCCCAACCGCAAGGTCGAAGAGAACGGCGGCGACTGGGACTTCCTGAAGGACGTCGTGTTCTGCGGCGCGCCGCTCGTGCGGGACAACAAGCTCTACATCTCGGGTGCGTTCACTGCCAAGGACACCTACGAAGTCTGGATGTTCTGCTTCGACGTCACCCCCAAGGGCGACCCGAGCAAGGGCGAGGGCAAGCTGGTCTGGCGCACGCAGTTGTGCAGCAAGAAGCTCTCAACCCAGCCGTGGAGCTATGGCGGTGAGCCGGTCAATCTGCCGGATGTCAGCAGCGTCGCGGAACAGGGCGGCATGCTGTACTGCTGCACGCACACGGGCGCCACCGCTGCTGTGGACCGTGCGACCGGCGAGCTGTGCTGGGTCTCGCGCTACAGTCGCGAGCGCAGTCCGCTTCCGCGCGGCTGGTTCAACAACGCGCCCATTGCGGCGGGTGGTTTTGTAGTGACCGCCCCATACGACTATCGGCTTGCGCTGGTGCTTGATGCAGTGACCGGCGACCAGTGGATGGAATATCCGAACAAGGGTAAGGGCGCGATCGGCGAGTATGAGCACGTGCTCGGAATCGTGGACAACCGCTTGATCATCCAGGGCCGCTCGCGCCTGTATTCGGTGGGCTTGACCAGCTTCCGCAAGGGCGGCAGCAAGGAAGCCGACTTCGGCAGCCTTCACTTCCAGGCCGAGTACAACACCGGTGACCAGCCGGATGGTCGCGGCATCATCGCGGGCAACAATGTGCTGGTGCCGTTTGATCAGTACATTGCGGTCTACGACGTCAATTCGGGCAAGCTGCAGACCAAGTTCAAGCTCGACAATGTAAAGCCGGACGCCGTGCCCGCCACGCTGACCATCTATTGTCGCGGGGAGGCATACAAAGACGCCGACGGGCTGACACGCTATAAAGCCTGCACGCTGACCGACCCGAAGACGGGCAACGTCTTCAACGTTGAGCATTTGCAGAATGGGGAGACGTTCACGTTCCCATCTGGCGAGCAGGCAGTCGTAAAGAAGGAAACGTTCCTTATTGTCGCGTCGGCCCAGTGGGTCTACGTGTTCAAGGCAGAGTAAAGGCAGGGGTGACGCATTCGTCGCCCGTACGCAACCCGAGGGGCCAATGGCTGAGCAAGAGAGACTCGAAGGCGAAGACCTCAAGGCGGTACTTGAACTGCGCGAGGCGCATGAGCGCATTGTGAAGCAGCTGCACAACGTTGTCGTCGGTCAGGAAGATGTGATCGAGCAGACGTTGATCGCGATCTTCGCCCGCGGCCACGCGCTGCTGGTCGGCGTGCCCGGCCTTGCCAAGACGCTGCTGATCCGGACGTTGTCCGAGACGATGTCTCTCAAGTTCAGCCGCATCCAGTTCACGCCCGACTTGATGCCGTCCGACATCACCGGCACAGAAGTTCTTCAGGAAGACAAAGCGACAGGCAGCCGCGAATTCAAATTCCTGCCGGGCCCGATCTTCGCGAACATCATCCTTGCGGATGAAATCAACCGTACGCCGCCCAAGACGCAGGCCGCGCTGCTTGAGGCCATGCAGGAACACCAGGTCACGGCCGGCGGTCGTCGCCACAAGCTGGAAGAGCCGTTCTTCGTGCTGGCGACGCAGAACCCGATCGAGCAGGAAGGCACCTATCCGCTGCCGGAAGCGCAGCAGGACCGCTTCATGTTCAACATCAACGTGGACTATCCCACGGAAGATGAAGAGATGCAGATCATGAAGATGACCACCGCGACGTACAGCGGCAAGGTCGACCACGTGCTCGACGGCGCCAAGATCATGCGCCTGCAGGAGCTTGTCCGTAAGGTTCCCATCAGCGAACACGTGATCAAGTACGCAATGCAGTTCGCGCGCCTGACGCGTCTCAACAACCCGCAGACGCCCGATGAAATCAAGCGGCTGCTCGCATGGGGCGCAGGTCCCCGCGCAAGCCAGTACCTGATCCTGGGCGCCAAGGCGCGCGCTGTGCTGAACGGGCGCTACTACGTGAGCGGTGATGACATCCGGGCCGTCGTCCATCCGGTGCTTCGTCACCGCATCATCCCGAACTTCAGCGCGGAGGCCGAAGGCATTACCAGTGATGTGATCATCGACAAGCTGATCCAGATGATCCCGCGTGCCGAAGCCGAAAGTTTGACCGACGCCCGCCTGCCCGACGTGACCAAGTAGGCAAACAGGAACCAGAGCCCGGTGCGCAAGCGCCGGGTCCGCCATGACTGACACCGACGAGAAGCAGAAGGAGAAAGACGAAGCTCTCCAGCGCCGCAAAGAAGAGCTGGAAGATGAGCTTGAGCGCTACGCGCAGGCGGGTGCCTTCAGCCCGAACCTGATCAAGATTACGCGCTGGGTAAGCAGGGGCCTGTACCTGGCGATGGCCGCCGGCTTCATGATCATGCTGTTCAGCGGCTGGGGCAAGGTAAGCAGTACCAAGTATGAAGAGGCTGTGCAGCGTGCCATCGACATAAAGAAGACGGCCGACGACACAAAGACCCAGCTGCAGGAGTCCGAAAGCAACCGGATGATTGCCGAGGCCAAGGCAAAGCTTCTGGAGAATGAGCTCGCCAGGCTGCGGGAGAGCAAGGAAGGCAAGGACGCGGCCGATGCAGCGCAGATTCGTGCAGCCGCTGTGCTGGAGGCGCTGGGTTCAGATATGGAACCTGCGAAGCTGGAGCAGGCGTACAGGGGCGCTGCCGAAGAGGGACGACTTGACCTGCTGTGCCTGTTCAGCGCCAGCGCGAAGACGGACGAAGGCGGGCTGATGAAGATGGTTGCGACCTCGGAGAGGTCGCTTGCGGAAAAGATCATCGCAGTGCGCTGGATGGGTGAGCGCAAGGATGAAGGCAGCCGCAACCTGTTGAAGACACTGGGTGAGGGCGACGGGCTCCTCGCGGATGAAGCAAAGGCAGCATTGAAGCAGCTGGGTGAGTGATCGGGCAAAATGGCTGAGGCATACCAGAAATATCTAGACCCGAAGGTGCTGAACAACATCCGGCACCTGGAAGTCACCGCGCGCAATGTCGTGGAGGGCTTCATTTCCGGCATGCACCGCAGCCCATACCGCGGCTTCAGCGTCGAATTCGCCCAGCACCGCGAGTACGTGCCGGGCGATGACCTGCGCTTCCTGGACTGGAAAGCCTACGCGAAGTCCGACAAGTACTACATCAAGGAATATGAGGAAGAGACAAACTTCCGCGCCGTCATCGTGCTCGATAGCTCCGAGTCGATGCGCTACAAATCCGGCGAAAACCAGTCCAAGATGGAGTACGGCAAGTACATGGCCGCCAGCCTGGCGTACCTGATCCAGAAGCAGTCGGACGCTGCCGGCCTCGCCCTCTTTGACGAGAAACTCTACGACTGGGTGCCGCCCGCAAACAGCCAGGTCACGCTGATGCGCATGCTTGCAACCATGCACGAGCGCGAGGCGCAAAAGAAAACAAACATCGGTGAAGTCCTGACCGACGTCGCGCAGCGCACCGGCCGTCGCGGCATGGTGATGGTAATCAGTGACCTGTTCGACGACCTCAAGCACCTGAAGAAGGGCCTTGAGCACCTGGCCGCACGCAAGCACGACGTGATCGTGTTCAACGTGATGGACCCGATGGAGCGCGAATTCAGCTTCGATCGCCTGACCCAGTTCCTCGGCATGGAAGGCTACCCCGACCTGCTGGTGGACCCCCGCAGTCTGCGCAAGGCCTACCTTGAAGAAGTAAACCAGTTCACCGCTGAAGTGCGCCGCGTTTGTCTGCGCGCCAAGGCTGACTTTCAATTGATGGATACCAGCATGCCGCTGGGAGTCGCCCTGCAGGCGTACCTCGCACGCAGGACCGGAACCCGCGCCTAGCGCAGAAGACCTATGCCGACCTGGTTGATCTGGACACTTGGACTGGGCGTGCCGCTGACTGCGGCCGCAGTGCCGATCATTATCCACCTGATCAACCTGACCCGCTTCCGCAAGGTCGACTGGGCCGCGATGGAATTCCTGCTTCGCGCCTACCAGAAGACGCGCCGCAAGATGCAGCTCGAGAGCCTGATCATGCTGCTGCTGCGCATTGCGGCGGTGATCATGATTGCTGCCGCGCTGTTCCCGATGGGTTGCGAGCGCATCAAGGACTGGGCCGACGACAGCCTCGGCATTACTCGCGGGACGCTCAGCACAGATTCGCCCCTGCACCTGGTGCTCGTGCTGGACAACAGTGCCAGCATGGCCTACGAGCAGGAAGGCCAGACCAGCTTCGACCGCGCAAAGCAGTACGCATTGGCACTGGTGGACAGCCTTGAGCCAAACCGCGATCGCGTCACGATCATACGCGTCAGCGACGTGTACGTGCCGCCGGGAATCGGCGGACTGGTCATGACCGACGAAGAGGCTACCAAGAGCCGTCGACGTCGCGTCGGCCAGCTGACCTCGCTCAATCTCGATGCCGCGCGCCGCGAGATATCGGCTACCCAGGTTGCGGCCGTGGACACCAACATTCTGGCCGCGTTCAAGGAAGCCGCCCGCATCGCCGAAACCACGCCCGACAGCGACGCGGTCGGCATGGTGGTGGTATCGGACTTTTACCTGTCCGGCTGGGGTGATGTCCGGAAGGACGCCTCGGGCAATGACGAGTTTGTCGAGGTTTCAAATCGCATTCACGAGCGCCTCAAGAAGTCGGGCACCGCCCTGACGTTCTACGACGCGGGCTTCGACAACACACAGAACATCGCCATCACGGACGTCCGCGTGGGCGAGCGCATCATCGGCAACGGCATGGAAGCCAACATCTATGTCGACCTCGAATATTTCGCATCGTCCCTGCGCGCCGAAAGCCGGCCCGTGCGTCTGAAGTACCGCATCGACGGCGCCAACGAAAAGCCGTTCTCTGCACCGATCGACATGTCTCCCGGCGACCGCCGTACGAACATCCGGCTGACGCTTACGCCGCATGAACTGGAACTCAAGGAAGGCGAGCAGAAGTCCGGTGCAAGCCGAAACATCGAGATCTTCACCGAGCAGGCCGACGCCCTGAAGACCGACAATTCGCGAAACCTGGTGATTCACGTGGTTCCGAACATCCCGATCCTGGTGGTGAACGGCTCGCCGCATCCGGATCCGCGCAAGGACGAGACATTCTATCTCGAGACTGCACTCGGGATCAGCAGCAGCAAGATCGAGGGCGAGGCATCGGATGCACCCGCCGTGCGCATCACGCCGAACCGCGTGATCACAATGCGCGCGGACCAGCTATCCAGCGTGGATAGCTTCCTCGACTACCGCATGGTCGTGCTGGCCAATGTACGGGACATACCGGAGGGCGTGGCCGGAAAGCTCACGGAGTTTGTGGATGCAGGCTTCGGACTGCTGATATTCGACGGCGACCAGGTCGACTATCAGAAGTACAACGCCATGTTGTACCAGGACGGCAAGGGTCTGCTTCCCGCCAAGCTCGGTCGCCCGGGTGGCACAGACGACGAAGTCTCCGCAAAGCTGTTTGGGCTGCTGCCGGAAGACAACGACCATCCGGTGATCAAGCTGTTCAATGAAACACCGGAGAACGTCTCGATTATCACTGACCCCAAGGCGGTCTGGAACTGGCGTACGCTGGAGCTTCCGTCCGGTGCCGAAGTCGACCCGCTGCGTCCGACCAAAGTACTTCTGAAGATTAACAACGAAGCCGGCGACCCGTTCATGATCGAGCGCCCGTACGGCCGCGGCCGTGTGATGTACGTGACCACTTCGGCATCGGAGCGCTGGAACGGCCTGTGGGGGGCATCTGGTGGCCTGCCGCTTTTCCTGTACCTGGAAGTCGCCAGCTACCTGACTGCAAATGAGGCGCGCTACAGCAACCTCGCAGTAGGCGAGCCGTACCGCCGTGTCTTGCGCGTCACCGATATCGCGCCAACCTACACCGTGCGTGACCCCGCAGGAAATACCAGCGAGTTGGTCAGCACGGCCGAGGACAACCTGAAGCTGCTTGAGTTTGGCGGTACGGCCCAGCCGGGCGTGTTTACCGTTACGGCGCTTGAGCGCGCCGAGGGCGGCGAGAACAAGAAGAAGTGGCAGGAACGCTTTGCCGTAAACCTGGAGTCGCGCGAGTCCAACGTGATCAAGCTGGGTCCCGTCGAGCAGGCGGATGGCAGTGAAGGCGATACACGCGCGTCGGTGGACGCGGCTTTGAAGGAAGCTCTGGGCTTTGAAGACTTCCTCTTTGTAAGGGCGGGAGATGAGCTAGGCTCCGGCGGTCCGCTCGGTGGTGATGAAGGAAATCGCGAGTGGATGTGGCTGGCGATCCTGGGTGTGGGTTTCCTTTTGTTTGAGACCATCTGGTCCGGCGTAATCAGCAAGCCTGAGGACTAAAGAGTGTCGACGGGTCTGAAAATCGTGATGTCGGTCTTCGGCGTGCTGCTTGCAGTCGTCGTGGTGACCGTCGTGTACGGCGCGATCTTCCCTGAGCGGATTCTTCAGGTCATCGCGCCGGACTCGATTTTCAACTGGGACAACTTCGAGCCGTTCTCACGTGAGCCCGGGCTGTTCGGCCTTTCACCCCTGATCTGGACCGCGCTGGTAGTGGTGCCGGTCGCCGTCGGCCTGCCGATCCTGATTTACATCTACGAGAAGAAGAAAGTCCCGGCAGTGACGCGCGGCTTTCTGGCGCTGATCCGCATGGTTGTGCTGTTGCTGCTCTACCTGTTGCTGGCCGGTCCGTCGCTGGTTGACACCGAAAAGTATGTTGAAGGCAGCAAGGTCGCCATCCTGATTGATGATTCTCTGTCGATGGGGGCGGAATCGCGCGAATTCCCCATCTTCAACGTGCTTGACGACCGGGAATCCAACGACGTCAAGACCACGCGCGATGATCTCGAGCGCCTTGGCATCCGCATCGAGAAGCCGCCTACCCAGGGCTTCGTCACACTGACGCCGGACGAATTGGCCGTGCGTAGTTTCGTGCGCAAGGTCGTGCGTGAGCGCGCCGCGAGGCTGGTGAGCCGGCTCAAGCAGATGCACGGCAAGGAATTCCAGATCCGCGACTGGCAGACCGCCCGCGCGGACGTTGCGCGACTGGGCGGCGAGGCCGACCTGCTGCAGTCCGCCCTCTCGGCCGAGATGTCCAAGCCGGACGACCAGATCGACGAAGGCGAAAAGCGACGTCTTGAGACGGCATTGAATGACAAGCTCAAGGAGATCGAGCGTCGTGAGCAGCGCTTCGCCGAGCTTTTGGGCGGAGACGTCAAGGACCCCGAGATTCGGAAGAAGCGCGCGCTGATCGACAACCTGCTCGAAACCGCACATGCGGAAGGCCCCCGCCGTTGGGATATCGCGTGCGAGCTTGTAACTGAGGGGACGAAGCTCGCGGTGCCGACCGGCAAGAATGTCGACTTGCTGGAGCTGCTGAAGCAGCGAGCGGTTGAGATCGAGGCCAAGGGCAAGGAAGGCGACAAAGCCCAACGCATGTCCATGGTGCGCTACTTCGTGTTCAGTACGAAGTTCGGCCGCGACCAGTTGACCGACGAAGCCATTCTCGAGGTGGACCCGGCTGATCTTGACTTCCGAGCACCCAACGGGCGGCTCACGGAGCTAGACAAAGCCCTCGCCGAAGTACGCCGCTATTACACGGAAGAAGACGATCTTGCGACCGTGATGGTCCTGTCCGACGGCCGTGATACGACTCCGGTCTCTGAGCGCGAGGAAGTCACGCCGCCGAAGGGCAAGCAGAACCTTGAGCTGGTGACGGTGGCGATCGGCAACCCCAAGCCGGTCAAGATTCTGGAGCTTCTAAGCGTCTCCGCCGACCGCGAAATCCTCAAGGGCGACTACCTGGACGTCAAGCTGAAGATCCGCGCCGATAAGGCCTATCGGGCCGATCCGGTCGAGGGCAAGCCTGGGCAGCAGGTGAAGATCATCCTGTGTGAGGATTCGGTATCCAACCCGATTCCGTACGAAGAACTGAACGGGCGCCCGGTCCGCAGCGAAGCCGATCAGGTGATTGAGCTTGGCAGCGAAGAACTGGCCGAAGTGAAAATCCGCTTCAAGCCAATGAAGCCGGGCAAGCACGTCTACTTCCTGAAGCTGAACGACGACCGCCTGCCGGATGAAGACACCTATCGCAACAACGTGAAGGAGCATTACGTCGAAGTCATCGATCGCAAGATCAAGGTGCTCTACCTTGAGCAGCGATTCCGTTGGGAAGCTCGTGCACTGAATGAAGCGCTCAAGCGCGACAAGAAGCTTGAGTACCAGGGCTTTTTCTTCGACGCACAGGACGGCTGGACACAGCCGACCAGCAACTACGACGAGGATGTAAAGAAGACGGTAAAGCCACTCGGCTGGCCGTTCTTCGGCAATGGTAAGGTCGTTCGCGAGAAGGAAGACTTCTTCAAGCTGAACTACGACGTGATTATCATCGGCGATATCGACCCGGCCAGCACCTTCTGGCGGATCGAGTACTGGGACTGGATCGAGGAGTGGGTCTCACGGCAGCGCGGCGGGTTGATCCTGCTCGCAGGCAATGCGCACAACCCACGCAGCTACGGCAACTACGAAAAGGCACGCTCGCTTTATCCGGTGGAGCTGGACTTCCCGTCCGGCTACGAGAGCCTGGTGAACCCGTCAATGGAGAAGCACTGGCGCCTGACCCCCGCCGGCCGTGCACACGAGCTTCACAGGCTCAGCAGCAACCAGGAACGCAACGATGAGCTCTGGGGCAAAGTCGTCGACGGCAATTTCGAGAAGGGCACGCTTCACGGCCTGTACTGGTACCAGGTTACAGGCGGGATCAAGCCCGCCCCGGCCGTTGCCCTGTCCCGCGTGACGCGAGACGGGCCGATCACCGGCGAAGGTGACGTGCTGACGGCAGCCATGCCCTACGGCAACGGCATGAGCCTCTACTTCGGCAGCGATGACATGCACTACTGGCGTGAGTACGTCGGCGACTACTACTTCTATCGCTTCTGGCAGAACGCAATCCGTTTCGTCGCCAGCCGCCGGCTCGCCGGCAAGCAGCAGCGCGTGGACGTTTACACAGACAAGACCAAGTACCAGGTCAGCGAAGACGTGAAGATCTACGTCGAGTTGCTTGGTGACATTTACAGCGAAGTCGTTCAGAACCAGCTCAAGGAGTTGAAGGAGCTGCCCACCACTGAAGAAGACGGTGAAGTCCGCAAGGTGATCGTAGACGTGCAGTCGCGTACGCAAGGCAAGCTGAGCGTGCGCAGGGTGGTGCTGCGCGAAGTAAGCTGGAGTCCGAACCTGTTCGAGGGCGTCGTTGAAGCCAATGAGCCTGGGCAGTTCGACGTCTGGGTGCGCGGCTACGAAGAGAGCCGCAAGTCCCCGCACCGCTACACAGTCATTGCGCCGATTGCCGAGTTGCGCAACCTGACGCTCGACTTCAACGGACTAAAGAAGCGCGCAAGCAAGCTCCCGGCTGGCACAACCGACCTTGGATACCAGGACGGGAAGCGCGTGTACCTCATGACCGACGCCGGCGACGCGGCGCTGGAAGTCCGCGAGCGTGAGAACGAGGTCAAGGGCATCACGGCGCTGGTCTGGGACCGCAACGAAGATCGCTTCGGCCTGCGCACGATCCTGCTGGTGCTGGTGATCCTGTTGCTCGCCGGGGAATGGCTGACGCGCAAACTCGTCAGAATGGTCTAGTCAGGCGTTGGTGATCGAGGCCGAGCTTTTCCCCTGAAACCCGTGGCGTGAAACCTGTAACCTGCCGCCCGTGCCCAAGCCGATTCCCGCAACCGACTTCCTCAAGGCGCCCGACAAGCTCGAGAAGGCACCGGTCTACGCCGTGTTCGGCGCAGAGGAATTCCTGCGCCGCAAGTGCCTCAAGACGCTCACCGGCGTACTGGCGGAGCGCGGCCTCGAAATCCGCCGGGCGCAGGTTGACGATGGCATTGCAAACCTGCTCGATGATCTGCGCTCACCGAGTATGTTCGGTGGCGACTTCGCGGCGATCGTGCTGAACCAGCGCGTCGGGCCCCGGCACGAAGTCAGCACGCGCTTCAAGGAAGAACTGGCCGCCTACCTTCTGAAACCGGGCAAGCGCAACGTACTGGTGTTCGACGGCGCCACCTTTCAGCGCAACCTGACAGTACCCAAGCGCGTCTGCGAGAACTTCCCCAGCGTGATCTGCGAAGAGCTGAAGCCGTGGGACACTCGCGGCTGGAACAAGTTGGTGGCCGATGCTGCGGCCGAGCTTGGCCTGAAGCCCGACGATCGAGCGCTCACAGCTCTGCGTGAGTTCACCGGCGGTAGTCTCGCGAGGGCGGAATCTGAGTTGCACAAACTGGCGCTGCTGAGCGACGACGGCCGCCTGACGGCTGACGACATATCTCACGCCTGCGGCTACGAGGGCGCAGATGTGACCTTTCCATTGTGTGACGCGATTCTCGCCGGCGACTCGCGGCTGGCGCTGTCTCACGCCGCTAAAATGGCTGGCAAAGCGGAGTTGGGCTCGGTACTCTCTTTGCTCGCGCTGCTAAGGCTACAGGTTGCAGCCCTGGGGCGCGCCGCACTGGCACTGCGGCAGGGAGGATCCGCCTCGGACGCGCTGAGTCGCTCAAAAGCTCGACTTCGGGAAAACCTGAAGCCCGGTTTTTTGCAGACGGCGCGTGGTCTTGACCGGCCAGCGATCCGCGAAGCCATTGGCGTCTTGTTGTCAGCGGACGAAAGCATGAAGTCGAGCTCGCCTGACCCGGCGAATTTGCTCATGTCGGTTGTGGCAAGGTTATGCGAAACATTACATAAACGGGAAACCGAACGAACGTTCATTCGTTAGCATAACTACAGGTTCAGCAAACAGGTACAACAACGAGGCGAATGTGGTTCCGGACTACGACGACGACGATGTGATTGAGGACTACGAAGAAGTCCAATCCGAATCTGCGGTCCGGCGCGTCAGTTCCGGCCAGGGTGGCCCTGTAAAGCGGCCCCCGGGCGGCGCTCGCCCGCAAACCACGGCCGTGCCTGCACTTGATGAAGATGGCCGGCCCATGGGCCCGCCAAAGGGCAAGATTACCCAGAAAACCGCCAAGCTGATCTGGATTGTCTGCATCATCATCGTGGTGTTGGGGCTCGGCGCGGTTGCGACCGACTACGTCCTGAACAAGAACAAGGGCGGCGGAACGCCGGTCGATACCAATTCGGCTGGGAATAACCGTCGCACCGGGCTACCCCCGGAACACGTTCAGTCGCCGCGCGAGAAGCTCGAGAGCGAATTCATCACGTCTGTCGTCGGCAAGATGGGCCAGATGGACGGCAGCAAGGCGTGGGACTTCTACTGGACGTCAGTCCTCGAGTTCGACGCCGCATACGACAAGGCCAAGGAACTCAAGAACGCTGCAGAAACCCCGCCGGAGGAAATGGAAGGGGCGTGGGCCGAAACGATCAAGCATTACTACAAAGCCAAGTATGCTGCCGACTTGTTCCGCTTTCACTTCGGTGAGTCCAAGGTCGACTTCTTTGCCATCAACATTCGAAGCAAAGAAGACATGTCGATGCTGAATGACGACGAACTCAAGGACGAAGCGATTCGTACCTTCCAGGCTGCATCATCAAAAATTGACGCCAAGTCGACAAACGTGAACAAGTTCAAGACGGACATCCTGAAGTACGATCTCACAGCCCAGAAAGTGCATGAGTCGCAGGAGTGGGCAGACAAGGTCTTCGGCGAATACAAGGCGAAGTGGGAGACCGAAACCGCCAGCAAGGAATTCGCCCAGGAAGACATCGAATTCGTGGATGGCCCGGACTACACAACAGGGCAAGAAAAGATGTGGGAAGCGTTCCTGAAAGCAAACGGCGGATAGTGCGCCGAAGTGATCACACGGGCGGGGGGCGCATGCCCCCCGCTTTGCATTTGCGTTGCGCCCTGAGACAGCATCTGTTTGGCTAATGGGGGTTGGACTCGAGAACAGGAAACGATGATGGGTAAGTTGATGAAGGCCGGTGTGTACGTGTTTGCCGTGATCGGCGTCCTGATGTCGGTGGGTGTGGGCTATGTCTACGTCACCAACAGCGAGCTGATGGGCGAATTCTGGTCGGTCAAGGAAGACTTCCGTGCCGTGCCGTCTGACCGCCGCACCGAGGTCGTGGCCGAATTGCCGGCGCGCATCACGTTCGAAAAGGAAGTCGCCGCCGAGATGGCCGAGCTGCCGGATGAGCGCCGCACGGCGCTGTATGACCAGCTCAAGAAGAGCCGCGACCAGGTATACGACTCATTCAAGAAGCGGATTACCGCAGAGGCCGAGGTCGCACGCAAAGCAAAGGAAGCCAAGACGGACGTGAAGGACGTCGCCAAGGAAATCGAGAAGCAGCTTGGCAAAGTGGACGTCGGCATCGACCTGACCGGCAAGAGCAAGAAGCCTGCCGTCGACAACCTGTCCGAAGTCAAGGCCGCCGATGATGCAGTGACTTCAGCGCGGCTCGAGTACGGTGAAGCCCGGGAATCGAGCAGCACCACCAAGCGCGTTGATGCGGCGGTGAAGGTTCTCAAGGCGCTGGATGGACTGGGAGACAAGGTCTCGGCTGCCCGCAAGAAGAGCCTTACCAGCGATGAAAAGAGCCGGCTGAGCAGCATTGTCCAGGGTGCAAAGGCGACGCTCTATGATGTGAAACAGACGCCGGGCCTGATCGACAACGCCTCGGCCAAAAAGTACATGACGAGCATTCCGCAGAAGTTGAACGACTAGGCTGGATCGACCGACTTGCTGCCAGACCCCCGCGACTTCGCGGGGGTTTTGCTTTGCCGTCTAGCCATGGGCAGTTGCAAGCGCTTGCTCAATGTACTCGCGGGGTATGCCGATCTCCGCGACTGTGATTTGGCCACAGAATGTGGGCCCGGCGGCCTCTTTGAAGCCAGGCTTTTCGGCCACGAACGTAACCGTGCTTTCGGCCCGCACGGCGACACCGAGAATCACGCCGGTGTTCGCGTCCAGCCCGCTGGGTATGTCTACGGCCAGCTTAGGGGTGTCAGCATCATTTGCGGCCTCAATGACTGCCCGGTAGGGGTCCTCAATCACGCGGTCCAGCCCGGTCCCGAACAGCGCGTCAATGATCAGGGGCGCGTCATTCAGCGTGTGCCAGGCAGCCTTCAGATGGGCTCTCTCGCGCAACTCATGGATGCGGACACCAAGCTTCTGAAGCAGCTTCGCATTCAAGCTGACGTCGGTTGATGCATCGTCCAGCGTTGCCGGATCGCCGACGTAGTACACGCACACGGCGTGGCCCCGGTTGTGCAACGTGCGCGCAATCGCCAGCCCGTCGCCGCCGTTGTTGCCCGGCCCGCACAGGATCACTGGTGGCGTTTCGGCCTTGTGGAGTTTGTCTTTCCAGCGCTCCAACTCTTCCATCGTGCGCGGAATGTCGTCCTTGCTGCCCGGCTGGCGCAGGCGCGCCATGGCCTTGCCGACGCCGTCGATGCGCAGGATGCGCTCAGCCTCGTCTGCGCATGCGCGCGCGGCATTCTCCATCAGCAGCATGGAGGGGATGCCGAACTCCTCGATCGCACGGCGATCCAGTTCGCGTACCTGTTCACGTGTGAGTGTCTTTGCAACGGCCATTAAACTAGCCTATAAGCGGCAACCGCGCCGACAAGCGCGCTGATAGGCATGCATAGGCAATGAGAAGCCGATGACAGAAGACCTGTTTCACGGACTGCGAGACCGCTTGCAAAGTGCCACGCTGGAAATGTACGTGTCGACCTTCTGCTACGACTGCGTGCGCCTGAAAAAGCTGCTGGACGCAAGCAGCGTGGTCTATGAGACGGTGAACATCAGCAAGGTAGATGGGGCCGCTGAGAAGCTGGAGCGCGAGACCGGGAAACGCGGAGTTCCCTTCATGCTCGTGAATGGAAAGACGTGGGTTCGTGGCTACCATCGCGGAGGTCTCGATGCGAAACTCTTTGCCGATGAACTGGCGGCCGCGCTATAGATCGCTAAAACTGCGCCATGCCGCATGATGTGACTGTCCGTGTTCGCTACGCCGAAACCGACCAGATGGGCGTGGTGTACCACAGCAACTACCTCGTCTATTTCGAAATCGGGCGAACCGAGATGATGCGCGCATCCGGCATCAGCTACGCCGAATTGGAGCAGCGCGGCTACGTCCTGGCCGTGACCGAGTCCGACATGAAGCACCGCGGCAGCGCGAAATACGACGACGAGCTAACCGTCCGCACCTGGCTGCGCGAAGTTACCAAGACCCGATTGCGCTTCGAGTACGCCGTAATGCGCGAAGGCGTTGCCTTAACCACGGGCCATACCACTCTCGCGTTCCTCAGCCGCGCCGACAACATGCGTCCCATCCGCGCGCCCGAAGATGCACATGAAAGGGCACTCGCTGCGTGTGAACCGACTTAGTCTCGCTACTTGCCGATGCAGAAACGACTGAAGATCAGATCGAGTACTTCACCCGGTGCTTCCGCCATCAGCGCTTCATCGAGCGCCGTGAGAGCTCGGCGTACGTCGGAGGCGACGACTTCGTGGGGCGCGTCAGGATCGGCTGTTGCCTGCTCGAGCAGCACCAGCGCGGCGGCCGATCGCACACGAAGGAGACTGGTAGCGCCGCCTGAGGCCGCCTGATCGAGGCGAGTTCCCAGCCGCGATCGCAGGTCGTCCAGGCCGGCCCCGCTGATCGCGGATAGAGACACTTCTTCAAGACCGGCCGGGTTGCCTCGTTGTTCTAACGGCAGATCGGACTTCGTTCGGACCCACATGGCGCGAGAGCGTACGCCTGCATCTCGCCGCTGCAGTTCTTCGAACTCTTCAATCACTTCTTCGCTGCCTTCGGGAGGGCATAGCAGCAGCAGCACGTGGGCCTGCATTGCGCGCGCCCGTGCCGCCTCGGCGAAGCGCCCGACGTCCATGTCCGATCCACCCACGCCGCTAAGGTCCGCGATTCGTGCGACGTGATCTCCCAACAATAAATCCGCCTCGACCGGGTCGCGTGTTGTGCCCGGCGTGCTGCTCACAAGCGCGCGTGGCGTGCCCAGCAGTACGTTGAAGAGCGTGCTCTTGCCCGCGTTCGGTGGCCCGAAGAGGGCTATGACGGGCCTGAGCAGGCGTGGTGCGGGATCGTCCGCACCGACGAATGAACGAAGGCCCGACACGAACTCGCGCAGGTCGGCGTATAGTCGCTGCTCCAACGATTCGGCGTGTTCCTCCTCGCTGAAATCGAACGACATCTCGAAGCGTGCGCTCAAGCTGCGCAGATGCTCTGCCAATGCGCCGATGCGAGTGGCCGATTCACCGGACAGGTCGACCACGGCCTGTCGGCGGGAGACTTCATCGGTTGCATTGATGAGCTGCAACACGGCTTCGGCGCGGGAAAAGTCCAGCTTGCCGGCATCCAGCGCGCGGCGCGTAAACTCTCCGGGCTCGGCGTCGCGAGCGCCGAGTGCACGCAGACGATCTTCCAGCTCACGGACGATGGCCAGATTGCCGGGAATGCGAAGCTCAAGCGTGTCATCGCCGGTGAGCGTTGCGGGTCCCGGCAGCAGCCAGGCGGCCGCCGGGACTTCACCCAGTGGCAGCGAAATCCGGCAATCCACGGACGCTCGCTTGAACTCGGCGGCGCAGAGCACTTTGCAGATGGCCGCGCAACTCGCCCCGCTGATGCGAATCAGTGCAACGGGCGAGGGCGTCGCGGGCGTAGCGTGGGCGAAGATGGTATCGGGGTCGGGCATGCGCGATGGCCCCGCTTGCCGCTAGGACGCGCCGTGATAGTCAGGTTTGGTTTCGTCGTCGACCTTGGGCTTCAGCTTGGGGTCCGGCATCACGCCCTGCTTGATCAACGCGCGTTTGACGAGCTTCGACTCGGTGATCGAGTACAGGCTCGAGATGATGAAGTAGAAGGAGAAGCCGGAGGCGTAGCCGTAGAACATCAAGCCCATCAGCGGAAAGATGAACGCCATGTTCTTCTGCATCGCGGCCTGCTGCGGGTCATCTGATTTCGGCTGCAGCTTGAACTGCAGGACCGACAGGATGATCCAAAGCATCGGCAGAATGTTGAACGTCAGGTAGCCGTTATGGGCAAGGAAGCTCAGCCAGCCGTCGCCGATATAGGTCGAAAACGGCAGCGACGCGTCCGGCAGGCTCAGGTCGTGAATCCACAGGAAGTTTGCCTGGCGCAGGAAGATCGCATTGCCAAACGCGCGGTACAGCCCAATGAAAATCGGCAACTGGATCAGCATCGGAAGGCAGCCACCGAGCGGCAGCATTCCGACATTCTGCTCTTTCATAACTGCGCGGGTCTCGGTCAGCATCTTGAGCTGTGACTGCTGATCCTTGCGGCCGGCGTACTTCTCCTTGATTGCATCGAGGCGCGGTTTCACGACCTTCATCTTCTGCGTGTAAGTCGCCATCGACTTCTGGCCGCGGTACGAAAGCGGGCTGAGCCCGAATCGCACCATCAGCGTCAGCAGAATGATCGCAAAGCCGGGGCCAACAAGGCTGGCCAGCATCCCGAGAATCCAGATGAGGGGCGTTGCGATGACATCCCAGAATCCAGAGGTCGCGAGTTCATTCCACTGTAGCTTGATCTCTTCGTCGGCTGGCGGGTTTGCATTCCATGCTTCGCCCAGGTGTTCCTTGTCGCGGGGCCCTGCGTAGAAGCGCATGTTTACGACCGCGCTCTCTCCTTTGCCAATCTCACTCTTGGGCGCGATCAGCGACATGGCCGCGTTGTGATCGTCACCCTTCAGTGGAAGTATCTGGCCCGACCAGCGCCGGTCGCGTGCCTCAGGGTCCGCGGCGATGAAGGCCAGGAAGTAGTCGGTACGCATGCCGTGCACAACGAGAAAGCGATCTTCCTTGCTGATGTCGTCGAGATCGCGAGCGTCGACCCAGTCGTGCCGGGCGCGCCCTTCTTCCTCGAGGTCTTCCTGCAGGCTTTTCACGTCCTTCTCAAGCCCGCGCATGCTGGGTGAGTCCTCGAACTGGACGAAACGCTTGCTGTCGGTGCTGGCATACAGGGCGATTCGCGAGTGCATGGCGCTGTTGCGGGCGGCGTCATTGGTCATGCCGACGGGGCCCCACAGACCGATTACCTTCTCGACCGGCTGGCTGCCCTGGTTTTCGATACGAACCGAAACGTCAAAGCGGAATGTTTCGGGCAGCAGAGTGATCGTCTTGTAGATCACTGTGCCGTCCGACTCCTGGCCGAACTCCACGCCCTTGCTGGGCGGGAAGCGGAAGGTCAGAGATTCGCCTTTCTCGGGCTGCTTGGCATCTGCCACCAGCTCCCAGCGCGACGTATTGCGCCAGTTGTCATTCTTGTCGAGTACGAGTGCCAGTGGCGAAAGGTCAGGTGCCGAATCCAGCGGGTGCAGCAACTCAAGCGGCAGAGTTTTCTTTGGCTCGTCCTGCGGATTGTTGGGAGTCTGCAGGTAGACCGGGTTGCCGTCTGCGTCGATGTACGTCAGACGCTCAAGCACTGCGCCGCGCTCAGAAATCTCGGCCGTGAGGCGGCTGTTGGCCAGCTTGTGCAGCGTGGCCTTTTCACGTTTCATGGGAATGAAGCCGTGGGCTTCATCGCTTGAGGTGGGTTTGGAAGTAACGTCAGTTGAAGGAGTCGTGTCTTCGATTTTGGGTGGCGCTGCCTGATTGCCGGCCGGCTGGTTTGTTGCAGGCTTGTTGGCTGGCTGGTTCGAAGGGGCCTTATTGACCGGCGCGGGCTTCGGACTCGGCATGATGTACTGCTGGACGACGAAAAAGCCGATCACAAGGACCGCGATCACGGCGATCATCTGGATCATGTCCTTGCGGTGCATCGACTCTCCAGCCCCTGAAAATAAACCCCGGAAGGGGAACTCGTATAGACCGTCAATGGAACTCCGTCAATGCAGGGTATTGAGCTGAAACTCCCCACATCTCCGGCCCTTGGTGCGACGCTTGCCGTGCCCGAGAGCGCAAGCGCCGCCGCGCTGATTGTTCAGGGCAGCGGTGTTCATGACCGTGACGGCAATATGCCCGCCGTCGGATTTCGCAGCACACTCTACAAGCGCGTGGCCCGCGAACTCGCCCAGCGCGGTATCGGAACACTCCGCTTCGACAAGCGCGGCCACGACAGGCCCGCTGACTCGCCGCAGGATTACACCGTTCCACAGCGCCTGGATGACCTGCGTGCCGGCCTCAAGTTGCTGCGCGAGGACGAACGCACGCAAGCCCTGCCGCTGTTCGTGATCGGCCATAGCGAAGGCGCCATGCTGGTCGCCAAGCTGGCCGAGACCGAGCAAGTGGCCGGCGTTGTCAGCCTCGCTGCACCATTCGGGAACACTTTCGAGCTTGGCAAAGAGCGGGCCCGACGCCTGCTGAGCCTGAGCGGCGCCCAGCAAGCGAAGGGAGAACTGGCGCTCGAGTACTACGAGCGCCTCGAAGCATTCTTCAAAGAAGGCGCACGATTATTGCCGGAAGAGTACGTCGAATTCGCACTGCCTTACAAAGGCGCGCCGTACCAGGGCTGGGAAAGCTACGAATGGCTGGCGGCGCACTGGGCACACGCGCTCGATGCCGACCCAACTGCCAAGGGCGTGCCTATGCTGGTTGTACAGGGCGGGCGTGATGCGCGCCTGTGGCCGGACAATCCTCAGCGCTGGCAAGACTGGTGTGAGTCGCGTGCGCTGGCGGACTACATCCTGATCGAACACATGGGCCACGACCTCAACGATGCCCGCCAGAAGGCGTTTCGCGTGGACGATGACGTCTTGACCGCAACCGGGGACTGGGTCGCGAGGCACACGAAGTGAAAACCCCCGGCTTGCGCCGGGGGCCTTGTATTGGTGTCTGCGCTCCTACTTCGCCACGAATTGCTTGAACTCGGGGAAGAGGTGCAGCAGGTACTCTGACAGCGTGCTGAAGGTCGGGCCGTAGCCGCCTTTGTAAATGTAGAACTCAAGGTCGGTTGCCGCTTCGCCGCCGTCCTGGTAGCGCTTGCTCTTGTCACGCTCCAGCATGCGGTCAAGCACGCGCTGCAAGTCGTCATCCACGTTCGGGTTGTAGTGGCTGATCGGCGGAATCGGCTTCTTCTGAACGTTTTCGATGCAAACCAGCGTGTCGTCGTCAGCGAAGATATTGCGGCCGGCGAGTAGCTCGTACAGCACGACGCCCAGGCTGAAGATGTCGGAGCGGCCGTCGGTCTGCTCAAAGGCAGCCTGTTCCGGGCTCATGTACTGCACCTTGCCCATCAACACGTCGCCCTCTTTGTCCTTCATGAGGTTGCGTGCCTTGGCGATGCCGAAGTCGGTGAGTTTGCACACTCCCTCGGTGTCGATCATGATGTTCTTGGGGCTGACGTCGCGGTGCACGACGCCGAGCAGCTCGCCCTGTGCATTGCGCTTCTTGTGCGCATATTCGAGCGCGCGGGCGACGCGGCTGCAGATGTAGACACACAGCTCGGTCGGGATGCGCTTCTTGTACTGGTGGTGCCGGTCGATGAACTGCTCAAGGTTCACGCCGTGGATGTACTCCATGGCCATGTAGTAGCTACGGCCGGACTTGCCCAGTTGGTAGATCTGCACTATGTGCTGATGGATCAAGTCAGCCACCAGCTTGGCCTCACCAATGAACATCTCGGTGAATTCGTCGTTAGCAGAGAAGTCTTCGAGAATGGTCTTGATGGCCATACGCTTCTCGAAGCCGTCGCTGCCGAGCTGGATGGCCTCATAGACGGCACCCATGCCGCCCTCGGCCAGCTTCTTGACCAGCTTGAAGGTGTTGGTGTCCTGAATCGTGGACAGCGCGTCGATCTGGCGCTCGGATTTTCTGAAGAGGCTCAAAGGCCCGCTCCTTGAAGTCCCGGCCCGAAGGCGGTACTAGCAAAAGGACAGAATGGCAGGGTGCAGGGTCGCAATATTGCAGACCAAGCAGCCGACTGCAAGCCCCGCGTGAGCCCATGAATAAGCCCAAAACACCGCCTGAGGAACAGCCTGTCGATGCGTCCCTGCAGCGCAAGCGTGCTCAGGTAACGCAGTTCCGGCGCTGGCTCAAGCGCGTTCGAATCGCATTCGCCGTGGGCACGGTGTTTCTGGCCGTCTACATCTTCATGAGTTACGGGGTTTACACGGTTCCCGGAGAATACCGGCCGCTTTCCAACAAGGTGCAATCGCCCATCACCGAGGTGCAGCCGGGCGATACAGTGATCCTGCTGAACCTCAACATGTGGCGTGAGCCCAAGCTTGGCGACATCGTCATTTATGACCATCCGGACCCGAAAGACGGTGTCCCCAGCCAGCTCATTGGCCGGGTGGCTGGTCTGCCAGGCGAAGTAGTCACGCGCACAGGCCCGACCATGCAGGTCGGTGGGCGTCTGCCCCTGCCAGTGGGGTTCCCGCTGGGCAAGGACGTACAGGTCAAGGACAATGCGACGATTCCTGAGGGCAGCTACCTTGTGGTCACCGATACCGACGCAATCGCATACGCCGACAGCCGCGACTTCGGCTATGTGAAGCGCGAGGCGATGAAGAAGAAGGTGATCTTCAATCTCGCGTATATCCTCGGCCAGCGAGAGGTTAAGACGCCGCAGCCCGCCAATGCCCCGGCCGAAGAAGCGCAGTAGCCCGTGTCTGTGATTGGCCCGGGCATCCTGCTAACCTTCGGCGATGCCATTCACAAAATACGGATTGCGTGAGCTGTTCCTGTTCGGATTCGCCATTCCCGGCGCACTTTGGGTCGGCGTCTGGGCTTTGGCGTGGTATGTCCACCCCGCGCTTTGGGCGGTGGGAATCATCCCACTGTTCCTGACAGGCTTCAACCTCAACTTCTTTCGTGACCCGGATCGCCCGCTCACAGGCGACGAGTTCACGGTGGTCAGCCCGGCCGACGGGACGGTTACAGACGTCGGCGAGAAAGATCTGAGCGAGTACCTGGAAGGTAAGCACCAGGGTATTGGCATCTTCCTGAGTGTCTTCGACGTGCATGTAAATCGTGCGCCGCTGGACGGCACGCTGGAGTATTCGCGCCACCAGGACGGCGATTACCGCGACGCACGCGACCCCGAGTGCAGCACGCTCAATGAGGCGCAGAACCTGGGCTTCAAGACCAGCTGGGGTCCGAGGTACTACATCCGTCAGATCACCGGACTGATCGCCCGCCGCATCGTCTGTCCAATCAAGGAAGGCGACAGCGTCAAACGCGGCGAGCGCTTCGGCATGCTCAAGTTCGGCAGCCGCACGGAGCTGTACTTTGACAACGACTTCAAGGTCGACTGGAAGGTCAAGGTCGGCGACAAAGTCAAAGGCGGCGGAACGGTCATTGCCACCGTTAGAGTTGCCGCGGCCACGGCGGTTACCCAGGACGGCGAAAGGGCCGCCTCGGTCTAGGAGCCTTCGCATGGTCAGAGTGATCGCCGGTGTCCTCGCCACTCTTCTGTTCTTGGTTTCATACATGCCTGTTGCGGCCGAGCCGAAGGCAGAACGAACGGTCAACTGCGTCTATCCCGGTGAATTGCTGGCGAGCGCATTGAATGACTTCGCGGGCCAACTTGGGTACAGGTTCGAGCCTGGCGACATGGCCGATGCGTATGAGCTTGAGGCCATGATCTGGGTCCACGCAAAGGGAGTTAGTCCGGATGTTGCGGCTCAGCTGATCAGTGCATCCGGCGGCGTAATTGTGAGCGTCGATGACACCAATCGCACGGTGCTTATCCGCGAAATTGACGAAGAGGCACCAGCTGCAAGCGGTGTCAGGTCATTCAAGACAGACGCGCTGTGCAAGCTCTACACCGAGTACCAGAAACGCTACGGCATGGTTGCCGAGGGCGGGCTGCAACCCGACATGATGTATCGGCCGACCGCTACCGAAGAGCTGCGCGATGCCGTCGAAGAGATCCTGCAGCTGGGCGACTCTGCACCAGGCTCGGCCGTAGGAATGCGCTTGGTGTACACCCGCGGCACGGACGACCTTGATCGAGTCGGTGAGTTGCTGCAGGTCATGGGAGCAGCCGGTGGGGGTGAGAGCTCGCAGTTGCAAGTGGACCGTGCGTACCGAGAGAAGCTTGCGAAGGTCCACTCCAGCTTCGGCGGCGAGGGCACGTTGGTCAGCGCGCTGCTGTGGCAGCTGTTCAAAGACTGCGACGTACCCGTGTATGTAGATCACGCGCAGATGGAATCGTTTGACCTGGAGTACGACACGACTGACGTGACGCTCGACAACTCGCACAATCACTACGAGGCATTGCTTGAACTTGCCCGAGAGCAGGACTTCTTCGTCGACTGCAAACATGGCGCACTCCGTTTGCATGAGGACTTTTTCGTCGGTTCAAGCAGTTTCCGGGTGTTCGACGTGGCGGAGGTACTTGCGCAGCTTGAGAAGGACTACGCAGACCTGAAGACAGAGGACCAGGTGTTTGAAGGGTTTCACGGAGACCTGCGCAGCGAGGGTGGTGTGCAGGTAATCGTGGACGCGCTTAGCGTCCAGCTCGAAAACGCCGGCTTCTCTCCGCTGTTGCGTGCATACGGGCCGCGGATCGCGGTCGTCGGCGGCATGGACGTGGTCGATCGTGCGGCAGAGGTCCTGGAAGCGATGGGGTGGAAGCCGATCCGCGCCAATGAAGGGGAAGGCAAATGAAGTACTTCGCTGCACTGGCGTCTCTTCTGTTGCTGCCACTGACGGTGTGCGCACAGTCCGATGCGCCGAAGACCATAAGTCTCGGCTTCTATGGTGAGAGCGTATTCGAATGTGCCGAAACGCTGGCAGAAGAGCTTGGCGCGAAACTCCAGTTGCATGAGGTCGATGAGGACAGCCTCGATATGCCGTGCTGGCTCGTGCGAGAAGACGTGACGCCTCAGTCTGCGGCCGAGCTGTTCTCGATCGCCGCAGGCTATCAGGTCTCACTCGATGACACCGGCCACACCCTTCACATCTACCAGCCCGGAGTCGCACCCGGTGGGGCTCGCGTCAAGGGCTATGATGTCAGCGTTCTGTCCGGACGATTCGTGGAGTACGTGAACAGCTTTGGCGCGCCCGCCGTGCCGCCGAAACCGAACGAGCAGATCGAGCCCGAGCGCACGGCCGCGGAACACTTGGCAGACGCGCTGGATGAGATCCTGTACGAGCCGCGCGGTGCGGACAGCGATCCATCCGTGGTAGGGGACAGGTTGCTGTTCACCCTGAGCGAGCGCGATCACGCGCGTGTTCGGGAAGTACTGGATCTGCTGGTAGCCGAGGGCGGTGGCGAGTCTTCCGCCTTGAAGGCCGAGCGTGCGGTGATCGAGAAGCTCAAGGCGGCGAAGTTCAGCGCCGAAATCGAAACGACGCCGGTCGCGAGTGTTCTTACAGCAATCTGCAAGGCGGCCGGTCTGGGGATAGTCCTGGGGCCGGATCTGGCTGAAGTCGCCGTCGAGCAGCACATCGACTTTCCGCACAAGAAGGCGATCTCTGCGCTTGAGGCTCTGCACTTGCTTGCGGCGGTATTGGCGGATGACGACTTGCCGATCGATCTAAGTGTTCGTGAGGGCACGGTGGTAGCCGATCTGGCCGGGCGATCCAGCACAAACGGCTACCGCGTCTATGACATTGGCGAGTTGCTCAAGAAACTCGACGCGTCCTTTCAGCGCCAGCGCACGGCGTCGGGCAAGGACGAAGGGTTCAGTGGCGATATGCGCCGCGCGGGCGGAAATCGGGTTGTGCTCGATCCGCTGGAAGAACTGCTGGACGAGATTCACCAGGGCGAGCACGCTGTTTGCATCTGCTTCGGGACGCGACTTGTGGTGCGGGGCGGCTGCGAGGCCGTGGACGCGGCTACAGAAATTCTCAATGAAATGGGCTGGGAGGAGTCAGGCAACTGATGCCGGACCAGACCGCAAAGTCGGAATCAGGAAAGGGCGATGAGTTGACGGCCAGCGGCCGTCTGTTGCAGCTTGGCCCGTCCGACAGCGGACTGCAGCCCGGTGTCAACACCTCTCGGCGCATCCGAAAGCGACAGCGAATGCCGGGCCTGGCGATGCTGCCCACTGCGTTGACCCTCGGCAATGCGATCGCCGGCATCGCGTCCCTGATCGAGCTTGCCAAAGCCTACGCGGCTGTCATGACGGGCGATGAGAAGGAAGTGTTTCTCCGTCTGGGCTATGCGGCGCTACTGATCGGCGCGGGCATGCTATGCGACGCACTGGACGGCAAGGTCGCACGGATGACCGCCACGACGGGCCGCTTCGGCGCGGAACTCGACAGTCTCTGCGATGCGGTCACCTTCGGCGTTGTGCCTGCACTGATGATTCGCGTGGCGGGCGACTTCTTCTTTGCACACGGCAGCGTGTTCGAGTTTGACACAAAGATCCTGTGGGCCGTAAGCGGGCTTTACGCCTGCTGCGCCATCCTGCGTCTTGCGCGATACAACGTGGAAACAGACGAAGAAGACGACCACACCAGCTTCCGTGGTTTGCCGTCTCCGGCAGCGGCCGCAAGCATCGCCGGGTTTGTTCTGGGGCTGAGCTGGCTGCGCAATGAGTTCGCCTGGTTCAGTGAACAACCATGGACATGGGTACTCCGGATCCTGTTCCCGGCCGTTTGCATGTTCGTCGGCGTCATGATGGTGACGAGGATTCGCTATAGCCACCTCTTCAACAAGCTCGTCACTCGGAAGCAGAGTCTGCGCACGATGGTTGCATTTCTTGTGCTGCTCACGGCCGTAGTGATTCTTGGCGATTACTGGCGTTTGACGGTTCCGGTGCTGATGCTTGCGTACGTGCTTTCCGGCCCCGTCTATTTCGGATACCGCGTTGTGCGCGGGCGCGGCTTGCTCGGTCGGCGTCTGGCGCTGGCTGAGCGCAAGCGTCAACGTGACGAGCGCGCGGCAAAGCAGAGCTCCGGCTGACATGGCAGCACCAATACTCGGACCCGACAGCGTAGATGAAGCGGCACGCCTGTTGCGCGAAGGCGGTCTTGTGGCATTCCCCACGGATACCGTTTACGGCGTTGCGGCGATGGCTGACACCACCCTCCATAGTGCGGCGCTGCAGGCATTCAAGGGCGGGCGGCGCGAGCCGTTTTCGTTGCATCTACCAGACGTCGACGCCGCCCTGGCTTCTGCCGGTCCCTTACGCGAGCTCGAGCGCTATGCCGTGACAACCCTCGGGCCCGCAGGAGTCACGGTGATCGTTGCGCATGGCCCGTCCCGGGCAGGAATCGGGCTGCGCATTGTTCAGCATGAAGTTGGGTCGCGTTTTTTGGCCTTGGCGGGTGCGGCGGTTGTCGCGACAAGCGCCAACCTTCATGGGCAGCCGCCGTTGACAGTGCCTGAGCAGATTGCCGAATTGCCAGGCCTCAAGGCTGTGCTAAGCGCGGGCGTGCTTCCCGAGCGATCGGCATCGAGCGTCGTGCGAATGCTGCCGGCAGGAATTGAAGTGCTCAGAGTGGGGGCGGTGTCGCTTGCGGCGCTTGGTGAGCGGCTCACGCGGTCTATCGAGTTTGTCTGTCTCGGCAACCTGAATCGCAGTGCGTTCGCCAAGGGCTTGATGGGGGCGATGCAGCAGTACCTTGCGTCGCAGGCGCAGAACTTTGTGCCCGCTTATGCAACTAGTTCCAGCGGGTTGATCGGTAACCCGAAGGGACGTTCACCCGCAGCCATGCAGGCTGTGGCGGCCGACTACCACGTGGACTTGTCAGCCCACGTTCCGAGCCGCTTTGAGCCCGGCCGCGACTTTGATATCCGGGTGGCGATGGGCGCGGATATCTGGGAAGACCTGCCAGATGGCCATCACTGGTCGGTGAGTGATCCGATGGGCGGCCCGGCTTCGGGATACGAGGCAATGGCCACACAGGTCCGGGCGCACTTCGAGGCGTTGCTTGCACGAACTGCCGTTGTGCGTGAGGCGGATGCCGCATTGGAAGCAGGCTTTGAAAAGCTATTCTCACCGGCTCAGGGAGAGCAGCCATGAAGCTTGTGACGGCGGCAGACCATGCAGCGGTAGGAATGAAGGACGAGTTGGTCCTGTACCTGAAAAGCCTGGGCCACCAGGTCGAGGATATCGGGCCCTTCACCAAGGACCGTGTCGATTACCCGGATTTCGCGATGCGCGCTTGCCGGCTGCTGGTTCAGGGCGAGTGCGACCGTGTGGTGTTGGTGTGCGGCTCCGGCATCGGCATGGCAATGAGCGCAAACAAAGTGCCCGGCTGTCGAGCGGTTGTGATCCACAACTCATGGGAAGCCGAGATGTCCCGCCGCCACAATAACGCGAACGTAGCCTGCTTCGGCGCACGCAGCATGGGCATCGAACTGGTTACGAGCAGCGTGAAGGTGTTCCTCGAGACCGAGTTCGAGGGCGGGCGCCACACCGGGCGGGTTGCAAAGATGTCGAAGCTCGATGGCAGCGCCGCCACCGACATGCCCGGCGAGTAACCTTGACGGCGGGTCCATGACTGACCTTGTGTATCGCCACTGGAACGACACGCTGAACGCGCACGAGTGCGTCAGTGTGGACGGCACGGCGCCGGGGCGGCTGAATCTCTCTCACTGGCCCGGCAATCGAACTCCCGTCCGGTTCAAGCATGATGTTTCGACAGGTATGGCTCTCAAACTGGCCGAGGCACCGGACAGGCTTGAGGTTCTGAAGGAATTCACCACGGTCACCAACAATCACTGGGACACTGACGGTGCTTGCAGCGCCTTCGCCGTAGTGAACCCGGCGCTTGCGCTAACTCACGGGAAGGCCCTCCTCGCGGCAGCCATCGCGGGCGACTTCGGCCAGTTCACCACGCCGGATGGCGTGAAGATCGATTTGACGTTGACTGAACTGACTCGCCGACACGACAGCCCTGTAGCCAGCGACAAGTTCACGGATGACATAAAGCGGCGACAGGCCCAGTACGACTATGCGCTCGACATGCTTCCCAGCCTCCTGGCAAATCCGGACCTGCATGCCGACTGGTTTGCCCAGGAATTCTGGACCATCCAGCAAGACCTGCGGGCCCTGCGCGAGGGGGATGCCGAGCTCGAACGCTTTGACACTATCGACTTCAGTGTGGTCGTCAGCGACCGCGATCTGCATGACATGGCCGTGAATACTGCGGCGGGCACAGACAGGATCCTGACGGTCCTGCTGGACGATGAAGGGCTCTACCACTACGAGCTGCGCCTCACAACACTTTCATGGTTTGACCTCTTGACCGCGCCGCAACGCACGCGGCTCGACTGGTCGGGCTTGGTTGATCAACTCAATCGCGAGGCCAAAACCGAGGGAGGCGAGTGGGTTGCGGACGACCTGACCGATCCCGACCCGACAGTTGCGTTTCTGGACGAGGACTCAAACTTCGCACCGAATGCGACGCGCCCGGACGCTATCAAGCGTGTCATGGCCGCTTTCTTTACCAAGGGACCGCATCTGCCGGCCGGTTTGTGACGGCGGCTACGTCACCGCTGTGTCTGAAATGCAATCGTCGCTTGACCTTGAGACGATTTCGGGCCATGCTGTCCGTTGCCCCCCATAGAGAGAAGACTTCAGCATTCTGGACGGTTGATTGGCCTTGCCGGTCAACCATCGCCATTGTTTCGAGGAACTCATGGCAAAGACCGCATGGGGTATCGAGCTCGGCACTTCCAGCGTCAAGGCCGTCAAGCTAAGCGGTGATCGCGGCGGCGTGGCTCTGGAAGATGTCGCCATCATCCCCCTCAGCGAATTCGGGTTAGGCGGTGGCACGAGCGCGGAAGACGCTACGGCCGGCGCCCTCAATGAGCTGCGCTCAAGTCGCGGCATCAAGAAGGGCGACGAGGTGTTTGTCTCGATTTCGGGGCAGAACACCCTCGGCCGAATCATCAGCTTGCCGCCCGTGCCCAAAGAGCGCGTGCGCGAGACGATCGAGAACGAGGCCCGATCGCAGATTCCGATCAAGCTCGAAGAGGCCGTCTGGGACTTCCAGATCATCGAAGACGGCGATCCCGAAGAGCTGCGGGTGAATCTGTACGCGGCCAAGAAAGACGTGGTTGAGCAGATCGTCGACGTGTGCGACATGGCCGGCCTGCAGATTACGGGCATCCAGGTCGCCCCGTTGGGCATCTACAACTACATTAAGTACGAGATGGACGATGCGGTAAGTGACGCATGCGTCGCCATCGACATCGGTGCGGACAACACGGACGTCGTGATCATCGACGGCCAGAAGACCTACGTCCGCGTTGTTCCGGTCGCCGGCAACGACATCACGAAGGCCCTGCGTGCCCGCTTCAAGCTCGGTGCGGACGATGCTGAAAAGCTGAAGCGCCGTGCGCACAAGTCCAAGGACGCGGCCGCGGTGTTTGAGGCCATGAAGCCGCCCCTGAAGGACATGGTGGGTGAGATCTATCGTGCGGTGGGCTTCTATAAGTCACAGCACGAAGAAGCGAACATCAACCAGCTCGTGATGATGGGCAACGGCAGCAAGCTGCTGAACATCAAGAAGTTCTTCGAGCAGCAGCTTCAGTACCAGGTCCACAAGACCGACACCCCGGTGCGCGTCGCGCTGTCTCGAAGCGTCGACCCGACCGAGGTCCAGAACAACATCCAGAGCCTGACGGTTGCCATCGGGCTCGCGTTGCAGGGCCTGGCGCTGGATGAAGTCAACAGCATCAACCTGATCCCGCCTGAATATGTAGAAGGTCAGGCCACGGCCAAGCTGCGCACGCCGTTCTTTGCAGCGGGCGGCATTGCACTGGCCGGCGGTATCATTGCGATGGTTATGGCGATCCTGTCTACGGGCGGTGTGAGTGCCGTTGTCGACCAGGCTACCAGCATTAACAATGAGAAAGGCAAGCGCGCCTCGGACTTGAAGGCGACGGAGCCGAAGGAAGACGACAAGGCCAAGGCCTACTCCTTGATCAACCTCGCCGAGGGCGTCGTTGCGACACTTCCTCCGCAGAAGGGGCCGGATGACGACGAAGCACCGGCCGGCCCGCCGCAGGAGTTCACCCTGCGCGCTGACATGGCGCCGGGGCTGATCACGAAGGCAACGCTCGATGCGGTGGCGGAGTACGCAGCAGGCAAGCCGCGTACGCCGATCTACTACGCGAACGTCAAGGCAAAGCCGGAGACCGGCTCGCCGTTGCTCCAGACGAATGCGTGGATGCTCGAAACCAAGACCGAGCCGGGTTGGGTCGGTGCGGTCGACAATGAGGGTGGACACTACGTCGCCACGCGCACCTATACGCTGCGCGTCTGGATTGCCTCGGAGCTCTCCAGCTCAATCGATACCGGTGAAGCCAATAACTCACTCAAGAACAAGCTGACCGGCGACGACGGGCTGCTGGAAAAGAAGCTCCACGACGTACTGATGGCCCAGTTGAAGGAGTCCGGCCAGCTTGAGGGTATCGATGAGAAGGCGCTCAAGAAGATCGACTTCAGCAACGGCCTCAAGATCACTGTGAACCAGATGTCGAGTGCAGAATTCGGCACCAAGAGCGGTGACATCATGTTGAGCGACATCGTGGACACGCGCATCAACATCCTCGATGAAAACGGCAAGCCCTACAGCAAGCCGCTGAAGAACGCCGAGCGAAACACGATCAAGTTCGGTGTCAGTGAAGTCAGTGTTGCGCTGACGCTCAAGGCAGTCCAGGAGCCTTCGAGCGGTGAAGAAGGCGATGCAACCGAGTAAGAACCGCGGCTGCCCGGCAGTCCCGCGGGCAAATGGCAGGGTCAAATATGGATAACCTGAAGAAGAACCTTCATTTTGTGGTGTTTGGCGCCGGTGTTCTGCTGGGCATCGTCTTCGTCGCGGTGGGATTCATGTACCGCAGCGGCGTTGAGGATTCCCTGACTTCGGCACAGCAGACGCTCAACCCGAAGGCGCCGATCGCCAGCCAGGGGACGCTCGACAGGGCCAAGGCGCGCTCTGACCGCTTCGGCCAGTCTCTCGCCGACGCAGAGAGTGCACTGAAGGCGGGCGGCCAGTCGTTCGCCAGCGGCTATGATAAGCGCGATACCGGTCTCGAGTTCTACTCGGAAGAAGCCAACCTCGGGCTCAAGCGCCTGCAGGAGCGGTTTGAAGCCATGCAGAAGCAGTCCACGATGCCGGACCTGATTTCGGGTTGGCAGTTCGCAAAGCCGGGGGCCGATCGCGATACGTTCTGGTCCGGCCAGCAGAGCGAGATGGCGAACCCGCCCAAGGAAAAGATTCGTGAAATGCAGATGCGCCTGCGCATCCTGGGCGAGATCGCGACGACCTGCGAGAAGCTGATCGCGGCCGGTGCGGACGGCGGCTACGGCGTCAAGCTGCAGAGCGTGAAGTTTGACGTGTACGGCCCGATCGGCAGCAACGAGGCCGATTCGCCCTGGATGGGCATGCCGTTCCAGGTGTTCGCCGATTGTCTGCCGTCGTTTGCCACGCTGCTGGCGTCAGAGCTGGTGAACCCGACGGCCCTCACTATGGGCAAAGCCACCGACGGCGGCGCAGAGCGCGCAGGCTTCCCGTGCCTGCTTGAGATGCTGCAGGCTGAAATGACGGCCCGTCCGGCCGAGATTCGTCTCGACATCAGCAGCGACATGAAGGGCGATATGGCCCGCAAGATGAATGAGAAGGGTGCAGGCATCATTATCCCGCCGGAACCGAAGGATCTTGACCCGAACGAGACTGAGGGCCGGAAGCTGGCCGATGCGGTAAAGCAAAACCTAAACGAGGACGATCGAGTCGTTCTGCCGATGTCGTTTGCCTTGAAGATGAGAGCAGTGGCCTTCAATTCGAATTGGAAGGCCGTGAAGGTCGAAGAAGAAAATACCCAGTGATCCCGGTGGAGAGCGCAGTCGCGTAGGAAACCCCGGTATCCCCTTCCCCTAAAAGGGAACAGGCTATGGCTCAGGAAAATGGTGCAAGTGCTTTGGCGCAGTACGGTCCGGTGGGGGCCCCGATTGCCGGGGTGGTATTCCTCATCCTGTTCGTGGCGGCCATCGTAATGACGAGCGGGATCTCCGAGGGCAAGGACGCCCTGCAGGATTCCGTCAGGTCTGTTCGAACGAAGCTGGATAGCACGACGCCAGGAGGCGAAGGCGGCGCAAGCATTCCACTGCCGGACAGCGTGACCGCCTCCATGCAGACCGGCGAAAAGGACACATGGAAGCCCGCTCAGGGCTCCCAGAAGCCGCTTGGCATGCCGATCTATTGGCAAGTCAACATGGACCCGAAACCGCAGGACGAATTCGACCAGTACGACGACAATCCCAAGGACGGCTTCTGGGACCTGCCCGAGTTTCAGCGCACGCCTTACTTCACTGGACCCGCGCCAAGGAACGAGTTCAAGAATTGGGACGTCACAGGCCCCAACGGCGTTGCTCCCGGCGACGGGCTGATCAGCCGGGACGAGTACAACCATCCACCGAAGGATCCGCGCGAGGCATTTGACGAGGCGGATAAGAACAAAGACGGCTGGCTTACCAGCAAAGACGGCGAGATATCGAAGGACGAAGAATACAACTGGGACCGCTATCCATTCGACAGCAAGGTTGATTTTCAGGAGTACGTGGACCGCTACAAGGCCCACGACGAAGTCGACCTTGGTGCCGTGGAAAACGTAGCGGCCAAGATCGACCCGGCCACGATGGAAATCGTTGTGACGTGGGAAGATCCGGCAGTGGACAGCCTGCCGCCGGATATCCAGTTCATCATTGAGCGCCGCGCGCCGGAAACTGTCGAAAAGCGCCGCAGCGAGTATCGCCAGAAGGTCCAGAAGTACACCGAAGCTCTTCGCAACTGGGAAGACGGCTTCGACAAGTGGTGGGACAAGGAAACCAACCCGGACAAGAAGAAGGCACAGAAGGAATACGAAGCCGACCACCCGAAGCCCGTGGCCCCGAAAGAGCCTTCGGATTGGGAAGAAGTCGTCGGTCCCATCAGCGGCAACGAGTACCGCGACACTTCATTCGAAACGGGGGTCACCTATACCTACGCCGTGAAGATGGCGACGCAGAAGAATCCGAAGCGCGGTGCCAAGGCGGTCACAGATGATCGTCTCGAGGGCTGGTACCTCTATCCGGATCGTACGGCCACGGCCGGGCACCCGGTGATTGTGCGCAACCGAATCGTGATGGGCTTTGCTGGTGCAGCGACCGACAGTGCGAACATCTCGCTGACCAAGTGGCACTCTGTGGTCGACGACTCTGTCAGCCCTGCGAAGGTCACATGGTACCGCGTGCAGATCGTTGAGAAGGTTGATGCTGACAACTCCGCCGTTGGCGGCCTGTACAACATGGGTCAACTCAAGGATCGTGGGCTGAAGATGATGGATATCGGTGGTACCGAGCTGAACCCGACCGAGATTCTGCCGTCCGATACCAGGATCGACTTTAACACCAAGTACAAGTTTGTTACCAAGCTGGGCGCCAACCCGCTCCTGGCCTCTAGTGAATATGCAGACTTCGAGCTGCCAAAGGCCACCAGCAAGGAAATGCAGCCTTCGAGCCCGCCGTCGACGGACGACGCGATGGAAGTGCGCTGCCTCTCCGTGAAGAGTGGCGGCAAGGAAGGCAACTTCGAAGTGACCCGCTGGTACAAGGCTGGTGAAGACTGGCTTCGCGTTGTCTGGACCGGAAGCGTGAAGTCAGGCAGCGATGTCGGGGGCGAAATCAAGCTCGGCAGTGCCGGCAGTGACGTCAAGATCTTGGACGCAACCGGCAAGGCTGCGCCCGCCTCGGTGCTGAAGGCCCACAAGGATGAGACGGTGGACCTCTCGGCCGGGAAGTACGAAGGCCTGGATGATCGCAGCGTGAGCGTGGGCGGGGAGAGTTTCGACCTGTTCGGCACGCTGTACAAGTAATAGCCGATCCGCAAGCTTGCGCCCTTGCAGAATGTAGCCGTTCTGCAAGGGCGCTCGGCATTTGTGGATACTGACACACCCCTGTCTGCCCTCGCCAATGTGACGCAGGCGTGACCCCGCAAAGCATTTAGAGCGTTGACATCAACCCTGCCTCCGCTAAATTGAGGCTCCCCCCGAAGATTTCGTTGGACCCCTATACGCATCGTCCCCGGCACTGCCCCGACGGATGAGGAGCGAGTTCAGTATGAAATTAGGGATCGGAAAGCGGCTTTCACTGGCCGCCGTTGCTGGTTTCGCGGGCTTGATTGCCGCTTGTGCGTCCAGTCCTCCGCCTGCGGACGACGTCCAGGTCAACCCGACCACGGACGATTACGTCGCACGCTTCGAGAACGACGGCGGCAAGACGGCCGGACGTGAAGAGTCGCGAAACAGCGCGACCGAAGAGACCAAGTCCACCGGCCAGCCCAAGGAAGTTGCCAGCCGTGGCGATCGCGCCGCGCGCGGTGCTACGGAGGGCGTAACGGACAAGGACCTCAAGGAACTGGCGAATTACTACGCCAATGAGGCCGCACGTCTGTACCAGGACAAGCGCTACGAAGAAGCCGGCGAGTACGCCCGCGACGCGCTGATGATGGACCCGAACAACACCGTCGCCGCACAGATCAAGGGCAACGTTGAGCAGTCGCTCGGTGTATCGCGCAGTCCCAGCGAAAACATGGCGCGCGCCCGCAGCGAGGAAGAATCGGCGCTGCGCGCGGAGGCTGTCTACGAAATCAGCCACGGCCTCGACGTTGCCGACCGCTACATGCGCGACGGCCAGTACGCCGAGGCGATCGCCGAGCTTGAGAAGGTCCTCGATACGATCCGCTGGACCGGCTACATGATCGAGACCGAAGGCTTCGAGCGTGAAGCCCGCCTGATGATGCAGGATGCCAACGCCCGCCGCGAAAAGGCCCGCCTTGACGACTTCGTCAAGATTCGTGAGCAGGAACGCCGCCTGCGTGAAATGGAAATCCAGCAGGAACTCAACCGCTACCGCGAAGAAGTCGCGAACCTGTACGACCAGGCGCAGGAATACTTCGACCGCCGCGAATACCGCGATTCAGTCATCGTGCTGAACAAGATCCTGCGCGAAGACCCGTACAATGAACAGGTGATCCGCCTCAAGCAGATCGCCACCAACCTTGACCAGGGCAAGCGTGACCGCGCCGCGTGGGAAGACTTCAATCGCAACTGGCGCGAAACGATGGAGCTGATCAAGGCCAGCACCCCGATGCCGGTCAACGACGTGGAACTCGCCAGCTACGAAGACTGGCTGAACGTCAACCGCCGCGCCGAGGCGCTGGAACGCTCGCGCCGCACGCCGCTCAGCAAGGAAGACATCCAGGTTCGCAGCTCGCTGGAAAACACCACCCTGGCACTGTTCTTCGAGGGCTCGACCCTTGATGACGTGATCGCCAAGTTCCGCACCGAGGGCCGTATCAACATCCTGCGCGCCCGCGCCGTGGACGGTGAGCAGGAAGTAAACCTCGACATCGGCCGAGTGAAGCTGCGCCAGGCGCTTGACCTGGTTTGCGACCAGACAGACCTGTCCTGGCGTGTCGAAAACGGCGCGGTCATCATTGATGAGGCCGATGCCGGCGAAGGCCGCAACGTGGTCCGTCGCGTGTTCAACGTGGCCGACTTGCTGATCAACCTGCGGACGTTCAAGGGTGACGAGCCCCGCCTTTCCGGCGACACCGAGCGCGATTCGCGCCTCGCCCCGGAAGATGAGGATGTTGAAGCTGACCCGCTCGTCATTGATGACCTGCTTGAAGTGATTGAAGAAGCAATCGCGCCGGAAAGCTGGGGCCTTGACGGCCACGGGCTTACCACACGCCAGCAGGACCTGATTGTGCTCAACAGCCCGGACAACATTGACCGTGTGGCCAACCTGCTGCAGGACCTGCGCCGCAGCCAGGGCCTGACAGTTTCTGTGGAAGCTCGTTTTATCACGATTCGCGATGACTTCCTTGAAGACATCGGCCTCGACTTCCGTGGCATCGGTGGCAGCCCGCAGATCCCGGCTCCCGGCATTCCGCCGGTTCCGGCTGCGCTCGATGACATTCAGTTTGGCAACAGCAGCAACCCGGCCGGTCCGGGTGGCACGGGCAATGACGCCGGTTTCTTCTTCCAGGACATGCCGCCCAGCGGCAACGTCAGGATCGACCAGCGCGCCCGCATCGAGAACCTGTTCGACAAGAGCCTCGGCGGCCAGCGCGGCGGTGTGGGTCTTGTCAACCAGGGCGGCATGACCTTCCAGATGGCATTCGTGGACAACCCCGAAGTCAACGCCATCCTCCGTGCAGTTCGTAAACGCGAGCGTGCAACGCTGATTACGGCCCCGCGTCTTACCGTGCACAACACCCAGCGCGGCCATGTCAGCATCCTGAATGAAATCGCGTACATCCGCGACTTCGACACCAACACTGCAACCGGTGTGGCTGTGGCCGACCCGGTGGTGGACGTCATCCGCGACGGCATTGTGCTGGACGTACGTCCGACCATCAGCGCAGACCGTCGCTACATCACGCTGGAGCTTCGGCCGACGCTGGCCACGCTGTTGCGTCCGATCCCGACGTTCACGACCAGCCTTGGTGTTGGTACTCCGGTCGCGATCCAGACCCCGCAGCTGACCCTGCAGCGTATTCGTACGACAATTACGGTTCCGGACGGCGGCAGCTTCGTGATCGGTGGTTTGCGCCAGATGAGCGAGACGCAGGTTGAATCCGGCATCCCGCTTATCAGCGACCTGCCCCTGATCGGCAGCCTGTTCACCCGCCGTGGCAAGAGCGTCGTTCGCCAGGACATCATCATCGTGGTGAGCGCCCGCATCATCGACCTTGAAGAAGAAGAAGACTACGTGTTTGGTGCCGGTCCGACTCAGCCGCGCTAGGACTGAAAGCCAATGCAAAATCAAGGCCCCCGGCAATTGCCGGGGGCCTTGATTTATGGCCCGTTTCCGGGCAAAAAAGCAATGAACCCCCAGATCAGGTCATACGTTTGGACATAGTGCTGAAGTGCGTCTCGGGCGCACGCTCACAACTATTTCCGTCTCCGGGGCTCCAGCGGAGCAAGTGGATATGCCCAATCATTCAAGGTTTGCGTCGATGCCCGGCATTGTAGCCGGGCTGGTAATCGTGCTGGTGCTGAGTCTGTTCGCGGGCTCGGCCAATGCGCGCGACTTGGTCGAGTACGGCCGGTATCTCGGCGTACGACTCCAGATGTGGGAGGAGTCGTATGCGGTGCTGGACAAGATTATCGATTCGGGTAAGCCCGGCGAGGCATCGCGTGCCAAGCGCAGCAAAGCCGAAGTAATGAAGGCCGAGGCCGACGCCATCTACGCCGAAGACGGCGACGATTCAGGCCGCACCGCACGCTACAAGAAAGCGGTCGGGATCTTCGGCGACCCTGATGATGAAGGCGGCGTGCTGGCCAAGGCGGTGATGCAGCTCGAGCTCGCCATGAGCCTGCGGCGCACGGAGCCGGACATGTCCCGCGCATTCTGCGACGAGGCAAGCAAGGCATGCGACGAGTGGCGTCAAAAGCTCGAGAAACAACGCGATGCGGACGGCAGCAAGTTCACCGGCCCGGATGGCGGAGTGCTGCCCAAGGGCGAAACGTACAACGCGCTGTTTTATCGGTTCTGCAGCTCATTTTATGTGAAGGCGCTGACCTTTGAAACCGGCTCAGGTGAGCGCGAGGCGCAGCTCAGGCTTTCCAGCAAGTGGCTCGACGAGTTCTCGTTCCTGCGTGAGGGCACGACGCTAGAGTTTGTCCTCAGCTACGAACTCAAGGGAGAAATTGAGCTGGCACGAGGCAACACGGCCGGTGCGGTCAGCGCCTTCCTGGAACTGGTCAGCTTCCTTGGTGGAGGCAACTCATACGTCGGGCGTATTGCGCTTGAACATGGCTATCTGCGCGCAGTCGAGCTGCTGACCACCGAGCTGGACTATGACCCAGCCAATCTACAAAAGACCATCGACCTCTACGGTGAAGCATTCGCCGCCTACGGCAGCTTCAAAGAGCTGGACTTCCAGTTCAAGCGCTTCCAGCTTTACCGCATCAGCGCGCTGATCAAGCTTGGCGACGAGGCCAAGATCAAGGGCGCCATCGACCTCCTGTTCAAGCTGGCCACCGACAAGGACGCATCATTCCGTCGCCAGGCGCTGGGTGTGCTGGCCGACATCGCCACCCGCGACAAACTGGACAACGAGTTGCGCTTCAAGTGCGCTGGTACGGTCTACGCTGAACTGGACACAAATCCGGTTTCGGTGATCCTGAAGAACATCCAGGCCTACCAGTCACTGCTGATGGCCTGTGGAGACATTAAGACCTTCGAAACCTATGCGCCCGCATGCTTCGTGCGCATTGCAGAAATGTACTCGGGCATGTGGCGGTTCCTTGATGCGGCGCTGGTGTATCGCGAGGCATGCTACCGCACGGTTTACTTCCAGGAAAAGTTCGACGCGGACCAGGCAGTCCCGGCGCACATGCAGAATCGCTGCAACCTGATCAAGGATGGCAAGTCGCTGAACGGCTTCCCCGGCGAGATGGCCAGCCAGTTCGCGCGCCATGCCAGCTACCTGGTGCACAAGGAGTACGGTGAGCCGAACAACCGCTACTTCCAGAAACTCAGCAAGGACGCCGACGACGTGAAGGCCGCGCTGTCCGGCAATGCAGCGAAAATGGAACTGGCGTACAAGACGGCCAACGAACTCTATGGCCAGAAGAAGTACCACCAGGCGGCGGTTCGCATGGTGAACCTGCCCAGCATCTTCCGCAGCTTCCACATCGCGCTCTATATCGGCGCCAAGGCCTACTACAACGTGTCGCAGGACGCGACGGCATCGCGCAACAACCGGCGTGGTGAAGTTGACAAGGACAAGTATATCCGGGACATCGAAGATCCGGAGTTTTACCAGGAGCAGATCGCCCGTCACGAGACGGACCTTGCCGGTTTGCCGAGCGCCTTGACCGCCGGCGTAGCCAAGCCGCATTGGGACGCCATTCTTGACGGCAGCACCCCCGATCAGCTGGTGAACTGGAACAAGGCCGTCTACTACTACAAGAAGTACTTCTTGTTCGAGGCGCAGAAGGCCTGGGACGAAATCAAGGAGCCCATTGCCGCGGTGGAGAATCCGACCATCGCAGACTGCATAGGCGCGATTGCGGGCGTCCACAATGCCAAATGGGCGCGCGAAAACCCGTCCGGCAGCGGCGAGCCCGACCCTGACATGAAGCGCATGGGCTACGCGGCCTACGACCTTTGCTACCTGCTGCGCAACCCGCCAAAGAGCTTGCCAGATGACGTTCAGGACGCGCTGCGCGCCCAGGAACGAAACCTCGCGCTGGCGATTCTGCGCCCGTACTGGAAGTGGTTCGGGACGCACCTCGCCGACAGCCCTGATTACAAGAAGTACTCGCTGCGCCTCAGCTTCGGCGCCCTTTCCGAGGCCAAGGACGAAGATGCAGCCGAGGCGGTCTATCAGGCCTATGTTGAAAGCTTCCCTGACGACGAGAAGCAGATCCAGTACATGGTCAGTAACGTGTACTCGATCCTGAATGAGAAGCTGACGCCAAAGATCAGCGCGCTCGCACTGGCAGCATCAAAGCTGACTTCGTACGCGAACCTGATGAAGAAGAACTCATTCGAGCGTATTAACCCGGCGGCCAAGGATGGCGACGGCAACCCGATCGCCGGCTTCAAGGAAGACAGTGAACGCCTGGACAAGGCCAAGGGCACGCATGAAAAGCGCATGATCCTGGCGGAGCACTTCTGGCAGCGCTGGATGCTCGACCTGTTCCTGGACAGCCCGAAGAATGACGACATCCGGACCTATCTGCCGGACCTGAAGGACTCGGTCTCTCAGAAGTGGAAGGCTCTGGCTGAGGAGTACCCGAAGCGTTGGGCCAAGGCCGTACGTGGCGAGTACGACACCCAGATCAAGAAGGACGCCTTCAAGGGTATCCGCGACGAAGTCAACAAGGCGGTGTCAGGCGGTACGGACTACGAAATCGTCGACAAGATCCGCACCCTGATGGAAGCCGAGCAGGCGAAGAAGGAATCGGACGGCGCCAAGGTCAGCCAGTACGCCGACCTGCTGTCATTCATCGATGTCTCGACGGACGCACTCGCCTACTTCACCGGCACGCTGTTTATCTACGACTTCGGCAACTTCCTGGAGGCCCAGGCGCAGGACGTGCTTGAACGTGCCCGTCCCGCCACGACCCGTATTCTCAAGTACTACGAAGAGTATCGCCTGCGTATGGGCAAGGGTGGGCCGGAAGGCCTTGAAGAGAAGTCGGTCAAGCTGCTCGGCACCCAGTACTTCCGCATCCGTGACTGGGAGAACACGGTCAAGTACCTCAGCGCCTACATGGATCGCTTTGGCGGTGACAAGGTGTGGGGCAAGGAAACGGAAATCCCGGTCGATCAGCGCAACAAGACCATCGGCAAGACCGGCAGTGGCAATGAGTACGAGCTGAAGTACCAGCTCGGCAAGGCATACCTTGAGCTGTTCAAGGAAGGCGGCGATGTCGAGAACCTGAAGAAGGCCGCGTTGCTTCTTCGTCGCTGCTGGTGTTTCAACCTCGTTCGCGACGCCAATGAAGTTGGCGGCAAGAAATACAAGTGGGTCACGAGCAACCGCTCAGAAGACACCGACCTGCAGAAGGCGATTGAGGACTACTACCTCTATACCGGTCGAACCATGGCCGAGATCTTCCTGCTCCTGCACGATGCGGCCGGTGACGTCAAGATGAAGTGGCCGGCATACGTGGATCAGTACACACAAACGCTTGAGCCCAAGAAGGACGGCGACAAGGTTGTGCTGCAGTCAGTCGCAGGTGACAAGGCCGGCTTCCTGTTTGAGGCGTCGCAGATCCATCTGCGCATCTGGGCCAGTTTCAAGCTGCTCAGCGAATACCAGTTCCGGGGAGACTTCCGCGACAACCTTGAAGCCTGGCTCAAGCTGACTGCCAAGTGGCTTGAGGTCTATGGCGACAAGGACATGGGTGTCGAAGCACTGAAAGGCGGCGGAGTACTGACGTACTCGCAGTCCGCATACGACACCGCCTCCAGCGAAAGCAGTCTTGAGTCGACGTACCTGCCCGAAGAAATGAAGAACTACCTCGCTCGGGTCAAGGGCTACGCCAAGCAGATCGCGGACCTTTGCAAGAAGAACAACATCAAGCTCGTCACCGGTGGCTAAATCGCCCTCGTGGCAAGGAGACATACGATGAAAAACCTGATCCTGGCAACTACCGTCGCTGCGCTCTGCGCGGGCGTGCTTTCAGCGGCCGCCGGTGGCGTGATACAGACCAAGGACGGCAAGGCGAATACCGCCTACGATATCCAGGCCCAGACGGTCTCGGGAATCATCTGGGAGTCGGAGCGCGGTCGTCCGGGCACCAAGGTCAAACCGTGGGAAGTCGACGGCGTACGCTACAGCGGCAACGCTATGGACGAGTTCAATGGCTTGAGCCGCAAGCTTGCAGGCGGGCAGTCCGGCCGTCTGATCAGCGATGCCCAGGCGATCCTGAACATGAAGGCACCGTCCGGCTTTGATGACGCCTGGAGTGGCATCCAGCTCTCGGCCAAGTATTACATCGCCATGGGCTACTACCTGCAGAACGACTGGGAAGGTGCCGTCACTCAACTTGAGGACTACATCAAGGAATGCGAAAAGGCTGACAACCTATATGACAAGAGCGTTGTGCCCCGTGTTGATTTCACGTCGAAGGTTTCGGGCAAGAAAGTATCCAACGCCGGCGGCTTGAACCGCTTCTACCTGGACGCGCTGGAAGCACTCGGTCTCGCCTACCTGAAAAAGGGAGAGGCGAAGACGGCATCGGACAAGGCGTTCGGGCCGCTGATGGAGCTTACCGAGAACCTCGCGTCCAACTCCGGCGACAAGGAATACTTCGATTGGGGCCTGCGCGCACTGCGTGCCTCGGCTCGCTACGCCGAAGAGCAGAAGGACTACAAGGGCGCCCGCGACGCCTACGACGACCTTGCACGCGTTGCGCTGAAGAAACAGGGCGGCAAGCCCTCACGTGCGTCATACGAGGCGCAGCTGAAGGTTGGTTTCATGCAGATCCTCGAGGGCGATACCCGAGGTGCCCAGGCACGCTTCTATGAAGCGGTGAAGGCCTGGAAAGAAGCCCACAAGGTGAATCCCGGACGCTCCTGGCAGCCCCGCCCCGAATGGATCAGCAGTGACCTGGCATACCTCACGGCCGGAAGCTTCCTCGGACAGGGCCTGGTGACGGCAGCCACGGCAAAGAAGGCGGAAGACTGGGCCGAGGCCCTTGAGAATTTCAGTGAGTCACTGTCGATCTTCAATGCCGACGACGAAATTCGCAGCAAGGCGCTGCTTGGCGCTGCGAATGCGTGTGCGCAATTGGCCGAGTTGAACAAGGGCGTCCTGGTGGAGGTCAAGCGCAACGACAAGACCGAGAAGGTAGCCCTTTCATCGGAAAACTACGCCAAGCTGGCAGATAAGTACGTTTCGGAGCTGACCAGTCTGCTCGGCAAGACCAAGGCCGCGGAAGATGAGTCACTTCCGGGCATCCAGAAGATCATCAACACTTACAAGGGTGACTAAAAGGTGGCACAACCGGGGTGGTCAAAAAACGCAATTTCTTGAACCATTTGCCGACCACCCCGTTTTTGAGTTGTCCAAACAAACCATTGATGCGGCGAACCCGAGCGGCGGGGTCGACCCAATCAGCAAAGGGCAGGAGAACATCCCAATGAACTTGCAGATCTCTAAGAAGGCCATGGCGGTAGTAGCGCTCTTTGCGGCGGGCGCAGTGCTGGCTCCCGCGATGTTCGCTCAAGAGGGTGAGGGCAGCTACTCACTCGGTGAGAAGATCCTCGGCATCCCGGGTGGCGCCTTCGGCATCATCACGCAGCTGATGATCATTCTTGTTTCGGTGTTCATGTTCGGCTGGATCATCGAGTGCTTCGTCAACGTGCGTCGCGACAAGATCGTGCCGCCGGAAGTGATCGGTGCCCTGCAGAACTACATCGACGAGGGCGACCTTGAAGGTGGTCTGCAGTACTGCGAAAGCGCGCCGAACTACCTGACGCGCATCGTCGGTGCCGGCCTGAACCGCATGCAGTTCGGCCCGGAAAGCGTGAAGGACGCGGCCGTCAGCATGGGCGACGCCGAGCAGGGCAAGCTCGAGTTCCACATCTCGCCGATCGCGCTGTGCGCATCGGTAGGCCCGCTGATGGGTCTGTTCGGAACTGTTACGGGTATGGTTATGGCGTTCGCCAAGATCGAGAATGCACCGGGTGGCCAGGTGAACCCGAAGATGGTGGCCGGCGGTATCGCGCTCGCGCTTCTGTCGACGGTTCTTGGTCTGATCATCGCTATGCCGGGCCTCGTGTTCTACTGGTACTTCAAGAACAAGGTCGGCTCAATCGGGACTTCGATCGGCCTGGTTGCGGACGACATGGTTGAAACTGTCGCCGCCTACGCCGGTCAGCAGTAAGGACCAAACAGCACTCTTGGGGTGGGCAGGGGCACCAAGCTCCTGCCCGGCCCGAGGCAACCCGATGGCGTAAGGGGCGGCCAGCTGAGCCCCTTGGCCGGAGACAGACGGATGGCAAAGAAACGCAAATCGATGCGGTCGTCAGACGGGGTCGAAGTCGACCTTACGCCGATGATCGACGTGACCTTCCAGCTCATCATCTTCTTCATGGTGGTTTCGCAAATCACGTCGCAAGAGAACGTGAACCTGCGCCTGCCGGATGCCCTGGCGGCGAACGAGCCGGACCCCAAGGAAAAGAAGCTGTTCACGGTGCACATCGCGCCGATCAACCAGTCCGGCGATGTTGCGATGCCCGACGAGTTCGGTTGGTTCTGCTACGGTGATGCCAACCCGCGCAGCATTGACGAAATGCGCGGCATCCTGACCAAGGAAGCCGCGATCGTTGATCCGGATCGTGACCTGCTCGGTATCGGGCCGGACGGCATCAGTGAGAACATGGTGGTCGTGCGTTGTGACGCGCGTGCCCCGGCTTCGAACTTCGGCAAGCTGATTGAGCTGATGGCCAGTCTGATGATGTACAAAATCAAGATCGCAATCCTGAAGGACCAGAGGCTCGACTAGATCCCGGTCCGGAGAAAACCCATGGCCAGAGCACGAAAAAAGCGGAACAACGAAGAAAAGGCCACGCCGGACCTTACGCCGATGATCGACGTGACGTTCCAGCTGCTGATCTTCTTCATTCTGTGCACCCGCTTCAAAGTTGACGAACGCAATCACCAGGTGCAGCTGCCCAAGGACGAAGGTCTTCAGAGCACGCCTTCCGTCCCGAAAGAGCAGATCACTATCTATTGCGACTGGAAGCCCGAATCCAAGTCGAACAGCTACGTGGTGGCTATCGACGCGCGCGGCCGCAAGCCCGTCGAAAACAGCTACTCCACGCTTGAACAGATGGTGATTTTCCCGGGTGACACCCAGGCCCAGATCCGCGAGAAGAAAGCCCTTTACGCGCAGATCTTCGACAACCTGGTGGCCGCAACGGAAGCCTACATCAACAAAAGTGGCGCGAAGATTGAGAAGCTCGAGATCTCGTTCGCAGTGAACGCCATGGAGGGTGCTGCGTCCGGCACAGCACCCTGGATGTTCGTTTCACTAGCGATTGACGCCTCAGCGCTCGTGAACAAGAACCGTGTCGAAAAGGGGCTTGAGCCCCTGACCGTCACCTTCAAGTTCGCCGACTCTCTCGGCGCATACTCCGGCGGCTAGGACTTGCAAGATTCTGACCAGGGCGGGGGAACTTTCCCCCGCCCTGTCCGTTTAAGCCCAAATCTCATCCCGGGGCGAATCTTCAAGGATTCGCCGTGAGAAACAAACGTCGCAGGCGCAACACTGGACAGGCCACGATCGATCTGACACCCATGATCGACGTGACGTTTCAGCTCATCATCTTCTTTCTGGTGGTCTCGCAGATCACGTCGCAGGAGACAGTCGATCTGCGGCTGCCGGACAGCCTGACCGCGCCCGACGCGCCTGCCAGTCGCGACAAGTTGTTTACGGTCAATATTGCCTGGCTGGCAGGCCAGGACCAGGCGTTCGGCTGGTTCTGCTACGGCGACCCGAACCCCCGCAATCCGAACGAGATGCGTTCGATTCTGGCACGCGAAGCCGCAGCAACGGCACCCGCTGACGGCAAGCCCGGGCCGGATGCGGACGGCATCAGCGAAAACGTGGTCGTGGTGCGCTGCGACGCCCGATGCCCCGCCGGCGAATTCGGCAAGCTCATTGAGCTGATGGCCGCAGCGCGGCTCTACAAAGTGAGAGTCGCGGTCCTGAAGGACCAGCGAATCGACTAACTGGAGAGAACAATGAACAGGCAACGCAGGACGAAACGCCGCGAAGAAGAAAAGGCTTCACCGGACCTTACGCCGATGATCGACGTAACGTTCCAGCTGCTGATCTTCTTCATTCTTTGCACCCGCTTTCGGGTTGACGAGAACAACATGAGAGCCGACCTGCCTAAAGAGGATGGAAACTACACTGATCCTTCGCCACCGAGAGAGCAGGTAACGATCTATTGCGTATGGGACGATGCTGCGCAGGCCAACAGCTACGTTGTCGCGATCGATGCCCGCGGCCGAAAACCGGTTGAGAACAGCTACGCGACAATTGAGCAATTGGTGATCTTCCCGTCTGACACCACGGACCAGATACGCCAGAAGAAGGCCCAGTACGAGCTCGTGTGCACCAGCCTGGTCGACGCAGTAGAGACGTACATCGACCGCAGCGGTGCCCGCATTGAGAAAATCGAGATTGCGTTTGCGAAGGACCCAACGATAGGCGCAAAGAGCGGCACAGCGCCGTGGATGTTCGTAAGTACTGCCCTGGACGCCGCCACCATCGTGAACCAGCATCGGGCCATTGCCAGCCAACCAGCACTGCCGCTTACTTTCAAATTCGCAGATTCGCTGGGGGTCTATGGAAGATAGTTCACAAGCCCTTGATTTGTCGGGCCTTGCGCGCAGCATATCCGTTAGAAATGTGTCAGAATGGGCCGTTTCGCGGAACCAAAGGGATGATGATGAAGCTGCGCATACTTGCCTGGCTGCCCTTGTGCCTGACCGTAATTGTGGCCGGCGCGTACGGAGTAGTACATTCGCTGAATGGCGAGGATGCCGCAGTAGTGGCGGGCAACGACGACACCGCAGAACCGGAACCTGAAACTCAAGCCCAGCCCGAGGCGCCAAAGCAGAAAGATGCAGACTACGTCGCCTTCGAAGGTGGTTTGCGCGCGTACCCTCAGAAACGTGTCGTGGAGATGGATGCCTGGCTACTTGGCTCGCAGACTCGTCCGCTGGAGTACCTGCTCGTGTCCCCGGGCGGCAACACCCACGAAAGCCTGTTTGCCACTAGCGCGAGCGGACTTCACCTGAAACGCGCGCTCGAGATCATTGGCCTGGCGGAGGGCAAAGAAAAGCGTTCCGGCCGCGGCTACCTGGACAAGCCGGTCGGCGACCGAGTGAAGCTCAGTGTCAGGTTCAATCACGCGAAGACCGGCAAGGAAACGACGGTGGCGGTCGAGGAGTGGCTCTGGGACCACCAGAACAACGCTCACCCGGACAGAGTCGGCTTCATTTTCACAGGCAGCTTTGAGCAGTTTCGCGGTGAGTTGAACCGTTCACTGTTCGAAGCGGACATGAAGGGCAATCTGATCGGTATGTGGCGAGATTCGGCCTGCGTTCTGGACAACGACCGTGACGACGGCTACGTCCCTGACATCTACTCGCCCTATCCTGAAGCCGACGGCATCCCGCAGACGATTCGCGGCGTTACCCCGCAAGTCACGTTGCTGTTCGAGCGGTGGCCGGCAGAAGAGAAGAAAGACTAGCAGTGCCGCTGAATTCCAGAGCTGAACTAGAGTCGCGCCTGCGTGCCGCCGCTTGGCGTCTGACGGCGCGTCAGCTGGCAAGAGCCGGTTTCGCCGGCGTTGCATGCGCTTCCATTGCACTTGGGCTGTCCGTCGTCTTCCTGCATGCCTTGCCGAGATTGCTTTTTGGTATTTCGGCCGGGACACTTCCGATGCTGCTGGTTTCAGCGGCCGGGTTTGTTGTTGGATGCGGCTATGTACTTTACCGCTATCGTACCCCAAGCCTTCAAGATGCTGCACTGGCCCTGGAGGCGCGTCTGGCGCACGACACAGGGGCGCTGGCGGCTGCCTTGCGAGTGGAGGAAGGCAACTCCTTCTATCGCCCGCTTCTTGCCAATGCAGCCGATGAATTGACGCGCGCTCAGCAGTGTCCAGCGCCTCTGCTGATCACCACGCGCGGGCTGGTTGTAGTGCCATTGCTGGCACTGGTTTCTGCCGTGTCGTTCGCGGCGGTTGTCAGCGCAGATCCGGTCCAAGGCGTCGCGGCGCTCAACGCCAGCGAGCAGGCAACGAAAGGTACGCCGTGGGCCAGTGTGGATGTGGGTGGCCACCGTTCCACCGCCGATCGCGATGCGTACCGCAAGGCACTCGGAATGAAGGAGACGGCGGCGAAGCTGACTCATTCCGCCGCGGTTCTGCGTGAGCCTGGTGCAGGCGAACCCCAGCTCGGCAAGGCTCTCGCCGATGCGCGAGAGGCGTTGCGCGAAGCTGCGGTTGCCGGTACAGAACTGAAGCCCGAGGAAATTCCAGCGGTGGCGCCACCAGACGCAAGCGGGAAAAGCGAGCTTGCGGACAAGATCGATGCGGCAGCATCCAGCATCCGGTCTGCTGCGACCGCCGCCGAAAAAGGAACAACCGCAGGAACCTACGATTCGGGCGGTGGCGATAAGTTCAACCCGACTGCAAATCGTGAAAACTTAGTGCCGATGCCGGCGATGCAATCTGCCGTGGGCGCCACCGCGCAATCGATCGGTGCGCAGACGCCTCAGCGAAGGGCCTTGGCCGACCGAGCGGTGAAAGCGCTCGAGAAGCGGCGGGAGAGATAGCGTGACGACCATGAACCGTATCGGTGTTTATTTTATTGGCGCGCGAGGCAACGTCGCGACGACCGCAATCATTGGTGCGACGGCGATCGCGCAGGGACGCATGCCTGCAACCGGCATGGTGTCGGACGGCCCCGAGTTCAAAGGCCTGCCATTGGTGGGTCTGCAAGACATGGTGTTTGGCGGTGCGGATGTCTCAACGATCCCGCTGCATGAAAAGGCAATTGAGCTTGGGCAGGCACGTATTCTACCTGAGCAATTGGCGCGTGAGCTCCGCGACGAAATGGCGGCGCAAGAAAAGCAGATTCATACGGTGAAGGGTTTTGCATTCGGCGCAGTGCCTGAGGGCGGCTACTTCGCCGAGTTGACACGCATTGAGGAACGTCTGTCGCGCTTCCGCAGCGACAACAACCTCGAGCGCGTGGTCGTTGTCAACCTGTGCAGCACGGAGCCACACTTCGCAGAAACACCCGACTTCGATACGCCCGAAGACCTGATGCAGGCGCTGCCGAAGGCCGGTGGGGGATTCTGCACCGGTACGCTGCTGGCGGCGCTGGCAGCACTGCGGCAGGGCTGTGCGTACATCAACTTCACGCCCAGCCAGGCTTCCGAGCTACCGGCGCTGCGCAAGATTGCCCGTGAATCGCGCCTGCCTCATGCCGGCAAAGACGGAAAGACCGGTGAAACCCTGCTCAAGACGGTTCTCGGGCCGATGTTCCTGGCGCGCAACCTCAAAGTGCTGAGCTGGGTGGGCAACAACTTCCTCGGTAACAATGACGGCGCAGTTCTTGACGCGCCTGCCAGCAAGGACAGCAAACTGCGCCAGAAAGACGCCGCGCTTCGGGAGATGCTCGGCGGCGCGTTCGTGAAAACGGACATCCAGTACGTGCCCAGCCTCGGCGACTGGAAAACTGCCTGGGACCTGATTCACTTCCAGGGCTTCCTTGGCACACCGATGACAATGACTTTCACCTGGCAGGGATGTGACAGCGCTCTGGCCGCGCCGCTGGTGCTCGATCTCGTGCGCCTGACGACACTGGCCTGGCAACGCGAAGAGTCCGGCATGCTGGCCCAGCTGGCCCCGTTCTTCAAGAACCCGCTCGACGGGCACACTCACGACTTCCACCAGCAGATGGCGGGGCTTTACACGTGGGTGGATACCGTCAGGGCAGAGACTGCGCGAGAGCGCAAATAGGGCGCATGCCCGAGAGCGGTGTGGCAATTCGTTCGGGATGCAACTAACCTTGCACGGCTGAACGAGGGCTTTCATGTCGACAGACGTACGCAAGGTGGAAGACTCAGGCTGGCGGAGGCCGCTTGAGGTTCTGATTGGCCAGCCCGCATTGGTGCGTGAGAACTTCGCATCACACCTCGACTTCAACTTTTCACGCGCCCTTACCGGTGACGCTGAGAAACAGGCTGCCGCGATCATCGATGCCGACCGCAAAGGAATGATCGCGCGCCTCAACGGCTGGCGCTCTTTCGTTCCGACGCGCAATGTGACATGGGCCGAAGTCGTTGATCGCCTGACCAACGCATTCAGCGTGCCGGCGCAACTCGACAAGTCGCTGGAGATGCGTGAGCGCTACCTGCAGAAGCTCTTCCATGAACGTGGTCTGCCCAAGGGCTCAGTGCTGTACTCCGTCGCCGACGTTGTGCATGACGGCGAAGTGGTCAAAGGACCGACCCGACGAAGCGTGTTCGATCCTGTGCGCCTCGTGATGCAGACCCTGAACGGGCTGGCGTCTCTGTACACCACCGCCGCGGCCCCGGCCGTGAATTGCGTCTACGCAATTCTTGAGCTTTTGCATCCGGCTGAAGTGCCTACGCCGTTCAGCGCGCTTCCCGAGAAGCTATAGAAATATGTCGCATCGATGCGAGCGCTCGCTCGTGTGGTTCGCACTCTGTCGACCCGCGGGGTATCATCAGCATCCATGGTCGACACGCAGCGAAATCAATTCAACACGATCCTGAATGCCATCCCTGACGTGATGGTGCTTGTTGATCCGAGCCTGAGAGTACTAAGCGTCAATGCAGCCTGGGGGCATCTCGCGCGAGAGCACCGAGCCTCCGATGAATTCATCCGGCCAATCGGCTTGTCGTATTTTGATGCATGCGCGGCTGTGGGCGTCGGCGGCGACAAGTTTGCCGCGGATATTCAGGCTGGACTGAATGAAGTCGTCGCCGGCTCGCGCGAGAGCTTTGAGATGGAGTACCCGTGCCACACAGCGTCCGAGCCACGCTACTACCTCGTGCGCGTATCATCGATCCCCGCCGAGAACGGGCGGGTTGCGCTCTGCGCGCATGTGGACATCACGCGGCGCAAACTAGCCGAGATGGAGTTGCATCGTGAAACCCGCAAGCTCCGTGAGCAGTCGCTCACAGACCCACTAACCGGGCTGCGCAACCGACGCGCGCTTGAGCTTCTGGGCAAGCAGTACTGGGCCAATGCACAACGACGTGGGGGCGTGCTGGCCGTGGTGTTCTTCGATCTGGACGGCTTCAAACCGATCAACGACACCTATGGGCACCAGGAAGGAGATCGCGTACTTGTCTACATGGCTGAGTATCTGACGAGTACTTTCCGTGACTCGGATGTTGTAGCGCGTGTCGGCGGAGATGAGTTTGTGGTGCTGGCGTGGATGGCCCAGGCTGATGACCTCGACAAGATCAAGGCACGCCTGAATTCAACCCACAAACTGATGCCACCAAAGGGTGACGAGTACACGTTCTCATTCAGTGTCGGCTACGCGGTGCATGACCCCAAGGAAGAGGGCGATTTGCTGAACCTGATAAGCCGCGCAGACACACGCATGTACGAGGACAAGAAGAGCCGCAAACAGAAGTAGGGACACGCACCTGCGTGTCCCCACCAAAGTCCAGTGCTCGCCCTCAGGGCCTACATGCCAAGCAGCTTCGCCGCCTGCTGGATTGCCCCGGCCACGTGCTCGTTGCTGGTCTCAAGCAGCTTCTTTTCGTCGGCCGTGAGCTTCAGCTCGAAGATCTTCTCGATGCCGTTCTTGCCAAGCAGCGCCGGCACACCCTGCCAAGTGTCCTTCAGCCCGTATTCGCCTTCCAGCAGGGCGCAGGTCGGCAGGATGCGGCGTTGGTCCTTCACGATGCTCTCCACCATCTGTGCCACGCTCGCGCCGGGCGCGTAGTACGCACTGCCGGTCTTCAGCAGCGCGACGATCTCCGCGCCGCCCTTGCGGGTGCGGTCGTTGATGGCTTCGATGCGGTCGGCAGGAATCAGGTCGGTGATCGGAATGCCACTCACGGTGGTGTAGCGCGGCAGGGGCACCATGGTGTCACCGTGGCCGCCCAACACCATTGGGCTGATGTCCTGCACGCTGCAATCCAGTTCCATGGCAACGAAGCTCGCCATGCGCGCGCTGTCGAGCACGCCGGCCATGCCCATCACCCGGTTCTTGGGGAATCCAAGGCGCTTGTGGGCGACCCAACTCATTACATCCAAAGGGTTTGTGACCATGATTACGATCGCATTCGGCGCATGCTCCCGAATGCTGTCCGCCACGCTCTGAACGATCTTGGCGTTGGTTGTGAGCAGGTCGTCCCGGCTCATGCCAGGCTTGCGTGCAATGCCGGAAGTCACGACAACGACATCGCTACCCGCCACGTCTGCTGGCTTGTTGCTGCCGTTGACGCGGGCGTCAAAGCGCTCCACAGGCGCACTCTCGAACATGTCGAGGGCTTTGCCCTGGGGCATGTCTTCGACAATGTCGATCAGCATGACGTCGCCTAGTTCGCGATCTGCACAACGTTGTGCAACCGTCGAGCCGACAAAACCGGCGCCAAACACAGAGATCTTCGGACGTTGAAAGGCCATGTGATGTTCCTCGGCTGTAGAACGGTTCAGGTGGCGGAGGTGGGCCCCGCCGGCGGATCCAGAACGATCGTATAATGGGGCGTGGCGGTGCGGTCAATGGACGCGGTTTCTGACACACCGGGGCGCGGAACATAGGTTTGGAGTGCCTTCAGTCAAGTGCTTGGGGCTTCATTTCGGCATGTAGATACGTATAATTATGGCCCGACAGAGAGACTCTGACGCGTAGTTTTCCGGCCGATTGAGAAGGGACCCGCGATGCAGCTTCCACCGAGACTTCGACCCACCGACGCAGCAACGATTCTTGAACCGACGACCAAGGCAGCACAGAAGCGCAAGCGCACCAAGAAGACGGCTCCCCCCAAGAAGGATTTCACCACAGGACTTACGCTGATTGACGTTCGCATGCCGCAGGAACTGGGCGGCGGAACGATCCCCGGCAGCGAGCACATTCCGCTCGACAACATCCTGGACACCGTACCCAAGTCCATTCCGGATCCGCAGGCGCCCGTCGTGGTGTACTGCAAGTCCGGCATGCGCGGCGGCATGGCCCAGGGCGCCCTTCGCAAGCTTGGCTACACGAACGTCTCCAACATCGTTGGCGGCTTCGATGCCTGGCAGAAGGCCGGCCTGCCCATCACCATCAGCTAGATTGATCTCCAGAACGACGGGGCCGGCAATGCCGGCCCCGTTGCAATTTGCGTAGCCCTACGCGGCGGCCATCATCTGCTCAAGCGCAACCTGATCCGGGCCGACGAATCCATCCATTCCGGCGACGTCTTCCAGGTTGCTGAACAGCGTCTCACACGCTGCACCCTCGGCCACCGGAAGGTGACTGCTCAGGATCCGGCCTGGCCGTAGCTCGCGAAGTGCGCTCACCGTGGATTGGAACTTCGCCCGATCCGTCACATTGAGCCACGGTGCGTCAACGCTTGCCCATAGGTGCATGCCGTCCCTCAGATCGGCTGCCGCCATTTCGCATGCAAACTCCGCGGGTTGCTGCATCACCGCCCCAAAGCTATTCGAGCTGAAAAGGTCTCCTGTGGAATGATCAAACAGTCCGGTCGTCTCTGGTGCATCGAATATCGGCGGCTTGACTGCCAGTAGCGCGCGGTCACCGGCGTTCAGTGTCTGGCCGGGATTGAGCAGATAGCAGCGGTCTAACGGCAGGCCCAGCAGGCCGGCCTTTCCCATACCAAGGTAGGTCGTCACGAGCCGTGCGCTCGGTGCTGCCTGAAGGACCGCATCCAGGTTGCCTACGTGGTCGGCGTCCATGTGTGTCATCCAGATCCAGCGCAACTCAGCGGGGTCCAGCACACTACCCAGCTCCTTGAGGAAACTGTCGCGTTGCCCTGCAAGGCCTGTATCGACCAGTATGGGCTCGCTCCCACGCAGCACAAACGAGTTGACGGGCAGAATGCCTAGCCCTGGCAAAGGAAAGTAGGCGTGGAGGCGGAAGGTGTCATTGCCGAGCTGCTGGGTTTCATAGTCGAGCTTCATGGCGTTCTCCGAATGTATTCAGTAAACAGTAGTGTTCACAACGCTGCGAAAACATATCCGGCCCCAATCGGCTTGTCAAAACTTAAATAAACAGATATGTTCACTGGAATGAAGACGCGCCAATATCGACAACAACGCCGCAAAGAGACTGCGGAGCAGACACACCGCCGCATCGTTGACGCCGCCGTGGAGTTGCACGCAACGGTCGGACCTGCCAAGACCAGCATCCAGGCGATTGCGAAATTGGCCGGTGTCCAGCGCCTTACTGTCTACAGGCACTTGCCCGATGAACCGGCGCTGTATCGCGCGTGTTCCGGCCGGTATCTCGAGCTGAACCCACCCCCTGACGCTTCCGGGTGGCAGCATTTGCAGGAACCGGGTGACCGCACGCGAACGGCATTGACCGCGCTGTACGGATTTTATCGGCGGACGCAGGGTGTGTGGCGCAACTCGTATCGTGATGTCGATGATATCCCTGCGCTGCAGACGGTGATGGAGGGTATGCAGCAGTATCTAGACTCGATTCGGGACGACCTGCTCAAGGCTTGGCGTCCTGCTAGGGGCACGCGTGCTGCGCTGCACGCTGTTCTGGGCCACGCTCTGCATTTCACGACTTGGGATTCGCTCCAGCGGCAGGGCCTTGCTGACGTTGCAATCGCGCTGACGGTTGAGAAGTGGCTGCGCGCACTCTAAACCTCTCTGCACAGCGGAGAGCCTGATGTTTTCCCACGCCCTTTATCTTCCGGGTCTCGACGGAGCAGCCCGCTGGGTGAACAGTACACAGGAACACCTGCCGGATCTCGAGTTGGTGCCACTGGCATACCCGCTCGGTCGTGACTTGAAGTGGGACGAACTGGCAGACGTCGTGGTTGCGCGCTTGAGGGCGCTCGGCACGGGCTTGCTGATCGGGGAGTCGTTCGGCGGCGCTGTGGCGCAGAAGACCACGATGCTTCGGCCCGCTGCGGTAAAGGGACTTTGCTTGATCTCAGCATTCAGTCATGAGCCGGAGCCGTTCGCCTCAGCGCTTGGGCGCGCTGCGTCGCGCCTGCTTCCGAGGTCTGTGTTGAGCCCAGTTGCGCGGCTGCTGGCCGGCTGGAAACTGGCGGGCACGTTGAAGGGCGAAGAGCGCCAGAAGTTCCTCAAGTACTTTGAAAACCTGGACCACACTGAGCTCGCGCGCCGGCTGAAGCTGCTCAGCAACTTCGACGTGTCGGATCGATTGATCGGCATCAAGTGTCCCGTTGAAGTGATGTACGGCAGTCGGGATGCATTTTGCGCGGCACCTGAACAGCTTGAATACTGGAAACGAATCGGCGACGTACGCATGCACCAGTTCGATGGCTACGGCCACATGGTCACGCAGGAAGTGCCGATCGGGGTGGCCCGGCGAATTCGGGAGTGGGCTCAGAGAGTGGGGGAGGCCCATGGCCGCTAGGTCGCCCGTCATTGCCGCCATTGATGTTGGAGGGACGTTTACCGATGCCTGCGTCGTTCGTGATAACCGGCTTCTGACCTGCAAGATCCCCAGCACGCCGGATGATCCCGGGCACGCAGTTGCGACTGCGCTGGAACGCCTTGGCGGAGCCGACATTCTGGTGCACGGCACGACAGTCGCAACCAACGCGCTGCTGGAAGGCAAGCTGGGGCGCGTGGTGTTTATCACGACTCAAGGATTTCGCGACGTGCTTGCGATCGGTCGCCAGAACCGAGACCCGGCCGACCTCTATTCGCTGGAGCCCGCACCACGGAACCCGCTGGTTCCGCGCGAGCTTCGCCTCGAAGCTCAGGAACGGATGGAGCCCGATGGAAGCGTCGCCCGCAAGCTGACAAAGCAGGAGTGCGTGCGCGTTGCAGCAACAGCCAGGGCGTTGAAGCCGGAAGCGATCGCCGTCTGTTTGCTACACAGCTATGCAAATCCGGCGCACGAGAGAGCGTTGCTCCGTGAGTTGGGCAAGCTTGGCGTACCGGTGACGCTGTCCAGCGAACTCGCACCCGAGTTTCGTGAGTACGAGCGAAGTCTGGTCACAGCTGCGAACGCGGGGCTTGTGCCCAAAATGCGGGACTACATCGGCGGCCTTCAAACGCGCGTCGTGCCGGCGCGCGTTGTACTGATGCACTCGGCAGGTGGCTGGCTCCCCGCAGAACTCGCGGCGCAAGAGCCGGTGAAGCTGGCTTTGTCTGGCCCCGCTGGCGGAATCGCCGGAGTTCGCGCAGCACTCGAGCTTGAGGGAATCGAGAGCGGCGTTGCGTTTGACATCGGTGGCACCAGCACGGATGTCTCGTTGGTAGGCAAGCATTCTGAGTTGCGCTCCGAAACGCCGATTGCAGGGCTGCCACTGCGGACTCCCAGCCTGGACATCCATACGATTGGCGCGGGTGGGGGATCGATCGCCTGGTTCGATGCGGGAGGCGTGTTGCATGTCGGACCCGAGAGCGCAGGAGCCAACCCAGGTCCCGCTTGCTACGGCCGTGGCGGCAAGCTCGCAACGCTCAGTGATGCCCTGCTTGAGTTGGGGCGCATCCCGCGAAGTCTGAGGTTGGGCGGAGAACTGGAGTTGCACCCCAAGCGGGCCACCGAGGCACTGAGGCGCCTCGACAAATCAATTCAGCCGAAGAAGATCGCCGAAGCGATCGTGCGAGTCGCGCTGGCGGGCATTGAGCGCGCACTGAGGCGAGTAACTGTCGAGCGTGGCCACAAGGCTGACTCAATGGCGCTGGTGCCGTTCGGCGGAGCAGGTGGACTGCTGGCTTGTGACCTGGCCGAGCTGCTGGGCATGCCGCAGGTTCTGGTGCCACGGGCGCCGGGTCTGCTCTGTGCGCTGGGTATGCTCCATACACCGGCTTCTCGCGATCTGTCCCGCACACTGCTGATTCCGGAATCGGGCAATGCCTACTCTTTTGCACGGAGTCAGGGAGAAGCGCTGGCGAAGAGGGCAAAAACGGAACTGAAGGCATCCGGGATAGCGGGGCGGTTTGATACCCACATCAGTGTCGATGCGCGCTATGTCGGACAGAGCTTTGAGCTGAACGTTCCGCTCTCCAAGTCGTGGAAGCGCGAGTTCAATCGGGCGCACGAGCGCCAATTCCATTTTGATCGGGGTGATGCGCAGGCGGAGATCGTCAATGTGCGCGTGCGAGTCGAAGCACGCGGCCGTAGCTTCACGCTTCCGTTTGAGTCCGCGTCGGGTAAGGCGATCCCGGTCCGTCGCTCGACCGGTGGTGTGCCGGTGTACTCTCGCGATGCACTTCCCGTAGGCTCGTGGCTGAACGGCCCTGCGATTGTGACCGAGCTGAGTTCCTGTTTGTACTTGAAGCGCGGCTGGGTGCTGAAGGTGACGCCAGCCGGCCAGCTGATGCTGCTGAGGGCGAACTGATGGACGTCAAGACAGCAACGGAAATCGCCGTGCTGCACCACGCACTGGTGGGCGCAGCCGAAGAGATGGGCGAGGCCCTCAAGCGCTCTGCGTACAGTCCCAACATCAAGGAGCGTCGTGACTACTCGTGTGCGCTGTTTGATGCGGAGGGACGGCTACTGGCGCAGGCGGCGCACCTTCCGGTACACCTCGGGTCGATGCCCGCGAGCGTCACGTCTGTGCTTGCGCACCCATCGATCAACATGAAACGGCGGCATACCTATGCGATCGTCAACGATCCCTTTAATGGCGGCACGCATCTGCCCGACCTGACGATGGTCGCGTCGGCATTCTCATATGGCGACCGGCCACGCCTGTTGGGCTACGTGGCAAATCGGGCCCATCATGCGGACATTGGTGGCGCAGCACCCGGCAGCATGTCCCCACAAACGGATCTGATCGCCGAAGGACTGGTGATACCGCCCACGATGATCAAGCTTGAGGACGACACTTCTAAGGACGTCTGGGAACTGATCAAGGCAAACACCCGTACGCCGGCAGAGCGTGAGGGGGACCTTTGGGCACAGATCGCCGCGTGCGATCGTGGCATGCACCGGCTTGACGAAATCGTGAAGCGTGTAGGTCAAAGCGGCTTCAAGCGCCTATGCAACGCACTGTTCAAGCACAGCGCTACGCTGCTCCGCAAGAACCTCCAGTCTTTGAAGGCAGGTACGTACACGGCCGAAGACACTCTTGATGATGACGGGGCCGGGACCATGGATATCCCGATCAAGCTGGAGCTGACGGTCTCGCGCAGCAAGATAACGTTCGACTTCAGCGGCAGCTCGGCACAAGTGCGAGGCGGCGTCAATGCGGTTCGTGCTGTCACCGAGAGCGCGGCGTTCTACAGCGTGCTCTGTCTGTGTGATCCAAAGCCGCCTGTCAATCATGGCTGTTTCCGATGCATAGAAGTGATCACGCAACCGGGGACCGTGGTTGACGCTCGCCGTCCAGCGCCTGTAGCGGGCGGCAATGTCGAGACCAGCCAGCGAATTGTGGACGTGTGCTTTGCAGCGTTGGAACAAGCCGCACCCAGGCGGATTCCCGCGCAATCTCAGGGCACGATGAACAACCTGACCATCGGCGGAACGGCACCAGATGGCGAACCGTTTACATACTACGAAACCATCGCAGGTGGCTGCGGGGCCGGAGCGAATCATGATGGCGCCGATGCAACGCATTCGCATATGACCAACACGCTCAACACGCCCGTAGAGGCACTCGAGCACGCCTATCCGCTTCGCGTTGAGGAATACTCGCTCCGGGAGAACTCCGGCGGCGACGGCAAGCACAAGGGCGGCAATGGCGTGGTGCGGCGAGTGCGTACACTCGTGGATGCTCAGTTCGGTTTGTTGACGGAGCGGCGGATTCACGCCCCACGCGGCACGGGCAAAGGCCGACCGGGGCGACCCGGCATCAATCAAATTCTCGACGTCCAGGGCGATACCGAGCAGCTGGACGGGAAATGCAGCGGCGAGCTGCGTGCCGGAGAAGCCATAGACATCCGCACTCCAGGCGGCGGCGGCTGCAGCCCCACGCGACGTTAACGCGTTCTTTACATATACTGGCTAGCATGCCGTCGGGAGCGCCATGAACGCAGCCAGCGACCGAAAACCTGCAATCGAGCCAGGCGACGCGAATCTCTACTTCAACCGCGAGTTTTCGCTGATGGAGTTCAACCGTCGCGTGTTGGCCATGGCGGCCGATGAGAGCGTGCCGCTGCTGGAGCGTTTGCGCTTCCTGACCATCTCATGCAGCAACATGGATGAATTCTTCGAGATCCGCGTAAGCGGTGTGAAGCAGCAGGCCGCAGCCGGCGTTGAGGTTTCGGGGCCGGACGAAGTTCGTCCACTGGACATGCTGGCCCGTATCCACGAAACCAGCCGGGGCATCGTCGCTGAGCAGTATCGCGTTTTCAACGACGTGTTGATCCCCAAGCTGGCCGACAGCGGCATTCGTATTCTGCGCCGCACGGAATGGACCGAAGAGCAGGCAGCATGGGCCGCCGATTACTTCCGTCGGGAAGTACAGCCGCTTCTGACTCCGATCGGATTGGATCCGTCGCATCCATTCCCGAACGTGCTCAACAAGATCCTCAATTTCGTTGTGCTGATGGAAGGCCCGGACGCTTTCTCGCGTGACAGTGGCATCAGCATTGTCCAGGCGCCACGCCTGCTTCCACGCGTCATTCGCATGCCACGCGAGGTTTCGGCGGGCGCTTTCGACTTCGTCCTGCTGTCGGCTGTGATTCACCACAACATCGGCGAGTTGTTCCCCCGGATGAACGTGAAGGGCGCGTACCAGTTCCGGGTGACACGCAACAGCGACTTGTTCGTTGACGAAGAAGAAGTTGAGGACCTTGCGGAGGCCCTTCGGTTCGAGCTTCCTCGGCGACACTACGGTGCTGCAGTGCGCTTGGAGGTTGCCGAGAACTGCCCGCCCGAGATTGCCAACATGCTTCTGGACCATTTCCATCTTGGGCAGGAAGACCTGTACCAGGTGAACGGGCCGGTGAATCTGAATCGCCTGATGAAGCTGCATGAACTGGCTGATCGACCGGATCTCAAGTACCCACCGTTCCAGCCCGGAGTGCCAAAGGAACTTGCGGCCGGGACGGACATGTTCGACGTGTTGCGCCAGCGGGATGTGCTGTTGCACCACCCGTATCAGTCATTTGGACCGGTACTCGATTTCATACGCAAGGCAGCGAACGACCCCAACGTCGTCGCGATCATGGGCACGCTGTATCGCACAGGTGTTGTTTCAGAGGTGACGGAAGCTCTGTTCGATGCTGCGCGCGCCGGCAAGGAAGTGACAGCGTGCGTCGAGCTTCGTGCCCGATTCGATGAAGCCGCGAACATTGACCTCGCCACGCGACTGCAGAATGCGGGCGCGCAAGTGGTGTACGGCGTCGTTGGATACAAGACTCACAGCAAAATCATGCTGCTGATTCGGCGCGAAGATGGCCGGCTGAAGCGATACGTTCATCTAGGCACTGGCAACTACCACACAGGTACTGCAAGAGGCTATACGGACATCAGCCTTCTGACGGCCAACGAGGAGATCTGTACTGACATACACAAACTCTTCCGGGAGTTGACCAGCCCCGGTGAAACGCCGGGCATGAAACAGATCTACCACTCACCGTTCACACTGAATGACATGGTGATTCGCCGCATCAATGAACAAGCCGAGCTCGCCCGTGCTGGCAAGCCATCCCGCATCCGGGCGAAAATGAATTCCCTGTCCGACCCTGGCGTGATCAAGGCCCTCTATCTGGCGTCGATCGCAGGTGTGCCGATCGATCTCGTGATACGCGGCGTATGCTGTCTCAGGCCGGGAGTGCCGGGCGTATCCGAGATGATCCGCGTTCGGAGTATCATTGGACGTTTCCTTGAGCACAGTCGCGTCTACTCCTTCGGCCCGAATGACGAATTCGTCTACGCTGCAAGTGCAGACTGGATGCAGCGAAATCTGCACCGCCGCGTAGAAACGTGCTTCCCCATCCTCGACCCTGCGCTTCGGGCCAGGGTCGTCGAAGAATGCCTTGACATACCGCTAGCTGACAACGTACAGGCTTGGCTGCTGCAGCCCGACGGCACATGGGAGCGTTGCATTCCCGGCGATAGTGATCGCCTGGCAGCGCAGGAGACCCTGGCCGCGAGACTCGGCAGTACAGGCGGAGCGGCGTGAGACTTGCGGCTATCGACATCGGCTCGAACTCGGTCCATATGATCGTGGCCGACACGTATGGGCCGCACTCGTTCCAGATCATCGACCGCGAGCGCGAACGGGTGAAACTTGGCGCTGGAGCATTTCGCAACGGGCGCCTGCTTCCCGTTCCGACGAACGATGCCCTGGCAGCACTGAAGCGATTCTCCACGCTGTGCAAGAGGTTGAAGGTCGACCGGGTGCTTGCCGTCGCAACCAGCGCGGTTCGCGAATCGAGAAACGGGCAGGAGTTTCTCAAGAAACTCAAGCTCCAGACCGGCATTGAAGCCCGACTGATTGGCGGTCAAGAAGAAGCCAATCTGATCTACCGTGGCGTTCGTCACGCGACAGACCTCGAGAAGCGCAAGGGACTGATTCTGGATCTCGGAGGCGGCAGTCTCGAGATCATGTACGGCAATGCGAACCGGTTGATAGCCAGTCAGAGCCTGCCCTTGGGCGTGCAGCGCTTGCGCGACATGTTTGGAAACGAGGATCCACTTAGCCGCAAGTCGCGGAACAAACTGATGCGCCTGATCGGCGAGAAGGCCGGCCCACTGCTGAAGAGCATTCGAAAGCGCGGCGTAGATGTGGTAGTTGGTACCTCGGGCTCCCACATGACACTCGGCCTTACCTGTCTGCGCCTTCGCGGCCGTGACCCATGGGGATCGCTGAATGGCTATGAGATCCATGCATCTGAAATACGGGATCTTGCCGGTGAGTTGCTGAGTGTGGATGCGGCAGGACGAACACGGCTGCCCGGCATCGATGAGCGGCGGGCGGACGTGATTCACTTCGGCGCGGCCGTTCTGATGACCGCATTAAAACTGGTGAAGGCCGAGACATTTCAGTTGTGCGGCGCGTCACTGCGCGAAGGTGTGTTGTTGCACGAGCTGGAGAGAATCCACCGCGCCAAGGGGCCACCTCCCAATGTGCGCCTCGCGAGCGCGCGGCAGTTGGTGCAGCTTGCAGGTGCGGACACCAGGCGGTCGGAGCATCTGGCCAGGCTGGCAGTAAACCTTTTCGATGCGACGAAGCGCCTCCACAAACTGGGCAAGCGTGATCGTGAGTTGCTCGAGACATCAGCCTTGCTCGACGACGTAGGCCGCGGCATGAATTACCTCGACCGTGAACACATCAGCTATCAGCTCATTCGCGGTGGGGGACTGCGCGGAGTGACCGACAGGGAAGTCGAGATCATCGGGCTGACAGCCAGATACAGCCGTCGGGGCTCACCCAAGGAGCGCCATCGTCACTTTGCTGAGCTCGACCCCGAGGGCCAGCATCATGTGCGTGTGTTGGCGGGAATCCTCCGCATTGCTTTGGGGCTTGATCGCGGAAGGCGCGGCGTCGTCAAGTCTGTGAAGTGTCGGGTTCACGAGGGCATGTTGAAAATCTATGCCCAGGTCAAGGGTGATGCATCTCTGGAGTTATCAGCCGCAGAGGGCGCGACAAAGCTGTTTGCGCAGGCGATCGGGCATGACATCCAGGTGAAGGCGGCCAGCCGCTGATCACTCGGGATCGAATTTGAAACTCTCCGCAATGTTGCCGTCCTGCTTGTGGACGACAACCTGGCCTTTGCCTCTGCTCTTCGCTAGTTCCTTAGCGACTTTTACGGCGTCGACTTTCTTTTCGACTACTCGTGTCGCCTTGCTGGATCCCTGGCGCTTGACGCGCCACTTGCCGTCTTCAGCGCGAGGCGTGACGTGCCACACTACCCGTGTCGGCCTGCCGGGGGTGTGGTCTTTGTCGATCTTGGCCGTCGGACGCTTCTCGTGGTTCGTCGGTATCTCTGTCATCTCCAGGCCGCGGTCGGTCTCGTCCGGCTCCCATTCTTCGGCGGCCTGAGAGGTGCGTTGGCTGGCCATCTCGCCGTAGTTGAATTCCTGCGCGATCTTGCCGTCCTTGTTGTGCACAACGACTTGAGACCAGCCCGCGTTCTTAGCGATCTCGCGCGCGCGATCAATTGCTTCGTCCTTGTTGGTACAAACGGCTGACGGACGCGTTCCGCCCTCTTTGCGTATGTTCCAGCGATCATCCTTGCGGGGAGTGACATGATAGATGACCTTGCCCCCGGGCTCTGCCGGCCGGTTGGGTACCAATACCTCGGTCTTTGGCGCCTTGGGCGGAGCGAGTTTGGAGCTACGTTCCGGCGGCATGACCCCGAAGAGCTTTACGAACAATTCGGTTGCGAATGTGCTCGCCATCGGGGCTCCTATGCGTCGATCCAGAAGAAGGAAGTGATACGCGGCTCTCCGCCTGCGCTTCGGCCGGCGATTGGTAGCCCGATCGAAGCCAGATAACGTTCCATGTCCCAGGGCTGCTGCCCGCGAGTGCGACTGCCGTAGGTGCCAAGGATGAGGCGCCCACCCGGCGCTACGAATTCGCGGTGCAAGCGACGTAATCCTCGCCCCAGGAAGTAGGGCGGGAAACAGTCCCAGATCATGTAGACGTAGTTGTACCGACGCGTCGGCTGCCAGTCCCACGCATTGCCGACGTGGAAGTTGTCCTTGAAGTCGGGCAGTCGTGCCCGTGCCTCGTTGATTAGATGGCGCCCAGCATCGAGGCCGTGGGGAGTCAACTGAAGCCCGCGCTCACGACCCCACTCAGCCAGACTCTCGGCCAGATAGCCGTTTGCGCACCCGACATCCAGCAACGAGCCATCCGCGGTAATCGCATCCAGTATCGGTTCTCGTTCTTTGCGCCAGCGTTCAGGCCCACCGCCGAAGCCCGAACGAAGGATCGGGTCGCCTTTCAGCAAGTACAGCGCCTCAAGCTGCTCAAGGCGGTCAAGAAACCGCTGGGGCAACCCGCGTGACGCGAGGGGGTCGTCGTGGATACTGGTCATATCCGCATATTATCCCGGAGCTGCCGGGATGGCTATTTGCCGTCCCGCAAGTTCTTCATCTCTTCGATAATGGAGTCGATTTCTTCGATCGTGTTGTAGAAGTGGGGGCTTACACGAATGCCGCCTCCCGGCCGATAGTCGATGATGAAACCGCGTTCGATCAGCTTGTTTTCGGCCTTGGCCGCCCCTTCGAAATCGATGCAAACCGTGCCGCCCCGCCTGTCGGGGTCAGTGGGGGAGTTGACCTTGAACCCCGCCTCACTGGCTCGCTCGAACAAATGTGCTGTCATTCGTTTGCTCTTGGCGCGGATGTTTTCGACGCCCACCTGCTTGATGATCTCGTAGCCCGGGCGCGCACTGTATAGCGCCACTACTGGCGGTGTGCCCGTTGCGGCTCGCCAGGCGCTTTCATGCGGAGTGAACTCCATTTCGAACTTGAATGGTCGAGCATGGCTGATCCAGCCCGTGAGTGCCGGGCTATAGTCCTTCATCAGGTCCGGGCGGATGTAAAGATAACAGACATTTGGCCCGCCGCAGACCCACTTCACGCTGCCGCCCACAAGGTAGTCAACGTTCAGCGCCTGCACATCAATCGGGACTGTGCCGATCGACTGGTAGACATCCAGCAGGACTTTCGCACCGACCTTGTGGGCTTTTCCAATGATCGGTTGCACGTCCTGCAGGAACGCGCTGCGGAAGTACACATGACTGATCGGAACGATTGCGGTGCGCTCGTCGATGGCATCCACAATCTTCTGCACATCCACGCCGATGCCGTCATCCGACTTCACGATATCAAGCTGCGCGCCGTAGCGCGTCCACGCCTGGCACACATAGTGAGGGCTGGTGAACTGCATGTCGTCGTAGACGATACGGTTTCGCGGGCCGCTGAAGTCGATGCTCGACAGTACCTGTGCCGTCAGTGAAGCCACGTTCAAGTGCAGCATCATCGTGCCGGGTTTGGCGTTGATCACGCTGCCGATCAAGTCGGCCGTCTTCTCGCAGTCATCGAGCCAACCCGAGCCGTCCGGGTAATGCCAGGCGACAACGCCATCGTTGTTCCACATGTCCGCGAAGTGGTTTAAACCGTCGCGAACGCGGCGCGGCATGGCGCCCAAGCTGTTATTGATGAGATAGGTCTTTCTCGCGAGGATCGGAAACTCCTCGCGCCATTTGAGCAGTGCGTCGTCTGGCATTGAGCCCTCCTGCCGTGTTTCTAGCGATTGGCAGAGGCATGTTCTACAGTTGAGTCAGACGGCTACTTCTTCTTCTTTGACTGCCGTCCGAGGCTGTATGCACCCCACACACCCAGCAGCACGCCGACTCCCAGCAATACCATGCGCTCGGTCGGCCACTTGCTGAAGCTGGCAACGTCCCCGAGGTCTAGGTTCAAGCCAGCGCTCATGCCGAACAAATCCGCCAGCGCCGCGATGATGATCGCGACACCGAGCAGCAGCACGATCAAGCCGGTCTTCTTTGGCATGGCAAGCTCCTTTGGGATCTGGGGCCCGATTCGACAGCTACTGGCATCGAAACGACCCTCTAATCGCAAGCCTAGTAGGCGCCGCCGCCTTCCGGCCGAAACTTGGCGTTGTAGCTGTTGGTTGTCCGGTTGATGACTGCCCAGATGTCCGGGAATTGGGCTTCGTGGGCGGTGCTTTGAAGGCTGCTCGCGGGAATGCCCTTCAGGCTCATGACGGCGTCGCCGATGATGCGTTTTACCAGCTGGAAGTGGCGGTACTTCCAGTGCATCAGCTCCTGATCCAGCTCAGCCATGGCCCACATCAGGTCGTACAGTTCCTGGTGCTGTTCACGGCCGGCGTGAAGCTGATCAAGCGTAACGCCCTGCTTCGCAATCAGCTCATTGAATGCGCTTAGCACACGCGGCACCACCTTGTGTATCCGCTTGTAGGTAGGGCTCTCCTGACCCGAGCCTTTTCCAAGCCCCATGCGGATTTGGTGATAATCCCACGGTGCAATGCTGCGAGGGAAGTTCAGGCTGTCGGCGAGAAAGTCCAGCACTTCGGCCGTTCGACGAAGGAAGCGTGTGGCCTCGTGAAGCTTGCCTGCACCCATCCAGGTGATGCTCTGCTCCAGGTGTTGGATGCATACCTTTAGCCAAAGCTCCATGGCCTGGTGGACCACCTGGAAAAGCAACTCCTCTTCGTTCACCCACTGGTCGGGAGCTTTCTGCAGCTTGTAGAGCTCCTGTGTGTGGATGTACTTCTCGTAGTCGCTGGTACCGTCGCCGAATGAGGTCAATTCCGTCATGACTTGTCTCCGTTCCGCTTGCATCTAACCACCAGAAGCGGAGTCCGCCAGCGGCTTCCCTTTCCGGTTCGCGCTGGCATGATTATGGCAGGAGACGGCAATGCGCGTTGGAATAGGCTACGACATCCATCAACTCGTTGCTGGCCGGCCACTCATGCTCGGCGGGCTGGAGATTGATTTTGATCGTGGCTGCAAGGCGCACAGCGATGGTGATGTCCTGTTGCACGCGATCACGGATGCACTGCTTGGCGCAGCGGGGCTTGGCGACATCGGTGAGTACTTTCCCGATTCAGACTCCAAATGGAAAGACGCAGACAGCGGCGAGTTGTTGAAAGAGGCGTTCAAACACGTGAAGCGTCGTGGCTGGGAAGTCGAGAACATCGACTGCAACATCATCGCCCAGGTACCAAGGTTGAAGCCCTACAAGAGCCAGATGGAAGCTCGTATCGCGTCGCTGCTTGAGATCGAGACGCGCAGGGTTAACGTCAAGGCCCGCACCAACGAGGGCCTGGATGCCGTTGGCCGCGAAGAAGCAATCGCTGCCCAGGCCGTGGTGTTACTCAAGCCCGCGCAATAAGGCCGAGATGTCCGTCCTGAAGCTGAAGAATTCGTACACCAAGTCCGTTGAGGTGTTTCAACCTCTCGACCCGCAGGGACAGAAGGTCACGATGTATTCGTGCGGCCCGACCGTGTACAGCTTCGCGCACATCGGCAATTTCCGCAGCTTCCTGATGGCAGATGTTCTGCGCCGGGTGCTTGAGCGCAACGGCTACGAAGTCCGTCACGTCATGAACATCACGGATGTCGGCCACCTAACTGAAGACGATGTCGCGGATGCCCAGGGCGAAGACAAGCTGCAGAAGGCTGCCCGCGAAATGGGTTGGGACCCATACAAGCTTGCGCGCCACTACGAAGACGCGTTTGTCGAAGATGCGCGCCGCTTGCGCATGAAAAACTATAGCGGCGGCGAAGCCGGTGAGCCCGATCTGCATCCGCGTGCAGCCGGCCATGTTCCTGAGATGCTGGCGCTGATCCAGAAGCTGGTGGAAAACGAGTACGCCTACATCGACGACAGCGGCCAGGCATATTTCGAGATCAGCAAGTTTCCGGACTACGGCAAGCTCAGCGGCAAATTGATCGACGATCTCGAGGCCGGCGCACGCGTCGCCGTCGGTGAGCACAAGCGCGACCCGCGCGATTTCTATTTATGGAAAGTCGACCCGAAACACCTGATGCAGTGGGATCCGCATAGCGAGAAGGGCTGGGACCCGGCGGACTATGCGCGCTATCGCCAATTGCAGCCCGACGGTGTCGACAAGAGATTGAAGCCCGGTTTTCCCGGCTGGCACATCGAGTGCTCGGCGATGGCGCGCGCTCATTTGGGGGCGTTGATCGACATCCATACGGGGGGCGAGGACAACATCTTTCCGCACCACGAGTGCGAGATTGCCCAGAGCTTTGGCGCGTACCACACCCACGTGCCCGGCCCGCACGGCGCGCCCGATGAAGGTTCGGCGCGCAATGCGTTCGCGCGCTATTGGGTGCACGGGCGTTTCCTGCTGGTGAACAACAAGAAAATGAGCAAGCGCGACGGCACGTTCTATACCGTGCGTGACCTGCTTGATCCTCGTGCCGCCGAGCGCGAAGAACTGGCTGCTGAGTTGGAAACGGCAGGCTTCAAGGCCGGTCGCGTACCCGCCAACGTGTTGCGCTATGCGCTGATCAGCAACCAGTACACGCAGCAGATGAACTTTGGGGTGGACTTGTTGAAGCAGGCCCGCGCCAGCGTTGAACGCTTGCAGACTCGTTATGACAAGCTGCGCGAGATGGTGGGGGATGACACGGACCCGAATGCGGATGGCGTCGCTTCAGATTCGGTGCTTGAGCTGGTGACCAAGGCTGAGGGAGCATTTGACGACGCACTCAACGACAACCTGAACTTGCCCAATGCGCTGGCGGCCGTATTCGGGGCGGTCACGGAACTCAACCAGAAGGAGCTTGGCCCGGCCGAGGCGCGAGAGGCGCTGAGGCTGATGGAGAGCTTTGACGAAGTACTGGATGTGCTTGACCGAAGTGCGCGCAGCGGGCTGATTACGCGCGAGACTGTTACTACCTGGCTGGATGCAGAGCAGTTGGTGACCAAGGCGTCCCACCTCAAGCACTGGGCGGAGATGCCGGACCGGGAACAGTTATGGGAGATGATCGAGGCCGGGCAACTCCCGATGGCCGAAGACCTGGCTCCCGTCGAAACGATGGATGCCGCAGTGATTGAGTTGGCCGTGGCGATCCGCCAGGCTGCCCGCAAAGCCAAGGACTTCGCAACCGCCGACGCCATACGTGATGAACTGAAGCACCGCGGAGTGCAACTCGAAGACACACCGCAGGGCTTCCGTTGGGTGCTGGGCTAATCACCAGTGTGCTACTCTGCGGCGACGCCGGGCGAGTAGGTGGCGTACACGTAGATCTCGCAGGTGGCATCATCGAGTACTTTGTGCAGCAGTGGGTGCACTTCCTTCCAATCCAGTCCGCCGACTCCAGTGGCAAGCCTTGGCAATGCCACGCTCTTGAGTCCTTCGGACACGATCAACTTCTTCAACGCGTGAAGCGAGTGATTCACGTTGGCGAGCGTCGCCTTGCCCGGGTGCAGTCCGGCGCCTGAAGCTGGTTCCTGGGTGAGCAGGTTGATCACCCTTGCCGGGGCACCATCTGCACCCACGCCGCTCCAGATCCAGACTTGGCCGGGCTTGGGCTTCTGGGCGTGGCACCAATGGCGGTAGTCCTTCACCATAGAGGGAAATCGCTCGCGCAAGGCGAGGGCGAGGCCCTGCTTGAAGTCGTCGTTTGGGGCAATGCCGTGAGCAATCGCCTCGGCTTTCGTCAGAAGGATGTCACCAGTTACGGGATGCAGCATGATTGTCCTTTAGCGCCTCGTTGTCTTCGATTCTGGCCTCGGAGTGGCGGGCCGCAAGCGCAACACAATGGACCCAATTCGTCCAGCTTGGTGCACTCATGCCCGGAGCAGCATAAGTGAGCCCGCCGCCTCTGGTTGCAAGCGGCCTGCCGCTTGACTCGACAGGGCAATGAGGTAGCGCCCGTTGATATTCAGACTGCAGCGATGCGGAGTCTGGCTGGAAGTGGCCTAGGTTTGCAGGCCTAAGTCGGCGACAAGCTCAAGGTCATCTTCCTTTGTACGCCCCGAGGTAGTCAGATAGTTCCCCACCATCATGCCGTTGGCGCCGGCCATGAAGATGAATGGCTGCAACTGGCGCAGGTGCTGGATGCGGCCCCCCGCGATGAACAGGTCAGACTTCGGGTTTGTCAGCCGGAACACGGCGATGGACTTAAGGCAATCCATCGGGCGCAGAGGCTCCACGTGCTCGAGTGGTGTGCCTTTGACGGGCACGAGAAAATTCAACGGGATGTGCTCGGGCTGCAGTGAGGCCACTTGCTGCATGAGCTCCACGCGTTGGTCAACGCTCTCGCCCATGCCAAGAATGCCGCCGCAGCAGACTTCCAGGCCTGCGGTCTTGGCGCGCTGGATGGTCTCGTAGTTTTCATTCCAGTCGCGGGTTGTGCAGATGTTCGGGTAGTAGCTCCGCGAGCACTCAAGGTTGTGGTGATACACCTGCAGGCCGGCGTCTTTCAGCTTCTCGAGAACCGGCTTGCTGACCACGCCCAGACTTGCATCCGGCGCGATCCTGCCGGCGGCGCGAATCTTGCGCACGGCCGTGCAGATTGCATCGAGCATCGGGCCTTCCTGAACGCCTTTGATGGCAGTCACGATGCCGAAGTTGGTGCTGCCGTACTCCACGGCCATGTCGGCGGCGCGCAGGATGCTGTCGGCATTCATGACCGGGTACGTCTCGACGCCGGTGTCTTTCTGGTAGCTCGCGCTCTGGCCGCAGAAGCTGCAGTTTTCGCCGCAGGCGCCGGACTTGGCATTTACAATGCTGCAGCGGTGCAGCTTGTCGCCCTGGAAGTGCCTCTTGACCCTGTAGGCCGCATACATCAGGTCGTAGACACGATCATCCGGCAGCAGCAGCAGGCTGAGTGCTGTGGCATCGTCGAGCACTCCGCCATCGATGATGTAGTCGGCAATATTGACCAGCGGCCCGTCGCCGATTGTGGGGGTGCCTGTGGTTGCAGTGCCTGCCATGGGATTCCTACTTCAAGCCGCGGAAGCCAATATCCTTGCGGTAGATCATCTTGTCGAAGTGGATTTTGTCCACTGCCGCGTAGGCTTTCTCGCGGGCGTCACGCAAGTCCCTGCCGAGGGCGACGACACTCATCACCCGGCCGCCGTTTGTGTACCAGTCTCCGTCGACTTTCTTTGTTCCTGCGTGGAAGACTTGAACGTCGGGGCCGAAGTCGCTGTCGAGCCCCTTGATCTTGTAGCCCTTTTCATAGGCGCGCGGATAGCCCCCGGACGCGAGCACAACGGTGACGGCACTGCGTGGGTCCCAGTCGACGTCGACGGTGTCAAGCTCGCCGTCGATCGTCGCGCTCAAGATTTCGAACAAGTCGCCGTTCATGCGCATCATGATGCTTTGTGTTTCGGGGTCTCCAAAGCGGACGTTGTACTCGAGAACTTTCGGGCCCTGCTTGGTCATCATGCAGCCGATGAAGATCGTGCCCTTGTACGGTTCGCCTTCGCGATTCATGGCGTGAATCGTCTGCACGACGACATCCCGCTCCAGGACTGCGTTCTGTGCTTCGCTGATTTGCGGCAAGGGGCTGTAAGTGCCCATTCCGCCGGTGTTCTCACCCGTGTCGCCATCACCAACCGGTTTGTGATCCTGTGCCAGACAGAGCGGCAGAATGTTGTGACCGTCGCTGATTGCGTGGACGCTGACTTCCTCACCCTGAAGAAAGTCCTCGATCAGTACCCGCCTGCCCGCATCTCCAAAGCGCTTTTCGACCATGGCTTCGCCGATTGCAGCTTCTGCTTCTTCAAGCGTGCGGCAGATCATTACGCCTTTGCCGGCCGCGAGCCCGTCGGCCTTAATCACCACTGGGTAGTCGCAGTTGTTCAGGTATTCCCGCGCCGGCTCGGCCTTGTCGTAGACTTTGTGACCGCCCGTCTGGATGCCGTGGCGTGACATTACGTCTTTTGCGTAGGCCTTGCTGCCTTCAAGGCGCGCGGCCTTCGCGTTCGGACCAAAGATGCGAAGGTGTTTCTTCGTGAACAAGTCCACGAGTCCGTTGACGAGCGGGTCTTCGGGACCTACGACCGTCAGGTCGATCTTTTGCTCTTTGGCGAAAGAGACCAGATCGTTGAATGCATCGGGCTTGATGTTGACCGGCTCGGCGACGGCTTTCATGCCTTCGCTGCCGGGTGCTGCGAACACCTTTGTCACGTGGGGTGACTGGCTAAGCTTCCAGGCGAGGGCGTGCTCGCGGGCACCGCTGCCGATAACCAGGACTTTCATGGTTGCTCGCTCCGGACCATCGACTTAAGGCTACCGCGCTTTTCGGGATCCACGGGCAGGAGAATCAGGAACCTGGTTCCCTTGCCCTCTTCGGACTCGAAAGTGATCTGCCCGCCGTGCTCCTCGACGATCCGGCGTACCATAGGCAAGCCCATCCCGGTGCCTTTCTTCTTCGTCGTGAAGTACGGGCGAAACATACGATCATAGTTGGATGCTGCAATGCCGGAGCCCGTGTCGATGATCTCTATGCCCAACAGATCACCCTTGATGCGCGCGCGCAGGATGACCTCTCCCCCGTCCTTGCCCTCCAGGGCATCGAAGGCGTTGCGCAGCAGATTGAGGATCGCCTGCCGCATCAGGTTGCTGTCCAGCAACAGGTTGTTGAGTTCACCCTCGTAGTCGAAGTGCAGTCGAATTCCGCGCGCCTGGGCTTCATCGGCGAGGAATTCAAACATCTCGACCACCATTTCACGCAAGTTGGTCCTGGTCAGCTTGATGTCGTGGCCCCGGGCGAAAGCCAGGAATTCCTGCACGATGTCGTCCAGGTGCTGTACCTCACGCAGCAGCACCTCAAGCTTGCGGGCGGCGCGTTTGGCGGTGGGGGAGTCTTCCTTGACGAAGTCTTCTTCAAGTAGCTGCAGCGTCAGCTTGATCGTGCTGAGCGGGTTCTTGATCTCATGTGCGAGGCCCCCAGCGAGCTGCCCCAAGAACTCCAGCCTCGAACTGGATGCGCTCATGGTTGTTCCTTAGAGGGTGCTTCGATAGTCGATGCTTCGGTGGGTGGTTCCTCGTCGGCGCTTTCTGCGGCCGACTCTTGGGCGGCTTCAACACCGAGCGCCTCAGCGATCAGGCGCAGAGAGTCGCCGTTGCCGTGGGCGGCCTGCTCCTTGATGCCGTGAATCTGCGGATGCAGCAGCTTGTTCAGCAGACGGTTTGAGTATGCTGTCAGCTCATCGCGGGCTTCGGGCGGCAGGTCTGGCAGGCGGCTGAACAGTCGCCGTAGTTCGGCTTCCTTGGCTTCCTCTGCCTTTCTGCGCAGCTCGGCGATCAGGGGTGCTGCAGCGTAGCCCTTGAAACCCTTCAGGAAGTGGTCTGCTTCGTCCGCGATGATCACGCGGCACTGCTCGAGCTCGCGACTGCGTTCCATGGTGTGTTCCGCCACCACGTGCTCGAGGTCGTCCACGTTG
>JAGQRH010000119.1 GCA_020425605.1 Planctomycetota bacterium | reverse complement strand
CATGTTTCTTTCTCATTTCACCCCCTTCAAATTGTGAGGTGTTGCGACGACCGGTTGAATCCGCCCAGTACGTCTCGATCCGCTACAGCGAGCGGCTAGCTGAAGCCGGCATCGAGCCGTCAGTCGGCAGCAAGGGCGACAGCTACGACAACGCCTTGGCAGAAACGATTAATGGTTTGTACAAAGCAGAGCTGATCCACCGACGGGCGCCCTGGAAAACCAAGGAATCAGTTGAACTGGCCACCCTCGAATGGGTGTCCTGGTTTAATCACCACAGGCTGCTTGAACCCATCGGCTATATCCCGCCCGCAGAAGCTGAGGCAAACTACTACAGGCAACTCCCCAGTCACGCCGCCATCGCGGCCTGACTTAAACCAACCGGCCTCCACGGAACCCGGGGCGCTTCATTGTTTGCCTCCGTGTGTGGATCACGGTACTCGGACACGCTTGTTCTTAAGGCTTCGTCAACGTGTTGACTACGTCTAAGTGACGGATATTTCAGACCGTGCCAGGTATTCGAGTAGGTGTTTCAGCAACGAAACGAATTAACGGGGTTTATTCAGGCTGAGACGTACCGAAAATCGAATCTAATCAAGCAGAATAAGCAGTGCTGCAATACGTATTTTGAGTTTCCGATTGTGGCAATGAAGCACGACGTCATGACATGGCTTCAGCCTAGGGA
>JAGQRH010000118.1 GCA_020425605.1 Planctomycetota bacterium | reverse complement strand
CGCAGTACGACGACGACATGATGGCCGCGCTGGGCAAGGGCATCAAGATCTTCAGCGTGGGCGCCAGCGGGCTCGACCCGCAGGGTGAATACATCCAGCGCCAGATCGCGCAGTACACCGGCGGGCGCTTCGTGTTCCTGACCTACCGCGACCGCAACCGCCCCGGCAGCGGCCCCGGCACCGAGACCGTGCACGACGTGCGCAACTACTCGGTCGACACGCTGGACCGCCTGATCGTGCGCCTGGTGTCCGAGGAACTGGCCCGCCTGCCTGCGGCCACAGGCGCCCAAAAACCCCTATAATGCGCGGTTCCATCGGTGGTATAGCTCAGACGGTTAGAGCGTGGGATTCATAACCCCAAGGTCGGTGGTTCGATTCCACCTACCACCACCAAATGTAGTTCCGCATGAGTGCGTGAACGTCCAAAAGGCCCTAAGAATCAACATCTTAGGGCCTTTTTCATTTCCGTATAAGTGCGCTAACGTCCGCATGAAGCCGGGTGATCTTGCCGTAACTTTTACAGTAACCCGGCAACTGCTATCAAATTAGGAAAAAGTTACTGCATTCCCAGACGCTTGCGCTCCTTCACTTAACCCCCCATAGAACACCCGCTGCACAGTCGGGGATCGGGGCGCGAATTACCCGCAACGGGTGAGGTCAGGAAGGACCCGCAAACCCAGCCGCCGAGGAG
>JAGQRH010000117.1 GCA_020425605.1 Planctomycetota bacterium | reverse complement strand
CCGAACGTAAAAACGGATCTTGTTGAAAGCAGTGAGAATTGACGTGTCGGAGAATGTCACTTCAATCTCCCCGTCGAAATAGCCAGAATCCGAAAGGACTCCAGCCGGCCAGTCGAACCGGATGCGGCCACCGGAGCCGGCTACGTCATACGGCGGGGACTCGTCGAGAATTTCCGTACCGTCGTCCTGCAAAACGAATTTCCCCGTCACAGGAACGCCAACGATCGTTGCCTTGACCGTGGTGTCTCCCACAGGCACGAAATACATCCGAGCGATAGCGTCGGTGAGATCGACAACCTCATCTTCTGCGCCCGCATCAATCGCGACGAAAATGCTCGGAAGCGTGTCGTTCTGGACGAGTTCTACTTGGTCAGCCATGACGAGCACCAAATGGAATGCGGCGGACAGAGACAGAGCCTTTTGCGTGCCCGTGAAGTGCTCTGTTTTTCGCCTCGGACATCTTTCGTTCGAATTCCTGTCGATCTGAAAGCGCGCCCTGTTGGTCAGACCACGCCTGCCGCTGCTGCCGCTTCAGAATTGAAAGGGCGCCAAATGCAATTGCCTCTGCCCATTCGTTGTACAGGAAGTGCGATATTTTGTTCGCATTTCGTGCAGGTTTTAACGCTGCGCGCAATTCAAGCAGTTTGAAACCCGATCCAAGCTCTGGAACTGGCACGAGTTCAATATGCCCCAGGT
>JAGQRH010000116.1 GCA_020425605.1 Planctomycetota bacterium | reverse complement strand
GTGCGACTCGCAGGCGATGACCGCTTACGAAAATCTCAACAGCGCCTGCTTCGTACTCGGGGGCTTCCGGAGATCGAATGGTGAGAGGCAGGAACATCGCCGTGGGCGAAGGTGCGGCCGTCGCCGTTACCGCTCCGGTCCGTTTTCTACGACGGCCGCGGGGATGAGGGCCCGCAGCAGGCTCAGCCGAGCGTTTCGCCAGTTCCCGCCGCCAGAAGTAGAAGGCGCTCTCTTTCAATCCGTTGCTACGACAGAACTCGCGGATGTTACCTCCAACCGCGCGCCACTCGTCCACAACCAGCTTCCAGAACGCTTCCTTCTCGTCGGATCGATCACCCCGCTTCGACATGACTCACCTCCCAAACAAAATGGGCGACGAGCATGGAAACGACTATCAACTACGAGAAGGTGTACTTGGCCGAACAGATACGGGCTTTCTGGTCGCTCTGGCCGGGCGGGGGTGACTGGTCGCTCGTCAGCCCGCCGTCCACGTACTTCATTACGGTGCTGTCGTTGTCGGAGTCAACGTCTACGTCGTTCTCGAAGCGGGTGTCCAGGTACAGGCGGCGCGAGAGTTCGCACGCGCCACCGAACTCCATCAGGCGTGCGTCATTCCGTGCCGCCAGAACACCCGTCCGCAATTCGTCCTTGCCCCACAGTTTGTGCCCGACGGTATTTTTTTTGGCAGGAACAGCAGCTATATAATCTACTGACGAAAA
>JAGQRH010000115.1 GCA_020425605.1 Planctomycetota bacterium | reverse complement strand
GCGCGGCGCAGGCGGTCGCGGCGCGCGTCATCCATCTCGCCTTCGATGGTGACGCTGAACGGGTCGTTGGAAAGCTCGATGCCGAAGCCGCCGGTGACGCCGACCTGGCGCAGGTTGTCCTGGCCGGAAACGGTGTCGGTCACCGCGTGTGCAAGGCCTTCGCCGAGGCTGACGATCATCGTCAGCGCGAACACGCCGATCAGCACGCCCGACATGGTCAGCAGGTTGCGCCCCTTCTTGCGCAGCAGGCCTTCGAACGCGAGCCCAAGAATGCCTTTCATGCGGCACCTCGGTGAGTGTGGCACTGCTGAGGCAAACCACGAATCTTCACGAATCGCCACGAATCAAGGACGGGCGGATTCGTGTAGATTCGAGAAGATTCGTGGTTCAAGCCGTTGCCCTTCATGCCGGCACCTCGGCGACGAACTGGCCGTCGGCCATGCGGAGTGTTCGCTGGGTGTGTTTTTCCGCGAGTTCGGGGTCGTGCGTGACCATGACGAGCGTGGTGCCGCCGCGGTGCGACTCGGCGAGGATCTGCATAATCTGGTCGCTGGTTGCGGTGTCGAGGTTGCCCGTGGGCTCGTCGCACAGCATCAGTTTCGGGTCGTTCACCAAGGCGCGCGCGATGGCAACGCGCTGCTGCTCGCCGCCGGACATTTCGCTGGGCATGTGGCCGGCGCGCTTGTCGAGCCCGACGCGTTCAAGCAACTCGTGCGCGCGCTTTTTGCGTTCAAAGCGCCCGATGCCCTGGAAGATCAGCGGCAGCGAGACA
>JAGQRH010000114.1 GCA_020425605.1 Planctomycetota bacterium | reverse complement strand
GCGCCTATTACGAGTTCATCTGCCGAGAAGGCGGGATCACCGTCCACTATTGTGCCGAGCAGTTCGAGAATGATGGCAGCCTGAGCGCCACAATCATCAAGAGCATGAAGCGGGCTATGGCCGGTGAATACAGCCGGGAACTGTCCGCCAAGGTCTTCACCGGGCAATGCCGCCTGATCCGGCTCGGATACCGCCAGGGCGGTCCGGCCGGCTATGGCCTGCGCCGCGTGCTGGTCGACGAGCATGGGCAGGTGAAGGCTGAACTGGCACGCGGCGAGCACAAGAGCCTGCAGACCGACCGGGTCATTTTGCAACCGGGGCCGCCAGATGAGGTCGAGACAGTCCGGCGCCTCTACCGCATGTTCGTGGTGCAGCAGCGCAGCGAGAGCGAAATCGCGGACCTGCTCAATGGTGAGGGTCTGCGCACGGATCTGGGGCGGAAATGGACCCGCGCGACCGTCCATCAGATCCTGACCAATGAGAAATACATCGGCAACAACGTCTACAACCGGCGCTCATTCAAGCTGAAGCGAAAGCGGGTCGCCAACGGCCCGGAGATGTGGATCCGTTCGGACGGCGCCTTCGATGCCATCGTCGAGCCGAAACAGTTTCAGAAGGCTCAGGCCATCATCGCGGCGCGCAACCGTCGCTTCTCTGATGAGGAGATGCTGGAGCGCCTTACCCGGCTCTTCCAGCGTCATGGTTACATTTCCGGGCTGGTGATCGACGAAGCGGACGGGATGCCGTCCAGCGGCGCCTATGCCCATCGCTTCGGCAGCCTGCTCAGGGCCTATTCCCTTGTCGGGTTCACCCCGGATCG
>JAGQRH010000113.1 GCA_020425605.1 Planctomycetota bacterium | reverse complement strand
AATCCGTTGTGCGTGGAGCCATTCGTGAAGAATGGCGCGAGTGACGGGGCTCGAACCCGCGACCTCCGGCGTGACAGGCCGGCACTCTAACCAACTGAGCTACACCCGCGCATTCCGGCAGCGCTGGCGCGCTGTCGTGGCGCGGTGATTAGGCCCTTCGCCCCAGCCTGTCAAGCCGCCCGATGCCCTTCTTGGACACGAAGTTCGACGGGGTGTCGCGCGGCACCCGCGCGACTTGCGCCGCACTGCCGAAAGCCTTATGAGGACGCCTTGCGACGGGCGGTTAGCTCAGCTGGTAGAGCGCCTCGTTTACACCGAGGATGTCGGGAGTTCGAGTCTCTCACCGCCCACCATATGCGATTTGGCCACTACTCAGTTGTGACACGCTTCCAGGGGCATAGTGATCTTTCGCTTTTCACCTGATAAGCAGATGTTCACACTAATAGGCTGAACAACTTTGTTACAATCAATTTGATTGCGGTGCTTGCACCTTCATCCCTTACCTTCTTCGCAGCCCAAAGCAGGGGTGGGACCAACGTCCGTTTCACCAATCCTTCGTTCACCTGATCCGCCTGAATCAGTTCTTTGCCGGCTTCAAGTTCTGCAATCCGCTGCGCGCCTTCCGGGGTAGCCATTAGCTCGTTATCCGAGCGCATCATGCGAATTGTGTTCTTCACCTCACTTTGGACCTCAACGTACTCCGATGAAGTGCGGTCAAGCGCCACTACCCGCCCAATTTCCGGCACGTGCTCTTTGCCGCCGTTTGAGTCAAGTCGGTTGATTTCGTCCCAGAGGAACAAGCCAAGCTGCAACCCAGCACTCTCCGCC
>JAGQRH010000112.1 GCA_020425605.1 Planctomycetota bacterium | reverse complement strand
TGGGTCTGCTCGTCCGGCGCCATGAACCACGGTGCGCCGTGCAGGTAGAGGCCGTTCTCGCCGAGCGACTCGCCGTGGTCGGACATGTAGATCATCGATGCGTTGATCCGGTCGCCCTGGCCGTCCAGCGCGTCGATCACCTCGCCCAGGATCTTGTCGGTATAGGCAATGGTGTTGTCGTAGGCGTTGCGGATTTCATCGTTCGTGCAGTCGGCGAAATCGGCCGAGCGGCAGTCGGGCTTGAACGGTGCCTCGTCTTCCGTGTAGCGCATGAAATAAGCCGGCCCGTGGCTGCCGATCGTATGCAGTACGAAGACGGTGTTGCCCGTCACCTTCGGCAGTTCCTGCTTCAGCTTGTCGACCAGTATATCGTCGCGGCATTCGCCCTCGGCGCAGAAGCGCGGATCGTCGGCGGCCGCGAGGTTGATTTCGACGGTGCGCGCCGCAACCCCCTTCGAGCCGGTATTGGTATCCCACCACGCCGTGCCGATGCCGGCATGGGCAAGCACATCGAGCACGCTTTCCGTGCTCTCGCCCTTGGAGTCGGAATATTCGCTGCGCTTGTAGATGGAGAACATGCATGGCAGCGACACAGCCGTTGCCGTGCCGCAGCTCGTGGTCTTCTGGAAGGTGAAGACGTTGTCATGCGCCTTGAGCACCGGGTTGGTCTCACGCTCGTAGCCGTAGAGCGAGAAGTCCTGAGCCCGTGCCGTCTCGCCCGCGACGACCACGAGCACGTGCGGCGCCTCCTCCTTGCGCTCCACCTCGGCGATGTCCTCGCTGAACGCGTCGGTGCCGATCGCGGCGACGACGACGGGCGGCGAGAAATAGGTCCGCTTGACGTATTTCACCGCCGAGACGATCGGTGCGACCGGGGTGAGGCTCG
>JAGQRH010000111.1 GCA_020425605.1 Planctomycetota bacterium | reverse complement strand
GTTGTAGAGCATCCTGAACAGCAGATGGTCACGCTGCGTCGTCCAGGATTTGCCCGGATGACCGATGATTGCCTGCATTTCCTCTCGCGTGAGGTAGCCCAGCATGGGTTGCTCGAATCGTTTCATCGGCACCCCGAGCGCCTTCTCGACGGCATGCAGCGCGCTCACGTCGCGCCGTCCGGCAAACTTCAGGAACGCCCGCAGCGCAGCCAGCCGGGCATTGCGGGTACGCACCGCATTGCCTCGATCACGTTCAAGATGATCGAGGAAGTCGAGGATCAGCGTCGGGGTGATCTCGTCGAGCCGCATGGCCGTCGGCAGCTTGTGCAATCGGATCTGCGTGAAGTCCAGGAACAGGACGAAGGCATCGCGGTAGGTCGCCACCGTACAGGGGCTCACCGCCCGATGCTGCAGAAGGTGCTCGGCGAAGAACGCCTGGACCAGATATGCGAAGCTGGGCGCCTTGAGTGGATCGGATTCAGTCATCACCGTCCTCCTCGAGCCAACCACCGGCAAAGTGCTCGAAGCGGCTCCCGAGCGTCTGCAGCAGTTCGGTCACACCGGTGAGGTACCAGTACGTGTTGGAGATCTTGGCGTGGCCGACATAGGTGGACAGGGCCAGCATGCGCTGGTGGACGTCCGCGCCCTGCGCCCGCCATCGCAGCATGCGCCTGACTACGAAGCTGTGCCTCAGGTCGTGGATGCGTATCGTGTCGTGGGCGCCCCGGTTGACCAAGCCCAGTTCCTCGCGAAGTTGCCTGAACAGGCGATGGGCTTGTCGATCGCTGAGCGGCCCGCCCAGTCGGCGACCGCGGGTCGCGATGAAGAACGGGCTGGCCGGGTTGGTGGGCACCTGTTTGCGCCGCTGGCGACGGTACGCACGCAGCGCGGCGACGGTGCTCGGATGCAACGGCAGCA
>JAGQRH010000110.1 GCA_020425605.1 Planctomycetota bacterium | reverse complement strand
GCGCCTTGCCCATGTAGGCTTTCCACAAGTGTTGGGTAATGAGGCAGACCACAGGCTCCAGCCAACGCTTGCGGCTGATGAACTCGTACTTCCACCGAATGGAGGTTGTGCGCGTGCCAGGCAGCTGTTCAAACCACCACTGGCCATGCGCTTCCTTGGCCAGAAAGCGCAGGACCCCAGTAAATTCATTGACCGTGTAGGCAAAGTAAGCGGGGTACTGATAATCGGTGAGCGCTTCCTGGGCCGAGCTGCCATCGGAAAGCAGCACGGTTCTGGATTGACCGGCGCCATCCCAATTGCCCGTTTGATCTTGAGTTCCTACGACCCTTGGTAGGGGACCGTAGCCCGTGAAGATTGACGAAAGCTCGATTGGCACGATGCGCTCAAATGATTCGATCTGAGAGGCGTCAATCGTAATGTGAACTTCCGCCGTGGCAGAGCGCATGACAACTCCCTGGTTCTTCTTCAACGGTGATCTCTGGCCCGGCTGCAGACTGCCGCCCCGTCCGAAACAATTCGAACAGCGAGGCGGGTTCGGCAAGCGCGAATCATCAGGCGCCGAACCCACCCTAGCACGTCCAACGGATTTCTTTGGTCGGCACTCAGCGCCCCATCAACGCGACTGATCGCCTTTGGGCTTCGCCACATGCTGATCGAACAGCAGCATGTTGCCGTCGGGATCGGTGAGTACGAAGTGTGCGGGTCCCTCGGTGGACTCGTCGGCGGCGGTGGTCAGGGTGATGCCGCGCGACTTGATGATGCGCTGCAGCTCACGCACGTCCTGGAAGTCCTCCAGGGCTTGTGCGTTCTCGCCCCAGCCAGGATTGAACGTCAGAATGTTGTTGTCGAACATGCCCTGAAACAGGCCGATACGGGCAGAGCCGTTCTGCAGCACGACCCAGTTCTGCTCGACATCGCCGCCGACCTGCTTGAAGTCGAGCTTTTCGTAGAAAGCCATCGATGCATGGATGTCCTTGACGCTCAGACTGACCGAAAAATTGCCGAACTCCATGCTGCTGGGCTCCTGACTTTGAGGGGGACTGGCGCCGCAAGATCCGGCCATCCAAAGCAGCGCCAGGACGCTGCACAGTGCCGCTACTCGAGTGCTCATGGCTGATTCCTCCGAAGCTGCGCGGCGCGAGTGGCCGCGCCGCCGGGGCGCTAACATGCCTGACCGCCATTCGGCCGACTTGGCATATCTTGCGAACGACAGACCCAACCGAGCAGCACGCGCCCGCCAGCTACGTGGCGCGCGTCAACCGGGCGATC
>JAGQRH010000010.1 GCA_020425605.1 Planctomycetota bacterium | reverse complement strand
AGTCGCCGACGCCAGCGTGGTCGCGGCCGACAATGAACTGGTTCGCGCCGTAGTTGCGGCGCATCAGCGCGTGGTGGATCGCTTCCTTGGGTCCGGCATAGCGCATCGGCGCGGGCAGCGCCGCCAGGATCACGCGGTCGGCCGGGAAGTACTTCTCGATCAGCGCCTTGTAGCAGGCGGTGCGCACGTCGGCCGGGATGTCGCCAGCTTTCGTCTCGCCGACCAGCGGGTGAATCAGCAGCCCGTCAGCGGTTTCCATGGCCGTGCGCAGCAGGTACTCGTGCGCGCGGTGGATCGGGTTTCTCGTCTGAAAGGCGACGACTCTCGACCAGCCGCGCTTCTCGATTTCCGCGCGGATGGCGGCCGGGCGGTATTCCATGCCCTGCTCAGTGGCGGGCAGGGTTTCCGGCAGCACGCTGATTTCGCCCGCGATCAGTGTCTGGCCGGCGGTCTTGATGCGCTCGACGCCCGGGTGCTTGTCGTCGTCGGTCTGGAAGACGCCCTTGGCCTCGTCTTCGAAGCGGCGCTTGAAGATCTGTTGGACCTGGATACTTCCCAGCAGCGTGCCGGCTTCGTCTTTCAGCGCGGCCTTGTCGCCGTCCTTTAGTTTGCCGACATCGGCGACGCTGAGAGTGATCGGCACGGTCCAGGGCGTGCCGTCGGTCAGGCGGCCCTTGCCGATTACGCTGGCGTAGTCGTGCTCGTTCATGAAGCCCGGCAGCGGCGAGTAGCCGCCGATGGCGATCAGTTTCAGATCCCACACTTCGGCCGCGTTTACGGTGATTGCGGGCAGCGACCCGGCCGAGGCCTTGAAGTCGGCGGCGGCTTTGTCGTCAAGCACGCGATTGATCAGGTTCCCGCCCAGCGGCGTGATGGCCATTTGGATTCTCCGGTTTGTAGCCCGTGGGCCGCGTTTATAGCGGCAGCAAGCGAGTTTGCGAGCCCGGGCTACTCCACGAATCCGCGCTCTTTGAGGTGCGCCCAGATCTTCTCGAGTGATTCCTCGACGGATTCTTCGTGCGTGTGGACCTTCACGTCCGGGTTTTCGGGCTCCTCGTACGGGTCGCTCACGCCGGTGAACTCCTTGATCTCGCCGGCCAGCGCCTTCTTGTAGAGGCCCTTGGTGTCGCGCTCGATCAGCACTTCCAGGGGCGCGTGCACGTGGACCTCGACGAAGCTGTCGGGGCCGATCAGCGCGCGGCATTCCTCGCGGATGGCCTTGTAGGGGCTGATCGCGGCCGTCATCACCGGCACGCCGTTGCGTGTCAGCAGGTTCGCGACAAAGCCGATGCGGCGGATGTTCGTGTCGCGGTCTTCTTTGCTGAAGCCCAGGCCCTTCGACAGGTTGGTGCGAACGATGTCGCCGTCGAGGATTTCGTGGGCCAGCTCGAGAGCATTCATGCGCGCGCTCAGAGCCTCCGCCAGCGTTGACTTGCCCGCGCCCGAAAGCCCCGTGAACCAGAGTGTAAAGCCAATGCGATCAGCCATGATTTCTCCTGAGGAGGGCCCGGTGTACGAATCCGCAGCCCGCCTGCAAGCCGAAACAGGGATTGGGGCGTGAGGCATCGGGCATTGAGACAGCTTTTCCCCATGTCCCAAGCCCTATGCCCCAAGCCCGTTCCACGGCATATTGGCCGCATGAACGTGATTCTCTATGTGATGGATTGCCTGCGCGCGGACCGGATACATGCGCTGGGCTATCAGCGCGATTGCACGCCGAACCTCGACAAGTTCTGCGAAGAGGGCGTGGCGTTTACGACGGCGTATTCCAACAGCGGCTGGACCGCGCCCAGCGGCGCGAGCATCTTCAGCGGCCAGCACCCGACGCGCACGGGCATCCACAAGATGCGCGACGCGCTGAACACGGACATGCCGTGGCTGCCGGAGATTCTCAAGGCCAACGGCTACGAGACCGTCGCATTCTCGGCCGTGTATCAGGTTTCGAAACTGCGCGGCTTCGACCGTGGCTTCGACCTGTTTGATGACACGTTCAAGGACCCCGAAACGATCCAGCGCTGCCGAGATCGTGGCCAGGACGCACGCGGCGACGACTACTGTTTGCCGCTCAGCGAAGACCTGCACGTGAAGGCGCTGAAGTGGCTGGATGATCGCAAGGACAGCTACGACCCGTTCTTCATGCTGGTCTGGTCGATCGACACGCACGAGCCGTTCCGGCAGGCCGATTCCTACAACAAGGAAGCGGACGCCGCCTACAACGGCCCGGTCGACGGGCGTGGGCGCCCGTTCAGTCGCGTGCGCAACCGGCGCGATTTGCAGCAGCTTGAAGATCTCTACGACGGCAGCCTGCGCTACCAGGACGAGAAGTTCGGCGAGTTCATCGCCGGTCTGAGCGAGCGCGGCATTCTCGACGACACCATCATTATCGTCTGCGGTGACCACGGCGAAATGTTCTTCGAGCACGGCATCGCCGGCCACGGCAAATTCCCGTGGGAAGAAGAGTTGAAGGTGCCGCTGCTGATGCGCGGCCCGCAGGTGCTGCCGCAGGGCAAGGTTTTCGACAGCATCGTGCAGTTGATCGACATCGCGCCGACGGTGATGGACGCGCTCGGGCTCGAGCCGGAAAAGCATTTTAGAGGCAAGTCGCTGCGCCCGGTGTTCGAGGAGCAGGTCAAGCAGTTGCACGAGGCCGTGGTGCTTGAAGTGCCCTTCCCGTTCCATCGCGAAGAATTGGCCCGCGTGGTGCGCAGCCAGGACTGGAAGTACGTCGAGTACACGCCGCCCAAATTCGGCAAACGGGTTCGCAAGTATTTCAAAGAACTAGGCCGCGCGCTGACCCTGATCGTGCGCCCCGGCATGTTCGGCATTCTATATGGGCACCACTTCAAGAAGGGTTTGTTAGGCCTGCTGAAGGCGGCCTACATCGACCCGTACCTGTTTCTGTTCGGCGTAAAAACCCGCCGCCTGTTCTACCTGAAGAAGGACCCCGGCGAGCACCACGACGTCAAAGGCAGTGAGCGAGACACGACGCAGAAGATGCGGGCGTATCTGACTGCAATCGACGCAGCGGCCAAGAAGAGCACAGGAGCCCGGAGCGCCAGCGACGGGTCAGCCTCCGACGAAGAAAAGAAGATCGAAGCCCACCTCGCCGCCCTCGGCTACGTCGAGGACTAGTCTTTCGTGGAGTCGAACTGATGACGCCACACAAAGGACCTGCTACTTCCGAGATGGTACAGGCGTGGTGGCGGGTGTTTTGCTCAGACTCGCCGAGTGACGGCTACCCTACATCACTCGCATTCCAGTACCCGTTCAAGTCGGCGGTCGACGAAGTGATGCTGCTGTTCCCCCTTGATGGCTATTACCTCACAAAGAAGCACCATGCTGCCCTGCAAGACGCGCTTTCCGCGATCGATGAGCCCATGTTCTACGTTTCTACCTATGAGGGCGAAGGCAAGTTTCTGGACAGTCCAGACGTCAGGGGCGACGCTGTCCACTACACGGTCAACCGCGACGATCCCTACGAGACCTATCAGCAGGCCGTTCCTTGGCCACTGGAGAATGCTCTGTACTCAAGCAGCGGTAACTGGGGCCTGATGGTATCCCATGAAATGCACGGAGTCCTTGGGGGAAGCAAGCGCTTCATCGAAGTGTTCAAGTCCAGCTACCAACTTTGGCGGGCGGATGTGGCAGCGCTGAAATACTACTGGCACGAGAATCCCAATCGCGGCTGGCTCGACAACTTACTGCCGCGAATTGAGGACGGACTCGAGCTCGAGCCAGCCGAGCATCCGGAAGATGACTAGGCAACGCGAACTCGCGACGCGCGTTTCATCTATGGTGGTCTATGTCGTCAAAGCCCAAGCAAGGTTTCTGGAGACTCGCGCGGCGGAAGCTGTTGGTGGTCCTGCTTGCTGTAATCCTCGGGCTGGGCATCGGCTACCTCATCCAACACAAGGTTGTGAGCGACTACCGGGACCACACGAATTGGGCGCAGGCCCGTGCCCAGATGGACCTGATTCACCAATCGCTCATGCAGTACTGGCTGGACCACGACAGGGTCTATCCGAGCGCTCTCAGCTACCTTGACGGGCCCGCCTACTTCGGCTCGGGACTTCCAAAGGACCCGTTCACGAAGAGCGACTATCAGTACGAGCTTACACAGAGCGGGTTTCGTCTAATCTGTTTGGGCAAGGACCAGGCCCCCGGTGGGGCCGACGAGCCGGACAAAGACATCGTCTTCGACGAAACCGGGCTGGTTGAGCGCTAGCTCGTCAGCCCGGGACGCGAGTCCCGGGCCTTGTTAGCGCTGGTCGAACGTTTGCCGGTGAGCGCACACAGCGCGCAGGCTTCGCCCACGCAAGAGGCCCGGCATTCGCATGCCGGGCTGACATGGTGATACGCGCAATGTTGTGGCCCACGAGTCGTTTCAACCCCGGTGACGCATGCCGGGCAATCCCAAAAAGAAGCAGCGAAGCGCACTCAGGAGCCTGCTGTTGTTCCTGCTGCTCATCATTCTGACTCTTGGAGTGTTCGGAGATTGCGTGTTTGTTTTCGTGTTGGACAAACCCGATCGAAGTAAGTGGACAAGAGCTCAAACAGAACTGGGCGAGATACAGAAGGCGCTGAACCGATACGCGCTTGACCACGACGGCGCCTACCCCGATTCGCTGAGGCCGATCGAACAGCTGTATTTCAAGACAGGCATGCCGAAGGACCCGTTCACGAAGGACGTCTACCTGTACGAGCGAACAGAGACCGGCTTCGTCTTGACCTGTTTTGGGGCAGACATGGCCGAAGGTGGCGACGAACGACCCATGGCAGACATTGTCTTCGACGAAACCGGTCTGGTTGAGCACTAGCCCGTCAGCCCGGGACGCTAGTCCCGGGCCTTCGTGACCGTAGCCGAGCGTCAATTCTCCTTTGCGCCCTGCGTAGCAAACCGTGCGTGCAACGGGCCCGGCATTGGCATGCCGGGCAACCGCACTTGCCTTTCTTGTGTTCCAAGCAAGTATCGCGTGCATGCCGAAGAAACTGATTGTTGTTGGCCTTGATTGCCTTGAGCCGTCCTATGCCTTTGAGCGCTGGGCGGACCAGATGCCCAACCTGACGAAGCTGCGCGAACGCGGCGTGTTTGCGCGCATGCGCAGCACGATCCCGCCGATTACGATTCCGGCCTGGCAGTGCATGGTGACGGGCAAAGACCCGGGCACGCTGGGGATGTACGGCTTCCGCAATCGCAAGGATTACTCGTACGACTCGTTCATGTTCGCCGACGGCAAGATGGTACGCGAGCCGCGCGTGTGGGACGTGCTGTCGCGCGGCGGCCTGAACAACATCGTGCTGGGCGTGCCGCAGACCTACCCGCCGAAGCCGTTGCGCGGCCTGATGGTCAGCGGCTTTCCGATGCCTGACATGGAAGGCACCTGGACCTATCCCGCGACACTGAAAAACGAGATCGCCACCGTATGTGACTACATCCCCGACGTCGAAGAGTTCCGCAGCGACAAGAAGGAAGAAGTGCTGCAGAATTTGATCGACATGGCGAACCGGCGTTTTGAGCTGGCCGCGCACCTGCTCAAGACCAAGCCGTGGGATTTCTTCATGATGGTCGAGATGGGTACCGACCGGATTGTCCATCTGCTCTGGCGCTACACCGACGAGAAGCACCGGCACTACCAGGCCAATCATACGCTCAACAACGCCATGCGCGACTACTACGCCCTGTGCGACAAGCTGATGGGTGAGTTGATCGCGCCCTACGAGAACGACCCGGATGTAGCGATTGCGGTCGTTTCCGACCACGGCGCGCGCGGCATGGACGGCGGCGTGCTGATCAACGACTGGCTGATCCGCGAGGGCTATCTCACGCTCAAGGAACGCCCCAAAACCGCAACCGGCATGGGCAAGTTGATCAAGGCCGGTCAGGTGGATTGGTCAAAGACGAAGATCTGGGCAGAGGGCGGCTACTACTCGCGCATTCAATTCAATATTAAGGGCCGCGAGCCCGAGGGCTGCGTCGACCCGGCCGAGTTGCCGGCACTGATTGAAGAGATCACGGCCAAGATCAAGGCCATCCCGGATGACGCGGGAAAGCCGATGACAACGCACGTCTATCAGCCGAACGAGACCTACAAGGTGGTGAACAACATCCCGCCGGATCTGATTGTAATTTTCGGCGACCTCGGCTGGCGCAGCATCGGCAGCGTGAGCCCCGAGCTGGACGCGCCCCTGCACGTGTTCGAAAACGACACCGGCCCCGACGACGCCAACCACAACTGGCACGGCGTCTTCGCCATGGCGGGCGGAGGCGTACCGGCCGAGGGCGAGCTGGAGCCGTTCAGCCTGATGGACTTCGCGCCGACGATGATCAAGTACTTCGGCAAAGACATCCCAACCGACATGCAGGGCGTAGCCCGCCCGTTTGTGGGTTAACCCAAGCCCAGCCCGCAAGGGCTGGGGAGTGCACGAACGCCAATCGGCCAAGGCACGATCTACCCCAGCCCTTGCGGGCTGGGCTTTGGTTTGCCGCTACTCCGCGTAGAACACAATCTGGCTTTCGATTCGGTGGCTGGCCCATTTGCCTTCGGCGTTGAACTTGGCGCTGGTGTATTCGAGGCTTAGCTCTTTGCCCGGTGTCATCATACTTGACACGTCAATCTCCCAGACTCGCCCGAAGCTGCCGGGGCCCCAGCCTGCGCGGTTGTATTTCCAGGTGCCGAACTGGGGGCGCCACGGGTTCAGGTAGCAGTCGGTAGTCCACAGCTCGTTCTTGAACACGTTCTCGCCGACTTTCACCGTGCGCCCCAGCGGCGTGAATTCCAGCGTGCCGTGGCCCGTGACGCAGATGCGCAGCTTGGCGCGTTTGGCGTCAGCGGGAACTTTCACCGTGCGCTTGCCGAACGTCTTTGCGAGCGAGTCCTCACTCTTGAAGTCGGCGTTGCCGCTCCAAACGTTCTGCACTTTGACGACCTTCGGCAGCCACGCCACGCCCTCGTCATGGCGGTAGTAGCTGAACTCGAGATCAAACGCGAAGCCGTTGCCGACGTTGGCGCCGAGGTCGACGCCGATCTTGCGCGCGCCATCGAGCAGGTGTCCGAAGTCGGAGACGTCGCAGACATACTCGTACGTTTCGCCCCAGAGCTGGAACGGGGTCAGGATGCGTGCGAGCTCGAAACGGTCCTCGTTGTCCCACACCCAGACATGGCCGAGGCGGTCCCATTCGTCGCGTTCAACCATCGGCTTCAGGCGCAGGGTCATGATCACGCGCTCGTAGCTGTGGCCGGTGGGCATCAGGTGGACGTCGCCCTCGTACGGCTTGCCCGGGCGGCTCCAGCCGCTCTTGACGGCCTGCAGGGTCAGCGGGCCGTGCACTTCCTCGGACTGGTTCTCCCACTCAACGTGCAGGCTGTCGATGTCGCAGCGTGACTTGGCGTCGCCGTGTGCGCCGACGGCCGCGCGTGACTCATAGGGTTGCATGTGGGGAATGAAGTAGTGGTCATAGATGGCCTGGCCGCCGACGCCGACGGTGACTTCCGCGCCGCCGGTCAGGAAATTGATCTCGACGGCGAGCACGGCCGCTTTGCCGGTGACGAAGTCGGGCTCGCAGAAGGCGTTGGCGACTTCGCGTCCGTCGAAGTGCAGGCTGACTTCGCGCTGCGGGCGTTCGTGCACGTTGCCATTGGCATCAAACGGGTCTTCGCTGGGCGGGTTGTGTGTGTCGAGCGCGACGGCGAAGCTGCCCCACAGGTTGGGCTCGTCCCACTCGGGCTCGGCCGGCTTCGGGTCGCCGGGGAAGCCCTTTGCCTTGTACAGGTAGAACGCGGCGCCTTTGCGCGCGAAGTGGGATGTGTGCAGCAGCATGAACGACATGCCGCGCGCTTCGGGCGTAATGCTGAAGACCAGCTCGGCCTTGACGCGTCGATAGCCGCCGTCCACCTGCACCGGCCACGCGGCAGAGTTGTTTTCGTCGCCGGCGCCGGTCAACAGTTGCAACTTGCCGTCCTTTACGACGGGTTCGTTGCCCTGTGCGTGCTTGCGCAGCGTCCAGGCTGGCTCCTCGGGCGGCTTGTCGAAGGTCTCATGCAGGACGTTCTTCGGGATCTCCGGCTCAGCCGGCGCGTCCTGCGCGATCACGATCGACGACAACAGCAGCGAGCAAACGCCCGCCATCAGCAGCAATGATTTCATGCATTCCCCACGAAACAGGCTCCGGCCGCATCATGGCGGCCGGTAAGTGGCTGGCAAGCATTTGTCGTAAGGCTCAACTGTCGTCGGGTGAGAAATTTTGCGTCCAGTAGCTGCCGGAGTGGCCGACACCGACGGTGTTGTGGCTGGCGCGGAGCATGTTCTTGTGGTGCTCGGCGGCTTTGTACATGCGCCAGACGGCGGCGTCGGCGTCCTTGGCGCTGGTGCAGTTCTCGAACACCTTGCCGCGGAATCCTGCGCGCAGGGCACGGTCGCTGGGTGACGGGCCGTCCGGATGCTCGGGGAAGTCGTGGCCCATCTTGCCGGTCTTGGCCATCCACTCGCTGTGGCGGCGCGTGGCTTCGCAGAGCATCGGGTGTAGCTGGACCATCTTGCGGCCCATCATCATTCGGTAGTCGTTGAGGATGCGGACGTGTTCGCGATCTTCCTCGGTGATTCCGTCGATCTCCATGTTCTTGTTCTTCTCAAGCCAATCGCCCTGGGCTTTGTACTCGACGTACTTCACGTCGAGCAGCTCATTGCCCTTGGCGCGCATGTAGGCTTCGCAGTTCTCGATGCCTTCGGGCCATTTGGCGACCGACTCGTCGATCTCCCCGAGCATCCTGGTCAGCTCATCGATACTTGCGGCAGCTGACAGGTCGAGTTCCTTGGCCTCGGTGCAGTAGGTCATCGGCTCGCGCCAGATCTGGAAGAGTGGCTTGGTGGCCTTGTCCACATCAGGCTGTAACTTGTTCTTGTCCTTTTCGGTGTATTCGTTGGATTCGATCAGCTGCAGGGCGGGCTCGCGGAGTTTCTCGAATTCCTTGCGCAGCCCGGCGGGAGTAATCTTTGCCTTCTTGAACGCATCCGCCAGCGCGCCGTCGGCGCACTTTTCCTTGAAGCCCTCAAACGTCGACAGGAATTTCTTCTGCAGGTCCTCGTCGCCCGGGACCGACTCCTTCAGCTTGCGCGCGCAGACCTTCACGGTCTGCAGTTCCTTTTCTCGATTCGAGTCCCATTTGCGCTCGATGTACTTCATCTGGTCCTTGGCATCGGCCGGGACCTTGAGCTTCGACTCGTCAATCTCCTCGTCAGCGACTACGAGCGACGCCATCAGGGCAATCAGCAGGAGTGAACAGGTCGTGCGGATAAGAGGGGACATCGGGCTCTCCAGCAGGATTTTCCCGACTATAGCCGCGGCAACCCCCATCGCTCAACAAGAGATCGGAATTGCGACTTACATGTTGTCGCATTGGGTCACGCGCCCAGCGCAAGTCGCGACATCACGGCCGCGCCGATGGACAGGCAGCGCTCGTCTACATTGAAGCGGGCGCTGTGGACCGGCTCGGTGATACCTTTGGCCTTGTTGCCTGAGCCGAGCAGAAAGAACGCGCCGGGCTTGTTCTGGAGATAGTAGGCAAAGTCTTCGCCCCAGGTCTGCTGCTCGAAATCGGTGCTGACGTTGCCGGCGCCGACAACTTCGGCGGCGGCCTTCGCGACGGCGTTCACGCCGGCCTCATGGTTGATGATGCTGTCGTAGCCGCGGATGTAGTGGAAGTGCAGCTTCAGGCCGTGAGCGTCGGCGACGGCTCCTGCCATGCGTTGCATCTCGGCGATGATCAGCGCGCGTACCGGCTCTTCGTAAGTGCGCACGGTGCCCATCAGCTCGGCTTCGTCGGGGATGATGTTGTGCGTGGTGCCGGCCTTGAGCTTGGTGACGCTGACGACGGCGGCCTTGCCGGGCTGGACGCGGCGTGCGACGAGGGTCTGCAGCATGCCGGTCAGCTCGGCTGCGGCGGGGATCGGGTCGAGCGTGTCGTGCGGGCGCGACGCGTGGCCGCCCCGGCCGATGAGCTTGATCTCGAAGATGTCGGCGGCGGCGGTCATCGGCCCGACGCGGGTGCTGATCTGGCCGACCTCGATCTGCGGGTAGTTGTGCAGCCCGTAGACTTCATCAACGCCGTCGAGGCAGCCCTTGTCGATCATGCCGGGTGCGCCACCGGGCGGCAGCTCCTCGGACGGCTGGAAGATGAAACGCACGTTGCGGGTGAGCTTTTCTTTGCGCTCGGACAGCAGCTTCGCTGCGCCCATCAGCACGGTCATGTGGGTATCGTGGCCGCACATGTGGGCGACGCCGTCGTGGCGCGAGCGGTAGGGGATGTCGTTGAGTTCCTGGATCGGCAGCGCGTCCATGTCGGCGCGCAATGCGACACGGCCTTTGCCGTTGGGCGCGTCCAGGTCAGCAATGAAACCTTCGCCCCAGAGCTTGGTTACTTTCAGGCCGAGCTTGGACATTTCATTGGCGCAGTGCTCGGAGGTCTTGAACTCGTTCAGCGAAAGCTCCGGCATCATGTGCAGCGTGCGGCGCTGGGTGGTCAGCCATTCCTGCAAGCCTTCGGCAGCGGTCAGCAATTCGTGCATGTTCGATCCCTCGAGGGTTGCGAGTCTATCAAGTGCGGTCCCACAGAGAGGCAACTGCCCTCTGCGTGAGACTGCCATTGCAGTTCTTCGTGGTTCCGTATGCCAACTACTTCTCGATCCAGCGCACGTCGATGACTCCGAAGATGTCTTCCATCGCATGCACGGCCGCGGATTCGTCGTCAAGCGAGCGCGTGACGGTTTTGACGTGCACGGTGCCGTTAGCCAGCGGCACGCCGTTGATGGCAACGCCCGGCACAGACTTGAGGGCTTTGAGCACCTCGTTCTTTACCTCAGTGTCGAATGTGACGATGAAGTAGGACATGGGTGATCGATCGTCTAGCCAACCCCCCTGCCATGCAGAAGTCGGGCGATCGCAGCAGCAAGAGTTGAAAACGCCATGCTGATGGCTGCGATTCTCCAGAGTGAATTCGGCTTGCCATAGGTGCCGAACCAGCCAGGTCCCTCAGGAACGAAATAGGTATGAAGGATGAAGGCTGCGCCGAGAGTAACGACGCCAATACCGGCGCACGAACTCAACCAGATGTTTCTACGCCGCCTTGCCTTGCTGGTCGAGCAGAGCAACGCGCAAACTCCGCACAAACCTGCACCAGTGGCGAGCACCATCTCATTCGCGCCGCCAAGTTTCTCGCCGCCACCCCAAAGCGATGCCCCGTAAACCAGGCCGGCGAAGGCCACGAGCCCTCCCAGCATCATGGCCACCGTGGAAATGGCAGCAGTAGCGAGTTCAAGTGCGGGCGAGGCTTCATTCAGGCTTAACGCCCAATCGCGAAGGCGGCGGGCGACGTAGGCTTCGTCAGCGGCTTCTGTTTGTCGCATGGTGAAGGCACCGTCTGGAGCTGGCTGTAGATTGTATCGTCAAATCCACGCGAGCGCCTGCAGCTACACCGCGCGGCCGACCGCTTTGGCCACGGCCGGGATCTGTTTCATCATTTGCTCGAACTGCTCAAGGAACAGGCTTTGTGCGCCGTCGCTCTTGGCCTGCTCGGGGTCGTTGTGGACCTCGACCATGATGCCGTCGGCGCCGGCTGCAACCGCCGCCAGCGCCATGGGCGGCACGTAGTTGCGCATGCCGGTGCCGTGACTGGGGTCGACGATGATCGGCAGGTGCGAGAGCTCTTTAACCGCGGGAACGGCGCTCAGGTCGAGCGTGTTGCGTGTGTGCGTGGCGAAACTGCGTATGCCGCGCTCACACAGCACGACCTGCGAGTTGCCGCCGCTCAGGATGTAGTCGGCGGCGGTCAGCCACTCCTCCAGTGTCGCGCTCATGCCGCGCTTGAGCAACACCGGCTTCTTGGCCTGCCCGGTCTTCTTGAGCAGCGCAAAATTCTGCATGTTGCGCGCGCCGATCTGGATCATGTCTGCATGCTCAATGACCAGCTCGAGCGATGCCTCATCCAGCGCCTCGGTCACGAAGCGAAGCCCGGTTTCCTTGCGGGCGGTGTCCATCAGTCTGGCGCCGCCCTCCTGCAGCCCCTGGAAGCTGAACGGGCTGGTGCGCGGCTTGAAAAGCCCGCCGCGCATGATGCTGGCGCCGGCGGCTTTGACCGCGTGGGCGATCTGCAACACCTGGGTTTCGCTCTCGAAGCTGCACGGCCCGGCCATGACGCACAGTTTTTGCCCCGCGCCGATCTTTACACCTGCGACGTCGACAATCGTGTCGTCTTCATGGAATTCGCGCGCGGCCAGCTTAAAAGGCACGCTGAGGCGTACGACCTTGCTGACGCCCGCCAGTGCCGAGAACACGGCCGGGTCGAGCCCGTTGTAATCGCCGGTGACGCCGACGACCGTACGGCTGCTGGATTTGAGCGGGTGCGGGGTCAACCCGAGGTCCCGGACGCGAGCGGCCACGGCCTCGAGCTGTTGCTCGTTCGCGTTCGACTTCATCAGGATGAGCATTTAGGTCTATACTCCGTGCCCGCTGTCGCCAGAGGCGACGCGTTTCTGGGCAACGCACTGCGTTGCCGAAACCCCTCGCCCCGGCATGCTACGGCGCGAAAGCCAAAGGAAAAGTACAAAGAACGCATGGTCGAGCCGGACAAAGGTCGCGATTTGCCTTCACCCGAAGTGCAGCTGTTCGCTCGCATGAAGCTGCAGCGTGTGGTGTTTGGCTCGTTCGCCATCGTCCTGGTCTGCCTGTTCGCGCTGGGCCTGAGCGCCTACCGCAAGATGCAACGCGAAACCGCCGACGCCCAGGCTTCCGCGCAGGATGCCCAGTTGCTGGCTAACCAGGCACGTGCGCAGGCAGATCGCCTCGAGCGCCAACTGCAGGACGTGCGTGAAGAAGTCGCCAAGGCGGAGCGCAGTCTGGCGCTGGCGAAGTGTCGCCTCGCGATTCATGAAGTCCGCGACGGGCATCTGGCCCGCGCGCGAACGCTGCTGGATGAAGCCCGCCTGCTCGGTGCCCCGCCCTGGTGGCCGCTGATTGAGCGCCTTACCCGGGACGCGACCGTGCGATTCGAGGGCGGCGCAGCGGACAGCCCCATCATCGCCGGGGCGATCAGCGCCGATCGCAATATCGTTGGCGTGGCGCGCGAAACGCCGCAGGGTGTTGTGGTGGAAACCTACGGTGCGCTCGATGGCAAGCTGCTGATGGCCTATCCGCCGGTGACGGGTGCGCGCGTGAATGATGCGGCCAGCCGCTTGTTGCTTAGCCGCGACGGACGGTTCTGGTACCTGTCGCTGCCCGGCCGCAGCTATTTCGGGCGTGACGGGGCAACCCTGCTCGTCGGCCAGGCCGGCGACGACATAGAGCCTGGCGAAGCGATTGCCCAAGGCCTCGCCGCGGCGGATGACTTGTCGGTCGTCTATGAGGCGCGGGGCCCGGGCGGGCTGGTGCTGTGTGAGCGCAGCGCAGGCTCAAGCTGGACAACGCGCAGGATTGAGCTGGACCTCCAGAGCCAGCAGGTGGATGCGGTTTGCATTGCGGGTGACAAGGCCGTCGTTGCGACCCCACGTGGCATCTACCAGGTCGGCGCGGACGGGCGTACCGGGCTGTTGTACGCACTCGAGGCCGGGCCGGAGCGCGTTGCACTTCACTACGGCGCGGGCGCGGTGTACGCGGCGATGCTCACCGGCCGGACGCTGGACCTTGCAGCGATCAAGCCGGGTGACGAGCCACACATCGCAACCTGCCGCCACGAGATGCCGGATGAGCCTGTTGAGGACTTGCTCTTTCTAGCCGACGCCTCGCCGGTCTGGATCGGGCGATCCGGGCGCATGTTCACCCTGAGTTTCAGCGGCAAACGTGAGTGGACGTTGGGCGGCTATACGCTCAGCTTCGTTGAGCGCCATCCGCAAGGCCTCGTGTTCGGCAATCGCAAGGGCGAACTCAGCGTGCGTGGGCAGGACGAGTTCCGCACCATCGGCGTGCCGCTCACCATGGTGCCGCCACAATTCGTCGCCGAGCCGCAGGCTCACGGCTTTGCGCTGCAGGGGCCGAATGCCGAGCGCTTCACTTTGCAGGCCGGCAGGGTACGCGCTCTCGGGACGGTGGCCGCTATCGCACTTGCGCCGCAGGGGCCCGCGTTCAGCAGCGATGTGCTGACCTTGCCCGGAGGGCTGATCGTGCGCGAGCAGGGAGTGTTGCTGGGCGCATTTGCGGACGGCAGCGTACTCCTGTTTGCGCATTCGCAGAAACTCAAGCGTGTGCGCGCCGGGGGCGTGTCGGAGTTTCTGCTGCCCGGCGAGCGCGCGCCCGACGCGACTGTCGTGGCCGCCAGCGCATCGGTAGTGGGACTGCGCGTGGCGGACACGGTCTACGTCTCCGACATGGCCAGCGACCTGCGGCAGATCGCAAGCCGCGTGGATGTTGCGCCTGACCTGCTGGCGCTGGATGCGGGTGGTACCCACCTGGCAATCGCATACGGGCCCACAGTGGTCGTCCACGACCTGCACGCAGATTCGGCTGAAACAGTACTGACAGGTGCGGCACCGAAGAAGATCGCGCTGCTGTTTGAGGGCACGGTGCTGGTTGCCATCGAGGCAGGCGAGCTGGTGTTCTATGAAGTCGTGTCGGGGCGCGAGCTGCTGCGCGCGGGTGGCAGCGTGACGGACTTGCAGGCTTCCGGCGACGCATCGCTCAACATTGTCTCGGGCAGCTGGCTGCATTCCCTGGCCCTTGGCGGCCAAAACTGAGTTTTCGGGAACCCGCGCCGCGCATGCCGCATCTGAGTCCCTGTAAGGAGACCACGATGCTGACGACCATGCCGAAACTTGCCACGCTCGCCGCCTGTGCCGCCCTTGGCCTGGCGGGTACCTGGATCGCGCTTGCGGAGGGACCGACCCCCGCCCACGCAATGAAGCCCTGCGCGTGCATTCTGGACGAGACCACGATTCGTGAGGGCGGTGAAGCACTCTCGCCACTTGAGCTGACGGGCCCCTGTGGTCCGCTCGAGCTGCATACCGGCGAGGGTGCAGATCAGGCTGTAGACTCCAATGACGGCGACGCGCCGCAGCTGACGTCCACCGTGAACTATTATCGCGATGGCGACGTGATCCAGACCACGTTCCGCGATGAAGACGGTGTTGTGCGTCGCACGGGCAGCTATCGCCTGGCAATCGCTGAGCCACAGCGAGAGCCGGCGAATGAGCCAACGGATCTGACTCCGCAGATTGATCCCATCATCGACAAGTTGGTGGAGGAGGTGGAGCGTGTCGAGCGCGTGGAAGAGTGCATCAAATGCGTCAAGGCAGAGGTGTTTGCCGAAGAGTCTGACTTTGACCCGGCTCGCGTTCCGCCCGGCGTGGAGCTTCGCAAGCTCCGCGACGGCACCTGGCGCGAGTTCCGCGGCGACGGCAGTTGCGCGTCGGAAATCAACTGGCGCGAGGGGCTTCGCGATGGTGCCTACTACACCTGGCACACCAGCGGAGTTCTGGCCACGAGCGGAAGCTACTGTGCAGACGCACAATCCGGCCGCTGGACGATCTACAGTGAGTCCGGGCAACTGGCCTCGGAAATGGGCTACATCAACGGCGCACTCGACGGCAGCTACATCCAGTACCACTCCAATGGCCGAGTGTCCGCTTGCGCGACTTATGAGAATGGCGTTCTGAGCGAAGGCTGGACCTACTATGACGAAGAAGGGAACACTCCTGAGCGCCTCCGGTGCGGCGAATTGCCGACCAAGGACGTCGTCAAGTGCCGGATCGAAATGCCCCGCAAGGAAATAGATCGCGTCGAGCCGGCCGGGCAAAGGCTCGTTGACTGACCTGACGGAGAGACTCAGCAAAGGGCGGGCTTTGCCCGCCCTTAGAGTTTAACCCACAGGTCGCAGCGATATTCTGTGGCGAACAACAGCGCGCCGAAGAAATTCTGCAGCTGGCGGGTGCTGCGGTCGTCATCCTTGGACGCGTGCAGGCGCAGCCCGACACGCGAAACAGGCAGGCCCGACTCTTCGCGTTCAATCACGAACAGGTTCGGCAGGGAGTGCAGCCCGCGATCCAGCGGCAGGTTCGGCTCGTACAGGTCAAACATGCCCAGCAGGAAGCGCGCGTGCTTGTCGCTGACCTTGTCCGTCAGGAAGAACAGCTCAAACACCTGGTTGCTGCTGATGCGTCGCCCGTCGTCGAGGCGTCTCACCAGCGGCATCGTGCCCTCAAAGAACACGTCTTTCAGCTTGCGCATCTCGGCGGTGCGGTTGCCGGTGATGCCGTTGGATTCAAAGTAATTGCAAAGCATCGAGCCGGTCGGGTCGCCGTGGCTGGCGTGGACGCGGGCCATCAGCAGTGCCTCGGCTTTGAGGCTTATGGGAAACTCGATGCGCCCGCGGCAGCCGAACGACTGCGGCTCAATTCGCGCCCGGCAGTCTTTGCAGTGACCGGCCAGCGACTCCAGCTCGGCGTACTGTTTCTGGATTTCGGCCGCGTTGGTGACTTTGAGCTGGCCGGTGCGATCTTCACCCTTGATGGTCAGGTCGACCTTGACCTTCTCGGGTTTGACTTCGGGGTCAGCCTTGCGGGCGCGGTTGATCGCTTCGTTGGCGCGCTCACGCGCGTACAGCAGCCGCAGCATCCGGCCGGGCTTCACCTGCTCTTTGACTTCGCAGGGAAAATCGAGGTAGTAGACGATGCTCATGCTAGCGCGGCTTTACAGCAAGCAACCGGGGTTCCGTGTACTCTTCGATAACATACTTCGGGCCTTCCCGCCCGAGGCCAGATGCTTTTACCCCGCCGTAGGGCATGTGGTCTACGCGGTAGGTGGGGATGTCGTTGATCATCACGGCGCCGACTTCCAGCATCTCGAAGGCCAGGCTGGCCTTGGGCAATGAGCCGGTGAAGACCCCGCACTGCAGCCCGTACTGCGACGAATTCACCGCGTGAATCGCTGCTTCAAAGTCGTGGTAGCGGAAGAACACACCCACCGGCCCGAATACTTCTTCGCAGCAGACCTTGGCCTCTTCGGCTACATCCGTCAGCCAGGTGGGGCGGTAGAACTGGCCGTCGCGTTCGCCGCCGCAGATGACATTGGCGCCCTGCGCGCGGGCTTCGTTCACCCAGGCTTCTACGCGGACAGCGGCCTGCTCGCTGATCAGGGGGCCGCAGATCACTTCTTCGTGGGTGGGGTCGCCGATTCCGATGGTCTCCGTCAGGTCCACGATTCGCTTCAGCAGCTGTGGTGCGATGTCGTCGTGCGCGAACACGCGCTGCACCTTGATGCAAACCTGGCCCGCATGGGCGAACGCGCCGGTGACGATGCGTTGGGCGGCGTTCTCGATGTCGCTGTCGGGCTCGACGATTACGGCCGCGTTGCCGCCGAGCTCAAGCAGGACGGTCTTGCGTGGCGCGAGCTCTCGAAGGTGCCAGCCCACGGAGTCGCTGCCGGTGAACGAGATGACGGCCACGCGCTCGTCCGTGGCGAGGTGCTGGGCGACATCGTTTTCACACGGCAATACGCTGAACGCGCCCTCGGGCAGGTTCGCCTTGGACATCAATGCGCCCAGCATCAGCGAAGTCAGCGGCGCCTGCGGCGCGGGCTTCAGGATGATCGGGCAGCCGGCGGCAATCGCCGGGCCGATCTTGTGTGCCACCAGGTTCAACGGAAAGTTGAACGGCGTAATCGCGACAACGATGCCCTTGGGAAAGCGCCGCACGATGCCGTAGCGGCCTTCGCTGGCGGGCGTAGTGTCCAGCGGAATGACCTCGCCCAAGCTGCGCTTGGTTTCCTCAGCGCAGATCGAGAGCGTGTTGATCGTGCGGGTCACCTCGCCGCGGGCGAGGCTGATCGGCTTGCCGGTCTCGGCCGTGATCATGTGCGCGAACTCCTCCGTGCGCGCACTCATCTCATCTACCATCGTGCGTAACGCTGCTTCCCGCGCGCCGCTGGACATGGCGGCCATTTTCGGGCGAGCGTGCCATGCGGCGGAGATGGCGGCGGCTACCTCGCGGCGGTCGGCAAGGGATACTGCGCCGAGATCTTGTTTGTCATAAGCTCCGCGGTGCTGGAACGTACTTTCAGTCGTGACGCGTGTGCCCGCGAGCCACAGTGGGTGAGTCGTCATAAGCTGCCTTTCTTCAGCCAGTGTAGGCTGCGGCAAGGAGAATACGAGCGGTCGCGCATGCGCTTCAATGCGCTCATTGTTGCCATCACACTGCTCGCCGTTGGCGGGCTGGTGGCCTATGCACCGGTACGCGAGTCACTCGGACTGGCACTGGATGACTCATGGCAGCTCGCGCTGATCCACGCCGAGCTTGCGCTCACACCACTGCTGTTTCGCCCGGCTGCCGGTGACCGGGCAAGGGCTTTCTCGAACCTGGCGTCGGCTGCAGCCTGTTGGGCGACCGGCGGCGCAGTCGTGTTGTTGTTCTCATTTGCAAGCATGCACGATCTTGCATGGCATGCTCGCGGGCTCACTGCCTGCGTCTGGTTGGCAGTGTCCGGCGTGTTATCGCTTGGCGCACGGTTTGAGTTTCGCTGGGTGATGCGTGGGCGGGTGCTGCTGCTCTGCGCATTCGGGCTACCGGCCCTGTGGCATTACCTGATGCTCGAGTACGGCGAGGTCTCGGCCGGTCGTTTGACTTCAGTTTCTCCGTCATGGGCGATCGCCACGGGCGATATCAGCCTCTGGCCATTGCTGGTCGCAGGCGTCCTCTCATGGCTGGCGGCTTTCGCGCTTCCGGACAGGAGGCGCGCATGAGGGCATGCTTACTCGTGCTTGCGCTGCTGTGCGGATGCGTTTCGGCGCAGACGATCGACGGCGAACGCAGCCGGTTTCTCTCAAGTCCGAACGGCCGAACCGGCACCTATGCGCCATTCCGCCTCGTGCTGAAAGACCTGCTGGGTGTGGATACGTTGACGATCGAAAGCGGTGCACCTGGCGTCGCGCTCAGCCGTGACGTCGCGACGGCCGGCAAAACCGAAGTCGAGGTTGTAATACCGGCGCTGGTCGGCGAAGGAACGACGATCAGCATTCTCGGCAGCGGCGGCGACGTAATCGAGACGCTGGCGCCCAAGCTGCCCCTGCGGCGGATTGAGCCTGACTATGCGCGGCCGTATGTCGCGGTGTTTTCGAACAATCCGGTCTATGCACGCGTGCTGGTGCCGAATTCCCCGCGCACGGCCGTCTGCGACTATTACGAGCTGCAGGAGTTCTTCACCGATTGGCGGCTGTTCGACGGCTATGACGCGATCGTCATCATCAATCCCGACGAGACGCGACTCCCGCCGGGGTCGCAGCGCGCGATCGCCGAGTTCTGCAGCCTGGGCGGCAACGCAATGATCCTGGGCTCGTTTCGTCTGGGCGAGAGCGATGTCGATGTACCGGCGCCGGCCGACCCGGAAGTCATGCTGATTCGCGGCGTGCCGGTGCAACGATTCGGGTACGGCCCGGGCGCAATCCACCGTATTGCATTTGATGAGTTGCAGCGCAGCCAGCTCGCGGCGGACGTGGTCATGGATGCTCTGCGCGACCAGTTCTGGTTTGGTGCAACCCGGGCGCCGGGCGGCAAACCGCAGTCTCGCATTCCGCCGCAGTTGTCGCCTTGTCCCCCGCCACTGCCACCGTCGGATGCCGCACCCACGCCGCTTTTCTGGGGGCTGGGCGGCGGAGTGCTACTGCTTTGCCTGCTGGCGCCATTGCTTGGCGCACGGGTTACACGGCGGGCCTGGCCTGCGCAGCTTGTGGTATTGGCCGGCTGTGCGGCCATCGGCAGCGTGGCGCTGACGCAAGACCGCCCCCTGCCGGTTTTCGAGCTGACCGCAATCGTTCGAAGCGGAGAAGGCCAGGCCGCCTCGCAGCGGACTTTCCTGATGGCCGAGAACTCGTGGCACGACGGAATTGTCGTGAATCTCGACGACCGCGAACGCAGCCTGCCACGCAGGATTCCTGCCAGAGCCGGTTGGCACGCATGGGCGATTGACTTGCCGTTGGTCCGCATCCCCGCATCGCGAGGAGCTTCGAGTGACTTGTCCGGCGGCATGGTGGGCGAGGAGATCTTTCGGGATTTCGCCACCCGAGCCCATCGGGGGGCTACGCAGTTTTCCACAAGTGATGCATATCCGCTCGAGTGGTGGCTCGAGGCAAATGCATACCGCGGGCGCCATGCAGCGCTGACCCCCCTGGAATGGACTTTCCCGGCCGAGCAATTCCGTGACGCGCGCGTGATTGTTCGCAGTGCGATAGGTGTCACCGACAAACGAGTGCCGGGCTGACCCTCGCCAAAACGCGTAAAGGAAGCAATAATCGGGACAGTGCGCCGTGCAGGTCGGCGGCGCGTCTCCGGGTGGGCGCCCCTATCGTACTGGGCATGAGCTATGGGAATGTACGGGCCACGGCACGTTAATCGTTCCGCGTCGTCTGATGGCGGCGGCGGTTCGGGCCCACCCAAAGCCTATCCTGTGAAGCGACCGGAGAAGCACGTAACACGCCGCGTCGATCAGAAGGAAGACAGCCGCCGCATGCCGGGGACGGACAAGCAAGATGGCGGGAAAGAAGTGCCGCCGAAGATCCCGACCGTGTCCCTCGGCCCGCCGCCCTCGAGTCAGCCGCAAGGACCGCGCGTCTCACCGCTGCCGCCGCGACAGCAGCAGCCTGCTACGCCGTCCACGCGGGCGGCCCAGATCGCAGCCCAGCAACGCAGCGCCGCCTCAGGCCCGCAGCGCAGCGCGGCATCAAGCCAGAGCGCACCGGCGCAGCGAAGTGCGGCCTCAAGCCAGAATGCGGCCGCGCAGCGAAGTGCGGCATCCAGCCAGAATGCAGAGGCCCAGCAGCGCGCTCGCAGCGCGCAGTCGAGCCAGCAACGCCCCAGTCAGCCACCGGTGGGCGAGCGGACCGAGGTCCCGCGTCCAGTGACGCCAAGGTCGCCTGAAGAAATGGCCTACCGCGCGCAACAGGACCCCAGCCTCGCCGACACCCAGGACATGGATCCGGTTGAGATCGAGAAGCCGCCCGAGAACGTCGGCAACCAGGCGCGCATCAGTTTCGGCCAGGCGGCCGTCAACCTGAAGCTGGTCACGGCGGCGCAGATCCAGGAATGCGTGAACGTGCAGCGCGCGCTGCTTGCAAAGGGCCAGCGCGTGCCGTTGCTAGGCCAGATTCTCGCGCAGCGCGGCTATCTCGACAAAGCCAGCGTCGAGAAGATCAAGAGCTATCAGCTGATGTACCAGATGCAGGACAAGATCCCCGGCTACCAGCTCGCGGAAAAGCTGGGCCAGGGCGCCATGGGCACGGTCTACAAGGCCAAGCAGGTGCGCATGGACCGCTTTGTCGCGATCAAGGTGCTGCTGCCGGAGCTTGCCGCAAACGCCACCATCAAGCAGCGATTCCTGCAGGAAGCACGCGCCAGCGCCCGATTGAACCATCCGAACGTAATCACAGGCATCGACGCAGGCGAGATCGAGGGCCTGTGCTACTTTGCGATGGAGTACGTCGAGGGCAAGACGCTGCAGCAGCTGGTAAAAGAGCGCGGCGCAATGGACGAGCGCCAGGCACTGGATGCCATCCTGCAGGTCGCCAAGGCGCTTGAGCACGCGGAGAAGCTTTCGCTGGTGCACCGCGATGTGAAACCCGACAACATCATGATCACGCGCGACCGGCAGGTGAAGCTGCTTGATCTCGGCCTCGCCAAGGTGCGCGCGGCCGAGGACGTCGGCTCAACACGCGGCATGGCGGTCGGCACGCCGAATTACATTTCGCCGGAACAGGCTATGGGGCGCCAGGACATCGATACGCGCTCAGACATCTACAGCCTGGGCGTCACGCTGTATTTCATGCTGACGGCCAAAGTCCCGTTCGAGGGCCCGCCGGAAGTGGTGATGTACCGCCACATCCATGAGCCGCCACCGCACCCGAAGAACTTCCGGCCGGACCTGCAGGATTCGACGGCTACGTTGATCTTCACGATGATGTCCAAGCGCCCGGAGGATCGCCCGGCCAGCGCGGGCCAGCTAGTGTCGGATATCGAGCACCTGATGAAGACCGGCAAGTTGCCAGGTTTCTTTGACGGCCCGCCGCCCCCGGGCGGCCTGAAGGTCAAGCGCGACAGCGGCATCCTCGTGAACCAGAAGCGCGCGCCACGCCTGAAGGGCTACGGCATGCCCGGCACGCAGCCTCCGGCTCCGGCAAGCCCGCCGCCGGCAGCGCCCGGCACATCGCCCGGCGGCCCCGCTCGCATGCCCCGCAAGCGCAAGAAGCGCTTCGGCGGAAGCTGGTAGTCCAGAGATCGGGTTTCAGGTGTCGGGGACCTGGCGACGGCTGGCGGGTTCCTGCTCTGGCATCGACGGCTCTTGCCCTCTAACCTCGGGCCATCATGAAGGGTCGCTTCATCATCATTGAGGGCATCGACGGCACGGGCAAATCCACGCTCGTGAAGTTGGTTGCAGATGCTTTGGCGGCGCGCGGTCGGCAGGTTCTGACTTCGCATGAGCCAACCAGTTTGCCAAGCGGGAAGCTGATCCTCGAGCGGCTGTCCACGCCGGGCTTCAAGGCCTCGCCGTGGGAATGGCTGGGGATGTTCGTCACCGACCGGCGCATGAACATCGACACGATCGTGAAGCCGGCGCTGGAGAACGGCTGCGACGTGGTGCAGGACCGCAGCATGTACAGCACTCTCGTCTATCAGGGTGCGATGGGTATCCCGCCGCGCGAGATCCTAAAGCGCCACGAAGGCTGGCATCCAACGCCGGACCTGCTGGTGATTCTCGACATCGCGCCGCGCTTCGGACTGGCGCGCACACGAAAGCGCAGTCTGGGGCTGGGCCAGCGCTGGGTAGGCCAGCCGGGGCAGAAGTACATGTTCGCGGACGGCGACGCGCCCCAGAGCACCGAGAAGTTGAATTTTCTGCAGCAGATCCGCCGTCGGTACAAGCAGATCAAGGGCAACTTCGTGTTCCGCCTGCCCGTTCGCCGCAAGGCCAAACCGGAGTGGATCGACAAGACGCCGGAAGAGCTTCGTGACGAGATACTGGCCGAGCTTGATTTGCGAACCAATCCGCGCGAAGTGATTGACGCCAAGCGCTATTCGGCTTCCTAGTTTGCCGCCAATGCAAACGCCCGCCGATTCACGGCGGGCGTTCGAAGCTCAAGTGGTTGCTATTCGGCCTTGCTGTACTCGCGCGCTGGCGGCTTGGTGACTTTGCCGGCCTGCAGGCACCCGGTACATACCGTGATGCGCTTCACGCCGTTGTTGATCCAGGCGCGGACGGTCTTGAGGTTCGGGCGGAAGATGCGCTTGTTACGCGCGATCACGCGGCTGCCGACGCCGCCCTTCTTCTTGGCAAGGCCGCGACGGCTGATGCTGCCGCCGGCGTGGGTTGTCTTGCCGCACAGTTCACAGACTCGGGACATGCTCTTCTCCTACTACCGCCCTTTCGGCGGGCGGGAAACAGTACCGCCCAATGCCGTAGCGTCAAGGGGTCAGACAGCGGCAACATGCACCGCGCCGGACGCATACAGGTCAATGATTCCCCATGGGTCGGCAGGCGCAATCAGGTCCGCCATCCGCTTGCGGTACTTTTCAGAGCCCTTGAGGTCGCCCTCACGCTTGGCGCGGTAGTGACGGGCGTAATGCACCGGCAACAGCTCTTCGGGGTTCTTTGGCATCGCCAGCAGCTGCGTAAGCCCGCCGCTCTTCTTGAAAAAGAAGCTCGCGGCCGACTTCAAGGTGGGGAAGTTGTTCAACTTCTCTACCCACTCCGCCGCTTCCTTTTCCTTGTAGCCAAGCTCATAGCACGCGGCCGGCAGGAACCACCACGTCTGCGGCGTGGCCCTGTGGCGCATCAGGTCTTCGATTGCCGCACGGCACTGGGCCACTTCCTGCTTGCCCGCATAAATGGTTCGCACGGCGTAAGTCAGTGCACGTAATTCGGTTACAGCGAGTTGGTCGTCGGTGGTGCCGTATTCGTTGTTGGCCCACTCGGCTGCGTCGAGATCAATCAGCGGCTGGGCGGCATCGCCGGCCATAAGAAACACACGCGCGTGCAGGGTGTAGGCCGGGCCAAATTCGCGGAACTCTTCAAGGATCGGGTCCAGCACATCAATCGCGCCTTGCAGGTTGCCTGCAAGCGCGAGTTGGCGTGCCCTGACGCAGGCTTCTTTAGGCTCCATGCATTCGCACCGTTTGGACTGTGGGCCCGGATGTTAGCGGCTGAACCGCCTTTGAAAAGGCGCATTCAAGGCCCCAATTGAAAAGCCCCCGCAGGATCGCGGGGGCCTGGGTGTTTGCCATGCCTAGTTGATGTCGATTTGGAGGCTGTAGTCGCCGGCGCCGCTGCTGGTACCGATTCGGACGATGTAGGTGCCCGGGGTCAGGCTGATGCCCAGGGCGTCCGGGTCGGCGGAGCCGGCTGGGTCGTTGAACAGGATGACCGTGCCGTATTCATCAACCAGTTCTAGGTTCGGGTCCAGCGCACCTGCGGTGGTAGTCATGGTGATGTCCGCGCTGACGTTGCCGTAGACGGTGAAAAAGTAGCTGTCCACGTCGAAGGCATCGTCCATCACGCCGCCGTTGTCGACAAAGCTGTCGTTGGGGAACATCTGGCCGAAGTCTGCTCCGCCCAGGGGCTCAACGCTGATGTCGATGTCGTAGCTTCCGGTGCTTGCGCCGCTGCCGCCTACGACCACAAAGTAGCCTCCGGCGCCCAGCGTGCCGACGATTACAGCATCGCCGCCCGGGCCGCCATCATCGTCACCGGTGATGAAGTCGAAGTTGTCGTCGTACAGATCTAGAAACGCGTCGAAGCCGCCCTGCCCCGTCGTGGTGATCACGACGACGCTGTCTTGAGCAAGCTGGAACTCGAAGCCGTCCTGGTCAGCGCTTGAGCTGATGTCGCGTGTCGCGAAGTCGTGCTCGAAGTAATTGAACAGGCCCCAATTCAGCCCGCCACTTGGCACGTAGTTCTTTGGACCGTCGCTGTGGTGAACCCGGACTGTCTCAGGATGGCAGGCGCTCAAGGCCAGCATCGGCACGATCAGAAGCATGGGTGCGATCAGTTTACGCATCTTGTCCTCTCCCTCTGCACGCCGGGGCGCGCTTCCCTTCAAGACGGAAGAAGTCTACCCCGTGAAGCAAGCGCCATCGCCGCCAAATTACTGGCACGAAGATGAAACACGGGGGACGGCCAAGGCCGTCCCCCGAAATGCTTGAAATTGTTTCATTTACGACGTCGAGAGCTACTTCAGGATGTCGAGTGCGTCATCGATATCTTTCTCGACATCGGTGTCCTTGTAGATCTTTGACATGTCTTTCAGGCGGGATTGGCCGTCTTCCGGCCGGTCGTCGAGGATCTTTTCGACTTCGTCGCGCGCGTCATCGCAAACCTGGCGGTACAGCTTGATGGTCTCTTCGGCCGAAGCGAGCCCGATGACCCCAGTCTTCAGGTTCTTGAGTGCGGCCTTGAAGAAGTCCTTGAGCTCTTTGGCTTCCAGGGCCTTCTTCGCCTCTTCTAGCGTGGTGGCGAGCTTCTTGTCCTGCTTCTCCATCTCCGAGGTCACTGCCTCAATCTTCTTCAGCATGTCCTTTTCAGTCGGGATCTTTGTGTAGCGCTCATACTCGTTGCCGTACCAGTCGCACACAATAAACGTCGGCGTCTTCGCGACGTTGTAGTCGCGCGAGAGGTTGGGGCTCAGGAACTTGCTGGTCGGAATCTTCGAGCCGTCATTGAAGCTGGGCGTGCGGTCAGCGTTGTACTCGATCATGATGAAGAGTGCGCTGTCGTCACTCACCTTCATGATGTCCGGACCGCTGAGCTCGACGCTCGCGTCCATCATGTCGAGGTCTTCTTCGGGGAAGTACAGAATCACCGGCTGCTTGTCTTTGGCCGCCGCTTCAAAAACTTCGGCGTCTGGCACGAACCAGACGATGCGTTCTTCCTTGGGCACGCTGTCGTAGCCGCCGCCGTGTGTCTTCTTGCCGCCCTTCTTTTGCCAGGCTTCAATCTTGCCGTTCTTGCCGCCGTACTTGTTCTTGTTCAGCGCGCCACGGGCGACGCCACCCGCGAATACCGGGCTGCCGGCAATGCCGAATAATGCGAACAGACCAACACCAATGGCGGTGAGCGAAATGATTCGAAACATGGTTCCTCCCTGCGATTGTCCTCGTTGACGATGGTACCCGGACGACCCCCGCGAAGTTAAGGAAAAGCGCTCGAAACCCGGCGGACATGCGCGCAAATGCAAGCGGGGACGCGCGTGCGCGTCCCCGCAAGATACTGCAGCTGAAAGCCTTACATGTTCTTGGCGCGTTCCCAGCGGTGGCGCAGCGGCATGTAGTCGCTGACCACGCGTTCCGGCCCGATCAGCTCTTTCAGCAGGGTCAGGGCTTTCTCGTGGTTGCCAAGGCCGCGATGGCTGCCGCAGAATTCTGCCAGCACAATCGGCTCGATCGTGCGCTCGAACAAGTCCAGCACGGTCTTCATGATCGAAGACTCGGTGTCTGCCCCGACGAGGTACATGCCCGTGTTGTCCAGGTCCAGCTCAGCCAGCAATTCCTCGAAGTCTGCCGTGACGGCCGAGTAGACATTTCGGGTCAGCAGGTATCGCTTCGCGCCATAGCCATCCGGCAGCTCCGTGATGCCCATCGTGTCAAGCCCGGGCGCCTTGGCGCCCATCACTTCGGAGATCTTGGATTCCATCCCCGCCGAGCCGAAGTCACTCATTTCCTCTGTTTCGAGGAACAGGCGGGCGGGACTGTCGGGCGTGTTGACGTAGCGGGTGAAGATGATGGGGTTGAAGAGCTCGGCCTTGATGATGCTGGCGATGCCATTGGGAATGAAGCGATTGTATTCGCTGATGTTTCCGCGCTGGACGTCGATGACTAGCAGGGGACGTTGCATGTCGTGGCTCCAGATCGTCTCGCCGACTGGCTCTGTCGTTGGGGGGCGTCATGCTAGTGCGCGAGCCAGTGCCGAACAAGTGCCGCGTGTGGTAGTAGTCAACGAATGACCAGTGTGCCGGAAATCCGCATGCAAGCCTGCAATAACGCGCCCATGCGCGCGAGTGGGCGCTACGTGCTGTATTGGATGATCGCTGCCCGCCGTCCCCGCCACAATTTCGGGCTTCAGCGAGCGGTTGAGCTGGCCCGGAGGCATGACGTCGGCCTGGTGATTTTCGAGCCGCTTCGCTGCGACTACCAATGGGCCAATGATCGACTGCACCGCTTCGTCATCGACGGCATGCAGGCAAACGGGCGTGCCTTCAGCAAAGCACCGGCGAAGTACTATCCGTACGTGGAGTCCTCAACCGGCGCGTCGAAGGGGCTGCTGGGAGCTCTGGCCGCGGAGGCAGTCTGTGTGGTCACCGACGAGTATCCTTGCTTCTTCCTGCCGCACATGGTGGAAGCGGCGGCTGATGCGATCGACGTCCGGCTGGAGAAGGTGGACAGCAACGGACTTCTGCCCCTGCACTCCGCGGAGCGCCACTTCAGCGTTGCTCATTCGTTCCGCCGCCATCTGCAGAAAGAACTGCGCCCGCACCTGGAGCAACTGCCGGCTCCTGATCCGCTGGGCGGAGTTCAGCTGCCGGCAGTTGAGCTTCCGTCGACTGTCTTGAAACGCTGGCCGGCGGCGGACTTTCAGGCGCTGCAGGATCTGTCTTTGCTGCCAATCGACCACGATGTGCCCACAGCAGCAACGCCCGGCGGCTGCGAAGCTGCCAGCGTTCATCTGAACGCGTGGATCGACCGGCAATTCGGAGTCTATGAGGAGGAGCGCAATCACCCGGATCATGATGTCACCAGCGGCGTTTCGGCCCGGTTGCACTTCGGGCACCTGAGCGTTTTTGAAGTGCTGGAGACAATGGCAGGCCGTGAAGGCTGGGACGTCTCCAAGCTCACAGGAAAGACGGATGGCCGCCGCGGCTGGTGGGGGATGAGCGCCAACGGCGAAGCGTTCATGGACCAGGTCGTAACCTGGCGTGAGCTTGGCTTTCAGTGGTGCCACAAGCATCCGGAAGACTACGGCAGCTTCGACAGCCTGCCGGACTTCGCCCGCACTACGCTTGCTCGCCACGCATACGACAAACGGCCGTACATCTACACGCTGGAGCAGTTCGAAGCTGCCCAGACCCACGACGAAGTCTGGAATGCCGCGCAGCGGCAGTTGCTGCATGAAGGCCGCATCCACAACTACCTTCGGATGCTCTGGGGCAAGAAGATCCTCCACTGGACGGAATCACCACAGCAGGCGCTGGAGTTCATGGTGCATCTGAACAACAAGTACGCGCTCGATGGACGGGACCCAAATAGCTACAGCGGAATCATGTGGTGCCTTGGCCAGTTCGATCGCGCATGGGGGCCGGAACGCCCCGTGTTCGGCAAAGTTCGCTACATGACCAGCGACTCCACTCGACGGAAGTGCCGGATGGAAGAGTACCTGCAGCGCTACGGCCGCGACGCCTGACGTTCCCATCCGGTAGCGCTGCGCACCGGAGTTGGCCGTTTACGTCCTGGCACACGGTTTGCATCGCACCACGGCGTGGATCTGATACCCGGCACGCCAGCCGAGATCGGCACCCCGCCACCACGGGCGACATGACCGGTTCTGGCTCAAGTGTCTGGCATGCGAGGACGAACAGTCGTGCGAACCACTTCGCAGCAAGGGCAAACGGCGCGCGCTCGGCCGTGATCGAGATTCCCCACGGCGATTCGTCCGAGCGCGAGCCCTACCGCATCAACGTGACCGGATCGGGGTGAACGTCAGCAATGGAAACGATAGAGGCGGCGGCGGCTGCGCCGAACCGGCTGGTCCGATGGTGTGTGGGACGTTGCCAGGCTGTCCCCCGGAAACTGCGCCCTTGTGGCGCCGTTTCCGTGTACCGATGCTTGCCGTGTGACAGGCGCCGGATACCATTCCGGCATGATTCGCACGCTGACCTGCCTGTGCCTGATCCTGCTTACCAGTGGCTGCATGGCCGTGCTTGGCTATGAGCCGACGCCCTCGGAGCTTGATGCCATCCGGCGCGGCGAAGACCCGCGCGCGAATGAAAGCGAGCGCAAACAGGGCAACGCCGGCGAATCGAGCGAGTCCGGCGCGAACGCAGAAGGCCCGCGGAAGCCGAACTATGCGGCTGCGGTCGATGAGCCCGCACCGCAGGAAGGCACCGTGCTGCGCTGGATGGATTCAGCCACACTCGTGATCGAGGCCGGCGACAAGCGCGAAACGATCGTCCTTCAGGGCGCCACAGTGCCGGAAGATTTCGGCGAAGAACGCCGGCTGCTGGATGAACGCATGAACGAATGGACCTACGGCACGCCGGTCCGTCTCACCTATCCGGTAACCGACGACAAGGGCGAAGTCGTATTTCGCGACGACCAGGGCCGCCTGCTCGCGACCATCCGCTAGACTTTGATGGCAGTCGGGCAGCTTGCCGGCGTATGATATCTGCATGCCGGACCGCACCCCCGCTGAGCCGTACACTGACAGTGGCTTAAACGCTGCAGTGCAGGCGCATGCGCGCACCAGGGCCGAGTCCGTGCTGCTCAGTCTGGCCGACGCCGACCAGCTCGAGAATCACGCCCACATGCTGATCGCCCGCAGCAAACGCAAGACGGTTGTTGCTGCTGTCGTGCTCGGTGGCGCGATTCTGGTTTCGGCATCGCTGTTGTTTGTGTGCTATCATGCCTATGACGGCACGCAGGACGGCATGATACGTGGCAACTGGGCGATGTTGGGAGTGCTGCTCAGCCTCGGTGGATCAAACTTCGCTTGGGCGTGGCTGTCTCAGCAGCGCAGGATTCGCGAAGTCGGCCTCAAGCTTCTGGCGCGGGCGGAATACCAGCGCCGCCGCGCATTGTTGGAAAAGGGAAAGGCGGAAGCAGTCGAATGAACCAGCCCTACCTTGAGAGTGGAAAAACGGCCGAGCAACTGCTGCATGGCCACCCGGCGTCTGACCGGGTGGAAGAGCGGCTACGAGCCAACCTTCGCGGCTACAAGCAAGTCATCAACATGATTGGCGTGTTCGGCATGGGCCTCACACCGCTGGTTGGTGTGATGACGAACAGCGCGGTTAATGCGGCGCTGGTCGCGCTTAATTTTCTGGCGGTGATCGTCGTGCTCGAGTTGATGGAGCGGCGTGTCAAGCACGCCCTGCACTTGCATCTGAGCGCACGGAGTCCTGCGGACGAACCAGCTGAAGCCACGTTCTAGTCAGCCGCTCGCGTTGCGTACTTTGCGCCAGCGCTCAACTATGTCGTCGGCGTCGAGGGGCTTCACCATCGACGCGGGGCCTTCGTGCAGGCGTCGGTTGGTTTCGCGGATGTGCTCGTTCAGTCTGGCGACGCGGTTACGCACGCCTTCTTCGAGCGCGAGCTTCATGATTTCTTCAAGCTCGCGTTCCACGTCGCGGCGCAGTTGCAGCCCCGGCGGAAGGATGCTGACGCCCTCGCGCTTGATCATGTCGCGCGCCCAGTCATCGAGCGACCAGGGGCGATCGAGGCCCTTGATCGGCTTGCCCTTGCCGGGCAGGTTGTCAAATTCGCCGCGTTCTTCCGCTTCGCGGATCAGCTGGTCTACCCATGTCTCTTGGGGCACTCCGAAAGGCTTGCGGGTTGTCATGGCTCGTCTCCCGTTTCTCTTGCACGGGGGCGGTAAAGACACCCATGATCATTATACAACCGTCGGAAAGACGAGTGAATCGGGTCGTTCTGGCCGTAGAGGTTCATATTCGGATTAATCCGCACAAAGGAAACCAACCATGGAAGGCTCCGTGATCATCCCGACGCTGCGCTACAAGGACGCAAAGGCTGCGATTGACTGGTTGTGCAGTGCTTTCGGATTCGAGAAGCATATGGTCGTGCCTGGCGAGGGTAGCGTTATTCACCATGCGCAACTTCGTTTCGGCAACGGCATGGTGATGCTCGGGACCGCACGCGATGACGAGTTCGGCCGGTTGCAGACCACGCCGGACAAGACCGAAGGAGCCAGCACGCAGAGTCCATACATCATCGTGGACGACGTGGATGTGCACCACGCCCGCGCAGTCAAGGCTGGCGCGAAAGTGGTGTACGGACCGAAGGATGAGGACTATGGCGGCCGCGGCTATTCCTGCCTCGACCCTGAGGGACATCTATGGAACTTCGGCAGCTACAACCCGTGGAGAGAATAGGTTGGGTCACGCCCAGTGTTTCAACAGTGTGGCATCTGCCAGCGCGTCCAACGACTCAGCGCGCGCAGCCAGGTATGCGTCCGGCCTGATCAGGAAGTGGCAGTGATCGTCCAGTCCCAGCAACTCGCGCTGTTCGTCCGTCGGTTTCGCCAACTGGATGGCTTTCCAGCGCGGGGACTCGGCCGGGTCGTCGCTGACGGATAGCACGGTTGGCTGGACGGAATCCAGCAGCGCATGAAGCGATCGGCCGTCGATCTCGAAGTCGGGCATGCGGTCGCCGGGCGTGGGTGTACCTCGACCCGGGCCGCAGAGGCTGCTGCCGTGGTAGCTGATCCCCAACTCCGTCACCAGGTAGCGAGCCCGGTTGCGGATGGGCGGCAAGCTTGCACCCAGCGGCAACGCCCACGGCGCAAACCAACTGCGCGCCGTCTTTGCGAACCAGCCCTGCCCCGCGACAAAGTTGAAAGCCGCATCTGTCGTGCGCAGCAGGGATTCGCCAACCGGGTGACGTTCTTCGTGATACGACTCCAGCAGCGCCTCGGCCGAGGCCGGCGACTTCAGCGCCCACGCCAGTTTCCAGCCGAGGTTCCAGGCATCCTGGATGCCGGTGTTCATGCCCTGCCCGCCGACAGGGCTGTGAATGTGCGCGGCATCGCCCGCCAGCATCGCTCGGCCGCTGCGGAACCGCTTCGCGATTCGGTGATGCAGGTGAAAGCGCGTGAGCCAGACCGGGTTGGAAAGCTCAGCCTTGTAGGGAACCAGCCGCGTGAAGATCTCGCGGAAGTCTTCCAGTGTAGGCTCGGGTGCGTCTTCGTGGTAACGGCCGCGTGCGGCGATCAAGCGCGACCGGTCTTTCATGGGAAAGATCGCCATGAAACCTTCGCGATCCTGGAATGCCATGAAGGCGCTGGATGGCTGGTCCCACTTGATATCGAGATCGGCGAGAATGAAATCCTGCGCGTAGGCCGCACCCTCGAAGGCGATGTCCTTGCCGTGCCGCACCACGCTGTGTGCGCCGTCGCAGCCGACGATGTACTTGGCCTCGACGTTGTAGTCGCTTTCGCCCCTGCAGCGCGCACTGACGCCGTCGGCCGTCTCTTCGAAACTCAGCAGTTCGTGGCCGAGGTGAGCATTCCCGCCGAACCCGCTGAGGCATGATTCCAGCGCGTGTTCGGTGCGGCCTTGCTCGATGAACAGCGCTTTGTCGTAACGGCAGCCCTTGTAGGCCACGTCAAAGATCGGCAACTCGACTTTCAGTTTGCGCTTAACGAAGAGTTTCGCGTTGCCGGCTTCATTGCCCAGCGGGATCAGGCCTTCCGCAATCCCAAGCTGGTTGAAGATCTCCAGGCTGCGAAGCTGAACCACCAGCGCCCGCGAGTAAGGCGAGCGCTCGGTGATCCTGTCGATCATGTGAAAGGCAACTCCGGCCCGCGCCAGCGAACACGCCAGTGTCAGCCCCGAGGGCCCCGCGCCGACGATCAAAACATCAGTCTGCATGGCTTCCACGCGATGAGCTTAGCGGAACGCTGGCCGTATGCACGCTACTCGCCTGGTATGCTGTCTTTGGCGCTGGCGATGCGGCCTTCCATGGGGCTTGAGGCGTTGGCGTAGAGCTTGCGCGGGATTCGGCCGGCGAGGTACGCAAGGCGCCCGGCTTCGATTCCGGCCTTCATGGCGACGGCCATGCGCAGCGGATCTTGTGCGTGGGCGATGCCGGTATTCAGCAGCACGCCGTCGGCGCCGAGTTCCATGGCGATGGTGACGTCGCTGGCCGTGCCCACGCCCGCGTCGACGATGATCGGCAGTTTGTACTCCTCGCGCACGGTCTCGAGGATGATGCGGATATTGTTCGGGTTCAGCACGCCCTGGCCGCTGCCAATCGGCGAGCCCGCCGGCATCACGCTTGCCACACCCAGGTCGGCCAGCCTGCGCGCCATCACCGGGTCGTCGGACGTGTAGACCAGCACCGTGAAGCCTTCCTTCACCAGCTTGCCGCAGGCTTCCAGCGTGCCGATCGGCTCGGGCAGCAGCGTCGTTGGGTCGGCCAGCACTTCCAGCTTCACCAACTCGGTACCCAGGGCTTCGCGTGACAGGTGCGCCGTGCGGATCGCGTCCTCGGCCGTGAAACAGCCGGCCGTGTTGGGCAGGATTTTATATTTCGACTCGTCGACAAAGCTGAGCAGGTTTTCTTCGCGCGTGCCGTCGAGCTTTACGCGGCGCACGGCGACCGTGACGCACTCGGTGCCGCTTGCTGCCAGGCAGTCGCGCATCAGCTCAAAGCTCGCGTACTTGCCCGTGCCCACCAGCAGGCGTGAGTTGAAGGTGTACTTGCCGACCTTCAGGGGCGTATCCAGTTCCGCAGCCGTTGCAGTCATTGCTCTCGTTTCTTATCCGCCGCCCACAAACGTGACGATCTCCAGTCTGTCGCCGTCAGCCAATCGCGTTTCGGCGTACTTCGCCTTGGGAACTACGTCGAGGTTGCGTTCCGTGGCGATGCGGTCCGTCTTCAGCGCCAGCAGCTCAATCAACTGCGCGAGGGTCGTGCCCTCGGCCAGATCGTGTGGCTTGCCGTTCACGCTGACTTTCATCGCGTCGCACCCACCTGGAAATTCAGCCCGCCGTATTTCTCAAGGTCATCGCCCTCGATCAGCTTCACGCTGCCGTCGGCCAGGATCACGGCGGCCGCGATCGGACCGTTGATGGCATAGCCTGTCGTGGCCTGCCGGTGCCAGCCGATCTCGACGTCGTAGCACATCACCCAGCGCTCGGGGTCGTGGCCGATGGGCATCTGCGGCTGGTAGACGATCGGCTCGCCGGAGAGTGCTCCGCGCAGGTCAAAATCCGCCGGCAGCAGCCCGGCCATCTGCAGCTCATCGAGTGCGGCCGGCCAGCGAACGCCGCCGCCGAGTGAGCCGTCATGATATTCATTCATCGCGTCAGCTAGCGTGCGCATGTGCGCCACGGCCGCGTCGTAGTCGCCTTTGGGGCGTGGCATGTGGAAGTTGTCCGGCGGAATGTCGCGCGGCCACTGGGTGACGTGCGGGTCCGGTGGCACGCGGGTCGCATCGATCCAGTACAGCACCCCGCCGGTGACCAGGGCCATCAGGCAGCCGAGCATGAACAGCAGTACCAGGTTGTTCCCGCGGCGCGGCTGCGGCGCTGACACAAGCGGAACTTCCGAAACCGGTTTTGGCGCGGGCTCAGTCACGCCTACACCTTAACGAGTGCGCTTTGCCTTGCCATACGGGGAACGCTAACTTGAGGGCATGAGCTACCCGCTGCGATTTCATCGAACGGCCGTTTCGAAGCCCTGGGCCGGCTCACGCTTAAGCAACCTGTTCCCCGATGAGCTTCCGGCCGGCACGGGCGAAAGCATAGAGCTGGCTGACATGCCCGACGCCTGCAGCGTGGTGGCCAACGGGGAGTGGCGCGGCCAGACCATCCGCCAGCTCATGGAGGCGCATCGGCAAGACTTGCTGGGCGACCTGTCGGGAATGCACGATCTTCCGGACTTCCCGCTGGCGGTGAAGTTCCTCGATACGGCCGAGGCGCTGAGCGTACAGGACCATCCCAGTGATCTGCGACGTGACGGTCGGCTTGTCCAGCGTGGCAAGAGCGAATGCTGGATCGTGCTTGATGCCGAGCCGGAGGCGGTGATCTACCAGGGCCTGAAGAAGGGCGTAAGCGCGGATGAGTTTGCGGCGTCGCTCACTGGCGGCCACCCCTTCGAGCTGATGAACGCGCGGCACCTGGTACGCGGCGACTACCTCTACAATGAAGCGGGCATGATCCACGCGATCGGTGGGGGCCTGACGCTGCTTGAGATCCAGCAGAACTGCGCCATCACCTATCGGTTGTGGGACCTGCCGCGCCCCGTGATGCGCGAGATGCATATCGAGGCGGGGCTGGCCGCCGCGAAGTTGGACCTGCTGCTGCCCGGCGTGCGCGGGACGCAGGGCGAAGACGAGCTGCTGCAGGACGACGGTCCATTCGGCGTCCGTTCACTGCGCGTCAGCAAGGCGTTCCGCCAGTGCAAGGACTGGCAGGGCTTCACCCTGCTGACACTCCTGGAAGGCGCCTGCGAAGTGACCGGGCGTGCCCGCGACAACCTGCAGCCGGCGGTACTGAAGCCCGGCGACACGGTGCTGTACCCGGCCGAGTTCAGCGAGTTCGAGTTCTATCCGCAGGGAGAAGCCTGGCTGATCCAGTCCTGGGCACGCGAATGAACAGGTTTTTGTGGCTGGTTTGTAGTCGCATGCAAGCCCCAGTGTACACTGAGGGGCGGGAGACCTGATGCTGCTGACACGCGAAGAAATGGGCTTTGACTTCAAGGGCGCGAAGTTTGATCGCGTCAAGGACCGCGACCTGCTGGCGTGGATTGCCAGCCAGTTCCTGTACGGCGAAGTTACGGGCATCCAGGTCGGCCACTGGATCCTGCACGCGCCGGATGTTGAAAGCGCCAAGTTCCTCGCCCGCCAGTGCATCGAAGAGCTTCAGCACGTCGACGTCTTCATGGAATTCTTCAAGTGGCTCGACGCACGCCCGGTGAAGGTTCACCCGGTGGTGCGCTTCCTGAGCGCCGAAAGCGACGACTGGGCCGAGCATTGCGCGCTGGAAATGGCGCAGGGTGAAGGTTTCGTGCTGATGATCTTCTACGCGATCATCAATTGCATTGACGATGAAAAGCTGGCCAAGCGCCTCGATGCCGCCGCGCGCCAGGAAGAAGGCCACGTCGAATTCGGCGAGCAGCAGACGATGAAGGCGCTGGCACGCAACCCGAAGCTGCGCAAGCGCCTGCTCGGGCTGCACCTGCTGTCGCTCTGGGTGATCAAGCGCTTTGAGAAGTGGATCGGCAAGCGCGTTGACCAGGATCACGCAGTGATGCGCCAGATTCCGGAGTACCTGAAAACCATTATCGCCACGACCGACACGCGCCTGCAGCGCATCGGCATGACCAGCAAGCCACTGTCCGAGTACGGGCGTTTCGAGACATTCCGGCTCATCACCGGCGCGGTGACACGCAAGGCGCTGCGCAAACTGATGTTCTGGCGCTGGTTCCGCAAGAAGCGCCTGACGCACACCTACCTGCACGACGAATACCTGGCCGAAGTCATGAAGCTCGCCGAAATCGAAAATGCCGCCGGCATCCCCGTCATCAAGGCCGCGTAGTTACTTTACGCCGTCGCGTTGGAGGGCGGTGAACTTGCCTTCCTTGGTGTCCGTCCCGATGAAGAGCAGATCGTGGTCGCCTTCGGCGTCGCGGACGAAGCTGACCCGGTCGGTCTCCCAGCTGGGCTTGGCTTCGGTGCCGGCGCGGATGATCAGCAACTGTTCGCCGAACATGGTGATCAGCGCGAAGTCGGCCTCGAAGCTGTCTTTGCTGCGGTCGAGTTTCATGCGGCCGGTGGCATAGACCGCCTTCACCCCGCGCATGAATTCCACGTCATTGGGTTTGCCGCGTTCGGCGATCTTGGACACGAGATCTTCCAGCGCGGCGGTGATCCGGGTGGTGGCTGCTTCATCACGGGTGAATTCGACCTTGCCGAAGTTGTCTTTCGGCAGGCCGTCCTGCACGAACTTCGTGACGGTGCGGTTGGTCTCCCACTTGCCCCAGATCTCCTGCGACAGCAGGTTTTCGGCGCTGTCGACCAGCACGACTTTCTTTTCCGGCGCGGGCTCAGGCGGCGCGTCCTGCGCGAACAGACCGACAACAGACAGCAGGCCAATTGCGATCACGGCCGAGAGCAGACGGATTTTCATGGCGGGTTCCTCGTGCGGGGCGGGGTCGAGGCTTCAGTATAGGTGCGGCCGGCAGCTCGGGAGGCGAAATCGCGTCGAACGAAACGAAAGCCCCGCGTGATCGCGGGGCCCGATTGCACTTTCGCTTATTGGGTAAGGATGCGTTCGCGGCGCTTGGCGAGCTCGTTGCGGTACTTCTCGCGCGCGTCGATGGCGGCCTTGCGCTTGTCCTTGTCCGGGTCGTCGGGGTACTTGACCCGGTGGTGGTACATGCTGGCGAGGCTCTTCACGAGGCTGTCCTCGACGAGCTTCCACTCGCGGATCGTGATGTCGCACTCGTCGAACTGGCCGTCGAGCAACTTGTCGATGATCGCCTGGTGCACCATGTTGCGGATGTCGTCCGGGTGCGTTACGCCGCCGGCAAAGCGCGAGCGCGCGGTAGCTTCCACCTGGTCGGCGATTGCGGCAATGGCTGATTCCTTGCTTTGGGGGCGCGGTCCCGGGTAGCGGAACTGGCTCATCTCGATGCGTTCGCCTTCCTTGGCCTGCTCTTTGGCCTTGAAGAAGAAGTACTTGATGATGCTGGTGCCGTGGTGGCCGGTGATGAAATCTTCCAGCACCGGCGGCAGCTTGGCCTTGCGCGCCATCAGCACACCATCGCTGACGTGGCTCAGGATGATCAGGGCGGACATCATGGGGCTGAGGCGGTCGTGCAGCAGTTTGGACTCCGGCTCGTTCTCGGTGAAGAATTCCGGCCGAACCATCTTGCCGAGGTCGTGAAACTTCACGCCCACTTCGCCCAGCAGGGCGTTGGCGCCGATGGACTCGCAGGCGCGCTTGGTGAAGTTGGCCACGTTCTGCGTGTGCTGCCAGGTTCCCGGTGCGCGCTGCTGCATCAAAGTGATCAGCGGGTGTTCGCCCTCGAGCAACTCGATCAGGCGCAGGTCGGTGGTGATCTGGAAGGCGCGCTCGAAGACTGGCAGCAGGAACGTGCTGAACACGCCGACCGCCGCGCCAATGACAACCGCTCCTGCGGCCCAGACAATCAGGGTCAGCGGGTCAGTCAACGCATTCGCAGGCCAGACGTTTTTTGCGCCCAGGAGCGTCAGAGCCACAATAATGCAGCCAACGGCAGCGCCGCCGACCACACCTACCATTGCCAGCTTGTAGCGCGAGCGCAGGTTGCGGGTGAACAGCACGGCCGTAAGGGCGCCGGCGGTGGAAACGGTCAGGCGCACGGGCACGAACTCACCGGCGCTCAGGAGAACGAGTCCGAGCGCAAGCGCCGTCAGAATCGTGCCATCGAGCGCAAAGCGCTGGTCAAACACGACCGCATAGCTGATGCCGCACAGCAGCAATAGCCCGAACATCACCGCCGGGGTCAGCGCCGACTGGAATGCCTGGGGCGCCTGTTCAGCGCCGACGAGGCTGATGGTCTGGACGATGGCGCAGGTCAGCAGGACGCTGGAGCCATACAGCATCTGCTTGCGACGCTCATTGAACAGCTCAGGGCGGAAGCGCAGCAGGTACACGCCGTACAGGACGACGAAGCTGACCACCAGCAGCCCCAACCCGACGATGCGTTCGGCTTTCAGGTTCTGGTACGGCGCAAGCACTACGCCGAGCATGAGGGCGGAAAAGCCGGCCGCGCCGATGAGCCTCGGCGTCCATAGCGACCAGTCTATCTGGGTACTCGCGCGCTCGGTTTCGCCGAGGCGCTGCTCTATCAGGGTGTACTTCTGTTCGTCCAGCTCAGTGAAAGCCATGCGAACGTCCGGAGCGGCCTATCGGCCATGCGCCAAGTATACCAACGGGTCTACCCCGTCCAGCCCCAAAGCGAATCGGCCCGGTGGCAGTGTTAGTGCACGCTAGCCCCACACGCGTTTGCCGTTGCGCCGTCTGGGTTTCTGCTGAGCCATCGGCTTATTTGAATTCAAACTTTCCGATAATCCCGAGCACGGTATCGAGTTCGCCGTCGCTGACTTCTGCCAGAATGGCGGACAGCAGGCTTTCAAACTCGGGGTCAATGCGGGCCAGCATGCGGTGGCCCGCGGTAGTGATCTCGACCAGGTTCTTGCGTCGGTCCGGGTGGCCCTTGCGGCGGATCAGCTTGCGGGCTTCGAGCTTGTCGAGAATCCACGTTGTGTTGGCGCGGCTGGCGATCAGGCGCTCGGCCAGCTCTGCCTGGGTCAGTTCCTCGTCGCGTTTCTCGGCGCCGCGCAGGATTCGCAGCGCGTTGTACTGGCTTTCCGTCAGGTCGTGGCGGCGCACGAGCGCGGTGACGGCCTTGAACAACTGCTGCGACGTGAGAATCAGGTGGGCAACGGCCCGGCTGCGCTTGAGGTAGGTCTGGCTCATTGACTATCCCCGGTTGTTTCGATGGCCGTAGGATAGTTCGATGGCAAGGTATTGCGAGGGGCCATTGCCGCCGCGTGGCGTGCACTGCCGTGCAGACCCGTGGTTGATAGACTGAGCCACCATGACCACTGCACAGGCCGATCCTCGGGCCTATTCCAAGCCTGCATTCAAGCTCGATTACTCGCGCCTGCGCCGCAATGTGAAGGGCGCCGTTCGCTGGGATGAAATCTCGCGCGCCCTGTACGCCAGCAGCGCCAGCATCGTGGAAGTGTGGCCGAGCTGCATCGTCGAGCCGATGGATGCCGACGACGTCATCAAGACCATGCAGTTCGCGCGCGAGCACCAGGTGCCGGTCACCTGCCGCGGGGCCGGCAGCGGCGTCGCTGGCCAGTCGCTGGGACAGGGGATCATCCTCGACTTTGCCGTCCACATGAACCGCATTCTCGAGGTCCAGCCCAGCGACGGCTGGGCACGCGTTCAGCCCGGTGTGGTGAAGGACGACTTTGACGTTGAATTGGGCAGCTTCAACATGTTCTGGCCGCCTGATCCCAGCAGCAGCCCATGGTGCACGGTCGGCGCAATGGTCAGCAACAACAGCGGCGGCGCCAAGTCGATCAGGTGGGGTACCAGCAAGGACTACCTGCTTGAGCTGGATGTGCTGCTGGCCGACGGCGAGCGCGTGAAACTTCGGCCGCTGGAGGTCTTGCCCGAAGGAAAGATCCAGTTCCCGGAAGATGCCAGCGCGGCCGAGATCAAGCTGGCCGAAGCGACACTCAAGATCGCGCGCGACAACGCCGCGCTGATCGCCGGCGAGCGCCCGGAATCAACACGCAGCAGCAGCGGCTACAACGTCTTCGAGCTTCTGCACGACGACCTGAGTGGCTCAGACCGGCAGGCGTATTGCCCGCGCGTGGAATTCGACCCGGCCATCGGCGCGGGCGACCAGGGCGGCGTGCTGGACATGCCGCGCCTGTTCAGTGGCAGTGAGGGCACGCTTGGCATCCTGCTCGAGGCACGACTTCGAGTGCTGAAGCTGCCGCGCAAGCAGGCCGGCCTGACGCTTTGGTTTGACAGCAACGAGGCGATGGCCGAAGGCGTAGTCAAGCTGCTGCCGACGCGCCCGACCAAGCTGGAAGTCCTCGACCGCACGATTATTGACGTCGCCGCGAAGTCAGATCCGCGCGTCGCCGAGGGCATGCCGGACAAGCTGGTCAGCGTGCTGATCGTCGAGTACTGGGATGACGACGAGATGCGCACGCGCCAGCAAGTGAATGACGCACTCAAGCTGATCGTAGACGAAGGCCCCGCATTTGAAGGCAAGGCCGCCTACGACGCAGCCGAGCTCGAGAAAGCGTGGACGGTCCGAAAAGTCGCCAGCCCGATCCTGAGCCGCGTGGAGGGTGACTACAAGCCGACACGCTGGATTGAAGACTGCGCCGTTCCGCCCTGGAAGCTGCCCGAGTTCATCGCCGGCTTCAAGGCGATCTGCGAGGCCAACGGCTTCAAGGCACATCTCTTCGGCCATGGTGGTGAGGGCAACCTGCACGTCAATCCGTTCGCGAATTGCAAGGCTGAAGAAGACCGCGCCCGCATGCGCAAGGCGGCCGAAGAAGTGTTTGAGCTGATCAAGTCGCTGAAGGGGACCATCAGCGGCGAACACGGCGATGGGCTGATGCGCACGCCCTATCTGCGGAAGATGTACGGCGAGGTGTATCCACTGTTCGAGCAAGTCAAGGAGCTGTTCGACCCGCGAGGTCTGCTGAACCCCCTCAACAAGATCGTCCCGAAGGACAGCGACCGGAGCATCACCAGCTTCCTGCGAGTGGGGGAAGACTACGCCCGCCAAGCGACCGGCACGCAACTTGACAAGGCAAGTGTGCTGGACGAGATCGAGAAATGCCACGGCTGCGGCAAGTGCCGCAACTATTGCCCGCTGATGCGCGTCGGCAAGGAAGAGAAGTACAGCGCGCGCGCCAAGGCCAACCTGCTGCGCGGTGTCGTCAGCGGCCGGCTGGATGCGAACCTGCTGCTCGATGCCGAGTTCAAGGCGAACCTGGACCTGTGTATTTCCTGCGAGCAGTGCCTGGTCGAGTGCCCGACGCAAGTGGACATCCCCGGCATCAGCATGGTGTTCCGCGAGCAATTCGTTGATCGTGAGGGCAGCGGCGGCATGGTCGCCGACATGCTCAGCAAGCCTGACCGCATGGGCAAGGTCGGCCAGAGCATGGCGGGCATGACCAATCGACTGCTGAAGAACCGCTTCCTGCGCGGCGTGGCCCAGAGCGTCACGGGCCTCGACGAGCGGCGCAAGCTGCCCGTCTACAAGAAGCCTGAGGGCGTTCGTCGCTTGCGCGTGCTGGATGTACCCGACGAGCTGCGGGCCAAGCTGCCGGCCGAAGTCGTCGTCTTCCCCGGCTGCTACGCCGAGTACTACGACCCGGACGGCGAGAAAGCCACGCTCATCGAGATCCTGACGGCGCTTGGAATCACGGTGCACTCGCCGGCCTTGAACTGTTGCGGCATCAGCAAGATCACCCAGGGCGATTCACGGGGTGCGCGGCAGGACACGCGCGAGAATGTCGACAAGCTGCTCAAGCCGGTCAAGCGCGGCGCAAAGGTGGTGTTCAGCGCGCCCAGTTGCATGCTGGCAGCCAAGCGAGAGTGGCCTCGCATTCATGAGTCGGAAAGCACGCGCGAGATAGCAGATGCCTGCGTGGACGCGCACGAGTTCCTGCTTGAGATCTTCTCGCACGAGCAGATGCGCAAGCAACTCAAGCCCCTGGGCGAGCGCATCGCGTGGCATCTGCCGTGCCACAGCAAGGTGCTCGGCATTGGGGAGTCGGCAAAGAAGCTGATCGACATGCTGGATGAGAACACGACCGTCAACCTGAATGCCGGCTGCTGCGGGCTGAGCGGCACGTTCGGCCTGAAGACCAGCAACTTCGACATGAGCATCAAGATCGGCCAGCCGCTGTTCACGAAGATCAATCTCGCGCGGCCGGATGTCGTGACATCAAGCTGCGGCGTGTGCCAGACGCAGATCCGGCAGGGCGTTCAGACCAGCGAAGACGGCAAAGAAGGAACGCGAGTCGTCCACCCGCTTCGACTGCTGTTTGAAGCCCTGGGTTAAACCAGTGACATGCGAGATCGAATACGAACAGGCCCGCGGCTTCTGCCGCGGGCCTGTTCGAAATGGAACGGGGACCGGCCCCCAAGGGTTCGATCCCCGCTTAGTCCCGGCGTGGGGTCCTGGACTAGAACTCGTCGTCGCTGGATTCTTCCTTCGCCCCTTCGGGGAAGTCTTCATCCTTGACGTCGTCGTTGATCTTGGCTTCGTCGAGTTTCATGGTGGCCGGGAAGCTCATTCCCATCAGGCTCATGCTGCCTTCCAGCTCGAGCGCGACGTCAAACTCACCGACCTTGCCGTACTTGGTCACCTTGATGGTGCCTTCCAGCTTTTCCTTGCTGGCGCCCTTCGGCACGGGGTTCTTCGGGTCCGGCTCCTGGCCCGGCAGCGCGCTCATGTCGACTTCGGTTGAGCCGGTGATCGAGGTGATGCGCAGCTTGTCGCCCTTGTCCTCATACTCGAAGCTGAAGGTCACGCGGGCCTTCTGCCCCTGGACATCGGCATCCTTACTGACGCTGAGTACCTTGTTCTCGGCGATCGCGAAGGTTTCCTCTGCGCGCTTGTCGTCGGCGTACTTCACGACCACGGTCTTGGCGACTTCCTTGGCCTTGTCGCCTTCACCTTCCGTGATGGGGTCACCGAACGCAAAGCTGGCCTGCTTGAAGCGGACGTCCCAGGACTCGAAGCCGGTGACGTACGCCAGGTAGGGCTCGAAGAGGCCCTTGGCCAATGCTGAGATGTTGCCCAGCGGGCTGCTGCCGGTGTCTTCGTCGGTGCTTTCCCAGATGGCTGCGCCGCCGGTCTTCCACCAGATCTCGCCGCCGAAGGGCATTTCGCCCATGCCGAAGGCACTCGCGTCAACGCCGATGTCGGCGCCGGCGTGCAGCTTCTTCAGGCCCGCCGCCTCGGCGGAGTAGACGCGGATGTAGGCGCGCTTGAGGAACTTTTCTGCCTTCTCATCGCCGCGGTCGAACTTGGTTTTGGATTCCTTGCCTTCGCCCTCGGCGTCCTTTTTGGACTCCGTCTTTCGCTCTTCCTTCGGGTCCTTGTTTGTGTCCTTCTTCGTGTCCTGGGCGAGCGCGAATGGCGTGATCAGCCCGATCGCAGCCACTGCAGCCAGCACTTTCAACATGCGCATCATGATCTCCGTTTTCGGTCGTTTGACGTGTTGAGTAGTGTGGGTGTTGCAGCGAATCTCACGGGAAATGCTGAGTCCAAATTGAAAAACCCCGGGGATGATTCCCCGGGGTTCATCAGTCTCAGGCCGGCAAGCCGGCCGTTGATATCACTACTTGTTGTTGGCCGGGGCGTTGGCCGGAGCGGCGTTGCCGCTGCCGCCGGTGTTGCTGGCCTTGTTGTCAGACGGGCAACCGGCAACCATCAGGGCGCCGAAGGCGATCAGGACGACCGCGAGAGCGAACTTCTTCATGTCGTAACTCCTGTGTTTTTAGATCGTTAGAATGTTCTGAGCAAACTTCCGCAACGATAGCGTGTGCCGTGCCAAACCAGCGCAGGCAATCGGTGCGATCGCTAACTCTTATCGTGGCATGCAGATACGGCGCTTGAGCTTTTTTTCTCGGACGTTCACCGAGGCCGCATTCGCAAAGAATTGTGCATCGATGTAATGGAACGTTACGTGCTAGTTGGCCAGTGCGGCCACGGCGCTTTCCAGATCGGCATGCTTGAAGGGCGCAACCAGTGAGCGTGTGACTTCGCCGCCGGCGGAGATCATTACGTTCGCCGGAATGGCACCGGGCTCGGCGCCGCCCATGCGGATCATCTGGTCCTTCACGCCGTCTGAAGCCCGCGCCGTATTCAGGCTCTCGGCGCCCGCGCGTTTGAGCCAGCTGGCTACAGCAGAGGCATCATCATTGGGCTCAATCGTGAGCGAGATGAAGTAGACGCCCTTGGATTCGTACTCAGCCTTCAGCGACGCCAGCACGGGCGCCTCTTTTGCACAAGCGCCTCACCAGGTGGCAAAGTACGTGATCACCACCGCTTTGCCTTCAAGCTCGCCCTTCCCGATGGTCAGGGGCGCGCCGTCGAACGTCGAGCCAATCACCATGCCGGCCGCCTTGCCGCCCGGAACGTTCGCGGGCGGGTGTTCGGCCGGACAAGCGCTGAACAACAGCGCGCATAGAATTGCGAACGCGGGCAGAGAATACTTCACGGTGTTTCCTCCGCGTCTGGAACAGCCGCTGCGGTCGAATCCTTCCCGTCTTCCCGTGCAGGTGCGCGCGGGCCTTCGCGCAGGGCGTCGAGCGCGCGACGGATGTCTTCAGGCAGCGGCGCCTCGAAGCGGACGCGTTCGCCCGTGTGCGGATGGTCGAACTCCAGTTTTGCGGCATGCAGCGCCTGGCGGGCAATGAGCGGCGGCTCGCCGGGTGCGGGCTCTGTGCCCATGACTTCGCTGCGGGTGAGCGGCGGTTTGCGCGAATAGAGTCGGTCGCCGACGATCGGGTGATTGATCGCAGCCAGGTGCACCCGCAACTGGTGCGTGCGCCCGCTGCGCGGCTTGAGCCTCAACAACGTGAAGCGCTTGAATGCCTCCAGCACTTCCCAGTCGGTGACCGCCGGCTTGCCCTCCGGGTGTACCCGCTGCATTTCATAGTGGTCCGGGTGACGGCCGATCGGCATGTCTATGGTTCCCGTCGTCTGTTTCATGCGGCCGCGAACGATGGCGACATATTCTTTGTTAACCGTGCGCTGCTCGAACTGCTTGGCCAGCTTGAAGTGCGCACTGTCGTCCTTGGCGCAGACGATCACACCACTGGTGTCGGCGTCGAGGCGGTGCACGATTCCGGGCCGAATCGGGTCCGGACGGCTCAGCTTCTTAAAGTGAAACAGCAGAGCATTGGCGAGTGTGCCGCCGCGCCCGGCCTTGGGCGGATGTACGGCCAGGTCAGCCGGCTTGTTGATCACGATGATGGCGTCGTCTTCGAAAAGCACTTCCAGCGGGATATCTTCGGCCTCTAGCTCGGCCTCCTCAAGTGCGGGCTTCTCGATCTTGATGACCTGGCCGGTTTCCAGTTTCAATGCCGGCTTTACCTTGGTTGGTGCGAGGCCCTGAATCGTGACATGGCCATCTCGGACGAGGCCTGCCAACAGCGTCCGGGAGTAGTCGGGCCAGTGCGCATGAAGGAACCGGTCGAGGCGCTCACCTTCGGCGCTTTCCGGCACGGTGATCTCGGCTGTGTCGAGTTTGCGGAAGTTCGGTTCCATGGGAGGCTGCTTGTCTGTCGGCGGTAAGTGCTGCTGACGCTGCCGGTTGCGGTCACTGTCGACTCTGGCGGGGTGACTGTCAACCGCTGGTGCGGCTTGCCAGATTCGCCCCGTGGGGTACCCTATCCGACGCTCACTTAGGGCCGAATATATCAGGAGACGTCGATGCACAGGTTCTTGGTCATTTTGCTGTTGCTTGGGTTTGTTGCCGCGGCCAGCGGCGTTGGTACCGGCTGCCGTCAGTCCACTCGCCAGGATCTTGAAGACGACGAGGTAGGGCCGGAAAGCTCGGGCCCGTACTCGGCGGACTTGCTTGAAGTTACGGATTCCATCGCCGACCAGATGGAGAAGCAGAAGATTTCAAAGCGCTTCATCGCGAAGTACGGCGATGCGCCGATCATCGCGGTCATCCGCCCGCAGAACGACACGCGCTTTCCTGAAGTCAGCCAGATCTTCCAGGAAGACCTGCTGGTTGAGCTGATGGATCGCTACACGCGCGACGAGATGCGCTTTTCACAGCGTGACAGCGACGTGCAGGAAGCGGTGGCAGCTGAAAAAGAAGAGAAAGAAGCCGGCGAGCGTACGGACCGTACCGGCCGTCGTACCAAGCTTGGCGCTGACTACTTCCTGAAGGCAAAGTTCAGCACCCTGTCGATGACCGACGGCGAGTATGAGGACGACACGATCCTCTACACGTTTGAACTGATCGATACGGAAACCGACGAGTTGATCTTCAAGGGCGGTCACAAGATCCGCCGCGTATCCGAGAAGTCAGCCGTCTATCGCTAATCCCGGAAGCGGGGCCGCGGGAACGCCCGCGGCCCTCTTTCAGAGGGGATACCAGCCTTGAACAAGACCAGCCTTAAGAGCGGGTTGTTACTGCTTGCGGCCCTTTTGGTGTTCGCCGGCTGCTCGTCTGTCTATGACGCGCGGGCGGCGTTGAACAAGGGCGGCTGGCAGCAGATCGTATCGGACACGCGCGACATGAACGCGTTTCCCGAGCGCGACCAGACGCTCGTGCTGAACTACCGCGCCCACGCAAAGATGGCGATGGGCTACTACGACAGCTCACGCGAGGACTTTCTGCGCGCGTGGAACATCATGAACCACGGCAAGGGCGGTGGGGTTTCCAGCGCCTACTTCTTCAGTGAGCGCCAGAAGTGGTGGATGGGCGACCCATACGAGCGTGCATTCAACAGCTGGTATCTGGGCATGCTGTACTTCGAGGACAACAACCGCGAAGACGCCATGGCGTGCTTCCGCAATTCGATCTTCGTAGACACCGGCGACCTCGAGAAGGGTGAGTACGCGGCCGACTGGCTGCCGCCGTTCCTGATGCGCGTCCGCTGCTATCTCGACCGCGGCGACAAGGACGGCGCAAAAATGCTGCTCGATGAGATCAATCGGCTGCCCAAAGAGCCCGCCAACTTCGATCCTCAGTGCCCGTGGCTGAACCTGGAGTCACAGGTGGAGAGCAACACCGTGATGATGATCGAGTTGGGCCAGGGCCCATACTTCACGGCCGGCGGCCACCACGGCAGCGTTCGCCAGATCAACCAGGGAGAGTACTCCGAGTCCATGGCCGAAGTGTTTGTCGACGGCCAGTCACTCGGGCAAGCCTACAAGATCGGCGACACATTCTACCAGGCAATCACGCGCGGCGGCCGTGTCATGGACGACATTCTGAAGGGCAAGGCGATCGCCAAGACCGCCGGCATTGCAACCGGCGCGGCGGCCATGCACGTCGGGCGCGTGCTGATGACAAGCGGTGGGGGCAAGGGAACCAAGACGGCCGGCGCGATCACGCTGGGCGTCGGCGCGGCTGTGTTGCTGGCAAGCCTGCTGATGAATGCAGAGGCCGATACGCGCGGCGACGTGCTGTTGCCGGGCGAGACTCACCTGATGATGGCGAACCTGCCGCCCGGCAAGCACGAAGTCGAAGTACGTTACTACGACGGTCAGGGGCGCGAGTTGCAGAACCTGCGCCAGACCGGAATCCCGTTGACCGTGCCCGAAAAGGGTGATGCATCCCTGCTTGTGCGTAGCAACCCGCAGTATCAGGTGCCGGCCAGCGATGATTGGCGGGCGATGGATCCCTATGCAAACCTGAAGCAATAGGCGACAACGGTCTGATCCATGGCGCGAGTCGAAGTCGTCTGTCCCTATTGCCAGAGCATCCAGCAGGTGCCCGAGAAGCGCCTGACGGAGCCTTGGGTGTGCATGAAGTGCCGCGGAACCATCGACGACCCATTCCTGAACAAGAAGAAATCGGCCCCTCCGAAGCTGCAGATTCCGCTGCACGGCAAGATCATCAGCGCCAGCGGCATCACGAACCTGTCCGAGATCGTCGCCGCCAGCGAGGAGTATTCGCAGGGATTTGACCCATCCACCATCCGTGTGCCGGGTAGTTTTCAGCTTGAGGGCTATGTCCCTCCGCCAGCACCGGGCGCTGAAGGTCGTCGTTCGCGTGCCATGAACATGCTGATCGTGCTGATGTTCATCCTGATAGTGGTCGGGGCGCTGGTCGGATTCTATTTCCTGGTTTTGCAGCACGGAGCGTGACGACTACGCATTGTCGTTAGCTACATCTCGCAATCGCCCAACTGCATTGCACAATATTGCATTGCTGACACAGGGCGGCCCTGAGCCGTCGCATCGGACAACGCAGGCGAGCAAATGGCAGCGGTTGAAATCACCTGTCCGCACTGCAACCGAAAGCAGAAGGTTGCCGAGTACCGTCTCAAGGAGACGGTGTATTGCTTGATGTGTCAGCAACTCATCACCGACGTCTATCTCTACAAGGTCGAGCCCGCAAAGCAGGAACTGACGATCAAGCTGAAGGGCCGGATCGTCAGCGAATTCGGCACGACAAAGCTCGAAGACCTCAAGTCCAAATCCGACGAGTACACCGGCAAATTCGAGCCCGTCGATGACAAAGAAGAAAGCGCCCAGGCCGGAGCAATCGAAGAAACTACGCGGCTGTTCGAGTCAGGCTCGTTCCAGGCGTTGCCGGAGCGTCGCAAGCGTCTCTCAACCGCGGCAAAGACCTACCTGATTGGCGGCATTGCGATGGCAGCGCTGACGATTGTCGTCGTGATTGTCGGAGTCACGATGCTGACCAGCGCGGGGACGTCGAAGGCGGACATTGATACGTCCGGTGGAGACGGCTCACGTGTGGAGCGTTGGCCGAGCGGGAGCAAGAAGGCCGAGTGGCACGTCTCACGTGTAGGGGGTGAAGAAGTCCCTGACGGTTTATGGCAGGAATGGCATGAAGACGGCAGCCAGAAACTGGTTGGCCAGTACGTCGCCGGCAATCAGGTAGGAGTTTGGCGAGCCTGGCACGCGAATGGACGCCCTGCCTCGGAGTCTGAGTACAGCGATGGCAAGCCGGTCGGCACATGGACGGAATGGCACAGCAACGGAGTCAAGGCGCTCCAGGGCAGCTATGTCGACGGCAAGAAAGACGGCGAATGGCGCACCTGGCACACCAATGGCGCGTTCGCCTCGTCAGAGAAATTTGACAAAGGCGAGCCCGTCGGTGACTGGAACACCTGGTATGACGACGGCAAGACGAAGTCACACGGACTGTACCTGGACGGCCTTCGCGCGGACCGCTGGGTCATCTACCACGACAACGGTGTCGAAGAACGCAGCGAGGTATGGAAGGACGGCATCCTTGACGGCGAGACGTTCGGCAACTTCCGAAATCGCCAAAGGAGCTTCGAAGGTACATGGAAGGGCGGCAAGCGAAGCGGAACCTGGACATGGTGGTACATCAACGGCGAGAAGGCCAAAGAGGGCGCCTTCGAAGACGGTCTCGAATCCGGCGAATGGACCGAGTGGCACCAAACGGGCGGGGTCAAGCTCACGGGCAACTATCTGAAAGGCCAGCGCGACGGCGAATGGCGCGAGACCGACGAAGACGGAAACCTCGCGGCGGTGCGCCAGTACCGACAGGGCATGCTGAAGTCGGAGAAGCACTACTTCCGCGGTGTCGAAGTGCAGCAACGGCAAACGACCTTCGCAGACGGCTCCATCAAGGGTGAGTGGACGGTGCTGGTCGACATGGAAGGCGCAGACCTCAAGCACGGCTACATGAGGGCATACTACCCGAGCGGCAAACTCGCCGAGCTGGGCGCCTACGTGAAGGGCGAAAAAGACGGCCCATGGCGCAGCTTTGACGAAGACGGCAACGTCATCAACCAGGACGTCTACGAAGATGGCCGAAAGGCCAACTAGCGGCTCGAGAACTCTTCCTCAAGCTCTTCATCAGGGTCGACCGGTTTTGGCGCGCTGGGGTCGCGCGGCTTTCCGTCGGGGCCGATGCTGTCCTTGATGGGGCCGCTGTAGTCGGCGTATTCCTTGCTCTCGCTCAGGCGCCACGCGATCTCGTACAGCATCTTGATGATAACCAGCATGTCGTCGTAGTTGATCGTTTCCGGATCATCTTCGGCCGTGTGCATGAACTTGTTCACGCCGCCGAACGGAAAGAAACACGGGACGCCCGCAAGGCTGAAAAATGGCCAGTGGTCAGAAGCCGGCATGGGGGGCTTGTCACTGAACTCGACTGTCAGCTCAGGAAACAGCGGGGCGACTTCCTTGCAGGTCGAGTCCAGCAGCTTGCTGCATGACGTGCCGTCCATGGTCAGCTTGTGTTGATCGATTCGGCCGATCATGTCGATGTTGATCATCGCAACTACGCGCTCGTGCGGGATCAGCGGATGGCGGCAGTACCACTCGCTGCCAAGCAGGCCCTTCTCCTCGCCGGTGAACGTGAGAAACAGGAATGAGCGACGGGGCTTCCTGCCACTCCGGGCAAGCGCTTCAGCGATCTCCAGTACCGTCGAGACACCGCTGGCGTTATCGTCCGCGCCGTTGTGAATCTGTCCCATGGCTGTGCGGGCGTCGCGCGCGCCGAAGTACCCGTAGCCCAGGTGGTCGTGGTGGGCGCCGAACACGATCCACTCGTCGGTTTCACCCTTGATCATCCCGGCGACGTTGCGGTCCTGTTCATGGACGACCCCGGACTTGGCCTTGAATTTGACGCTCAGCCCCGAGAGGTCCGGGCGCTTTCCGAAGTCGGCGTCGTCGAACGCCTTCTGCGCAAGCTCCGTTTCGCCCTCGCCGCCAAGCAACATGTCGCAGGCTTCGATGCTGACATGAAAGAACGGCAGGGATTCATCGCCAGGCTGTTCTTCACCGAGATCAAGCTCAAGCGGTGGCGACTTGTCCCCCGCATCCGGAGACGGCAGCTGGCGACGATTGTCGCTGCCCCCCAGAGAGCGCGGGGCAGTGACCATCAGGACACCCACGGCGCCGGCCGCGCGGCATAAAGCTTCTTTGGTCTGCAGGTAGGCGTTGCGTGAAAACGGATTTCGCCCGGACTTCATCCATGGGGTCGGCTCGTAGCGCATGATCAGCGCAAGCTTGCCCCTCAGGTCTACGCCCTCGATATCGTTGTAGCTGTGGCTGCTGTCATTCACGGCGTAGCCGGCGAAGACCACTTCGGCCGCGTCCATCTCAAGGCTGGCTTCGGCGCCGCCTGTGCTGACGAAGTCTTCGCCGTACTTCAACTCGTGCGTTTTGCCGTCGGCTTGCCATGAAAGTGTCGGAGTCTCCTCCCACGCCCGGTGGCGCAGCTTGACGGTCTGGTACCAGCCGCCGTTCTCGCCGGCCGGCTTTACCCCCGCCCGCTCCATGCGGCTTCTTGCGTAGGCGCTGGCAATCCGGGATTCCGGCCTGGTGGTTTCGCGGCCGACCATCTCGTCACACGCCAGGAAGTACACATCGCTCTTGATGTCGCCAAGCGTGATGCTGTCGATGTTCGGCGCGGTGATGCCGCTCTTGGCCGTGTCGTTGGCCAGTGCGCTCGCACCAACCACAAGCAGCAATGCACCCGTGGCGAAAATCCGGAACAGTCTCATGCAGCGACCTCTGTAGTATGCGGGCTTGTAATCTTGATGGTTACGCGCATTATTACGTACTTACCCCGCGCGTTCCCCGGAAATAGATAGTGGAACGGATCACCTTCACATTAGTGGCCCTGCTGGCCCTTATCCTCACGGCTTGTGTGAGCGAGGGCGGTCGTGAAGGCGTCGATATACGGCCCGTCACTATGCCTGAGTGGAGCTACACGGGTGAGCATCCCGACTACCCGTCATCCGAATACGTGATCGCCTACGGGCTGGCCCGCAATTCGAAGGAAGCCGCCGAAGCGGCAGAGCGGCGCCTGGAAGTGCTGATCTGCGACCAGGCCATCTCGCCGCACAAGACGCTCTTCAAGGATACCCGCTTCAGCGAGATCGTCGTCGAGCCCGCAAGCTGGTTCCAACTGGGCGAATTCGGCACCGCAGTCAAGCAGGACAGCGCGTCCAACGGCTTTGAGGCCGTCGCAGCGCGCGCCATAAGCAAGAACGAGTTGAAGCTGCGGGCGTTGTCGTTGCTGCCCGCTGCTCAGGATGCACTGGCAGCCGAGTCGATGCCGCCCCGCGGGCTCGGAAGCATCCCCAAGCGGATGGAGATGTGGGGGAAGTACTATCTGCTGTCGATCCGCGTGGTTGCCCTTGAGTTGCTTGCCAGCGACACCCTCAACCGAACGGCCTTCGACAAGGTCGAGGAATCCCTGATGGCGCTGTGGGAACTACCGGCGCTGGTAAAGACAGATCTGGGCGGCAGTGGACAGCATGTCCGCATCCACGGCGGCTGCGACAATCCCATTGAGCTTGGAGCCTACTTCCGGGGCAATCCTGTCGCGGGCGCGCCTCTCCAGTGGGGCCCCGGGCCCGGCTTTCGCGGCACCGTGCAGGGTGATGCCGAGCTCAACGAGTCCGGTCGCGCCACCGGCAGAGTGCTTTATCTGCAGCCCACCGGTGACGAATTCGGCTATGTGGCTGCCCGGCTGGACATCGACCGGGTCGTCGGCCGTCGCACGGGCATTGCCATGAATGTCTGGCTGTGGCAGGTAAAGCTACCGTCACGCACTACCGGTGAGTTGGTTCTGCGGATCAAGGAGACGGAAGGCGGAGACCAGGCCGCGGAAGCCCCCATGTTCGTGCCGGAGGTACAGAAATGGGGCACCGGGCGCAAGCTGGCAACTTCGATCGAGCAGCCGGATAACGACAAGTTCGCTTACCACCTGCTACTGGAGGGGGACGTGGACGTGACGCCGACGACAAGCGGGGAAATCCCCAGCGCATACGTTGCGGGCAATTTCACGCTATCGGACCTGGAAACAGGCGAAGTGCTGTTTCGCTACGCACTCGGGCTGAAGCGCTCCGGGAAGCCCGGCAACACGGAGGCATCCGTCAAGCTCCTGGCCATGCAGGAGGGCGCCGCCGAGGTGATGTCGGAGTTCGCCTCGCGCATCCTGGTAGCACTGCCGGGACCCGATGAAGAGTTCGGTCGAGAGCGCTAGTCGCGCGTGTTCACTGCCGTCTTGCTGAAGGTGTGCAGGTTGAAGAAGAACGCGTCGTGAAAGTAGTGCGTCAGCAGCAAGCCGAACCCGAACAGGTAGTACGCCTGCAGAATCGCACCCGGGCGATAGCTCATCGTGCCGACTTCTCCTGAGCCGCCGAACATGCCTACGTTCTGAACATTGCTGAGCACCAGCGCCACGATCATGATTACGCCGATCAGCCCGACCACGATGCCGAACGCCACGCCGTAGTAGCGGGCTCCGCTGCGGTCATCGGCCGCCAGCCACTTCACGAAGCGGTTCTGCTTCACGCCCTTCTTGATCTGGGTGCGCGTGATGAACCAGGTCAGGGCGATGTACTGGAAGCTATGCCATAAGTTGAAGCCCTGGAAACTTGAGTCCAGGTTTGGCAGCAGCGGGCAGAACAGTCCGATTGCAATGGCGAACGAAATCAGCAGGAACTTGCCGGTCTGAAGCGTGCCCGCGCGATACTCATGCACGGTCTTTGCAGTCCACAGCGTCAGGGCGATCACCAGCGCGGCCGTGTTCGCCATCCAGAACCAGTCGCTCAGGATGAAATCCGGCAGCAATGGGTGGGCGCGGCCAATGTTGAATTTCAGAGCACGGGCCTGCTCAAGCCCGAACCACTTGGTGGCCCAGGCGAATGCCATGCTGCTTTCGTTGACCATCACCATGCGGAAGGTGCTGAGCGGGTAGAGCGGGAACAGCACCGCGCCGATGTCGATCAGCCTGGATCGTAGGAACGGCTTGGTGCCGTCACGGTCCTGGTAGAAACGGATCAGGTAGGACAGTTGGTGAATGATGTGCAGGCTTGCGATGAAGAAAAAGCCGGTCAGCAGCAGCTTGCGTGTCAGCTCACTGGACAGGGCCATCGTTGCGACAAACGGCACCACGGCAAAGCTGGCGAAGTACCAGATCTTCTCTCGACGGCGGAAGTCCGGGTGCAGCCAGGTGCGTGTAAATGTCACCCAAACGTGAGGGCCGCCTACCAGCACCATTACAAACAGGCTGACGATGTCCTCGGCGGCGCCGTTGCGGGTCACGGCGTCCATGCCTGAGTAGCGCTCCAGGAGGTACAGGGAAAGGTAGTAGACGAGCGGCGGCACCGGCGCGAGTAGCGCAGGGAACAGGAGCCAGCGCTTGTCCCAGCCCGGCGAATGGATCCAGCCCTGTACCGCCTGGCGTGAATCCTGTGCGCTGCGCGACGCGAGGGGAGCGCCTACCGCAACCTGGCCTGCCATGCAATGTCCTCGTGTGTCCCGATATTCGACGCGGATGGTAGGGCAAAGATGCGCCCAAGGCAACGGTGAACCGGCCTGGAATCCTTGTCCATCCCTTGACATGGCAAGAGCCATGGCGCACACTGGTATTTACGCGTCAATAGGGACGCGCGAGGAGGAGAATCCGTGGCCGCAAATCAGAAGCAGTCCGTTGACTCGGCGACCGTCGCCCGCAATTTCATCAACCAGTACGGCAAGGCCAAGTTCAAGCGGTTCATCAAGCTGCTCAAAGACGGCACAAGCGGCGAGACCATCGCCGACGAATACGGTGTCTCCCGTGAACGCGTCCGCCAGTGGAAGAATGCTTTCGGCATCGTGGTCCAGCAGTACGACGTGGACCCGGATATCCAGAAGCTCGCCGGGCTGCGCTAACCCAATCAAAACTCTCCTTGGTGACTGACTTGTGCCGCGGTGTTGCGGCATAATGTAGTCATGCCGCTGCCCTTCATCGCCATCTATGGCATGGGCCGTTTTGGCCGTGCACTTGCCGGCGCGCTTGATGCGCGCAGGCTGCCGCTCGTTCGCGTGGGAGGACGCGCCAAGTCTCCACCGGACTGGGATACTCTGTACGTCCAGGGACCGTCCGCCTTCCTGAGCGGGCTCGAGCCCGGAACTCTTGTGTTCCTTGCCCTGCCGGACGATGCAATTCCCGACTTGGCCTCAGAATTCGCCTCTCAGCCATCGGTCGGGGGACTGAAATTCGCGCACCCGTCAGGTTCGCGAGGCGTCGAAGTGCTGAAGCCGTTGGCCGATGCCGGCGCTCAAACCGGGGTGTTTCACATCCTTCAGAGCTTCCCGAAGCTGGATGGCAGCGGATTGATCGCAGGCAGCTATGGAGTCGTGGGTGGCGAGATCATCCCTGATCTGCTTGAACTTGCGGGCGCGCTGGATGTAGTGGCGATCCAGCTGCGGGATGACCAGCGAGTCGCCTATCACGCGGCCGCAGTTCTGGCCAGCAATGCCCTTGTCGCTTTGCTTGACGTCGGTCGCGGAATCCTTGAGCAGGCCGGCGTGCCGGCCGAGCATGCCTCTAAAATGCTCACTCCGTTGGCGCAGGGCACACTTCGAAACATCCAGACCACTGGGCTCGAGCAGGCGCTGACTGGCCCGGTCGCGCGAGGCGATGTGGGAACCATTCGCCGCCACCTGGAGACGCTTTCCGGTCCGGCCCGGGAGGCATACGTGGCAACGATGCGCATCGCCGCCGATCTGGCGGAACGAACCGGCCGGCTCAGCGGAGAGGATTTGGCTGCCGTGCGCCAGTTGCTGGAGCAGGCATGATCGCACTGCTGCGCGCAATCAACGTGGCTGGCCGCAACAAGGTGCCCATGGCCAACTTGCGCAAGATGTTCGAGGCGCTTGGGTTCGCGAGCGTTCAAACGTTGTTGCAGACCGGAAACGTTGCGTTTGTGGGAAAGGCAACAGAGGCCCAACTCGAGGCGGAACTCAAGAAGCGGCTCGACGTCGAGACAGAGTTCATCCTTCGCTCGGATGCTGAGTGGACGAAGCTGATCGCTGCTAATCCTTTTCCGCAGATGGCAACGGACGACCCTGGGCACCTCGTGGTCATGTTCATGAAGCAGGCGCCCGGCCCCGCCGAAATGAAAGCGCTGCAGGCCGCCGTCAAGGGCAACGAGACCGTGAAGGCCGTCGGCAAGCAGGTGTATGCCTGCTATCCGGACGGCATCGGCCGCAGCAAGCTGACGGTAGCGCTCATAGAAAAGAAGCTCGGCATCAGGGGCACTGGCAGAAATTGGAACACGGCAATGAAGCTCGCCAAGCTCGCCAGTCTCGCGGGCGCGTAGGAGCATCCGCGATTGGACCATTGAGCCGCCGGCGTCGCGCGCTCGCAATCCGTCGACGCCAGAGCTCGGGGCTGATTTGATGACGCGCCCGCCGGGCACTCAACTGGTGGCCATGCACGGGACTGCAAACGGACATCCGTGCGTTGTGAGGGCAGGGAGACAACCATGAAAACCAAACTGCCGATTCTGCTGATTGCGTTGCTGCTTGCCGCGTGCGCTTCCGAGGCGCCGATGCAGCAGCCCCCCGGCGACTCCGCGAAATCCATTGAGCCCGCCAAGCTGGGCGACACACCTACCGTCAGCCGCTATCGCAACCTCTGGTTCGCGGCGCAGCCAGGTGAGGGCGACTGGCAGGCCGTGAAGGATGCGGGCATCAAGCAGGTGATCGACCTGCGCGACCGCGACGAAGACCGAGGCTACGACGAGTCCGAAATGGCCAGGAACGCGGGTCTGAGCTACGAGGTGTTCGAACTGCGCAAGCAGGAGTTTTCACCCGAGGTGGTCGAGGCGGCGGTGAGTGCTCTCGATAAGGCGGCACGCACAGACGAGCCCACACTGGTCCATTGCGCCTCTAGCAACCGCGTGGGCATGGTGGTGGCCATCTGGAAGTACCGCGATGGGGAGCATCTCGAAGACGCCATCAAAGCCGGCGAAGCGGCCGGTATGCAGAGCGACAATGTCGTGAGGAAGTACCTGCAGGACCACCCGCAAGCGCCGTAGTAGTCCATGCCGCAAACGTAAAGCGGTCGCACATTGTGCGACCGCTTTCTGATAGTGGAGCGGGTGATGGGACTCGAACCCACGACCATCACGTTGGCAACGTGATGCTCTACCACTGAGCTACACCCGCGATTGGGCCGGGAATGATAGTCACGGCCAAACCAGTGTAAACCCCCGGCCAAGCCGATTCATCGTCCAGACTTTCCTCTGGGGTTGTGTCGTCATGCCACGCCTCTGGGCCTGACCATCGGGTTAGTTTTCGTGGGCGACGGGTATCACGTTCCCGTCCACGATGCGGCATGTTAAGATCAGTGCAATCAGGCTGGGCTACAACCCAAAGATCGTTCCAATGTCGGACGCAATCACATTCAATTGCACGGGATGCGGCAAGGCCTATCGCGTGGCTGCCAATTACGCCGGCCGGGAATTTGGCTGCAAGGAATGCGGTACCCGACTGAGTGTGCCGGTAGCCAGCCAGCGTGAGCCGGGTCCTGATGATTCGCGCGTTGAGCTGGGCTCCGGCGGCGAAGTGATGCGTCGCACGACGTCAGGCAGGCAGGTCGTTGCCAATCCGACTCGCGTGTTCGCAAAGCAACGAGAGACGTCCGCCCGCATGGTGGCCGTCGGCCCGGCGCAAGAGGACGCCCCGAAGTCAGGCAAGCGGCTAATCATCGGTGTTGTACTTGTACTGGTGCTCGCGGGCGGCGGGCTCGCCGCGGCATTTGCCATGGGCGTGTTCCAGAGCGAGGCAAACACCGGGTCGCAGACAGCCGAAGGCAACAACGCGGGTACATCACCCCAGATCCAGCAGGAAGATGTACGCGAGAAGATCCTGAAGCAAGTCGACGTGCCGGGACAGACCGCCGCAGACTTCGTGAACCTCCTCAAGCAGGCCGATGAGGCCAAGCTCGATGACCTGGACGTCGTGATGGTAGCCCGCAAGCTGGTGACCGCGATATCCGGCGAGAGCGGAGCCGGTTTCAGCGACGCCGATCTCATGCTATTGGCGGCTCGCATGGAAAAGCTCAATGCCCGCTCCGACGCGGACACGCTTTACTCTGTGATTGTTGCCAGGAACCGCCAGAAAGCCGACAAGCCGCCAGAGTTCAAGCAGGCGCATGAACGCCTCGGTCACGTCAAGATTGACCTGGACGCGACAATCTTGAAGGCAGCCGAGTTGCGCGATAGCGGAGTCGTTACAGGCCTCGACCAACTGCACGATGAGTTGCTTGAGATCGAAGAGCGCGCAGATGACGGCTGGGTCCCGCGGATCGACAAAACCCGGTTTGACGAAATCGTCGGGCTGGTGAACGAAGCGCAGGAGAAGTACGACCTCATCGCAAAAACCGACCCGTTCCAGCTCGAGCTGGCCCGCGCACGAAACCGGTTCAAGCTTGAGAAGATAAGCAAGATCGGCTCATGGGTCAGTTTCGGCCGTGAGCCCTACGTGGTCTTCTGCCAGCAGCAGGCGGGCGAAGACGATGAAGCCAAGACTCTTGAGCGCATCAATACGGCCCTGACGGCCGCCACCCAGTTCCCGGAGTTCTTCAAGCAGACCGTGGCCGAGCCTCTGGGTCTCAGGCGGATGCTGCCGTCCGACCTTGAAGGGGATGCTCGTGACAAAGCGCCGTTCGAGATCCTGCTGTTTCGCGACGGCTCGTATATGAATGCGTACCTGCGTGAAAAAGACATCAAGCACGTGGATGCATCGAAGATCAGCAGCCTGACAGAGCCCGCAACCGGGCGCATCAGCATGGTCTATGAAGATGAGCGCACCAGCCTGGGCAAGTTCATCCGAGGGTTGGTGGACTCCGCTTTCTACAACTACAACCCGCGCGCGCCAAAGACGCAGGCCGAAGACGACGAATACAGGGGCTTCAGCTCGTACTGGCTGAACGCGTACTTCGCGGCAGCGGTTTCGTTTGTGACGGCGTCGCCGACGCGGGACGAGTTCACCTACTTCGTCAACGACACCCGAGTCTCAGAACTTATGGGGCGGCTGGCGGGCCCATACAAGGTTGCCGACAACGGCAAGATCGATTCGTTCGGTGGACCCGCATTCACGGCAAGGCAAATTCTGGGACTGACGAAGTGGGAAGATGCACAGCCCCTGATGCGAGCGAACTTGGAAGGCTACGAGGGCTGGACCAAGAACAACCTCGACATCGTTACGAATGACACGAATACACGGAGCCTGCTGGGTTCCTACATGCATGCATTGCTTCTGTTTACGTATTTCGGTTCTCCGGACGCCGAAGCCAGGTACCGCGAAAAGCTCATCAGGTTCATACGCATGGACCTCGACGGTGAAGTTGACTCCGAAAACCCGCTCCCCGCGTTCGAGAAGGCTTTCGGGCTTGATGAGGCGGGTTGGAAGAAGTTCGAGGCCGAGTTCCTGGCATGGCAAAAGGGTGAGTAGCTCCCGGTTTGAATGACCGTAAAGCTGGCTATATTGCCGCCGGAGAGAGCATTGCCCCTTACCCGTGAAATCCGCGACTATTGCCGCGAGGCTCTGCCGGCCGTCTCGCGCACCTTTGCGCTCGGCATTGAGCTGCTGCGTGAGCCCTTGCGTGACGAAATCGGCGTCGCCTACTTGATCTGCCGCATCCTCGACACGATTGAGGACACCACCAGCCTGCCCGCCGACGCGCGGGCCGCGATGCTTGTGAACTTCGCGGAGACCATTGGCGACCCGCACAACTGGTCGATGCTGGCGGCCGACGTCGAGAAGATGTTCGCCGATTCTGCACTCGACGGCAGCGACCACGAGTTGTGCCGCAACACAACGCGTGTCCTGCGGGCGTACTACGAATTTCGGCCGGGCGCGCGCGAAGCGATGCACAACAGCATCGTCGAGATGGCTCAGGGCATGGCTGAGACCGTGCAGCGTGAGATGCGCGGCGAAGGACTGCGCCTCGACGACGAAGAGGACCTGAAGCGCTACTGCTATTACGTCGCGGGCACCGTGGGCAAGCTGCTGTGCAACGAGTGGGCGCTCGATCGCAAGTCAATCACACCCGAGATCAAGGCGGCGCTGGACGAGCGCGCCATCAACTTCGGCCTTGGATTGCAGGTCACCAACATCATCAAGGGCGTCACGGACGACATCGGCCGTGGCGTGGCCTACGTGCCGAGCAAGTTGTTCAAGGCCGCCGGCATCGACCTGCAGACGCTGATCGATGACCCCGCGGATCCGCGCGGGCGTGAGGTGGTCGCGGGCCTCGCGGAGATGACGCTGCTGTGGCTGGATGAAGCGCTGGAGTACACGGTGACCATCCCGGCGTCGGAGCGCGACATCCGCCTGTTTTGCGCCCTGCCGCTGGTGTTCGCTGTACGCACGCTGGCCCGCGCGCTCAAGACCACCGACGTGTTCAGCGAAGAAGTCCTCAAGATCACCCGTGACGAAGTGAAGGCGATCCACGCCGAGGTAGACGCGAACATCGCCGACGACGAAGCCCTGCGCCGAATCCACAACCGCGAACGCGCCGAAGTCATCGGCCAGATCAACGCCGCCCGTGCTGCTGCGGGCTCATAGTGCAGATTCTATCCCAAGAATAGCGCGCCATAGCCCGAGTGGCTGCACACCTGAGTATCCGCTCTCTTGGGCGTCGTTGACCTCAATAACGAGCCAGCGCTGGTCGGCGGCCATAGCAACGTCCACGACCACGAAAGGAACATTGACGCGATGCGCCGCGTCAGTTGCCACTTCAAGCGCGCCCTTCCATTCATCGTCCGTCGCCCGGTACTCGGGAACGTCGGGCCAGTATTGGCCGTGCCCGACGAGATTGCCGTACCACCAGAAGGTGCGGAACTCGAATGACGGCGGGACATTGCTCCCCGCGACGCCCGCCACAGGTCGCAGCGGAACGAACTCCCGCACCGCGACTTTTTGCCAGTTGAGGATCGGATCGGCGGCATAGGCATGCATGATTGTGTCAAACTCTGCTGCCGACCGTGCTATGGACAGGGCCGCCTGGTGACGGCTGGTCTGCCGTTCACCCTTCACGAACACCGGCCAGTCGAAGGCCTGTTCCACATCGGCACTGCCGGGGCGTTCGTCATAAACAACGGTCCTGGGAGTCATTTCCCGAAGCAGGTCGTACCAGTGAGAAATCAGGCTGGCGCGGTGGTTGGCTTCGACATCGTTGACGAGACGCAGGTTCAGTTGCTCGTAGTAGCGATAGGCCTTCGCGTAGTCCACTACGGCTCCGATGCGAGCGATTGCTGTTTGGTGCTGCTCGATCCGGATTGGGTGCGTGCAATTGAAGAACAACTCGAAGTCAAAGTCATACGCCGGGTTGCCGGTACTTCCGGCGAGTATCCACAGCCGGTTTTCAACAAGGAGAGGCGAAACATTGGTGTTCAATGCCCTACCTGCCCCGCGCGTCGTCGACGGTGTTGAACTTTACGCGGGGCCGGTTGGCGGGCTTGCCGCGTTCGATCTCGGCCGTGTTCATCTTCTGCCACTCGTCGAACAGGACCGGGTTGCAGTCGCGCGTCTTCAGGAACTCGGCCACGTCCTGCGGCTGGCCTACGCGGCGCAGGTTCTTTACGTCCTCGAGCATCAACTCGACGGTTTCTTCGGCGTCCTTCTTGTTGGTGCCGATCACGCCGGTTGGGCCGCGTTTGGCCCAGCCGACCACGTAGGCGCCCGGCAACTGATTGCCATCGTCGTTTAGCACGCGGCCGTGGTCGTTCGGGATGGTCCCCTTCTTTTCGTTGTAGGGCGCGCCGGGCAGGGGCACGCCTCGATAGCCGACGCTGCGCAGCACCATGCCGGCCGGGAGCGTCTCATACTCGCCGAGGCCCTCGCAGTTGAGGTAGCCGTCCGGGGTGCTGACCAGCCGGTTGCGCTCGATCTTCACGTGCTCGACCTTGCCGTCGCCGGTGATCTCGACCGGGCTGACCAGAAAGCGGAAGTGCACCTTGCGCGGTTTTTCGCCTGCACCGCTTTCGGCGTATTCGCGCAGGATTTCGACGTTCTGGCGGGTCAGCCGGTGTCCGTCGACGGCCTTCTGGCTGTCGGGGTCCAACTCAAGCTCGGCCGGCAGAACCACGGGGTCGGCCAATTCGAGATGGCCGAATTCCTTGATTTCCGGGTTGGTGAACTTCGCCTGCGCAGGGCCGCGACGCCCGAGCACGTAGATGTTCTTCACCTTGCTGTGCTTCAGGGCCTCCAGCGCGTGGTCCGCGATGTCGGTCTCTTTCAGCTCGTCGTAGGACTTGGCGAGAATGCGTGCGACGTCCATTGCCACGTTGCCGACGCCGACCACCACTACGCCCTCGACGTCGAGGTTCGGCTTCAGGTTCACGTAGTCCGGGTGGCTGTTGTACCAGGCGACGAATTCCGTCGCGCTCATGCTGCCCGCGAGGTCTTCGCCGGGGATGTTCAGATTGCGGTCTGACTGGGCGCCGGTAGCGAAGATCACCTGGTCGTATAGCGGGCGCAGGTCGTCGAGCGTGAGGTGCTTGCCGAACTCAACGCAGCCGAAGAAGCGCACGCGCTCATCCAGTGCGGTCTTTTCGTACAGCGCCGCGACGCTCTTGATGCGCGGGTGGTCGGGCGCGACGCCGTAGCGCACCAGCCCGTAGGGTGCGAACAGCCGGTCGAATATGTCAACGCGCACTTCCACGTCGGTCTGCTTGATCAACGCGGCGGCGGCATAGAATGCACTGGGTCCTGCGCCGATGATGGCGATGCGAACGGCCCGATCCGGCATGGCGTCTCCTTGATGTCGGCGCATTGTTGCAAGCCGAACGATTCAGGCAAGCGCCTCCGCCCGAGTCCTATGCGCCGGCGGTGCGAATGCGATCAACCGCGGCCTGCATGTCGGGTGGCAGCGGAGCTTGCAACTCGATGACTTCCTTGGTGCTTGGGTGGGTGAACTTGAGGTAGTGGCTGTGCAGGGCGCATCGCCCGACAATCAGGGCGTCGTCTGCTCCTCGCTGAACTCGCTCGCTCTTTGCGATGGCCTCGTACTCGTGGCGCTTGGCGGTGTCCAGCGCGCGGATGCGCTCGGTTACATCTGCATCCGAATCGCCGTCGCGGAAGCCGTAGGGTGACTCGATGCGCGTCGGCTCGGGCGGCGGATCGCGCAGGTCGCTCTCCAGCAACTCGTCGCGGATGCCGTAATGGTGGTCGCAGACCAGCGGATGGCCGATCGCCTTCATGTGTACGCGAATCTGGTGCATGCGGCCGGTGTGCAGGCGGCAGCGCACCAGGCTGAAACGGTGAAACCGCTCGACAGCCCAGACTTCGGTCCGGGCGTGCTGGCCCTCCGGGTCGATTCGGCGCAGCATGGTGACCTCGGCGTCGGCGTCCTTGCCGATCGGCAGGTCGATGAACTGGTGCCCCTGCTCGACCACTCCTTCAACCAGCGCCAGGTAATCCTTCACGACTTCCTTGTCTTCCAGCGCCTTGCCGAGCTTGCCGGTCAGCTTGGCGGTCTTGCCACAGATGATCAGGCCGCTGGTTTCCTTGTCGATCCGGTTCACCAGGCGTGGAAAGATGTCCGTACCGCGAAACCGCACATGCAGAGCGTTCAGTAGAGTCGTGTAGCGGTAGCCCCCGGTAGGGTGGACGATCAGGTGGGGCGGTTTGCTGACGACGAACATGCCGTCGTCCTCGTAGATGATCTCGTAAGGGATCCGCTCCATCTCGGTGATGTCTTCGTGCGGCGGCGGCAGGATCAGCTTCACGACGTCGCCGACGCGCAGCTTCTTGCCGGGCGCAACCGGCTGGTCATTCTTGAGAACGCGTTCTTCGTCGAATGCGACCGTCGCCTTCGTACGCGACAGCCACGGCGTGCGGTCGAGCACGAATTTGTCGACGCGCATGCCCTCCTGCGGCAGCTCGACCTTGAACACGCGCTCGGTTTCTACGACGGACAGATCCGCCGGCGGCTGCTTCTGCATCCGCTTGCGCCGCATGATCTTCCCTAGGCGTCGCTTGTCCTTGGTCATGGAGGCAGTCTAGCGCCGCCGGCCCCGGCCGGGAGAGTCGAACGCCCAATCCGGTTTCCCCCGGGCTTCCGCCCGGGGCTGGGGTTTGCTAGAGCATGCGGCAGGGGTGAGCTATGGCCGACAGCAGCATGGACATCATGGCGTCTGTGGACGTCCACGAGATCGACAACGCCTGGCAGCAGGCCGTGAAGGAAATCGGCCAGCGCTGGGATTTCAAGGGCAAGACGGCGTTGCTCGAGTGGGAGAAGGGCGACAAGAAGGTAACCGTCACCGCCAGCGACAAGATGGTGCAGGAGGCGATGCTCGACATCTTCAAGACCAAGCTGGCCAAGCGCGGCATCAACACCAAAGCGCTTGAGCTGAAGACTGAAGAAGAAGCTTCCGGCAACGCTCTGCGGCAGATCTACACAATCGTGGACGGCATTCCATCCGACAAGGCCAAAGAGATCACCAAGATGATCAAAGGGCGCAAGTTCAAGGTGCAGGCCAGCATCCAGGGCGACGTGATCCGCGTAAGCGGCAAGAGCCGCGACGAGCTGCAGGCAGTGCAGCAAGCCGTACGCGAAATGGAACTGCCGCTGCCTATCTCTTTCGGCAACTACAAGTAGCGCGATGCCGACACTGCGCATTCGAACTTGGCCAGGATTCTCCGTAAAGCTCAGCTCATGGGAGGCCGTTCTATCTGAAGACGGTGCTCTTCTGATCGAAGCCGCGTGGCATGACGCCGGTCATCGCAAAACGGCCGAGCAAGTGTCCGAGATCGGCAAAAAGAAAGCGCAACGAGTGTTGAGTGAACTGTCCCGCCTGATTCCTGTGGGCACTACTCAGGTCTACGAATTCGATGATGTAGGCGGATACGACCTGGAGATCGAGACAGAGCTGGGAGTCCAGAAGTGGGTTGACGCTGGCGTACTGAGCTACTCTCGACAGGACAAAACGACACAAGCCATAAACGACATATTTCGCAGCATTGAAGCCGAAGTGCTGCATCATCTTAAACCGCTGGGCTACCCGGATTCCCGCGCCAGGAAACGGAAGCACAAGTAAGACTTTTCCTAGGAGCTAGCAGCCAGGAGCTAGCAGCTTTTCGGCAATACCCCGCAACACGCGTGCGTTACTGTGCCACCATGAACGCGCCGGCCGTCAAATCCCGCCTTCCCGCAGTCCTGCACACGCCCGACGGCTCGCGGCGCGTGGACTATCGCGCAGTCGTCGGCATCGCCTGGCCGCTGTTCGTGCAGTTTGGCGTGCAGGCTTTCCTGAACGTCGTTGACACATGGTTTGTCGGGCGGCTCGGCTCGGCGCCGATCGCGGGCATGAACGCAGTCAATTTCAGCTCGTTCACGCTGTTGCTGCTGTTCGGCGGCAGCGGGATTGCGGTGCAGACCATCGCGGCGCAGCGCTACGGCGAAGGGCGCAAGGCGCGCGCAGCACAGGCCAGTTGGCACGGGATCTACTCAGGCCTCATCGTCGCGCCCCTGGGCGTCGCGGTCGCGCTTGCAGGCCCGGCGATCTTCAGCTTCTTCGCGCTGCCGCCCGAGGTCGTTGCTTCGGCATCCGACTACTGGCTGCCGCGCATGGCGGGCGCTGGTCTGGTCGTGGTCTACTTCTCACTCGGCAATTTCTTCAACGGTGTCGGGCGTACCCGGGTCTCGCTGATGGGTGCTGTGCTGACCTTCCTCTGCAACGTCGTGCTGAACTGGCTGTTCATCCTGGAACTGGGCTGGGGGATGTATGGGGCAGGCCTCGCGACATCAATCTCCGTGGGTGCGGGTGTGCTGTTCTATGCCGTGATCTTCTTCAGCCGCCACATTCGCAGCGAGTATGCGACGACCCGCATGTGGCGTCTGCGCCCGCGCATTCTGGGGGCAGTCTATAAGCTGGGAGTGCCGATCGGCATCCACGCCATGTTCGACGTGGGGGCCTTCGCGGCCTTTCAGCTGATGGTAGGCAAGCTTGGCGCTGTTCCGGGGGCGGCGACGCAGATCGCGATGATCCTGACATCGCTTGCGTTCCTACCGGTTGCAGGCCTCAACTTTGCGGCCGCAACGCTGGTCGGCCAGAGCATCGGCGCCGGCGACAAGGACTGGGCGGATCGCGTCGGCACGGCCTGCATCAAGCTGGCACTGTGCTACATGGCCGTGTGGGCGCTGCTGTTCGCGACGGCCGGGGGCGCGCTCAGTTCCATATTTGTGACGGCAAGTGACCCCAATGCGCAGGCCGTGGTGGAACTCTCGGCGACGCTGCTGTTGATCGCGGCTGGCTATCAGCTGTTTGACGCACTGAACCTTGGCACGCTCGGTTGTCTGCGCGGCTCAGGCGACGTGGTTGTTCCCACGGCGGCGCTGCTTGTTCTGGCGTGGTGCATATTCGTGCCGCTCAGCCACATCCTGATCTTCGAGCCGGGCCAGGGCTGGTTCGATTTCCTGCCTGCCTACGGCCTCGGCGCAAAGGGCGGCTGGATCGCCGCGCTGGTCCACATCACGCTGCTCGGAAGCTTCCTTCTGTATCGCTGGAAGTCCGGCGCCTGGCGCAAGCTAAAGTCGGCGTAGTTGCAAGTTGTCACTTGTCGCCGTGAAGCAGCTGCTGACAACCGACAACCGACAACCGATAACCGAGCCCCATGGGCACAATTCGGCAATTCATCGACGACTGGCGGCAGCGTTTCAGGGACGCGGGCATTGAAGATGCGCGCCTGAACGTTGAGCTGCTGGTGGCACATGTGCTGGGTGTCAGCCGGGGCGGTGTGAAAGCACGGCTGGACGAGTCTCTGGACTTGGTGCACGAAGCCGCGATCGAGACGCTCTGCGACCGCCGCCTGTCGCGCGAGCCGATTGATTACATTCTGGGCGAGCGCGAGTTCTTCGGCCGTAAGTTTCAGGTTCAGCCGGGCGTGCTGATCCCGCGTCCCGAGACCGAACAGATCATCGAGCTGGCGCAAAGTCAGCTCCCCGCGGACACACACGGCTGGGCGGCCGACATCGGCTGCGGCTCCGGCGCGCTGGCGGTTACTTTGGCGCTAGAGTTTCCTCGCCTGCGCGTGCTGGCAACGGACCTTCAACCGATCCCGCTGGTCGTGACCCGGCGCAACGCGGTGACACTGGGTGTAGCCGACCGTGTGTTCTGCGTCCGTATGGACGGCCTGTCAGCTGTCTCGCCTGCGCCGCTGTTCGACCTGATCGTTAGCAATCCACCCTACGTCACACCTCAGGACTACCCGACGCTCCAACCAGAGGTGCGCGACCACGAGCCGCAGGAGGCGCTGGTCGGCGGCGTGGGAGGCGTCGAGATTATCGAGCGACAGATCGGTGAAGTCGCGGTGCGCCTAAAGGCCGGGGCTAGTTGCTATTTCGAGCACGGCATGGAGCAAGGCAGCGAGTTGCGAGACGCAGCCGCGCGGGCCGGACTGGCGCAGCCCCACACAGAGAAAGATCCGGCCGGACGAGACAGGATTCTGGTGGCCCGGAGACTACCCATGGATTTCTTTGCGCTGGTCACGCTCGAGTTCGACGACAGCGTCGATTCCATCAGCCGCGCCATGTTTGCCGAGAGGCTGGCCGAGTACTCATGGCGCAAGGTGCCCGGCGGTTGGGTGATTGAGTTAGAAGCCCGGTCACGTCACGGCCGGGAAGGCATGGTTGAGAACCAGCTGCAACTGGCCTGCCAGTACGCCCGCTTTGAGCGTGGTGCGCTGAAAGCCACGGTCAAATTCACTGACGAAGAGCCCTCACAGGCCTGACCCGATTCGTGTTCATGGATAGGCCCGCGATTGCCGATAGGACATTGGCCGGGGTGACCCGGCGTGGCCTACATCGGGGACGACATGCCGCACAAGTTCGTGGTTGAAGGTGGAGCGCGCCTGCAGGGCGCGGTGACGGTTTCCGGCAGTAAGAACGCCGCGCTGCCGATGATGGCCGCTGCGCTGCTGGCCAAGGGGCCGACAGTTCTGCGCAATGTGCCGGACTTGACGGACGTTCACCTGATGGCCGAAATTCTTGAGACGCTCGGCTGCGAAGTGACCCTGTTTGCCGAGCCTGGCGTGGTGGTGATTGACGTCGTTGACGAAACCCCGATCCACGCGCCCTATGAACTCGTCTCCGAAATGCGTGCCAGCTTCTGCGTGATGGGCCCGTTGCTGGCCCGGCGCGGCGAGGCGCATGTCAGCCAGCCCGGCGGCTGCACGCTCGGCGAGCGCCCCGTGGACCTTCACATCAAGGGCATCCAGGCGATCGGCTGCGAAGTTACTTTTCAGCGCGGCGACGTAATCGCCAAGGGCCGCCCGACCGGCGGGCGCGTCTACCTCGGCGGCCCGATGGGCCCCAGCGTCACCGGCACCGCCAACGTACTGTGCGCGGCCGTGATGGGCAGCGGCGTGACGGTCATTGACCAGGCTGCATGTGAGCCGGAAATCGCCAACCTTGTGGCAATGCTCAACTCAATGGGCGCACGCGTGCACGGTGGGGGAACTTCACGGCTGGTGGTCCAGGGCGTGGATGAGCTGCACCCGGCCGACATCGCGGTGATTCCCGATCGTATTGAGGCAGGCACACTGATGATTGCCTCCGCGATTACGCGCGGTGATGTGACGCTTGAGCACTGCGACCCGGACGTGATGCTGGCCCTGTTCGACAAGTTCACCGAGATGCGGGTGCCGTTTGAGCGCGTGGATGCCACGACCGTGCGCATCAACTGTCCAAAGCGCGCGCGCTCGGCCGACCTGACCACTCTGCCGTACCCCGGCTTTCCCACGGACTTACAGTCACCGCTGATGGCGCTGTTGTGCACCAGCGAAGGCTATTCGCTGGTGGAGGAAAAGATCTATCCGGAACGCTTCATGCACGTGCCGGAGTACCGCCGGCTTGGCGCAGACATCCGCAAACAGTTCAACACCTGCATCGTCACGGGCGTTGAGAAGCTCTCCGGCGCGCCCGTGGCCGCTACTGACCTGCGCGCGGGCGCCGGCTTGATCCTGATGGGCCTGGTGGCAGAAGGCGCCACAGAAGTCCTGCGCATCCAGCACGTCGACCGGGGCTACGACCGCTTCGAGGACAAGCTTACCGCCCTCGGCGGCAGCATCCGCCGCGTCGAATACCTGCCAAGACGCCGAGCCAGCGACCGCAACAGCCAGCGCAACCGCGCGGCTTAGGGAACAAAGCTTCCACCGGCGAGTGCGGCCAGTTGTTGGCCAAAGGTGCTTCCGGTGGTGTTCTTGGCGATCACAGTGAGGTAGCGACCAGGGTCGCTTGCGCTCCAGTTCGGGTAGTCGGCCAGGATGCCGGCTGCATCGACGGGCGTGGTCCATGTAAACAGAAACGCCTTGTCGATGCTTGTGTATGTCGTGAATGAGTCCTGTAGCGCGGCATAGCAGGCATTGTCCGGGCTGCCTGCAGCTGTGGAACTCAGACCGCTGATCCATGCGTTCGCCGACGCCACATTGCCGCTCGTGGCCGGAAGAACCGCCCCCCACATCCGGCTGATGTAGCCGGAAATCGCCGAATTGAACACGATGATGTCGAACTCATCGTTTGCGCTCATGCCAGTGAGCGCAGCTGAGAGTTCGTTCTGCAGGTTTGTCATTGGCGGCCCGGCCGTCGCGCCGGATACGTCGCAGATGAACAGTGTGCGGCCCGTGATGCTCTGGCCGAAGAAGAACGGTGTCGGCGGTGCAACAGGCGGCGGGGCAGGCGCATAGGTCACAACCAGAGTGTAGGCCATAGTTGCCGTGGCTGAGCTCGAGTCTCTCACCTGAACGGTGAAGGTGGTCGTTGTGGGTGAGGTCATGGTACCGGCGATAGTGGTGTCGGGCGTGCCAGAGGGGGCCAGAGTCAACCCTGCTGGCAGGGTGCCGGTCACGATGCTCCAGCTGTAGCTTCCAGTTCCGCCAGTGGCGCTTATGGTAGCGCTGTAGGACGGCATGGATGATCCGGCCGCGCCGGGCACCGTGAAGCCTGGTATGGCTGTCGTCGTGATGGTTAGTGCAGTGGGCGTGCCGGAGCTTGTCGATGACCCCGATGACCCAGTACTTTGATCGCATCCAAAAACGGTAAACAGCGCCAGCAGCGCCGCGCAGGCTAGGTATCGCATGATTGTCCTCCTCCTCGCACAGCTGATTGCAATGAGCGTGCCATCGCTGTGAAGCCCCGATTTAGGGGCTTTGAGCAAGGAGTACGTTACTGCCGTGCAACAACGAGGTTACACCCGGCGCAACTGCTTCACGTTCAGGCTATGGAATGGGGCCCGGCAGCCCTGTACATTGATGGAAGCTTTACAACGCGAGCCCGCCATGCTGCACAAGGAATTGACGCAACAGGTCATCAACGCCGCCAAGGCCGTGCATGCGGAACTTGGTGCCGGGTTGCCTCACAATTTCTACCGCGAGGCGATGGAGATTGAGTTGCGTGAGGTTGGCGTCGCCGTCGAAGTCGACAAACCGGTCAAGATCACTTACCGCGGGCAGTCGTTGGGTGAGCTGGGCGCCGACTTTTGTGTCAATGACGCCATCCTGTGCCTGCTGGTCGACAACGAAGAAATTACGCCCGACGACTACGGCAAGTCACGCACCCTGCTAAAGAGCCTTGAGCTCGATGTCGGCCTGTTGCTCAAGTTCAACGGTGCACGACTCGATGTTCGGCGGGTGGAGGCGGTTCCGGCAAAGAAGCAGACCCAGGCCACGGCCTAGGCAGCGACGCCAGGACGCCCCGCCCAAAAGGCGGGGCGGTTTTCATTTGGGTAGTTGAGCAGGAAGGGATGGCCGCTATCGTTACGCGGCGAAACGGGGCTGATCATGGACGAAGAACGCAAGTTTCCGGATTACGAGAAGAAGTGGCAGGCGCTGTGGGATGCAACCCGGCAGCCGGCGAGCAGCAGCACGGAACCCAAGTCCGACCGTGACTTCTACATCCTGTCCATGTTTCCCTACCCGTCGGGCAAGCTGCACTTTGGTCACGCCCTGCCGTACACGCTGACTGACGCCATGGCGCGCTACCTGCGCATGAACGGCAAGAACGTGCTGGACCCGACCGGCTGGGATGCCTTCGGTCTGCCCGCCGAAAACGCGGCGATCGAGAACAAGATTCACCCGTCAAAGTTCACGTACGACAACATCGAGGCGATGCGCAAGCAGAAGCACGCCTTTGGCTACAGCTTTGACTGGGACCGCGAAGTCTTCACCTGCCGGCCGGACTACTACAAATGGACGCAGTGGATCTTCCTGCAGATGCTGGAAAAGGGCGTTGCCTACCGCAAAAAGGCGCGCGTCAACTGGTGCACGCACTGCAACACGGTGCTGGCCAATGAGCAGGTCGAGACGATCGTCAAGGACGGCGACGAGTTCCAGGCCTGCTTCCGCTGCGAATCTCGGGTCATCCTGAAAGAGATCGACGCGTGGTTCCTGCGCATCACTGACTACGCCGACAGGCTGTTGGAAGGCCTGGACAAGCTGGGCGACAAGTGGCCCGAGAAGGTCAGCAACCAGCAGCGCAACTGGATCGGCCGAAGCCAGGGCGTGAACATCGACTTCACGGCCAAGCTCCAGACCGAAGAGACCATGACGGTCTTCACGACGCGCGCCGACACCGTGTTCGGCGTGACGTTCGTGGCGCTGGCACCGGAGCATCCGCTGGTCGAGAAGATCACCGCACAGCTGGACGAGAAAAAGGCCAAGCAACTGCGCGAGTTCGTCAAGGATACGCTGGCGATGTCCGAGCAGGACCGCGTAGGCGAAGCCGAGAAAGAGGGCTTCAACACCGGCTTCAAGGCCGTGAACCCGCTGAGCGGTGAAGAGGTCCCGATCTTCGTCGCCAACTACGTGCTGATGTATGGCACCGGCGCCGTGATGGCCGTGCCGGGCCACGACGAGCGCGACCACGAATTTGCCGGCGAATACAGGCTGCCGATCAAGCAGGTGATCGAGGCTGTCAACGACGACGAGGTTGACGTCAAGGAGTCCGCGTACACTGAGCACGGCCGCCTGGTGAACAGCGGCGACTACACCGGCCTGACCACGAAAGAAGCGATCGAGAAGATCGGCCTCGACCTGCTGGCGCAGGACAAGGGCGGGCCAAAAGTGAACTACAAGCTGCGCGACTGGGGCATCTCGCGCCAGCGTTATTGGGGCTGCCCGATCCCGGTGATTCATTGCCCGAAGTGCGGCATCGTGCCGGTGCCCGAAAACGAGCTGCCGGTCAAGCTGCCCGATGACGTTGACTTCCTGCCCACCGGCCAGTCACCACTGACGCTGCACCCGGCCTTTCAGCACGTGAAGTGCCCCAAGTGCGGTGGCGAAGACGCCCGGCGCGACATGGACACGATGGACACCTTCGTGGACAGCTCGTGGTACTACCTGCGCTATACGGACCCGAACAACGATGACAAGATTTTCGACCGCGCCAAGTGCGCACACTGGGCGCCTGTGGACCTGTACATTGGCGGGCGCGAACACGCGATCCTGCACCTGATTTATGCTCGCTTCTACACTAAGTTCCTGCACGACATCGGTCTGATCGACTTCGATGAGCCGTTCAAGCGCCTGTACGCCCACGGCCTGATCCAGGGCGAGAGCATCAAGGTCGTGAACGAGCACATGAACCGCTACGTCAGCGTCGACGAATTCGCCAAGCTGAAGAAAGAGGGCAAGGCGACCGACAAGGACATCACCCGCCGTATCGAGAAGATGTCCAAGTCCAAGAAAAACGGTGCCGACCCGACGGCGCTGATGGAGCAGTACGGCGCGGACGCAACCCGCCTGGCCATCCTGTTCCTGGGCCCCGGCGACGCCGACAGCGCCTGGGACCCCAACGGCATGAAGGGCCCATACGGCTTCCTGCGCCGCTGGTACGACACCACGCTGCAGTGCGCGCCTCTGGTCGAGGACATCGGCGAGGCCCCTGCGGGCACGGAATACCCGCCGGCCGCCAAGGCCCTGCGTGCGGCCGCCCATTCGCTGATCGACAAGGTGACCCGCGAATTCGAGGGCCGATATGCGTTCAACACGGCGATCGCGCAGGGCATGGGGCTGCTGAACGACATCAACAGCTTCGTCCGCGAGAACAAAGCGCCGGATGAGCCATCACGTTTCGCGCTGCGTGAGGCCTTCGAGGCCATGGTGCTGACGCTGTCACCGTTCGTGCCCCACACGGCCGAAGAGCTGAACCAGGCACTGGGACACAAGGACAGCGTGTTTGCACGCCCCTGGCCGAAGGCCGACCCGGCAGCCATGCAGCTGGATGAAGTCGAGATCCCGGTGCAAGTGAATGGCAAGCTGCGCGGCACGATCATGCTGCCCAGCAAGGCCACGAAAGAAGAGATGGAGCAGCTGGCCCTGACCAACGAGAACGTACAGAAGTTCGTCGAGGGCAAGAAGATCACCAAGCTGATCGCGGTTCCGGGCCGAATCGTCAATATCGTGGCCAAGTAGGGGATGGGCACGCCCGCCCCTACTTGCCCCCTGGACCCCCTCGCCATATGCTGCCCGGCTCATTTACGCCCCGGAATACCGGGGCGTGGCGGTATTGGACGTGGTGGTGGAGAAGAAGTGATGCGGCAGTTTCGGACGCTGATTACCTGCACGGCCCTGGTTGCATTGACCTTCATGCTTGCCTCATGCGGCGACGACACGGAAGCCGTTGAGCCCGTAAAGTGGCCGTTCCTGGAGACCACGGAAAAACTGAGCATCAACGGCAAGGAATTCGACGCCTACCTCGCAACTACTGAGTTGCATCGTCGGCGCGCCATCAACGGCATCGCCATCAAGGAAGGCCAGGCCATCGCATACCTGTACCCGGAGCAGAAGCAGCCTGTCAAAATCAACTTCTTCAACCTGCCGGCAGCGATCGACCTGATTTTCATTGATGCCTCGGCCAAGGTCATTTCTGTGGAAGGCGTGCCCGCGTTCTCGCAGGGAACCTTCCCGCATGAATACGCGGCCAAAGACGCACGCGTTGTGCTACAGGTTCGCAAGGGCGTCGCAAAGGACCTGGGAATGAGCAAAGGGGCCGAGGTGAAGACCGAGCCCAACCTGATCGACAAGTCGAAGGAAGCCGGCGGCACGTTTGCCAAGCTGTTCTTCCTGCGGAATGAGCGCCCCGAAGAAGAGCCCAAGGACTCGCCCTCGGTTGAGCTGCGAGTGCTCGAGAAGCCGGACGAAGTTGCCCAGTTCGTGAAAGACCGCGACGACCTGAAGGAAGGCCAGGGCGTGATCATTCCGCTGAACAGCCAGTACCACGAGTTCTGGCTGAAGGAAGCCAAGGGCAAGTGGTGCGCGTGCTACCTGGAAAGCACCGGCCGTTTCCGTGCCACGGTCATTTCCGCGATCTACGAGGGCATCGAGGCCAATGGCGGCAGCGACATTGATGAGCCCGTTTACTACAGCCCGACCAAGTCCACCTACCTCGCGATCTGGAAGGGCTCCGACTACTTCACCAAGAACGACATTGACCGCCGATCGCCAGTTGCGGTCACCGCGCTGGATATCATGTCCGCCGAAGACGTCACCTACGACGAGATGGAGATCAAGTTCGGAGAGACGCGCCTTGAGGCTTCGCTGGCCCGCACAGATGACGAACGCAAGGCGGCATTGCTGAAGGCCAAGACACTTGAGAAGAACAAGGCCATCGTGCTCGCGTGGGATGACCCCAGTTTCGTCAAGATCGACGCACCGGCCGGCATCAACCTCTGGTATGTGAAGGCTGACGGCGGCAAGTATTCGATCTCGCAGAAGATCACGACCCAGGGCGGCGAATTGGGTGCTGCAGCCAGCTCGCGCTTCGTGATTGCCGTGCCGAGCGGTTTCGAGGCCAGTGGCGAGTTGAACTTCCCGTACGTGCTGCGTGACCTGAAGCCGCTGACCCAGCCGCTGGTGTTCTACAAGGCCAAGTCGAAGGACGTGGTCACCGATCGCTGGCCGGGCAAGGACAACGAATTCAAGGCCCGCGTCCGCATGGAGCTGGCAATCACAGATGCCGAGCAGACCCGCGGCCTGATGTACCGCACCAGCCTGCGACCCAACTTCGGCATGCTGTTCGTCTACGACGAGGAGCAGCCGGAGCTGCAGTACTGGATGAAGAACTGCAAAATGAACCTGTCGATCGCGTTCTGCGACGACAAGGGCGTCATCGTCAAGATTCACCAGGTAATGAAGGCGCCCGAGCCCGGCACGCCGGACTATCAGCTTGAGCGCTACGAATCCGGCGGCGCGGCCAAGTACGCCATCGAGCTGGAAGAGAAGTGGTTTGAGAAGAACAAGGTTGAAGAAGGCGATCGCATCTTCATTCCGCCGGCGCTTGCGAACCGCGAGTAGTCGTGCGTTGAGATTGTCTGGAATGGGGCGGCCCGGCCGCCCCGTTCTATTGGTGCATACTGAAAGCACACCCGTCTGAAACGCAATCACGGTACGCCATGGGATGTCTCTACCTGCTACTTGCGCTGATCTCGCCCCGCCTGCTGCTGGTGGTGATGTGGATCTTTACGACCTACGTCCAGCCCAACGCCTTCAGGCTTTGGGTGTGGCCGCTGCTGGGTTTGATCTTCATGCCCTGGATGACGCTGGGGCTGGTGTGGGCCTACAACACGCATTTCGGGATCCTGCAGATCGCCGCCATCGTGATCGGCGCAATCATGGACGTCAGCTCCAACGGTGGCGCCGAAAGACAGCGCAGACGTCGCCAGCGCGTCGGCGATTGACCTGCCCGCTAGGATGGATCCAACAGCTCAAATGATTCAAAGAACCGCTCAACATCCGGTTCCATGCCGTCTTGGTAGGCGACTTCCATAATGTAGAGCTTGCTGTCGACGAGGATGACCCGCGCTTGGCTCTTACTCAGGGGGAACTGCAGTTCAAGGTCCACAGCTTCGTGGTCATTCCACACGAACTCTCGCTTCGAGAGTATTTCGCTGAAGGGTTCGCCGTCGCTGCCCTTCTTGGTCAAGACGTCGTAGAGAAGCTCCCGGTCGAGTATCCGCCCGTTCAGCATGCCTTTCAGGTCAACGCAGCTGGACGAGTACTCACAGCCGCGGTATTCGACCTTGGACCGTGGAACGTCTTGTTTGAATCCAGGGAAGCGTTCCACCCTGCCGTAGTTGTCCTTCGTGACCTCACCGGGAAAGTACACGCGATAGCCACTACCCGCATCGGTGAACGGTCGCCAGTGGAGCCCCAAAAAGTCCAGATGCCCGGCTTGATAGGCCCACAGCCCGGCAAGAAGAAGCATGCCCACCGATACTACGGCGATCATTCGCCCCACCCTCGACATGGGTTTGGGCCGGCGCCTTTGAACAGGGTTTACGGTTCCGCCTCTTCTCATTGCTGATATTGGATCAGTCGCGAGGGGTGCGCGCTACGCTGGATTCAAGGCGAACGAGCCAAAGAACAAATCGTCATTTGGCTGAAAGCCCGGCGCGTGGATGATTGCCTGGCGATACATGCGCTTGCCGACCAGCACGATGCGGAAGTGGGCTTTGCCTCCCGGCAGATCGGCCCAGAACTCGCAGCCGGGGTGGTCTTGCCAGGTCAGGTCGATGCGGCGGGTGATGATGCCCTCCACGGCCTGGATGCCGTTGTCGACCGCGAAGTCTAGCAACAGCTCCGAGCCGAAGCGCTCAATCTGGTCCTCGGTGTAGTCCGACCAAGCCACCCAATACACCCTCGAACGAAGCGGAACGGTAAGCATGTGGATCGGGTCGCCGCCGTCCTCGGCCTCGCGCTGGCTGGCTTCCGGCTCGTCCGGCAGCTTCACGCTGAACGCGCCGTCCGGAGAGTTGTGGGTAATCCAGTCTTCGGCCGCGTTCTCGACCGGCTCGCGTGTGATGAAGTAGACCGCGGCCGTGCCGAGTACTACCAGCATCAGCATCGCAAGCAGTATCGGCACCAGCGGCGGCTTGCGCTTGCGCGACTCAACGGAATTGATGGTCGAGCCCTTTTCCATGCTTCCCATTGAACGGCGAAGGGCTGCCGTTGGACAGCCCAATCAGGCGATGATGCCCTTGGTGACATTGAGGAAGATGTCCTCGAGGTTCTGCGTCGCGGGCGCGAGCGTCACGACTGGCACGTTGCGATTCAGCAGCTCACGCAGCAGCCCCGGGTTGCTCTCGATCGGCTGCATGAACGTGAACGTGATCAACCCGCGATCGATCTCGCAGCCGCCGATATCAGGCAGGCTGCGCAGCACGGCCACAGCCGAATCCGGCGAGCCCAGGACCTTCAGGAACAGCTTCTGCTGCTTGGCCGGGCCGCCGGAGCGGTCGGTGAGGATGTCCTCAATCTTGCCGGCGGCCAGCATGATGCCGCGCTCGATGATTCCGACGCTGGTACAGATGTCCGACAGCTCGGTCAGGATGTGGCTGCTGATGATGATGGTCTTGCCCAGCTTCTGAAGCTCTTTCAGCAGCAGTCGCAGCTCGATGCGCGCACGCGGATCGAGGCCCGCCGCCGGCTCGTCCAGGATTAGAACTTTCGGGTCATGCACGAGCGTCTTGGCAAGGCACAGGCGCTGGCGCATGCCCTTGGAAAGCGTGCTGACGTCCTTCTTCTCGACGCTGGTGAGGTCGGTGATCTCCATGATCTCGTCGACCAGCTTCTTGCGGCGGTCCGGCGCAATGCGGTAGGCCGCGGCAAAGAACTCGAGGTATTCGCGGATCTCGACGCCTTCGTAGACGCCGATGTAGTCGGGCATGTAGCCGATGATGCGGCGAATCTCTTCAGGCTCATCGAGCACGCTGACGCCGTCGATCGTGATGTCGCCGTAGTCCGGGTCGAGCAGCGTGGCCATCATCCGCATGGTCGTGGTCTTGCCGGCACCGTTGGGGCCGACGAAGCCGAATATGTCGCCGGATTCGCAACGGAAACTCAGGTCCCACACGGCGCGGAACTGGCGGAAGGTCTTGCAGACGTGTTGCAGCTCGATCATGGCAGCAGACAGTAAACAGTGCAGCGCGGGGCGGCGCTATTCCTTCTTGTCGTCCTTGCCTTCCTTGATCACCTTCTTGGCCGCGTTCTCAAGCCCCTTGGGAAGGCCCTTGCCCATCAGGAAGCGAATACCCAGGTAGATCAGGCCGCCGCCGATCAGGATGCCCGCGACAATCTTCAGCAAATCGATGACGATCGCGCCAATCAGCAGAACGGCCACGGCGATTACTACGCCGATCGCGATGTACTTGATAGCTGTAGGTGAAAGGGCCATTGGCTTCCGTTTGCGGCAGGGGGCTTGCCTTCGCAAGCCCCCTGTTGATTGCGATTCAGGCGGTGGCGATTACTTGAAGCGATCTTTGAACCACTCGTCTGCAGCCACGTCGTCGGCCTTGGTATCGAGGTCGCCGAGCGAAACCTTGTCGTCAAGCACCTTCTGGGACTCCTCAAGCAGAAGTACCAGCTCAGCCATTTCCTTCGGGCTGTCGGCCAGCTTGGACATCTCTTCTTCGTTCTCCAGCAGGCGAACCTGGATGCTGATGTCGTCAATCTTGGCCGTGACCAGCTGGAGCTTCTTCTGGGCCACCGACAGGCGCTTGGCAGTCGCGCCCGCCAGCTTCAGCAGGCCGGCCCCCTTGTTGTCCTTCTTGACCTCGTCGAATGAGGCAAGGTCCTTGGCCCGCATCAGGTCACGAACTTCACCCTCGACCTGGGCAAGGTCGGCTTCGGCCTTCTGAACAGCCCCGCCGAGCGTGTCCTTCTTGTCGGCAAGCTGTGTGGCCACTCGCTGCAGGTCTCGACGCTTGCGACTGAGTTCGCGGGTGTTGTTGTCATCACTCCAGAGATTCGCGAGGTCGTATGGCTCTTCCGGTGCCTGGTTTACAGCCTTGTCATCCGAGGTGCCGGAAATCCCGTCGATGCCGATGAAGCTCAGCCCGTAGGTCTGGTAGGTCTTGCCTTCTTCATTGCCGTCCAGGCTGATCGACCAGTCGCCGAAGTCACCCTCGACGTTGAGTGACTTCTTGTTCTGGCCGGGCTTGCCGACCCAGGTCGCGTTTTCGCCCGGCTTGTACGCGAGGAATTCGTCCCAGCGCTTGCCGGTGACGACGTCTTCCACGTGGCTGTCGATGCCTTCAAAGCCCTGCGTCCACGTTGCAGGCAGGTAGCCTTCCGTAATCAGCTCATCGAGGGTGTTCGGGACGCGCTTGTGGTCTTTTTTGAAATCTTCAATCGCCGCGACGACGGGCTTGCCGCCTTGCTCCGCCATCGTGTCGCCCTGGAATTGGACGTAGAAGCCAAGCGCGAAGAACGCGATGAAGCAGGCGATGCCCGCGCCGGACAGGATTACGCCGGCGAACGACATTCCCTTGGCGCGCTTGGTTCCGACCAGACCGATCAGGCCAAACAGCAACCCGAGCGGCCACGTCAGCCAGCCCAGGCAGCCGAGTGTTACCCAGCCGATGATCGCCAGAATCAACGATGCCGCGGCCCAGCTTCCGCTGCCCGGCTGGCGGTACATCGCCGGGTTGAAAATCTGGCGCGTGAAGCCGGTACGTCCCTGAGGCGGCGGCTGGTAGCTGCCGGAATTCGGCACCGGGCCGGACTGTGGTGGCGGGCCGTACCCGGGCGGCGTCTGGCCATAGCCGGGCGGCGTGTTCATTCCTGAATTCGGGGGCTGGTTCATCGCTCAGGCTCCGTGCGTATCAGTCATATTTATAGAAACCACGGCCGGTCTTTCGGCCGAGGTGGCCTGCGTCCACATACTTCTTGAGCAGCGGGCATGGGCGGTACTTGCTGTCGCCCAGGTCGCGGTGAAGCACCTGCATGATGGCGAGGCAGGTATCCAGGCCGATCAGGTCCGCGAGGCTCAGCGGGCCCATCGGGTGGTTCATGCCCAGTTTCATGATCTGGTCGATGCTCTGGGCGTCTGCCACGCCTTCCATCAGGGCGTAGACAGCCTCATTGATCATCGGCAACAGAATGCGGTTGCTGACGAAACCCGGGAAATCGTTGCAGGCGATCGGCGTTTTGCCGAGCTTCGTCGCCATCTCCATGATGGTCTTGAATGTCTCGTCATCGGTGTCGAGCCCGCGGATGATCTCCACAAGCTGCATCAGCGGTACCGGGTTCATGAAGTGCATGCCGATGAACTTGTTGGGCCGCGTCGTTCCGGCCGCCAGGCTGGTGATGCTGATACTGCTGGTGTTGCTGGCCAGGATCGCGCTGTTGCCTGCGACCTCATCAATCTGGCTGAAGATCTTGCGCTTGAGCTCGAGGTTTTCCGTGGCTGCTTCAATGACGAGGTCGCGGTCCTTGAGCAGCCCGTAGTCGCTGGAGGTCTGAAGGTTGGACATGGCGACGCCCATCATGGGCGCCTCAAGCTTGCCCTTTTCAACGAGCTTGGACAGCGACTTCTGGATAGTTGCCATGCCCTTCTGAAGGGCCGATTCGTTTACATCAAGCATGACAACATGCACGCCCTTGGTGGCGAACACTTGTGCGATGCCGTTGCCCATTTGTCCCGCGCCGACCACGCCGACGCGTGCGATTTCCGCCATTGCTTGCTCCGTGCTACAGCCAATTGGGGCCGCAGAGTCTAGCACACGCTAGAACGTATGAAAGACGCGCGTTGCGCGCGCTTACGAAGCTACCAGGTGTTTGTAACCGGTTACTTCCAACGAGCGGACTTGCGCTCCAGCATGCGCCCCATTTCTTCGAAGCCCTCAATGTTGGGCAGGAAGACATCGACGATCGCCGGGTCAAAGTGTTTGCCGCGGCAGCGCAGAATCTCGGCGCCGGTGTCCTGCGTAGAGCGTTCGGAGTTATAGACGCGGGTGCTTCGCATGGCGTCAAAGGCATCGATCACCGCGACGATTCTCGCCGCCAGCGGAGTGGCGTCACCCTTCAGCCCGTCAGGGTAGCCCGAGCCGTCCCAACGCTCGTGATGGTTCCTGCACACGACGGCCGCCATGTCCAGCACCGGGTCGTGGCCGGAGTCCTCAGCGCGCGCCGACTGAATCACCTGCCAACCGATCATCGAGTGGCTCTTGACGGTTTCAAACTCCTCTGCGGTCAGGCGTCCCGGCTTGCGCAATATCTCGTCGGGGATGGCCACTTTGCCAATGTCGTGCAGCGCAGCGGCCACTCTGATTGCGTCGATGAAGTCCGCGTCAATGGACTGCCCGAAGGCCGGGGACCGGCTCAATTCTCTGGCAAGTTCAGCCGAAAAAGCCGAGACACGCTCAACGTGCAGGCCTGTTTCGGTGTCACGGTGTTCAGCCAGCTTGGCGAGTGCCAGCAAACCGGCCCTGCGGGTGCGACGCAGCACCTTGGTCTGTTCCCGGAGAGAAGCCTGTAATCCACCTGGGGATTTGTCGTTGCGCAGTGCGGCCTGCAACTTTTCACGCAGCAAGGCCAGGTCCAGCGGCAGGTGCAGAAAGCCGGCAATACCGCCGTTCAACGCCGCAAGAAGCTGGTCAGCCGTAGGGTTCTCGCCACAGATCAACACGCGTGTGGACGGAGAGAAAGCCAGCAACTCGGCGGCAATTTCCAAGCCACGCCCGTCGCCATGGTTCAGGTCGACCAGTGCGACCGGGAATGCTTCGTCGCGGCTCGACCAGGCCTCCCGGGAGGCATCCGCGCTGTGCGTGCATACAATGGGAGTCAAGTCGGCCACGGCGGACTTGACCGATTCACAGATTCGATGGGGGCCTTCCGCGATCAGCATGAGGACGTTCGATTCTGCTGGGAGCGTTCTAGAGCCCCTGCTATTGAGACCGAACGCATTTTAGGACCACCAGAATTCCGCACAAGTGAGTCTGATTTGATCTTCCACGGACTCCGGGTGGCACAGGAATGATGCAATTCTGGTGGTAGTCGGGCGGGCCAGTCCGTAGTTAAGCTGGAGCTATACCGCGAAATTGTCAGCGCGCCCTCAGGGCGTGCTGATTTGTCTGAAACCAGGAGTCCACCAATGAGGACAGTGTTTCTTATCGCCCTGATCGCGACGGTTGGCGGCGTTGCATTCGCCCAGCGCCCCACGGCGCCGGCACGTAACAACAAGCCCGTGCTTGACCCGAAGATGGGCAATCCCGGCGCGCGCTTCCCGTCACTTTCGCCCGACGGAAAGACGATCGTTTACACACTGTACGGCGACCTTTGGTCCATGCCGGCCGCCGGTGGGCGTTCCACGCGTCTGACGCTGAACGATTCCTATGACAGCAAGCCGCTGATCACGCCGAATGGCAAGGAGATCGTCTTCGTGTCCGATCGCAGCGGCAGCTACGACCTGTGGGTCATGCCGATCGACGGCGGACAGCCCCGCCGCCTGACCTTCCACAATGCGGGTGACGTGGCGACCGGCTTCACGGCCGACGGCAAGAACGTGCTGTTCACGTCCCGCCGCAACATGGGCTGGGACCGCGGGCAGACCGACGACGTCTACTCGATTCCGCTGAGCGGCGGCACACCGACGCGCCTGACCTTTACGGGCGGCAACAGCGCCACCACCCCGGACGACGGCGGTACGCTGTACTTCGTCGCGGGTGCATCAGACCAGAAGGTTCAGGAATACCAGGGCGCAGCCAATGACCGCCTCTATCGGCAGGAGCCGGGCAAGGCGCCCGTTGAGTTGCTGGGCTACGAGGGCAATTCGCGTGAGCCCATGATCAGCAAGGATGGAAGTCGCCTGTATTTCACACGCGAAATCAACGGCAGCTTTGAGTTGTTCATGTGCGACAAGGACGCCGACACCTGCAAGCAACTCACCAGCCTTGGCGACGACGGGCTCAGCAATGTCTGCTTCTCGAGCGACGAAAAGACGATTGCCTTCGTCTGGAAGTTCTACATGTGGACGCTGGACCTCGAGAGTGCAAGCGCCAAGCCCAAGCTGCTCAAGGTCGACATCCGTGAAGACTCGAACGGCGACAAAATTGTCGAGCGCACATTCACTGAGGGCATCGAGCGCGCGGCGCTCAGCGCAGACGGCAAGACTGTCGTGTTTGCGCTCGGCGGCGATATCTGGATCATGGACGCCAACGGCGGCACCGCCCGCGCCGTCACCAACGACGCCTTCATCAATGACAACCCGCGTCTTAGCCCGGACAGCCGAACCATCAGCTTCTACAGCAACCGCAGCGGCAACAGCGATATCTGGCTGATCAGCACCAACGGCAGCGACCTCCGCCAGTTTACGACCAACGTGGCCGACGACTTCTTTCAGAACTGGGCCCCGGATGGTCAGAGCCTGGTGTTCTGCAGCACCCGCAGCGGCAACAAAGATATCTGGATCAAGAAGCTCGATGGCTCGCCCGCGGTTCAGCTTACGACAGCGCAATCCGGCGACGACGACCCGGTGTTCTCGCCGGACGGCCGCATGATCGCCTTTGACAGCGACCGCAGCGGCAACGCCGACATCTACGTCATGGACGTGGATGGCAACAACCAGCGTCGCATCTACGGCACACCGGCGATCGAAGAGGTTCCAAGCTTCAGCCCGGACGGCCGTTTCCTTGCGTTTGACCGCATCACGCGCGGCGCATCGTTCTTCCGCCAGGATGTCGTGGTGACTGACATTGCCGGCAGCGGCGAAGTCCTGGTCGGTCAGGGCGCCTATGCCAGCTACACGCCGGACGGCAAGGAAATCCTCTACGTGGATGCCAACGCGCAGTTGCAGTACGTGCCAGCGCCCACAGGCATCAATAGCGGTCGGTCGGTGCCTTTCACGGCCGTGCGCAAAGTCAGTGAAAAGGAAGAGATGTTGAAGGCGTTCGATGAGGCGCACACGGCCTACGCGATGTCCTTCTATGACCCGAACTTCCACGGCAAGGACTGGACCGCACTCGGTGTCAAGTACCGCGCGCTGGTTGAGGCCTGCGGTTGCCGCGAAGAGTTCCTGTACTACCTCAATCGTATGGTGGGTGAAATCAACGCGAGTCACAGCGGCGCCTCAGGCCGTACCGTCAAGGCTGAGCCGTACGACACAGGCTACCTGGGCATGGAATTGGTTCCGGAAGCCATGCCCGGCAACCGCGCACGCTTCCGTGTTGCTTCGATCGAAAAGGGCGGTCCGGCCGATACGGTCTGGATTCGTGAGGGTGACTATGTCTTCCGCGTCGACCGCCAGCCGCTGTCGATTTCGGACAACTTCTGGCAGAGGCTGGAAGGCAAGACCGGCCAGCAGGTCAGCCTGTTCGTCGCTGACAACCCGCGCGGCGAGAACTTCCGCGAAGTACTGATCACGCCGGAGAGCTGGATGCAGCGTCGCCAGCGCCTCTACCAACAGTTCGTGATGGGCAACAAGCAGAAGGCGGCACAGGAAAGCCGTGGGCGGGTGGCGTACGTGCACATCGCCTCGATGATGCCACAGAACCTGAACCAGTTCGAAAACGAGCTGGCCAGTCCGCAGGTGCAGATGGCCCGCGGCCTGATCATTGACGTGCGCGACAACGGCGGCGGCAACATCCACCAGCAGCTGGTGGACATCCTGTCGCGCAAGCCGTACGCGTACATGCAGTTCCGCACCGGCCAGCGTGTCGGCCAACCTCAGGTGTCGTGGAACCGCCCGATCGTTGTGCTGATCAATGAACGCAGCTACAGCGACGCCGAGGTGTTCCCGCACGCGATCAAGACGCTGGGGCTCGGCACCGTCATAGGTGTCCAGACGGCCGGCGCGGTGATCGGTACTCGCGATATTCACCTCAGCGATGGCACCAACTGGCGCCTCCCGGGAAGCGGCTTCTTCAACATCGACGGCACGAACCAGGAGCACAACGGCTGCAAGCCGGACATCGCCGTGGAAATCACGCCGGCCGACAAGCTCGCCGGCCGTGACCCGCAGATGGACAAGGCCATTGAGGTGCTGCTTGACCAGATCAAGAACGGCGGCAAGACCCCAACAGCCGAGAAGCCAAGCCCGACGGAAACGCCGAGCAAGCCGGCCAAGGAAGGCGAGTTCTACGAGCCGCCCGTAGCGCTGCCGTACGACCAGTAAGCGATCAGCAGCCAGACAGGGCCCCCGCCATCAGGCGGGGGCCTTTGTCCTAAATGAGCACATCTGCCGGGTGCGGCGCACCGGGGGCGCCGCGCGAATGGTGCCCCGGACGCAGTCCGGGAGTCAGCTGGTGGGTCCGGCTAGCCGTCCATGTTCGGTGTGCTTTGGCCCCGGTGGGTGCCGATCTGGCTGAGCCTGAGCGTGTTCCGGAACGGGTCGGTCAGCGTCAGCTCGGTATTTCCCCATGATTGCCGCTGCGGCAATGCTCACACCGGCATTCGCATTCAGCGCCCTACACATCGAGCCTGACGTGTGTAGGCTCCGCGTGCCAATTGAGGAAACCACCATGCCGGATTTTGACGTCTATCAGGCCTCGCTCGAGTACCACGCCATGGGGCGGCCGGGAAAGATCGAGGTAGTACCAACCAAGCCCACCCTTACGCAGCGCGACTTGAGTCTCGCGTACTCACCGGGCGTCGCCGAGCCTTGCCGCGAAATCGCGCGCCAGCCGAACGATGCCTATAAGTACACCAACAAGGGCAATCTGGTCGCCGTGATCAGCAACGGCACAGCCATCCTCGGTATCGGCAACCTCGGCGCGCTGGCAAGCAAGCCGGTGATGGAGGGCAAGGGCGTCCTGTTCAAGAAGTTCGCCGACATCGACGTGTTCGACATCGAGGTCAAGACCGAGGACATCGAGACGTTCATCGCCACGGTCGAGCAGCTTGAGCCGACCTTCGGCGGTATCAACCTCGAAGACATCAAGGCGCCCGAGTGCTTCGAGATTGAGCGCCGCCTCAAGAAGGCCATGAACATTCCGGTCTTCCACGACGATCAGCACGGCACGGCCATCATCACCGGCGCTGCGTTGATCAACGCGCTTGAGCTGGTGGGCAAGGACCCGAAGGATATCCGCATCGTCATCAGCGGCGCCGGCGCCAGCGGCATGTCCTGCACGAACTTTGCCATGCAGCTCGGCGTAAAGGCCGAGCACATCCTGATGTGCGACAGCAAGGGCGTGATCCACGACGAGCGTACGGATCTCAACGAAACCAAGCGCGCGTTCGCCCGCAAGACCAATGCCCGCACGCTTGAAGACGCGCTGGACGGCGCGGACGTGTTTTACGGCCTGAGTGTAAAGGGCGCGCTCAAGCCCGAGGCGCTGAAGAAGATGGCGGCCAACCCGGTCGTGTTCGCGCTCGCGAATCCCGACCCGGAAATCCAGCCGGAGCTCGCCCATGCCACGCGCGACGACGTGCTGATGGCGACCGGCCGCAGCGACTACCCGAACCAGGTCAACAACGTGCTGGGCTTTCCCTTCATTTTCCGCGGCGCGCTCGACACACGGGCGACGGCGATCAATGAAGAGATGAAGATGGCGGCCTCGCTCGCTCTGGCGCAGCTGGCAAAAGACGAAGTGCCGGACAGCGTCAGCCGTGCCTATGGCGGCAAGAAGTTCCGTTTCGGCCGCGAGTACCTGATCCCGAAACCGTTTGACCACCGTGTGCTGTATTACGTCGCGCCGGCCGTGGCCGAGGCCGCGATCAAGACCGGCGTCGCGCGTATCGAGCTCGACATCGACGAATATCGCGAGCGCCTGCGCCGCCGCACAGAGCCCGGCCGTGCCGTCATGTCCGTAGCCATCACCACGGCCAAGGAACTTCGCAAGCGCCTGGCGCTGCCGGATGGCTCTGACGCCCGCGTACAGGCTGTGGCGCGCGAGATCATCCGCGACGGCGTGGCGATACCCGTACTGGTCGGCAACAGTGAGAACATCCGGAAGGGCATGAAGGGTTTCGGCGAGGACCAGTATGAGGTGGTCGACCCGAAGCAGCCGCCGACTGACCCATTGCTCGCGGTACGCTGGAAGGGCCGCGCCGGGCTGTTCGGAGCCGACACGAGCATGGACAGCTATGCGTTGGCGGCGATGATGACCGATCTCGGCATGGTCGACGGCATGCTCTCGGCGGCGGACCGTGTGTACCGTGAGACGATCCCGAACGTCCTCAAGTACGTCAGCAAGCGCGGCAGCACCAAGCGCGTGATCGGCATGCACATCATGGTGCTGAAGGGCCGCGTGGTGTTCTTTGCCGACACGACACTGGTGGTCAACCCGACAGCGCCAGAGCTGGCCGATGCAGGCCGCCTGTGTGCCGAGGCCGCGAACGCACTGGGCATCGTGCCGCGCGTGGGCTTCGTGAGCTTCAACAACCTTGGTGCCAGCAACCAGCCGGAGGCTGACAAGGTTCGCCTCGCGACTGAGCTGTTCAAGCAGGCCAACGTCGGCATTGCCGCCGTCGGTGAAGTACAGGCTGACATTGCTCTCGCGCCGGAAGAGTACCGCAACGTGCTCACGGACGAAGACTGGCCGGAGCCCGCGAACATCCTGGTGTTCCCGAACCTCGATGCGGCAAACGCTGCCTTCCGCCTGGTGCGGGTGATGGCCGGGGCGAGCGCGATCGGGCCGCTGCTGCTTGGCCTGCGCAAGCCGGCCAACGTGATGCCGCGCGGCAGCACTGTCCAGGATGCGGTCGCCATGGCGGCCGTTACGCTTGCCATGCCGACGCTGTCATCCGAGTCGGGACTGCACCCGAAAGTGAAGGGCTAGACCGGAATAGAAGGGTTAAAACCAAACGGGCGCCGCGTAAGCGGCGCCCGTTAGTTGGACCGAGAAAATACCTGCCCCCCCATAACAGCAAGTACTTCCTTTAGCCGGTCCGAATTCTTGCGAGGCGAAGATATAGATTCTTTTGCGAACCCTTGCATCAACTTTTTTTGGTTCGTTTCGTCACTGCCAGTCGCACAGACGCGAGCACCAGCAGCACGCCAAAAATCACCTTTAACGTGTCGGCCGGAACCGCATAGGCAGTCAGCACTCCAAGCGCCGCAAACACGACCGCGAAGGGCGCCATTCGCGCAACAAGCTTCATGTCGACGTTCCCGGCCTTCCAGTGCAGGATCGCCCCGATCAGGCTGGTCGGCAGGATCATTCCGAGACTCGTGGCACGCGCCGCGGTGAAGTGGATCTGAAAGTAGCCGAAGGCAAGGGCAAGAGCAGGCACGGCCACGACACCGCCGCCGAGCCCGAATAGGGCAGCCACAATGCCCGCAAACAATCCGACGCTCACCAGATAGACGATGTCCGTGGCTGAGCCGAGGTCAACGTCTGCACCAAGGAACGGCTCAGTCTTTGGAAACACACCCAGCAGTCGCGCACCAACGATGATCAGCACGACGCAGAAGGCATACCGGAAGGCACGCTCTGGCAGGCGCTTGTTCAGCCAGCGACCGATGAATGTGCCGCAGAACGCGCCTGCTGCCAGCGTCAGCGCGACCGGCCAATGAATGTCGCCCGGCGCCTTCACTTCCTGCGCAATCACGCCGACGAGAATGACGAGGAAGATCACGGCCAGGCTGGTGCCGGCCGTGCGCTTGATTGGCATACGCGCAAACAGCGTCAGCAACGGCACCATCACAACACCGCCACCGATGCCCAGCATGGTGCTTAGCAGCGCCGCGATGCACGCGATCACAATCGCGATGGCGGTCTTCGGTTGTTCGCTGGTGTCATTCACAAAAGCACGCGCCGCACGGGGCGGCGCATGCTAGCTGAGATTCCTGGCCGTGGGGGAGCTATTTGAACTCGCGCTCCGGCTCCGGTGGATTGTCCGCCGGGTTCTCATCCTCGGGTGCGGGCTGCGCCTCAGAATCCTGGTTCAGGGTGATGTCGGCTGCGTGGCCTTCACCGCCCTGTGCGCCGTCGCTGCCGTAGCAGGTTAGCGTGAATCCGGTGGTCTTTCCGCTCTCGTCCTTGGTCAAGGTGTAGACGAAGGCCTTGTCCCAGGGGTCGTTGGGGATCTTCTTGTCAACCATCTGGTCCTTGATGTCGTCGAGGCTGGCAGGGTACTCGCCGTGCTCGGCCTTGTAGGCCTTGAGCTTGTCGATGATGTCCAGCATCCACTCGTTGGCGACTTCCACGAGGATGTCGTTGTCGTCCTGTTCCGGCTTCACCATTACGGCGCCGTCCCAACCCTCGTCGAACTCGTTCGCGGCCGGGTCGGTGCCGGGCTTGGGAAAGATAGCGTCCTTGTTGTCCTTGATGCCGCCTTCGATGCCATCCTTGCCCAGGCCCACAATGAAGAACACATCCTCAGAAGTCCTGACATAGACGTAGTCGTTTCCCCAACGGTCCTTCGGCAACGAGGTGCGGATCGGTTGGGCCGTTCCGTTTTCTTTGCCATCTGCTGGCACGGCCACGCGCGTCAGGTCAATCAGTTCTTCGGGAAGCTTGCCGGCCTGTTGCTTGTAGCGCAGCACGTCGTCGGCGAGGTTCTGCACTCGCCAGTCGGTGTCGTCATAGCGACCGCCCCAGCCCCAGAAGTCGTTCGAGACCTTGTTGTATTCGGCGCGAACATCTCGTTCCGTGACCACGAAGTCAGAAGCGCGCTCAAGCCCGCCTTCCTCGCCGTCAGCGCCCCAGCAGACGACTGCGAAATTGTCGTGCGGCAGCAGTCGAAGCGCGAACGCGTGGCCGAACGGGTCGTCAAAACAGCGATTGATCGCCAGATCTGCCGGCTCTTCGGACTCGCGCTTGCAGTCTTCCAAATTCTCGGGCCAGCTGTCGTGGCTGCGCCGATAGGTAATAATCTCCGAGCCGACCTGAATCATCCGCTTGCGGGCTACCACGCGGGTAGCCTGGAAGCGCAGCTCATCGAGCTTGGCCTCGTAAGCGGCCTTTTCGTCGGCCGACATCTCTCTCAGTTCGCCCTTGGAGGTCCAGACGATGTCGCGCGCTGCACCGTCGCCGCCCGCTTTGCCGTCGGAGCCCCATGAGGTCAGCTTGAAACCGTGCTCAATAGAGACCTCGTACGCAAATTCCCGGCCCCACCCGTCTTTCGGCAGGCTGTCGCGCAGGTTGCCGTCGACTACGGCCTTGAGGTCCTTGGGATAGCCCTCGGGCCCGCGCAGCGCGGACAGGTCCTGCTGCAGCGAAGCCATGGTTTCGCGGGTCTCGCGCATCTTGGCGCGGTCGCCGCGGGAGATCTTCTCCTCGGCGAGCACGGTGCAACTCAGCAGCGTTATCAATGCAAGGATGGTGAAAGCGCGCATGCCGGCCTCCGTTTGGCCCCATATGGTAGGCCAACAGGGGCCCCGTAACAAGCCGCCCCCTTGACGCTGTGGGCGCTAATTATACGGTTTGCAGCCGTTCCGTCGGAAGGTGGAACCCGATTCCTCGGTAGCTCAATGGTAGAGCATTCGACTGTTAATCGACAGGTTGCTGGTTCGAGTCCAGCCCGAGGAGCCAGCTAAGAAGCAGCCCGCAGAGCCAATCTGCGGGCTGCTGTCATTTGTCGCGGCTGAGGACGTTCACCAGGCAGCGCAGGCTGCCGAAAAAGCGGTAGCAGCTGGTGCAGTCGACCGGCTTCACTTCAAAGCCTAAATCCTGCCAGGCCTTGGTGCCTGCCGCGTTCAGCTTCTCGGCTGCGGCGAAGGTCGGCATGTAGACCACGCGCTTGCCGTCGCGCTCATCCAGAACGCAGTTCAGGTATGTCAGGAAGCGTCGGCCGTCGTGGCCCGGCGCGACCGGTACGCGCACGACCTTGTAGCCGGCGTCTCGGCACTGCTCGGCCACGGCGTCGAACTTTGCGCAAGTCTCCTCGCTCAGGTCGGCGCCTTCCGGCAGCGGCAGCGCGGCAATCTCTTCTTCAGTAAGCAACTCACGCGCGGCGCGCGGATCGCCGACCAGCACAGTCCCGTTGCCCACGGTCATCATGTACATGCCCGCGTGGTGGTCGGGAGCCGTCTTTAACAGGATTACGTTGCGGCCTAGCAGCTCCTTGAGCCGCTCCAGCAGCTCACGCTCGGTCTTCACCGTATTCTGAAGGTTGCGCTTGCGGACGTTGGGCGTGACGAATGCGGTGGCGTTATCGCAAACGAAGTCGCCGCCGTCGAAATAGAGTTCGCTACGCACGGCCGTGGCGTCGATGTCCGATGCGGCGGCAAGGTCTTCGCCGATCAACTCGTCACCCTTGCGCTCAGGCCAGGCGTCTGCGCCCATCTCGCCCTTGGGCGATAGCAGCGTGAATGCCGTGGCCGTGCCGGCCGGCTGCATGCAGATCCATCGGTCGCGTGACCAGGAAGTCATCGTGTGGCCCACGAACACTGGATGCAGCGTGCAGTCGGTCCTGCCGACTGCGGCCGACAGCTCATCAAATGCGCCGCGGTCACGGCACACAACGTGCACCGTGACCGCTGATGGCAACTGGGTAAGAAAGTCCTGGTATGGCTTGGTGACGATTGCGGCTGAGTCGCTGGTGTACTGGATCACCAATTCGCGCATTGCGCCGTCGCAGTCACTGAGCACCGGGCCGACCGTCGCTTCTGCCGCCGGCTTGTCTTTGCCACTGAACAGCGGCATGGCAAGCAGCGCTGCGACAACGCCTATGATCACCCCGAGCGGCCAGCGAAGGCGAGACAGCATGCCGGATGCGCTCATGGCTTTTCTCCATCCGGCATGATCCTCTCGCTTGCCGGCTAGTTCTGGTTCTTGCGCTCGACTTCCTCGATCGCCTTGCGGATCTTCTCAAGGTTGGCGTCCTTGACGACTTCGTCGCCGTCGCCGGACATGCTGAACGAGGTTACCTTCATGTCCTGGATCTCGGTGCCGGTTTCCAGCGTCAGCGTCTTTGATTCGCCGGCCGCCAGCGACACGACCTCAGTCTTGGTCCAAACGACTCGTGAAACCGCCGGCATACGCCCGCCGGAGAACATGTCCCGTGATGTCATCGAAACCACAATGCTCTTCTCAACGGCCTCTTCGCCATTGTTCTTGACCTCAACAGTCAGCACGGGCTTGTCGCCGATGTCGTAGCTTTCCTTGTCGGCCTTCAACGTGATCACGCAGTGGTCTTCTTCAAGCTTCGGCATGGAGATGGTCGGAGTAACCTTCTTCAGGACCTCAGCCGTCTTTGGCGTGTCGCCGTCTTCTGCGTCGGCGCCCTTGGGGCCGATGAAGGCGAGAGTTGCGACCATGGCGATCGCGGCGATTCCCAGCATGCTCAGAGTGTTCTTGCCCAGGTTATTCATTTCAGCGCTCCTTGGTTGCGGTGGCCACCGCGGCCACACATAGACAATACGCGCTGGAATCCGCCGGGGTCGTCCTCCCCTGTAACCGCTGTGTAAAACAGCGCCTCGGGCGGTCGTGCAGATCTCCAACATCTCTATGAACGTAAGCGGATGGAGCGAGTTCCCGATTTCTGGCTAAATCGTGCCATGCCGACCATTCGGACCGGACGCCTGACGCTGCGCCCCTGGCAGGACAGCGACCTTGAGCCTTTTGCGGCCTTGAACGCCGACCCGCGCGTCATGGAATTCATGCTGGCGCCCCTCTCGGCCGAGCAGAGCAACGCCTTCGCCACGCGGATTCGTACACACTTCACACAGCGGGGCTACGGTCTCTGGGCCGTGGAGACGCGGGATGCCCCGTTCATCGGGTTCATTGGCCTGCAGTGGGCAAACTTCGAGGCCTCGTTCACGCCGGCGCTCGAGATCGGCTTCCGACTGGCGGCCGAGCACTGGGGGCAAGGCTATGCGACGGAAGGCGGGGTCGCTGCACTTGCCTGGCTGTTCGCAAACACGGACGAGGCTGCGGTTCATTCATGGACGGCTGTTATCAACCAGCGATCCCGGCGCGTGATTGCAAAGCTTGGCCTGCAGCGGGTAGCAGCATTCGAGCACCCGCGCGTGCCCGAGGGCCATGCGCTTCGGCGGCACGTCCTGTTCCGCATGTCACGCGAGGACTGGGCCGGCAAAGTCGGCAGTGCCGATGCATAGGCAGCGAATGCGAATTCCGTAGTATCCGAACTTCGCAACGGGATCACGCATGGCTGTCCGCACGCCGGTCAAACTCGGAACCGTACAAGAGACGCTGCTCGTGCCGCTCTGGGCAAGGGCGCGCGAGTGCGCCGAGCCGATGCCGCTGCTGCAGGATCCCAAGTCGCTCGAAATTCTCGATCGCCTCGACTACGACTTCTCACCGCTCGATGGTGCCCGTGCCAGCCAGCTCGGCTGCTGCGTCCGCGGCGCGCAGGTCGATCGCTGGGTGCGCGCGTTTCTGGCCGAGCATCCTGAAGGCACACTGATTGAGCTCGGCGTTGGCCTGAACAGCCGCTTTGAGCGCGTCGACAACGGCCGCGCGCGCTGGTTTGAGCTGGACCTGCCCGATGTCATAACTCTGCGCCGGGAATTCTTCGATGAGACACCGCGCCGCACGCTGCTCAGTGGCTCGGCCCTCGAGAACGACTGGATCGAGGAAGTTCGCGCCAACACGCAGGGCCCGTGGTTCGTGTGTACTGAGGGCGTCCTGGTCTACTTCCGGCCGGAAGAGGTTCGGGCGCTGTTCGCCCGCGTGGCCGACGGCCTGCCCGGCGCGCACTTCGCCTACGACTCGATGTCGCCGCTGTGCATCCGCCACCAGCGCCGCCACGACGCCATGCGCTACTTCGAGGCCGAGTTCACCTGGTCGGTGGGGGACGCGCGCGAAGTCGAGGGCTGGGACCCGCGCTACCGCCATCAGGACATCCGCAGTTTCTACCACATGCTGTTCGCCCACCCGAAGCGGCTACCGCCGTTCTACCGCTACCTGGGTCCGCTGCTTGGCGCAGTTTATCCGCCGGTCAAACGTACCTACCACGTTAACCTGCTGAAGCTGGGGTAGCATCGGCATCTTGCAGATGGCGTTCGGATCGGCTTCCAGCCGATGCTACGACCACTTCAGCTGCACTCGGCCGTCGGCGCCTAGCGACAGGTGCAGGTTCTTCATCGCGGTCTCCGGCCGGGCGGCGAGCTCTCGTGCGATCGGTGTGACGACCAGCTCTTCCAGCGCGCGTTGCAGGGGACGCGCGCCGTAGCGGCGGTCATAGCCGGCCCGGGCCACAAGTGCGGCTACATCTTCATCCCAGCTGAGGCTTACGCCGGTCTTTGCGAAGCCTTCGCGCTTGGTCAGCTCACGCAACTCCTTGGCTGCTATCTGGCGGATGACTTCTTCCTTTAGTGGCGCAAAGGCGACTACACCGTCGAGGCGGTTGTAGAATTCCGGCCGGAAGAAGCGCATGACTTCGGCGTCGTAGTCCGTGCCCTGCTGCTCTCCGAAGCCCATGCCGCCCTCGCGCCCGGCGCCAAGGTTGCTGGTCAGGATCAGCACGCTGCTCTGGAAGGTGGTCACCCGGCCAAAGCGGTCGGTCAAGCGGCCTTCGTCGAATACGCCGAGCAGCATGTCGAACACGTCAGGCGAGGCCTTCTCGATCTCGTCGAACAGCACCACACAAAAGGGCTGGCTGCGCATGCGCTTGATGAACTCGCTCGGGCCACCGCTTGCGTCGGACACGAGCCGCTCGCTCGCGCCATGGCCGGAGTACTCGCTCATGTCGAGCCGCACCAGCCGGTCACGCACGCTGCCATGCCCGAACAGGTAGTCCGAGATGCTGCGGGCCAGCTCGGTCTTGCCGACGCCGGTGGGGCCGCTGAAAAGCAGCACTCCCAGCGGTCGCCCGGGGTCGTTCAGCCCGGCCTTGAACGTAGTGATCACGCCGGCCGCGGTGCGGCAGGCTGCGTCCTGGCCGATCACGCGAGATGACAGGTGGTCGATGACTTCCTGTTCACTGAGCGGAACGTCGTCGCGGATCAGCAGCTCCGGCAGGCCGGTCTCGTCGACGAAGCGCTCAATCACCGTTGTCGGCGCGACGACGTTCGATTTGTTGCTGACTGCGCGCTGCACGCAGCCGCTGATGAATGCAGCCGCCTTGCCGGGGAAGGCGTCGTAGGGGCGAAAGCGTCTGAACATGCGGAAGACGGATTCGACGACGTCGTTGCCCGTCTCCACCCGGTGATTGCGCGCACCCGCCTGCGCAATGCGGTCGAGCACGCGGATGGCGCGTGCGGCGTCAAACGCCTCCACGCTGAGGATCTGGAACGAGTCCGCCAGCCCGGGCAGCAGGCGGCGGCAGGCCTCAAGTTCTTCCGGGGTCGCTTCCGCGATGACCTGCAACTCGCGATGGTTCATGTACGGCACGATGAACGCGCCGACGCTGTCGGTCGCGCCGAGCCCGCCCATGCTGACCAGCTCAAGCAGGTTCTCGATGCAGAGCACGCCCTGGAATGTCGCGAGCTCGGCGATCACGCTTTCCAGCCGCTCTTCCCACTGCCCGAGATAGCGCATGCCGGCGATCAGGCGACTGCCGTTGGTCAACCAGAACCGGCGGCGCTCTTCTTCGCCATCAATCTGCCGCTCGATCTCGCGCACAGCACTGGCCAGTACCGACGTCTTCCCGACGCCCGGTGGCCCGACCAGCAGGATGTTCGCACGGTCACGCTTCACGCGCTCTGACAGGCTCTGGATCTCGACTTCGCGCTCCCATGCGCGCGAGTACTGGCGGCGCATGGCGCGCTCACCGAGTGCTTCCGCGACGGTCTCCAGCGCCTCATAGCGCCGGGTCTCTCGGGCTTCCTTTTGCTGCGCGCCGGTGACCAGCACTTCGTCCAGCTCGTACTCAGCCGCGTTCAGGTATTCCGCCACCTGCTGTGGCGACTTGCCCTGCATTGCCTCGCGGACGTAGTGCGCAGCAAGCTCCTTCAGCTTGTCGACATCATGGAACGAGAACCACAGGCGCAGTGGCGGAATCGAGCATACGTGAAGCTCCGTCGCGAGCTTGCCGTGGACGCATGGTACAGTCAGGTAGATCGGCGCGGCCGGATGACGCTGGCGGCCGATGACGTACTCGGGTCGCACCTCCACCTGCAGGCGCACGAGTTTCGGATCAAGCGTGTCGACGTCCGGGAACTCCCACGGCCGGTTGCGTTGCAGCCATGTGAGGTAGTGGCGCAGTTGGCTCAGGCACTCCTGCGCCGAGGTGCCGACGGCGGCCGTGTCCGGCTGCTCCACCACCGCCGCGGTGTACAGGCCCGCATGGTCTCGCCACACAAGAACCGGCAGACGCATCACGCTCATGGCTGCACCTCCGGCAACTCGAACGCCGACAGCAGCCATGTGAACAGCAGGCTCAGCGACGGGCGTTCGCGCGAGACCTGCCCCGAGCGCACGTCGAGGGTCGACTCGTTGACGTAGTGAATCTGCAGCACGTGGCCGTGCGGCATAGGATCGTCGTCGGCGGATGCCTCGCCGCGCGCGACGGCCTCGGCCCATTCGCGGCGGCGCTTATCTAGGCCTTCGGAGATCGCGGCGGGGTCTTCGCCCGGCGGAACGGCTTCCACGATCAGTTGCATCGGGAGCACGCCGCCGTCCCAACAGGAGAGATGCAGCCCGGCAAGCGCATTGCACAGGTCGGTCGCGAGGTAGCCGGACACAACAGAGGCGGAGACCCCCGGGTGATTCTGCTTCAGCTCCTCAGTACCGAGGTAAAAACGATGGCGCATCATCGCGCAGATCGAGCCGAGGATCTTTGCGGGTGCCGTGGCGGAGCGCCCGTTGACCGTGCGCAGGATGACCAGCACTCGTTCGTCGGCGACCGGTTCGCGCTCGGCCATCAGGTTCAGCAATGCGGCGGAAGCAAGCAGGCGGCGGAGGCGGCCCTCAAGCTCGGTTTCGCCGGCGTCGTCGGCGTGCGCGGTCAGGAACGCGCGCAGCTCGTTGGGCGTGCGCATGGTCAGCCACGCGTCGGCCTCGACGGGCAGCGTTTCGCCAAGCGTTGAGCGCCGCGGGCGATCCTCGCTGAGAGAACTCGCACTGGCCTCGGCGGGTGCAGGCCGGCTCGCTTCGCGTTCTCGCCAGTCCAAAAAGCGCTCGACCGCGTCGTCGAGGTACTTTACCTGCTCGCGCAATGCGAAGTAGCGGCGCAACTCGGGCGTGACGGCGCCGCTCGGAATGGCGCCGTCGGGCTGCAGCTTCGTAAGGACTTCTTCGGCGACGTTCAGCACCGTGTCGATGCGCGAGATAGCTGCATCGGGCTCACTCAGCGGCGAACGTACGGCCGCGAGCGGCGCGGCAACCGCAGCCTCAAGCGGGATCAGTCCAACGGCAACGTTGTCGCCCCGCGCCATCAGGTGGACAATGGTCGGCACGGCCGGGTTCAGCTCGGCGAGCTTGGCCGAAAGCGGGCGGGTAAGCTGGCGCTCGATCTCGCGCTTGATGGCGCGTGCGCCAAGCGTCGGGTGATAGCCGCGGTCGACCACGCGTTCCATCGCCAGCGCGTCCACCTGCAGGACGCAGCGACGACGGGCGAGGCCTTCACGGGCGAACACATCCTGCAGCAGGTGTTGCGCGATCTGCTCAACCTGTTCGCGGTCCAGCCGTTGGAACGGCACGATCCGGTCAATTCGATTGAAGAACTCCGGCCGGAAGAAACGTCGCGCCGCCTGCACGTAGGCTGCGTCGCCGCGGTCCTCGTGACCGCCCACTCCTAGCCCGCTCTGTGCTTCACGCACGCCGAGATTGCTGGTCATGATGATGACGCAGTTGGTGAAGTCGGCTGTGCGGCCGAGCGCGTCAGTCAAGCGCCCTTCGCCGAGTACCTGCAGCAGCACGTCGAACGCCGCCGGGTGGGCCTTCTCGATTTCATCCAGCAGGATGGTCGCGAACGGCTGGCGGCGCACTGCGCTCGTTAGCAAACCCTCAGGCTCAGTCAGCGTGCCGACCAGGCGAGCGACCGACGAGCCGTCGACAAATTCATTCATGTCAAAGCGCAGCAGTCGGGCAGGGTCGCCGTACAGGTAGCCCGCAAGCGCCTTGGCGCACTCCGTCTTGCCGACGCCGGTAGGGCCGAGGAACAGCAGGGAGCCCAACGGCCGTTCGGGATCGTTCAGGCGTGCCTTGGCGATTGTGACGACGTCGGCCAGGGCCTCGACGGCTGCGTCCTGGCCTACGATGCGTTCGCGCATGCCCGAGCGCACCCAGTCGCGCTCGAGCCGTGCGTCGGAATCGAGAAACAACACGCGCATGCCGCTGCGCGACTCGAACTCGTCCAGGGCGTCAAACCGCCCCAGCGAGGAATTGCGGTGCTTGACCGCGAGCTGGTTCATGAAGCCGGCGACCTTGCCGGGCATGGCCACGTCGCGCTGGTAGCGCTGCATCAGGTCGAGCACCGTCGGCAGCACGTCGGGCGTGAAGCGGCACTGGTGGCGGGCCTCAAGCTCGCGCTGCACGTGCAACAGGATGCGCAGGTTCTCATCGGCGTCGGGCTCGTCGATGCGCAGGACGTGAAACAGATCGGCGAAGCCGCGGTCGAGTTCCTGCAGGATGCGCAGCTCATCGGGCGTCATTTCTACCAGCAGCCGGACCTCGTGCTTCTCGATGTGCGGCTTCAGCACCTGAGCCGCGTTGACGTTGCTGGAGGCCGAGATGCCCGCGCGGAAAAGCCCGATCAGGTCATCGAACACGAGCACGTGGCCGCGCTTGTTGCACTCGCTGAGGATCGCGTGGACGCGGTTTTCCCACTGTCCGACGTAGCTCATGCCCGAGATCAGCCGCTGGGGTGAGATCAGCCAAACCTGGTTGCGGCCGCCACCGGCGTCCGGCTCACTCATGCGGCGGCGCACAACCTCGTGGACGATGGAGGTTTTGCCGACGCCGGAACGTCCCAGCAGCATCAGCGGCCGGCGGTCCTTGTGCACCAGCAGGCGGGCGACCTCATCCACCAGCGCGTCGCGGCGCACGGCGCGCTGCAGCGCATCCGGGTAGAGTGAATTGATCAGCCGGCCAACGCGCTGAAGCTCATCGGCGCCGCGCATCTGGCCAAAGCTTCCGATCTCGGCGCGGTCGTTCTTCACGGGTGGCACGTGCAGGGAGTCCACACCGACGTTGATGTCGACATGTGAGATCCAGCCGCTGCCGCGCATGGCGTCGGCGGCCGGGTCGACTTCGCCTTCGTCGCGCTCCAGCTTACGGTAGTGGGCGGTCAGCACCTGCTCGGCGCGGGTCTCAAGTGACTCGCCGCGGGCCAGCTCGAACATCAGCTGGTGCAGGCGCGGGGTGAACGCGAGCCTGCTGTCGCCCTGGTCGTACACCGCGAACACGAAGCGCGCCTCGACACTGCGGCGTTTGAGCTGGATGCGCAGGCTGACGTGCTCCTCGCGCACGTCGGGGCATTGCATCTGCCACGCCAGCGCATTGTGGCGGGCCTCCGCCGCAAGGCCCTGGATCATCTTGCGCAGGTTGTTACGGACCGAGTCCGTGGCGCGCTGCAACTCCGGCCGCGTGGCCTCAATGGCAGCCGGGAACAGCGGACGCACGTAGTAGACGTCCTGGCCGTCCTTGCGGAACTTCTCCTGGTACAGGGGGATGGTCAGCTTCACAGGCCCACCTGCTTTTCCAGCTCGTGCTCGAAGCTTGCGCGGATGCAGCGTGCCAGCACGCCGTCGATACGGCCGCCGGTCCAGGCGATGATTTCGCCGAGCGTTTCATCTTTGGCCTGGTGCTGCTGCATGTCGTAGCGGCGGCGCAGGGGCTCGTCGCTTGCCATGCCCTTCGGGATCGGCAGTTTGGCGCGCCAGACGCTGACGGGGTGGCACGCCACCTCGACGTTGATCGGCTCGCCTTCGTTGTCAAAGCGGAAGCGGTGCGCGCCGGCCTCGAGCCGCAGCAGCAAACCCGCGTCCTCGCCGCTCACGTTGATCGCTATCGCGCCGGTCTCTTCACGCGGGCTGTCGAGGAAACTTTCGGCGTTGGCCGGCGGGTAGAGCATGGCCGGTACCGGATCGGGCAGGTTCGCCATCACTGTGGTTTCGCGGCGCAGGGCCTCGAGGGCGGACGAGTCAAACTCCGCGCGGCGCTGAAGGTCGCGGCGATCGTTGTCGCCCAGCTCACGCGTGGACCAGAAGACCTCGGCCGTGAACTTGTTTGCTTTCGCCCATTCCAGGTAGGCGCGCGCGAGCTCGAACATCATCTCATTGTGGTGCGAGTAGACCCAGAGCGTCGCGCTGTCGCTGCCTGCGCCGTCGAGACGCATCAGGTCACGCAACGCCGCTGCCCACTCGCGGGTGCGCGTTTCTACTTCGGCAGTGGTGGGCACTTCCTGCTCGCGCGTGCGGCCCATGGCGCAAATGGAGAGGCGGTCCTCGGTGGCGGCCGTGTCCTCCATGCAGGACTCGAACGCGCCGAGCACCTTGCGCACCTGTGCCAGACGGTGCTCGGCCTCGAAGTAGCGCGCGGAGTAGTTGGTATCCGGTTTCTTGCGCTTGCGGCGGCGCTCCATCTCGAGCGTGCGGTTGAGCCGGTAGACTTCATTGCGCAGCCGCAGCGCGGCCGAGGATGCCAGTGCCGCCTGCAGCTTGCGACGCAGATTGGTGGTGGCCTGCATCAGCGACGACAGCCACGGCTCCGCGAACGAGCGTGCCTTGGGGCGCGTGGCCGCGTCTGTCAGCGGCGCTACTTCCAGTGCGAGCTTGTCGTCCGCGACATCGGCGACGGCGTTGAGCGCGTATTCCTTCGGCTGAGTGTTCAGCGCATCCGCCAGCGGCACCAGCAGGCTGGTTTCGATTTCGCGCTTCAGTGGCCGGGCGCCGAGCGCCGGGTGGTAGGCCTTGCGGGCGATCAATGACTGCGCGGCCGCTGTGACATCGAGTCGTGTTCCAGTGTCCAGCACGCCCGGGCGACGTTTCAGCTGGTCGATCTCGCGCTCGACGATCTTCAGCACGCTTGCCTGGTCCAGCGGCGTGAATGGCACGACACGGTCAATTCGGTTCAGCAGCTCCGGCCGAACGAAGTCCTGCAGCGCCTTCGTGAAATGCTGAGCGGCGTCGGCGTGCGCATCGCCGAATCCGATGCCGCCCTGCATGAAGCCCTCCGCGCCGAGGTTGCTGGTCATGATCACGACGGCGTTGCTGAAGTCGGCCAGTCGCCCGGCCGCGTCGGTCAGGCGCGCTTCGCCGAGAACCTGCAACAGCAGGTCAAAGAAGAGCGGGTGGGCCTTTTCGAATTCGTCGAACAGCAAGACGGCAAACGGCTGCTCGCGCATGCGAGCAGTCAGGAGACCTTCTTCGCCGAACACGCCGCCGATCAATCGTTGCACGGCCACGGGGCTGGCGTACTCGCTCATGTCAAAGCGTGTGATGCGACGGCGGTCGTTGAACAGAAACTCGGCAAGTGCCTTGCTCGTCTCGGTTTTTCCGACGCCGGTGGGGCCGACAAACAGGAAACTTGCCAGCGGCTTGCGCGGCCGAGATAGCCCGGCCTTGACCGTTGCAAGCAGGTCGGTGACAAGCTCGATCGCGCCGGCTTGCCCGATGATGCGCTCGGCGAAATAGTCCTTCAGCTTTGCAATCTCCATCGGGATTGCGCTGTCGAGCATCATGCGCGGTAGCCCGGTCTCGGTTGAGAACGCCGCGTAGACTTCGGAATCAGTGGCAGGCTCTTCGCGGTCCGCCAGCAGGTTGCGCAGAAAGCGCAACGGGCGTCCAGGGTAGGCCGAGTAGGTAGCGTACCGCCGGTGCAGACGGTCCACGGTCTCGAGCGTGTGCAGCTCGATCAGTTCCTGCCCGCGGGCTTGCGAAACATCGTGCGCGACGGACATCAGGATGGCCGTGGCCGTGTCGGCGGTCGGCTCTGTGATTTCGAGCTTGCGGAATACTCCCAGCAGATGGGCGTCCTGGCGCTCAATCACCGGCAACTGCTCCGGCGTGCACTCCACCACGCACAGCAGCTCGCCGCGTGCAATAAAGGGGCGCAGGAAGCCGGCGATGCCCTGCTGGATCATCGTGCCCTTGCCGACTTCCATCAGCTCGACCAGGTTGCCGAGATGCAGGATCGCCCGCGTGCGCGAGGCTTCTTTGCGCAAGTTGTCGCAGCGCTCCTGCCACATTCCGAAGCCGGACATGCCCGCAACCAGCCGCGAGCCGCTCGTCGACCAGAACGGAGTTCGGCCGAGCTGCAGGTCATTGCGCGTGCGTACCAGCTCATGGAACACGGCGGTTTTGCCGACGCCACTGGGGCCGACCAGCAGGACGCTCTCAGGGCCGGGCTCTGACAGCGCTTCGGCCAGGCGCCTTGCGTGATCCGCGTACTCGTAAGCAGGGCGCAGATCTTCAGCCAGCAGATTCACGGCGACACTTTCGAGCACCGACGGCTCATTCGGTGTGAGCGACTCGCGTAGCGCGACGTCCTTGGGCGTCGGGATGTCCGCTGAAATTGCGGCCGACTCGACCGTCAGCGCCTGGCAGCGTTGCAGCGCGGCGAGATGCCACAATGTGCCGGCCGCACGTGTGCGGCGCAGCTGCAACAGCAGCTCATCGGACACGCGCTGCTCAAGCGAGGCTTCGTCGTCGGCCACGACTTCAATGCGCAGGGCCGGGAAATACGCCAGCCACACGTCGCCGGGAACCTCGAACACGGCGGCCTGAAATGTCAGTGGCAAGGTGCGTGTCCACAACGGGACATCGCGCGGCGGCGGAAGCTCGACGCGGAACTGGCGAATCGTTGGCGCAGAAGGCGTCGAGCGCCGATACAGCTCAAGCAGCTTCGTGCGCTCAGCCAGGTTGCGTGCATTGGCTGCCACGGCGCGTCGGGCGTGCGTGGGGGTCGCGGCGAAGCGCGAGATCTCCGTGTAGCCGAAAACCTCCGCGAGGACCGTTTCGTTCTCGAAGGCCTGGATCAACGTGTGCAGTTGGAGTCGGCGTTCGGTCACGGGCTCTGGCCGTCTAAGGGCTGTTCGATAACGGGTCAGGGTTGCACGGGGCGCGCATCATAGCAGCCGCATGGTTGCCGCAAGCACCGACCTGTGGATGATGCAGCCATGCGATACGAAGGCAGCATCTACCGCCCGCCCAGCGAGGCGAACAGCTACATACTGCAGGCGACCATCGGCTGCAGCTGGAACCATTGCACCTACTGCGACATGTACCGCGACAAGAAGTATCGGGTGCGGGCGCAGGCCGAGACGCTTGAGGACATCGCCATCGCGGGCTCAGCCTACGGCGAGCGTGTGGACAAGGTTTTCGTAGCGGACGGCGATGCGCTTGCCATGACCGTGGACCAGTGGGAGCCGATCCTGCGCGGCCTGCGCGAGACCTTCCCGCGCCTTCGCCGCGTCAGTGCGTACGCGACGGCGCGCAACCTGAACGAGAAGACCTATACAGAGCTGAAGCTGCTGCGCGAGTGGGGACTTTCCCTCCTCTATATCGGCCCCGAATCTGGCGACGATCAGACCATGCAACGTATCGCCAAGGGCGCCAACTTCGAGCAGCACGTCAGTGCGGCCAACAAGGCCCATGCGGCGAACATGAAGTTGTCGGCAATCTTCCTGCTGGGCGCCGGCGGGATCGAGCGCAGTGCCGAGCACGCGGAGGCATCCGCCAGGCTGGCCACGGCCATGAACCCGCGCTTTGTTTCATGCCTGACGCTTACGGTGGTACCGGGCACGCCGCTCGCGAAACTTGAGGATACCGGCCGGTTTGAGCTGGCGGACATTCACGGCCTGCTGCGTGAGCTGCGCACGTTCGTAGATCTAGCCCGCCCGGACGATTCGATCTTCCGCACCAACCACGCCAGCAACTACCTGCCACTGGCCGGGCGCCTGCCGCGCGACCGGGAACAGATCGTCCGCGTGCTTGACGCTGCGATAAGCGGCGAGATCCCGCTGCGTGAAGAGTGGATGCGCGGGCTCTAAATGAACACAGCCGCGAGGGGGACGCGGCCGTGTTCCCGATTGTCAGGCTAGCTAGCGCCTTCCGCCTTTGCCGCGGCGGCCCTGCTTGCCCTTGTGCTTTCCGTGGCCTTTGTGCTTGCCGTGGGCCCTACCCTTTTGCTTGGCGTGGGCCCTACCCTTGTGCTTGCGGGACTTGCCGTCGCGGTCGCCGCCAGCTTTGCCCTTGCGCTTTCCGGCGCGCTCCTTCAGCTCGGCCTTGTTGCCGCGCTTTCCGCTGTCACCCTTGTGGGCCCGCTTGCCCTGACGTTCCTTGACTACGTGCTCTTGGGCCTGCTTGTCCTGTTTGTCGGCCTTGGCGTGCTTTGTCGGCTTTGCCTCGTCCCGATCCGTCCCCTTGGCTGACAGCGTTCCGGCGCCGATCACGACGCTCAGCATCAAACCCAGTATCCATGCGTATCTCATGACTTGCTCCTTGTTGCGGCTGATCGAGCCGCGCTTCTGTCCGAATGCCCCGATGTCGCAATATCCAACCCCAATGGAGTGTCGAAGTTGCGGTCCTGCGGGAGGGCGATTCGCCAAAAGGCTTGAAGCCTAAAGCTTTGCGCCGCAGGCGCGGCAGAACGTGGCGTCAGCTTCGTGGCCCTCGGCGCCGCAATCCGGGCAGGCCTGGGTGCTGACCGGCTTGGCCGGAATGTTCTTCGCCATTTCTGCGCTCAGCACTCCGGTGGGCACCACGATCAGCGCGTAGCCCATGATCATCATCACCGATGCCACTCCCTTGCCCAGCGCAGTCTGCGGGGCGACATCGCCGTAGCCGACGGTCGTGATGGTTACGACCGCCCAGTAGACGCTGGTCGGGATTGACGTAAAGCCCGACTCCGGCCCCTCGATCACGTACATCGCCGAGCCGACGATCACGATCAGCACCAGCACGGTCATCAGGAAGACCGCGATCTTCGGCCAGCTCGCAACCAGCGCCCTCTTCAGGCTGGATGCTTCGGTAAGGAAATGCGCCAGCTTGAATACGCGGAATGCCCGCAGTAGCCGGACCGCGCGGACGACGGCGAATGACTGGCTGCCGGGAACCAGCAGCGACACGAACGCCGGCAGGATCGCCAGCAGGTCAATGATTCCGTAGAAGCTGCGCGCATAGCGTAGGGGCCTGCGCACGCAGATCATCCGCAGTATGTACTCGATCGCGAACAGCCCCGTAAACGTCCACTCGCCGATGCGCAGGGTGCGGGCCCAGTTGGCATCGGCGGCAATCTCCGGGACGCTCTCCAGCATCACGGCCACGATGCTGCCGGCGATCAGGACCAGCAGAACGACGTCGAAGGCCTTGCCCGCCGCGGTGTCAGCCTCGAAGATCACTTCGTGCATTCGCTCGCGCCAGGGCGCCAGCCGGGGTGGGGCCTGAGTTTCCGTCATGCCCTCAATTTAGCTGCATGTGCGGACGTTTGCACCGCCGACGCTGCTGATAAGCTGCAGCAGTGCCCGGAGCCCCATTTGGCCGACCGCCGAACAGAAATTGATCGCGCCCGCAGCGTGCAGGCCGCGATGCTGCCCCCCGCGCCAAGCGTGCCGGGGCTTGAGATCGCGACCAGCTATCGCGCCTGTGAGCACGTAGGAGGCGACTTCTACGACTTCGTCACGGTCGACCCCTGGCACCTCGGATTCGTGATGGCCGATGTTTCCGGCCACGGCACGGCCGCAGCACTGGTGATGGCCGCCGCCAAGAAGACCCTTCAGATGTGTGGACCGGGCAGCCTGTCACCGCGCGAGGCACTACTGGCAGCCAACGAGCACCTGGCACGCGAAATCCCTCGCGGGATGTTCGTCAGCGTCTTCTACGGCGTGCTGGACATTCGCAGCTATGCATTCACCTTCGCGCGCGCGGGCCACAACCCTCTGCTGGTGCTGCGCAATGGTGCGTCGCAGCCGGAGGTTCATGCGCCGGCAGGCGCGGTACTGGGCGTGATGCCGTCAGCGGCGCTGGGTGAGCGCCTTGAAGAAGAGACGCTGCACTTTCACCTCGGCGACGCCGTAGTGGTCTATACCGACGGTCTGACCGAAGCGATCAACAACCGGCACGAAATGTGGACGGACGCGCGCATGCACGCGGCGCTGGCCGGTGCGGCAGGGCGAAACGCGGGCGAGATTGTTTCGCAAGTCGTTTCGGCCATCGACCACTTTCGCGATGGCGCAGTCCAGAACGACGACCAGGCACTCGTAGTGTTCTGCCCCGTGGAGCGCGACGCTGACCCCGCCCCGTTGCAGTCCGCCGGCGGCGCACCGGAAACCAACCTCCCGCCGCACGCGACCAACCTGATCGGCCGCGAGCACGAAGTCTCCGAGCTGCTGGGGCTGTTGACCGAAGGCGACACCGGCGTGGCAACCGTGACCGGAACGGCCGGAATCGGCAAGACGCGCGTGGCACTCGGCGCGGCCAGCCTGGCAATCGCAGCCTACCCGGCAGGCGCATGGCATTGCGACCTGAGCGAGGCCGAGGACGCGGAGGGCGTCTGCAAACAGGTCGGCGAGGCGCTCGGTGTCGACCTGTCTAGCGGTGACTCCGGCCAGCGAATCGGGCTCGCGCTGCAAGGCCGCACGCGAACGCGTGGTGGTCGCCTGCTGCTGATCCTGGACAACGCCGACCAGTGCCGCGCCGCCTGCGCCGAGCTGGTGGGCCAGTGGCGCGCGCTTTCGCCCGACGTCGTGGTGCTGGCAACCAGTCGTACGGCACTGGGAATCAGTGGTGAGCTCAGCTTTGCCGTGCGCCCGCTGGGTGTGCCCGCGCGCAAGAAGACCGCGCGCATCGAGCGCGTGAACGAAGCCGAGTTGCGCACGCTCGCGCGCATGCCGAGCGTCGAGCTGTTCGTGGCGCGCGCCAGGGACCGCGACCCGAAGTTCGAGCTGACGGTCGAGAATGCGGATGCGGTCGGGCAGCTTTGCGTGCGCCTGGACGGAATTCCACTTGCGATCGAGCTGGCGGCGGCGCGTGCCAAAGTGCTCTCGCCGCAGAAGATGGTCGAGCGATTGAATCAGAGATTTGCCCTGCTGCGCGATCAGCGCGGCACGAGTTCAAGGCAATCTACGCTGCGCGGCGCCCTGGAATGGAGTTGGGAGCTGCTGGATCTGCCCGAGCAGGAGACGCTGGCGCAATTGTCTGTCTGCCGCGGCGGGTTCTTCCTTGAGCTGGCCGAGGAAGTGGTCGACCTCAGCGGCTTCCCGGACGCGCCACTGGTGATGGACATTGTTGAAAGCCTGCACGACAAGAGCCTGCTGGACACGACGGAGCTGACCAGGCTCGGCGGCGAGCGCCGTTTCATAATGTTTGAAAGCGTGCGCGCATTCGCCCAGGAACAGCTGGGCAAGCTTGGAAGTGCTCCAGCAGTTGAGCAGCGCTGGCGCGTCGCGCTAACCAGGTATGCGAAGGACTGGTACGCGAAATCCAGCAGCGATGAGTCCCGGCTGCGCCTGCAGCTTGAGCTCGAGGCGTTAACCGATATCTCGCGCGGCAAGGATGATACGGCTTGCTGGGCGGCGTTGATTGCCGGGCCGATGCTGCAGCGACTCGGCTCACCGAATGCCGCGCGCGAAATCCTGAAACAGACGGCCGATCATTGTGCGGATGAAGACCTCAAGTCACGCCTGCACATTGCGTACTCTCTCGCCCTCGTGCATGCAGACCCGGCGGGCGCGGAAGCCATCCTTGCGAATGTTCCGAAAGACTCATCACTGTACGTGGAGGCGATTCTCGCCCTGGGCCAGACCTACCAGAACCGTGGCAACAGCAAGGTGATGGCCGAGTTACTGCATGGTCTGGAAGTGCGCGACGACTTGTCGCCCTTGCAGCGCGGTCGCGTCTCGGCGGGGCTTGGCAATGCCTCGATCATGACGGGAGATGTCAATCGCGGGCTCGAGTACTACCTCGCCACCCTTGAGACGGCAAAGAAGCTGGGCGACGCCGTGCTGGAAGGGCAGGTCACCGGCAACATCGGCGTCGTCTACAACATGAAGGGCGATCAGGTTAAGGCGCTGGACTACTTCAACCGCGCACTTGTGCTGATGCAGGCTCAGGAACACCAGATCGCCGAGTCCTACTGGCTCGTGAACATAGCGGGCATCCATGAGCATGCAGGCGAGCTGGATGAGGCCGAAGCCAAGCTCACCCGTGCACTGAGGCTGGGCCGCGAAAACGGGCTGCGTGAAGTCACCGCCGCGGCGCTTGGCGCGCTTGCCAGCGTCCAGGGGATGCGAGGGAATTTCGACGAAGCGCTTGAGCTTGGTCGGCAGGCGCTGGAAGTCGACGAGGAAGTCGGCAACCTGCGTGGCAAGGCGACGCACCTGACGCAGTACAACCAGGTGCTGCAGAAGATGGGACGCCTGGACGAATACGAGGCCGGGCTGAATGAGATCATTGCGATCTGCGAGCAAACCGGCGACCGGGTCATGCTTGCGGAACGGGCGATCGAGTTGGGCGTGCTGCAGGCCGAACGCGCGGGGGCAAGCGGCGAAGCGCTGGATGCAGCGGCCGCCAGGCTGGCCAAATTCGTTGCCGAGCTTGAAGAACTTGGTGCGGGACATGTGGTCAACGGGCGCCTGGTGCTGGCAAAGACGTTGGTTCAACTGGGCAGGAACGCGGAAGCTTGCGAGGTGCTGGCAAAGCTTCTGAATTTCGAGCCGCAGAACGATGAAGAAAAGGAAGCGCAGGCGCAGGCAAAGGCGCTGCAGGAGCGATTGGATGGCAACCGGACTACTGATCAAGCTTAGCTACAAGGCATCGCACCATGTGTCGCGGCTGGACCACCCGGTGCACAGCAACCCTCACTATCACACGTGGGAAATCGTCCTGCGCGTGGCGGGTCAGATCGACGCGCATGAAGTGCAGGAATGGATGCACCACACAGCACCCCACTTCGGCGATCACGGCGACCGCGGCGTCGAGGACATCTCGGACTGGTGGCTGGAGAAAGCGACCGAGCGCTGGCACAAGGCGGGCTCGCCGCTGAAAGTTCTCGGCGTTCAGGTAATGCGCGAAGACGGCATCGGCGCGGTTTCGGATGCCTGAGCCTCGTCTTCTGGAATCACCACCTTCTCCTGCCAGGGCCAGCGGAATGCCTCGACCGGGTCGTAGCCCTTGGTGCCGAACGGGTTGCACCGAAGCAAGCGCCAGGTTGCTATTACGCTGCCCTGCAGAATTCCGCGCTGCTTGATGGCCATGAAGGCGTACTCGCTGCACGTAGGATAATGGCGGCAGGCCGGCGGCAGCATCGGGCTGAGGACTTTCTTGTACAGCCAGATCGGCGCCAGCAGCGGAAGCTTGCGCGCTTCCCACGCACGCTGCAGCGGCGTGTGGTTGGTCCGGTCCTTGAAGCTGATCTCGCTCATGCCAGCCATTCAGCAGCCTGCGGTGCGAAGTAGGTGAGGATCATGTCTGCGCCCGCGCGGGCGATGCCCGTCAGGCTCTCGAGCACCGCGGCCTTTTCATCCGTCCAGCCGCTCTGCGCCGCGGCCTTGATCATCAGGTATTCGCCGCTGACCTGGTAGGCCGCGATCGGCAGCGTGCTGAATTCGCGCAGCAGGGAGATCACGTCGAGGTACGGACCGGCGGGCTTGACCATCAGCATGTCGGCGCCCTCGGCCTCATCGAGCTCAGCCTCGCGCAGGGCTTCGCGTGCGTTGGCCGGGTCCATCTGGTAGGTCTTCTTGTCGCCGGCCTTCGGCGCCGAGTCGAGTGCGCCGCGGAACGGGCCGTAGAACGCGCTGGCGTACTTCGCCGCGTAGCTGAGGATTCCGACGTCGGTGAATCCCTCGGCGTCGAGCGCATCGCGGATCGCGCCGACACGGCCGTCCATCATGTCGGAGGGCGCCACAATGTCCGCGCCCGCACGCGCCTGGCTGAGCGCCTGCTTGCACAGCACCTCGACGGTTTCGTCGTTGAGGATGATTCCGTCACGCACGATGCCGTCGTGGCCGTCGCTGTTGTACGGGTCGAGCGCGACGTCGGTGATCACTGCCACGCCCGGCACGCTTTCTTTGATTGCCTTGATGGCGTGGGGGATCAGCCCGTCGTCGTTCCAGCTTTCGTCACCGGTGGGGCTCTTCTTTTTGGCGGGCACTTTCGGGAACAGCACAACCGCGTTGATGCCCAGCTTGTGGGCGCGGGCGACTTCGTGCACCAGCCCGTCCATGCCCCAGCGCGTCTGGCCGGGCAGAGACTCCAGTTTCGTGTCGCCCTTGTCTTCATGCAGAAACAGCGGATAGATCAACTGCGCCGCTGACAGGCGCGTTTCACGCACGAGTCCGCGTATCGCCTCGCTGCGGCGGTTGCGTCGGGGACGAATCGGAAGGTCGAAGTCGCTCATGGCCTCAGGTTACAGGTTTCGGGTTTCGGGTTACAGGGAACGGCAGGCGCGGAATCACTTCTACTGTACACTGGGTGGATGAGGCTGATTGCTGTCATGCTTGCCATTCTTCTGGCCCCGGTTGCGGTGGCGCACCCGCTGGATGACCGCGCCCAGATGGCCAGCGAGGTTGTGATCGACTCGGACTACCGTCTCGAGTACGTGATCGACTTCCGCTACGTCAGCGTACTTGCCAGCTATTCCGAGTTCAGCGGCGGCGGTATGGGGCGCGGGCTGGACGCTGACGACGATGGCTTTGTCAGCCACGCCGAGCTCAAGCGTCGCTACAACGACCTCGTTGACCAGCTGACGATGGCGTTCGGCATTGAGGTCGACGGCCGGATGATCACGCTCGAGCCGGACTTCGACCGTTTCCAGTTTGAGAACATGGACGCACCCGGCGCGATCGACCTCGCCGAGCCGGTGCCGATCGACAGCTTCCGGATTCACTATCGGTTCGTGTTCTACTGGAACGCGCCAAGGCCACTGGAGGCCGGCAGCCACGAAGTCACCTACTTCTTTAACCAGCAGCAGAGCGTCATCCATACGCCGAGCGAGCAGATGATCGCCTTTGACGCCCGAAGCACGCCGCGCGTTCGCATAGCGGACGTGACCTACGACGACGGCATGGGCGCGATTCCGCGGCTGGTGTTTCACTGGACGGTCGACAAGCCGCCACGCCCTGAGGAAGTGCCGACCGTCGTCACGCCCCCGCCGATCAACATCGAGCCGATCGATCACCCGGACGACAAGCCGGTCACCGAGTTGCCGTCGCCGACCGGGATGGGCGAGCTGCCGGCATGGGTGGCGTTGTTCGTGGGAGTCGGCCTGGGGCTGGGCGGTCTTATCAAGTGTGCGCTGGCGATCACAGGTCGAGGCGCGGTGGGCGGCCGGAACCGTGAGTTCCTGATGGGTTGCCTGTTTGTGCTTGCCGGCGTCGCGGTCCTGCTTGGGGCGGTTGTGAGGATCGGTCTGATCAGCCCGTTCTAGAAACGAGCGCGGGCCCGCATCGCGGGCCCGGGCATTGGTCGGGGCGAGAGGATTTGAACCTCCGGCATCCACGTCCCAAACGTGGCGCTCTACCAGGCTGAGCTACGCCCCGACATCTTTTCTGACAGTGGCTTACGTAATGTACCCGTCATTTCGCGGGCTGCCAATGACGCGAAGTTGTTGAAGCACCGATGGCCGGATACAATCAGGGTTGAGGCCGTTTCGCCCTGTCGAGGTGCTGCCGCATGTCCCGCCTGGTTTCGTCCGTCCTGAAGCGCGAACAGATCGTTGAGCGCCTGACAGCACACCCGCTGTCGCTGGCACTCGGCGCCGTGATCGTGTTTGCGCAGGTGGCGATCCTGGTCGGCGAAATCTCCGGCGTTCCGTTCGGCACCTGGTTCGCGCTGAACCTGAGTGACTTCCAGCTTGGCGGCATCATCTTCCCGCTCACGCACTACGCTCCCATTGCTCCTGAAGCCACAACGGGCGCGGGTTTCCAGGGCCTCGATTTCCTGGCCAGCCTGACGCTGTTCTTCATCTGCGCCATGAGCCTGCTCACCTGCGGCCCGGTTGTCGAAGGCCACTACGGCACGCGCAAGACGGCGCTGGCGCTCGTGCTTTGCACGTTCGGGCACGCGGCCGTGGCTTCGGCGCTGCCGGGCAAGTTCGCGTTCAGCACGCTGGCGTTTGCGACCTTCCTGATTGTGACTTCGCTGCTGGTGCAGCTTGAGCGTCGCGAAACCCGCGTCGAGACTGAGAACGACCTGCGCATGCTGCTGCTGATGGCAGCGGTGGTGCTGGCGGCGATGACGGCCGGTTTCCTGCCGCACCCCAGCTACGATAGCCTGCTGGCGGCAGTCGGCGTTGGCCCGGCGTTTGCCGTGATCGGCTTCGTGGTGAACTGGAAGCTGCAAATGCGCGAGGTGCGCATGAAGGGCGAAGGCAAGGTCGGCAATCTCTACTTTGTCGAGGAAATCGACCTGCTGACCCGCGAAGAAATCGAGGAGCGCATGGACCGCCTGCTCGACAAGATCGGCGCACAGGGCCTCGACGCGCTCGACGTGGACGAGCACCGCTTCCTCCGGAATGCCAGCCTGCGGCTCAAAGCCAGCGAATCCGAAGAAGCCAGCATCTAACTCTACGCGATTGCAAGACGCACAAAGACGCGCTGCCCTGCTCACGGGGCGAGGCGGTGGATTCGAGCTCAGGCTTGTTCCGGCGCGGGCGCAGGTGACGGGCCGCCGAGTTTCGGTCGGATCTTGAAGCCAGGCGCCAGGCGCACGATCTCAATCCCTGGCTCGACCGTGGTCTGGCAGGCCAGCACATTCAGCTTGCGGTCTTCGCCCGGACGGCGGATGCGGGTCTTGCAGTTCTTGCAGGTCCCGGCGATGCAGTAGAGCCCGAAATCGATCGTGATCTCGCCGGTCATCAATCCCCAGAACTGCATGCCGCGCCACAGGCTGTTGTTGTTCGGCAGCTTGACTTCGTTGCCCTCAACGATGATCGGCACCAGCGTATCGAACGGGCGCAGGATGTCCTGCGCGTCCAGAATAGTGCCTTCATCCACGTTGAAGATTGCTTTGAGTTCTTCGGGCGACAATTCGTGCCTTCCGTTTGCGTAACATTTGGGCCGGACGCGTTCCCGCCCGGTGGCGCTGCCTGCTCAGGGTATCGTCGAAACCGGACATTGCTCCTGAGTCGATATGGTATCAATCGCCGTAATCCCGCCAACCAAGGGCTTTTCACGCGGTTACCGCCGACAGACCGACAGCCCGCCGGAAATCTGGCACGCAGACTGCATTTGCCGGCTGCTTTCACAACCGGCCCGGAAGCTTTTGAGGAGAAGTGACCGGGCCGGACAATCTCTCTCACGCATCGCAAAGGAGGACAAGATGCGCAAGGTACTGTATTGCCTGGCGGCCGTAGTTTTCGCGGCCGGAACTCTCAGCGCCCAGGCCACGAATTCCGAGCTTTCCAGCCCCGACGCAAACAAGGTTGATTCGCATGACCGGCCGATCGGCTGGGTGAAGATCAAGCTTCCAGCGCCGGCCGGGAGCATCGGCCCCGGCGGAGAAATCCTGCCGCCGCCCCCGCCTCCCCCGCCACCGATTGAGCCTTCGCCCGATGACGTCAAGCCGCCGGTCGAAGTGATTGACCCGCCGCCGCCCGAGCCCGTCGATCCCCCGACCTTCTTCGGCGAGCCGGTACAGGGCAAGACCTGCTTCCTGCTGGACGCCAGCGGCAGCATGGGAGGCAGCCGCATCGCCACCGTCCGCTCGGAGACTACTACGGTGATCGGCGCCCTGACGGAAGACGACGAGATTGACTGCGTCGCGTACGGCTCACAGTTCGCGCAGGCCGACGACTACAGCAAGTTCATGTGGGGTGCGCTGTTGCCCTGCACTTCGGGCAACAAGGCCGTCGCGATTTCGTGGGTGAACGGACCCAGCACCAACCCCGGCGGCGGCACACCGACCTACGCATGCCTCAAGAAGAGCTGCCAGGTGTATCCGCCCGACCTCGACCAGATGTTCCTGCTGACGGACGGAGCACCGAACGTCAGCGGCAGCGCCAGCCAGATCCTCGCCGACTTCCCCGGTTGGTGGGGCAAGTTCCAGGGCACGGAATTCGTGGCGGTCTGCATCGGCGGCTCAAGCCCGGCGCAGGATTTCATGATGGCTTTGGCCGCGCTTGCAGGAGGGACCTACAAGGCTTCATAGCGAGTGAAGAAACTCCAGTGATTCACTCCAGTGACGAACACCCCCGCGCAAAGCGGGGGTGTTTTGTTGCCGGGATCACGGTTTCAGGTAGCCCTGGCGGATGATGGCTGCGAGCTGGTTGCCGTAGACGTTGACCAGCTTCCATAGCCCGTACAGCGTGGGCACGCATTTGATCGGGTGCAGGAAGATCCATTTGAAGAGACGGCCGTAGTACGGGCGGCCGGTGGTGTGATTCAACGCGCCGAAGTCCGGCAGCGGAATCGTCGGTGTGTCCACGCAGACACGCGCGGTGACCCACGGGATGCCGGCTTCCCTCGCCGCCTGCGCGATCCCGAACGTCTCCATATCCACGCCGACGGCTTCGTTGGCCTTTGCCAGCTCGGCCTTCTCTTCTTCGGTGAACAGCGGCACGTCGCCTACACAGATCAAGCGGCCTTCGAGCCATTTGACGCCGACTTTCTCGCAGCCTTCGCGCAGGCGCTGGACATGCGTCGCGTGCTCCGCGTCGGCGTTGATGTCGTCACGCATGACGCGCTTGTCGGCCACGTCGCCGAGCATGCGTGTCTGCGCGTTGCACATCCACTCGTTCTGGTCAATGCCGCCGACGATTGCGCCGAAGGTTCCCGCGCTGACGATCAGCCCCGGGTTCGTTTCCGCGATGCGCTTCTTCGTGCAGTCGTAGCTGCGCTGGGTGCCGACGCCGGTGCAGCTGATGTATGTCTCGGGCATGTCGCCGGAGGCATCGGCACGCCAGTGGTAGATCGAGCCGTCAATGCGCTTCGCCCCGATGCCTTTGGCAACGGGAAGCAGCTCGTCTGTGCCTTCGATCAAAACCAGCAGGGACTTGGCCATAAGGCGCGGGAATCTAAGCGCTGCCACGTCCCCGCGCAACCGGCTACAATGTCCGCATGGACGAGCAGACCTTCCGCCGCCTTGCACCCGATGCCGTTGCCGGCCGCCTCGACACCGCAACCTATGAGCGCTGGAAAGCAGCCACCGGCGAGAACCCGGAGCGCGCCTCGTTTGTCGTCCGCGTCGCCGAGGCCGACGCCAAGGTCAGTGGCAGCTACGAGCCCATCAAGCACGTCACGGCGCGCGAGCCGGTCCGGCGCGTACCCAAGCGCACGGCCATCGGACTGGGCATTGCGTTCGCACTCGTAGGTCTGCTGGCGGGCGCGCTTGCGATGAACTCATACATACGCGCACAGAAGCGCATTGGCGACAACAAGACCGCGATGCTTCTGCAAGGCAACGACGTCCGCCAGCCGGCAAATCAGCCGGACAATCTGCAGGCCGAGCCGACTCCGGCGGCAGACCCTCAGCCGGCGCCGACGAATGCCCCCGACAACACGCCTCACCAGACCGACCCCGAACCTGACCCCCCGCCAGATCTGCCGCCGCCGACCGAAGGCTTTCAGCTGCTGGCCGGTGCGGCCGGACTGGTCTCGGTTCGTGGCGAGAAGGATGACCGCTGGCGTCGGCTTGAGCCCGGGGAGCCTTTGGCGGACGGCGACAGCGTCTCATGCAACGAAGACGGCGCGGCGCGATTCGAGGCACCCGGCTTGGTCCTGAGCATCCAGCAACCGGCCCAGTTTGAATACCGCGGCGGCGCTGTGCGGTTCATTGCCGGGCGCGTGGCCGTGCGCGTGCGCAGCGATTGGAAGTTCTCCTGCTACAAGTCGGAGTGGTCCACGCTCCGTGCGGACTTCGTGGTTGAGCCGAAGACCCTTGGCGGAGACCTGTACCTGATCGACGGCGGCATCATGGCGGGAAACGTCGTGTATGCGGCTCCAGAGCGCATTGCGCTCGATGGCTCGGGCACGTCGAGCATCCTGCGCGCTGAGCAGATCGTTGCCCTCGAGTCCGAGTTGCTTGGCCCGCACATTGTCCTGCTGCACTGGGATTGCGAGACCAACGAGACCACACCCCGATACGGCGAGCTTGTGCAGCCGGGTGCGCTAGGTGCCGGGCATGCAGTCACGCGGAAGCCCGGCGACCCGGGCATTGGTGTCTCCGCCCCGACGGTGGTCTTCGCGGGTGAGTCCGGCGCGCGTCTGCGCATGCGTGTAAAGACCGACGCCGCGCGCGTACGCATTGAGTTCCGGGTGCAGCTTGATTCCGGTTTCCGCCTTGTGGATGCACTTGTGGATGTGGACTCGTCGGGCGAATGGGCTGTTGTAGACATTCCTCTTGAGGTTCTACGTGCCGGGCGATATCGCGATGAGCCCGGGTGGCTGCCGGGCCGTGATTACAGCGGTTTCTTGCTGGTTCCCGCGGCCGATCCCGCCCGCCCGCTGACACGTCATGAGTTTGTCATTGATGATTTATTGATTTACGCCCCCAAATAGACGCAATTCCATGTAATTCTCGGGGACTTCACTACGACTTAGGCGTAACTCTAGTCGGAGCTGACTATTACTAAGGAGAGGAATATGAAGGTACGAGCCTGGCTCGCTGCGGTCGCTTTGTTGACCGGTGTCGCGGCCTATGCGCCCATGTGGGTAGCCAACGCCCAGGACATGGGTGATGACACAGCCAAAGAAGGCAAGGAAGACGGCACGGAAGAAAAGGCCGCAGACTACGATAGCGCGAAAGAAGTGCTGGGCAGCCTGAGCGAACTTGCAAAAGAAAAGCTGAAGGACCCGCGCAAACCGACGGACGAAGAGATCGTCGCGTTCTTCGAGAGTGCCTTCCCGCGCTGCGCGGATTACCTCGACCAGCACCCGGACGCGGAAGATCGCGCCCAGATCTACAAGTGGGCCGGCCCTCGCGGCCAGTACGCCTACGGCCAGCCCGGCTTCGTTCGCATCGCCAACGCCTACCTTGCTGAAAACAAGGACGCCGAAGACCGCAACACCTGGGCCGACAACGCCCTGTTCGCGCGCCTCGGGATTGAGGCTGAAGCCAAGGCCGCCAAGGAAGAGCTGACCAAGGCCGATGCGGATGCCAAGGCCGATCCGGCCCGCCGCCTTGAGCTGGCGGACATCTGGCTGCGTCACTTCGCCAAGCAGAAGGATTCCGAGTCAGCCAAGAAGCTGATCGAGAAGCTGTCGAAGGACGAGAGCATCACCAAGGCCGAAGACCCGCAGGTTGAGCGCCGCCTGATGCGCACCGTGCTTGCCAACGCCGAGAAGGCCGAGATCAAGGACGGCGAAGCATTCCCGGACTGGGCGAGCATCTACCCGGTCAAGGACATCGACGGCAAGTCCGTCAGCGTTGCTGACTACAAGGGCAAGATCCTGCTGATCGACTTCTGGGCCGTGTGGTGCGGACCCTGCATGGGCGAGATGCCGAACGTGATCAAGCTCTACAATGAAGTGCACGAGCAGGGCTTTGAGATCATCGGCGTCAGCCTCGACATGGAGTCGGGCAAGTACGACCTGCAGAGCCTCAAGGACACCATCGCCGGCAAGGGCCGCGTTGGGGAAATGCCCTGGCGCCAGATCTACGACGGTGGCTACTGGAGCAGCGGTCTGCCGAAGCACTACGGCATCAACAGCATCCCGCGCACCGTGCTGATCGACCAGAATGGCGTCGTGGTGGCCAACGGCCTCCGCGGCGAAGAGCTGGCCAGCAAGGTGAAGGAGCTGCTTGAAACACTTCCGAAGGAAGAGGGCTCCAAGTAACACCGCAAGCAAACCAAAGGCCCGGGCAATCGCCCGGGCCTTTTTGCGTTTCGGCGTTCCGTGCGAACCATGATGCGCTCAGCACGTTTGCAGTGTGGGGGAACCATGCACCGTCGCGCCAAGTTGCTTGCCGGAGTTGCCATGGCGCTGCTGGTGCTGGGTGTATCCACATGGCTGCTTTCGCCGGCGCCGAGCCCGCGAATCAACAGTGCCTCCTGCGCAGAACCGGATCAGCCGCACGCTGAGCCTGTTGCATCCCTGCCGGATGTCGTATCCGAGCCCGATCCATGCGCCCCGCCACGTGAGCTGGGCAAAGACCTGCGCGGCGTGGACCCGAACACAAATCGATACGGCCTGCCGGATCCCGGGCGCATGCCGACGACGATCAAGCCGGCCGTGCCCGATGATTCCGAAGTTGAGTCGCCTTTCCCGAACGTGAAGTCCACGGATTCCGTCGTCGGCCCGGGCCCCGGCCCGCCCCAGCGCATAGTTGAGCTGGTGGATGACGGCAGTGGCCCCTGGCCCTTCGCCGGCACGAAGGCGAAACCGGCGACGCCCGCCCTGCGCTGGCTGGTCGACAGGCAGGCCAAGGAAGGTTATTGGGGCGCAAACGATGTAGCCGAGAGTCCCAACGGCGAGGCCCTGCGAGGCAGTGTCTTCACCACAGCTATGGCCTTGCTCGCGAACTTGCGGACGGCAGCCAGCCACAAGGATGGCGACACACGGAGCACGGTGCGCGCGGCGATCCTTTGGGTGCGCAAGATCCAGGAAAAGGATGGCAACCTCGCCTCAACCGTCGCCGACGAGCCATTGCTGCACCACGCCGCGGCCACCTTGGCGATTGCAGAGGCCTGGGGCAACACGGGCGATGGGGTCCTGAAGGCGCTTACGGACAAGGCGATTCAATACCTGCTCAAGTCACGCAGCAGCCTGGGCGGGTGGGGGATGAAAGCCGGCGACCTGAACCCGAATGTCACTGCGACCGGCTGGGCATTGTTTACACTGCAGCGTGCAAAGCAGGCCGGGCTGGACGTCGACCAGGAAGTCCTGAACGACGCGGCACTCTGGGCCTGGAGTCTGCGGCGCAACGGCTACATCGCCTGGAGCAGCTACCACGATGTGCGCGACTTCGGCATGTCCGCGCCGGACGATGCGACGATGGCCGACGCAGTCTTCCTGTGCGCACTCAAATGGGGCGGCTATCAATTGGCCGGCGAGCCCAGCGCGATCGCGGCGCAGGATCGCCTCCTGAACGGCCGCCCGGCGTGGGATGGAACCACCAACGACCTGATGGCATGGATGTTCACCGGTGTGGCGCTGCATGCAACGGTCACCACATCGGCAGAGGACTGGAAAGAGAACGTGCTGCAGCAGGTCAACAACGCGGCCGTGATCGAGACAGGCGAAGACGGCAAAGAGCGCTCAAGCTGGACCAGTACAGACTACTGGTCACAGCGCTTCGGCATGGACTACACAACCGCCCTCGCATCCATCCTCCAAACCGACTGCGCCCCACCGGCGCACGACGAGACGAAGTAGGCCCGAACCAATGCCGCGGTCAATCGTTTGAAAGACTTCCCGGGGCGTGACTCCAAGGAGCACACGCCATGCGTCACCAGAGACCCCTAGCTTTACGCGCCTTGCCGGCGCTGTTAATGATCCTTGCGATTGCCGCCTGTTCGGGCAATTCCGACGAACCACCCGCGCAGGCGAGCGGCGGCAATGAAGTCATCGTGATCGCGACCGAGCCGCTGCCGGAAATGCCGCCAGAGAAGATGGTCGAATATCCGACTGAAGACGAACGCGTCGTTGATTACGCCAGAGACGAGGCGGCGACTCCAGCACGGGGAGGCTACGGCCGACGGGTCAACGAAGACCCGAGCGACCAGCCCAACCAAGACCTGGCCGAGAATCCCAACCAGGACCCGTCAAGCAACGAGTCGCCCCATCCCAACAAGAGCAGCAGCGCAGTCGGCCTCGGCGGAGGCGCAGTCGGTGGCGGCGGAACCTCCGGTGGCAAGGGTGGCTATGTGTATCGCCGCGCGCGTGGGGGAGGCGGACGGGCGGGCTCAGACGCCGAGCCGGCCGATCCATCGACACCCGGGCTGAAGTGGGCGCAGACGGATGCCCCGACGGCGGAGCTGGAAGCGCGCCGCGGCTCCGAGACGTTGGGCGTGTTCCCGCTCAAGCACACGGATGTCAGTGCCAAAGTCAGCGGCACTCTCGCGGGTACAACGGTCACCCAGACCTTCAGCAACCCCTACACGGAAGTCATTGAGGCCGTCTACACATTCCCACTGCCGGGTGATTCCGCGATCAACCAGTTCGTCATGCAGGTAGGCGAGCGCCGCATCATCGGTCTGGTGCGTCCGCGCGCCGAGGCCGTGAAGGCCTACAACGAAGCCAAGGCACGCGGCCAGACCGCCACACTCATGACGCAGAATCGTGCCAACGTCTTCACCCAGAACGTCGCCAACATCGAAGTCGGCGGCACAGTCAAGATCAGCATCACCTACTACCAGACGCTGAAGTACGACAACGGGCGCTTCGAGTACACGTTCCCACTGACGCTCGGCCCGCGCTATCAGTCGTCCCCGGCCTCGCACAGCGTTACGCCGGACAGCGACGGCGACGGCACCGATGATCCCGAAGAGTTCGAGGTCAACGCCCTTCCGCCCGGCATGCGCTCGGGCATGGACCTCGACATGCAGATCGAGATCGACGCCGGGCTGCCGATCGACCCGACCCGCCTGCAGTGCATCACCCACGAGTGCGGCGTGCAGATGACCAACGCCGGCAGCGCGATCGTCAAGCTTGCAAAACACGATGCCGTACCAAACCGAGACTTCGTGCTGCGCTGGGGCATCGCCGGCAAGGCGCCTTCCGTTGGGCTGCTTACGCACGGCGATGCACGCGGCAACTTCCTCAACCTTCAGATCCAGCCTCAACTCGACCCGGCCGACACGGACGTGACTCCACGCGAGATGACGTTCATCCTCGACGTCAGCGGCAGCATGTCGGGCGTGCCCTCGCAGATGAGCCGTGATGTGATCCGCAAGGTGCTCGACCACATGAAGCCGGACGACATCTTCAACATCGTCTACTTCGCCGGCAGCAACGGGCAGCTGTTCGAGTCTCCCCGCGCCAACACGCCCGAGAACATCCAGACCGCCAAGGACTTCCTTGCACGCTCCAGCGCGGGCGGCGGGACGGAGATGCTGGCCGGTCTGCAGCGAGCACTGAGTGCCGAGCACGACCTGCGCCACCTGCAGATCTACACCTTCCTGACTGACGGATTTATCTCCGGCGAGAAAGAGATCTTCAAGACGATTGATGAGCAGGGCCAGGATGCCCGCTTCTTCGGCTTCGGCATCGGCAGCAGCGTCAACCGCCTCCTGATCGACGGCATCGCCGAGCACGGCAAGGGCAAGGCCATCTACTGCCTGCCGCGCGATGGCGAATACGCCGAGGGTGCGGTCGATGAATTCTACAGCGCCATCGACATGCCGGTGCTGTGCGACATCGAGATCGACTGGAACGAGATCGTCGTCGACAGCGTCTACCCGAGCAAGTTCAACGACCTGTTCGCCGCGCAGCCGCTGTCGCTGCAGGCGACCTACAGCGGCTCCGGCAAGAAGACGATTTACGTCAACGGGCGCGTCGGTGCCCGGCGCGTCAGCATCCCCGTTGAGCTGAACCTTGAGAAGCCCGGCGACAACCCGGCGATTGCAGCCATCTGGGCGCGCTCAAAGATTGCGGACCTGTCGAACAGGCAGCTTTCCGCCGGTGACGATCGCGGGCTGGTCGATGAGATCACCCAGACCGCGCTGAGCTACAACCTGATCAGCAAGTACACCAGCTTCATCGCCATTGACGAGTCAAGAGTGGTCGGAGATGGCCGGCCGGTACGTGTGCTGCAGCCGGTCGAGATGCCCGAGGGCGTCACCTTCGCGGGCAACAGCCGCCCGGCCGAGAGCAGCCGCAGCCTCGAGATCGAGTCATGGGGCCTCGTTGTCGGCGAGACGCCCGATGGCAAGGTACTGGTTATCAAGGTCAAGGATGGCGGCCCTGCCGCCGAGGCGGGCATGAAGCCCGGCCAGGTGATCGAGAACATCAACGGTGCGGCGGTCAGTAACCTTGACCGGCTGGAAGAGCTGCTGCTCCAGTCCGTTGCAAAGGTGGAGCTTGGCACAAGCCTGTCAGACGAAGGCCAGCTTATCGAATCAAAGTTCAAGCTGCCTGAGCTGAAGCTGAACAAGGATAAGCAGGACTAGCGCTGGGCACGCGCAGGCGAAGCGGGCGGGGCTAATGCCTCGCCCGCTTCTGCGTGTAGTGCGCGACTAGCTGATCTGCACCTTCTTTGGTCCGTTCTTGCCGCTGGCGGGTACCTTCACCGTCAGCACGCCGTCCTTCAGCTCGGCGAGTACGTCGTCGCCGTTGGGGTTGCCGGGCAATGCTATGCGCCGGCTGACGCTGCCGTAGCGGCGCTCCTTGCGGAAGAACTTCTCGTCCTTCGTCTCGGTCTCTTCCTTGCTCTCGGCCTTGATGTCGAGCACGCCGTTGTGGACGCTCACCTGCACGTCGTCCTTCTTGAAGCCGGGCAGGCTGGCGCGAACGATGGTCTCGCCTTCCTTGCCTTCGCTGATGTCGACGGCGAGGCTGCCCTCCTGCATCCACTGGCCGAGGTTCATCTCGTCGTCACTCAGGAATCCGCGGAAGAAGTTCCGCAGGTCCAGCCCGCCGAACGGGTCACGCACACGAATCTGTCCCATGGCTGATCTCCTTTGTTTGCCAGGTCCGTTTCCGTCGGTGCATAAAGCACCCGGCGTGCCAATCCATCAGGCTTGTGAATCGACTGCAAATGCCCGATGCTGCGCGGGTTAGACACAGGCCGGGTTCGGGCCTGATTTGCCGATTTTGCAGGGCTGCCGGACTGACTGTCACTCCGGCAGCCGTGGGGCCGTGATGTACGCCGAGCTTGCCTATCTGTTTCGTCACGCCCTGATGCGCGACGCAGCGTACGAGCTGCACTTGCCTGAGGAGCGTGCCAGGCTGCATGCGCTTGCGCACGATGCGATCGAGCAACTCTTCTCAGCCCGTGATTCTGAGCTGGACGCCATGGCGCTTGAGCTTGCGCATCACGCGGGCTCGGCCGGCTCGATTCTGGACGATCAACGACTGCTGAACAGCGAATGCAAGTGGCTCGAGCGTGCGGGTGTTCACGCCCACGCGCACTGGCGCGGAAATGAGGCGGCTGAACTGTTCCTGCGCGTGGCGGGCCACCAGGCGGCTGATGACAAGACACGCTCACATGCGTTGTGTCGTGCCGGCAAGGTGCTGCTGGACATCGGCCGACTCCAGCAGGCGCGTGAAGTGCTGGAGCAGGCACTCGGTACAGCGCCAGACGAGGCGGCAATGCTGGATGCGCTGCGCCCGCTCGGCTATGCCTACCGCAATCTTGGCATGCCCGAGGACGCGCTGCGCATCGCCGAGCGTAACGCCGCGCTGGCCGAGACGGCCGGTACCGAGACGGACCGCGTACTCGCGCTTGACTCCGTTGCCACTGCATTGACCGGGCTGGAGCGGCTGAAAGATGCGCGCGAGCCCGCCGAGCAGGCACTGGCCCGGGCGAGGGAGAGTTGTGAGCCTCGCCTGCTTGGCGGCATCCTCTCGAATGTCGGCATCCTGAAGGGGCGGCTCGGTGACTCGCAAGGTGCGCTCGACTTGTTGACCGAGGCGGTGCGGGTGCTCGAGCAGACGGACGATCGGCGCGTGATCGCAGTGGCCCGGCGCAACCTGGCGGATCGGCTGCGCGTCAACTGGCAGATCGACGCCGCCGAGCGCGAGTGCGAGAAGGCGCTGGCCGAGATGCGGGAGCTCGGCGACCGGCGCGGTGAAGGCATGGCGCTGATGACGCTCGGCGGAATTCGGCGTGACCAGGAGCGACCGGCGGATGCAGCGCCGATGGCCAGACTGGCGGGCGAGATCCTGATTGAATCCGGCGACCTGCGCGCTGCCGCGACGGCCTTCTGCAATGCCGCGGCGGCGGAGCTTGATGTCGCCCGCTACGCCGAATGCGAGCGACTGCTGCAACACGCGCTGGAACTGGCACAGGCCGGTGACGCGTGGCGAACGGTCACGATGGTACAGGCCGTCTTCGGCGACCTGCGCCGGGACCAGCAACGCTGGGCCGAGGCTGCCGACTGGCACGGGCGCGCATACGAAGGCTACCGGAGGCTGGGAGTCGGGCGGCAGGGGGCGTGGCAGATTGCCGAGCGCGCCATAGCGTTGCGAATGTGCGGTGACCCGGCTGCGGCGCAAGTGTGGGAGGCGGCAAAAACTGCGCTGCAGACCGAAGCGCCCGAGGATCTGCAGGGCTACTTCGACAAATGGAATGCGGCGG
>JAGQRH010000109.1 GCA_020425605.1 Planctomycetota bacterium | reverse complement strand
GATCAGCAGGTACGCCAAAGAAAACCCGGCGCGGATCGCGATCCCGATCAAGTTCCGGACCAAGGCGCAGATTGAAGTTAAAGGCATCGCCGAGCCCGTAACGGTCGCGACGCTGGCATACGAACAAGCATAGGGTTTACGCTAAATGGCAGGCGCCCCAAACAACCCCAACAAGCCAGGCTCGCGCCGGAACCCCGCGCGTGCGCCGTTGCCGCGTCCGAAGTTGCCGGGGCAGGGTGCGGGCAAAGCGCCGCCAGCGCCACCGGCACAGCAGCGTGCGCCGCAGCACAATCCTTCAGCACGCCCGCCGACACGGAATCGCCCGCAGGTAGCCCCGCCGCCGGCAAAGCGCCCGTCTGGTAACGTCGTCAACAAACGCCCCAGCGCTCCGCTTCCGGCCGGTGACAGTACGCGTCCCTCAGCGCCGGTGCAGCCGACGCGACGCCCCTCCAGCCCGGTTGCTTCGTCCGGTCGCAGCACGAACTCAGGGCAGCAGGCAGCGCCGCGCCCGAAGGCGAAGAAAGAACCAACCAGCATTGAAGAGCTGATTCCGGTCCTGATTCGCCATGCGGTGAAGCGTGAAGAAGGGCTGCAGATATCGCAGTTCGACAGCAAGTTCATGCCGCGCATTCGCGCCTTCGTGCCTGACTCGCTTCAGCGCATGGAAAAAGAGATCGTCGATGAGTATCTGGTCGACATAGCGCATGCGCTTTACGTCGCCGTTGTCGTGGGGCAGTTCAGCACGCGCCCCGTGCTGTGCGGTGTCCGCGCCGCCGAGCTGGCCACTGACCTGGTTGAGCGAGTCACCCAGAACATTGCCGGCAACGAGGAAAAGCGGATTACACAGATTCGCTGCGCCAACCTGCTGGTCGGGCTGACGTTGAATGCTGTGCGCCTGCTGGAAAGCACGTCGCTGGGCTCACAGTCAATTCAGGGTTTCACCGACACCTATGAGCGCGCGGTTATCACGACGTACGGGCTGAAAACGCAGGCCGAGGCTACGGGCTCGGCGCCCTGGGTCGGTGTCAAAGGCAGCCCGCTTGATAAGCGCATCGGGCGCGCCATCAACACCATGAGCAACGTTTTCGGCAACTACATCGGCGAAAACGGCGAGACCATGGACGACCGCCAGTACGACGAAGTACTGAGCGAATTCGACGGCTTCATGGAGCGTTTCGCACCGTACATCGAGGGCGGACGCAGCAGCGCCGAAGAACGCCGCAAGAAGCTCGCGCGCGGGGCAACCTCGTTCAGCAACGCCGACGTAAAGGTCGAGCCGCTGGACATCGCGGATCTGCGCACACGACCGGCCGGCGTTGAGATTGTCCTGCAGGACGGGCGCATACTGTTTGTCAGCT
>JAGQRH010000108.1 GCA_020425605.1 Planctomycetota bacterium | reverse complement strand
GGTTCACCCGCGCTGGTTTCAGGCGGGAGTCGCCTTGCCGGACGCGGAGGCACTCTCGATCCATCGCCGGATGCGAATTGCGTCGCCAATACGCGTTTGCTTGCCGTCCGAATCCAGCAAGACGATCACGACCGGACGGTCCGCAACACGCGCCTGCATGACCAGGCACTTTCCCGCCTCGCGAATGTAGCCGGTCTTTGACAGGCCGATCTCCCAGGTCGGGTTCTTGACCAGCTGGTTCGTATTGCGATACTGAAGTTCACGGCCTTTCACCTCGGCGGTTGCGCCGGGGGTCGTCGAGAACTCGCGAATCAGGGGATAGCGGTACGCGGCAGCGACCATGCGCGCCAGGTCGTGGGCTGTCGACACGTTGCTGCTGGTCAAACCAGTGGGATCGTCGAAGTGCGTCCTGGCCATTCCCAGCGCGGCCGCCTTGCGGTTCATCGCCGTCAGGAAGGCTGGCAGCCCCCCGGGATAGTGCCGTGCCAGCGCGTGCGCTGCACGATTCTCGGAGGACATCAGCGCCAGCAACAAGGCCATTTCACGGGTAAGCACGGAACCCACCGGAAGGCGGGAACGACTGCCCTTCAAGTAGTCCACGTCGTCGTCGGTGATGGCAATCGACGCCTGTAGATTGGGCATGGCGTCAAGCACGACCATTGCCGTCATCAGCTTGGTGATCGACGCAATCGGGACGACGATGCTGGCGTTCTTCTCGTACAGTGCCTCGCCGCCGTCCTGCGCGATGACCAACGCAGATCCCGAACGCACGGCCAGGCGGTCGTGACCCTGCCACGCCTCAACGGCACTGGCAATCTCGTGGTCAACACTCGTCCCGTGAGCCGCGCGCGAGGTCTTCCTCGTTGCAGCGCGGCCAGCGGAGGTGCTCGTCCTGGCCATGCGGGTGGACTTCTTCGTCTTCGCCAGCTGGTGAGTGGTCCTGCCTGTCTTCTGCGCCACCCTCTTGGCTGAACTGGTCTTCGTCGCCGCTGACGCCTTGCTCTTCTGCGTTGGCCGGGCTTTGCTCTTCTGCGTTTCACTTCCGCTCGTCGACGTGCCCGCCGCGTGCGCAACTTCAACCGACGCCAAGCCGGTCGCCACCACAGCCCCACACAGCACCGCTGCCATCAGAATCATCCGCATCACAAGCCCTCCTGCACGATCCAAAAATAGACCCCAATTCTACTGCAAGCCGCCTCTCGCAAATCAACGTATGAAAAATAATGAGATACGGCTATTTTGTAATCTAGCACATCAACTTGGTGGAGTTCAAGAAAGGCTTTCACATCTCCCACCTGGACGCGGGTCGACTGCCCCTCTCGACGCGCCGGTGGCAGGCCAAAGCTCATCCATGGCTTCGCACGTATCGGATTAAGCCGGGCGGCAGCTGCCGACACCTTGCGCAGTTGCCACCCGGTTCAGGGCGCTCAGCGCTCGCTTATCAGTTTTTCGACGACGGCCAGGGCGGTCATGTTGACCAAACGGCG
>JAGQRH010000107.1 GCA_020425605.1 Planctomycetota bacterium | reverse complement strand
GCCAGCGAAGCGTGGCCACCAGCGCACCAACAAAGGCAAGCCCAAACACGAATGCCAGCGACTTGAACAGCATGGACCAGTCGAATTGGGCAGGATTCTGGAGAGGTTCCTGTGAGGCAGTATTGTCCGGCTCGGCCGCGCCGGTTGCGCGCTCTTCCATTTCGCGCATGGCGAGTTGCGCGTCAGCATTGAAGCCCAGTGCCACTTTTACCAGCTCGCCGGATTTGAGGTTCGGTGCGAACTCCGGGTTAGGCGGGTAGGCGTTGTTTTCAGGCTCGCCGTAAAGGCGGCGATGTGCGCCTTCCACCAGTGCTGACAGCGTAAGCTCAGGGGCGATGCGCGCGTTGGCATCAAGCACCGAGTACTCGAACATCCGCTCAAACGTCACTTTGTCGCCGGGGCTGGAAAGCAGCACGCCGCTGTTGTGGGCGACGTGAATATGCAGCACCCCGGGCATCCCGTTCAGCGCTGGAGGTACAGGACGGTCAAAGATCAGCGTTGCGGCCCGCCCATTCGGTGATGCGTCGATTCGATACTCGGTGTCGCCGGCCCCGACCATAGCCAACACCGGGTCGCTGTTGAGCGGGTGCCAGTTGTCGGCACTGGTGTGTGCGCCCGGGCCGACGCTGACGCCTTGCCCGTGCATGCCGCCGCCGGTGCCGAATGTCCAGGCCGTTTGATTGGCCTGGGTCATGGGTGACTCGACGGGTGGCTTCGCGCTCCAGCCCTGCATATAGCTCAGCAGTGATCCGTACATGGACGGCAGGTTGCGCGCCGACATGCCCGGCGGGATCAAAATGCGCAACTCAATGTGGACCATGGCTGCGCGTGTGGGGTCCGGGTTGACGATCCGCAGCGACTCGAATACGCGGATAGCGCCGTAGCGCAAATCGGGGCGCAGGCTGTTGAAGGCATCAAGGCGATAGCTTTCGATACGCACGCCGCCGGGGTCAGCGCCGAGACGAAAGTAGTCGATCCGTTTGGTCAGCTCCGAGGATGCCTGGGTCAGCCAGATTTCCTCACGCAGGGGCCACCAGACATCGCCGACCTTGGCCGCGACGCCAAGGCGGGTTTCCAGCGGCAGACCCTCAAGGCGATAGCTGCCGTCGCCCTGGACCTCGCCGAAAAATGTCGCGGTGGGGGTGACGGGCGCCAGTTCACCACCGAGTTGCGGAGGCTGTTCTGAGCCGGCACTCAGCGCCGTGAATGCGTCCTGCCACTGCGCCGCCGTGATCTCATTGAAGGGTGGTGCATTCGCGGGCAAGCCAACAGCACCGATCAGCGCGGCGTCATCCAGATACTCGCTGCCGCCGGCCGCATCAACGACACGCCCTGACAGAACGCCCTGCGCCGCGAGTCCGGTTGGAAGCATGAAGAACAGAAGCAGAAGAAAACGGTTCATTCCTGCGTCCTGCTGCGGGCGAGGTCAGCGTCGATGCGCTTGCGTGCGGCCGCCCGCCTTTCCTGGATTTTGTCCAGCTTCGCCGTGAGGTCTTTGGCTGCCTCCAGATAGGCGGGGCGGATGCGCTCGTATTCT
>JAGQRH010000106.1 GCA_020425605.1 Planctomycetota bacterium | reverse complement strand
CTCGCGATTCTCGAAACCACCAGCCGCTCCAAGGCTGAGCGCAGCGCACGCCTCGAAGAACTGCTCGATGAATTCGGGCTGCACAAGGTACGCACCAACCCGGCCGGCTCGTGCAGCGGTGGCGAGAAACGCCGTCTTGAAATGGCCCGCACGTTGATCGGCGACCCCAAGGTCGTGCTGCTCGATGAGCCGTTCGCCGGCGTGGACCCAATCGCGATCCAGGACCTGCGTGACCTCGTCAGCGGGCTGGTACGCAAGAACATCGGCGTGCTGCTGACCGACCACAACGTCCGCGAAGTCCTGCCCATGACCGACCGCAGCTACATCATTGTGGACGGCCAGGTCATCAAGGAAGGTCCCCCGCGCGAAATCGCCGACGATCCCATCGTGCGCAAGGAATACCTGGGCGAACGCTTCAAGCTCGATACCGAACTCATGCGCGCCGACGAGATCAAGAAACGCGGCCAGTTGCCAACCTAGGCGCGTCGCCCGCGATTGCTTATAATCCCTAGCTAAACTCCGCACTAAGAAGGAAGCTCCATGGCAGGCCACAGTAAATGGGCGAACATCAAGCACCGCAAAGCCGCCGTCGACAAGAAGCGCGGCAAAATCTGGAGCAAGAAAGCCCACGCCATCATCGTCGCGGCGCGCCTCGGCGGCGGTGACCCGAACGCAAACAACCGACTGGCCGACGCCATCACCGATGCGAAGTCCGTGAACATGCCGGCCAACAACATCGAGCGCGCCATCAAGCGCGGCACCGGCGAGTTAGCAGGCGCCGACCCCGAAGAGCTGTTCTATGAAGGCTACGGTACCGGCGGCGTGGCCATGATCGTCGAAGCCCTGACCGACAACCGCAAGCGCACCGCGCCCGACATCAAGCACATCTTCGACAAGCACGGCGGTAACCTGGGCTCAACCGGCAGCGTGATGCACAGCTTCGACCGGAAGGGCATCGTCGTCGTTGAGAAGACCAACGCGCCAAGCGAAGAGGAACTGTTCGAGCTGGTCGTTGAGGCCGGCGGCGAAGACCTGCAAAGCGACGAAGAGGGCTTCACGATCACGACCCCGGCGACCGAGCTTGAGCCTGTGAAGAAGGCCTTGAAGGCCAAGGGCATTGAGTGGATCTCAGCCGAGCTTGAGTTCATCCCGCAGACCATCATTGAGGTCGACGAAGAAACCGGGCGCAAGATTCAGAAGCTGATCGATTCGCTGGAAGACAACATCGACGTGCAGAACGTGTACACAAACCACGAACCGCCGGAATCCCTGATCGCCGAGATGAACAGCTAGACGGCACAAAGGGGTCAGACCCTGTTTTCGCTACGCGTGCACCGACGAGTATTCAGAAACGACTCAGGTGAAAACAGGGTCTGACCCCCTCAGTCACGAACCAGCAGGAGCGCGCCATGGGCGGTGAGATTCTGACGATCAAGCTGACCGGGATTTCCGGTTTCGCGAAGGGCAAAGACTTCGTGATCGAAGTTGGCGGCGAAGCGACCATCGGGCGCTCACGCGACTGCAGCCTGCGCATCGGCGAATCCGACGAGCCCGCGCCGGACCCGCAGAAGCCGTTCAAGGGCAGCGGCGGCAAGGACGACCACCTGCACACGGTCAGCCGCCATCACGTGAAAATCGAGTTCAAAGGTCCCAAGGCGATCTTCATTCAGGACATGTCCAA
>JAGQRH010000105.1 GCA_020425605.1 Planctomycetota bacterium | reverse complement strand
TTCAGTGACCGGCCGGAACGCGGCTTCGACGCCTACCTGCGTTCGGTCGGCGCGGGGCCGGTCCAGGATCTGGGCTGACCGGGTGTTGCGTCGCGGCTTCGTTGTAGGAAGCGGCGTAAGCCGCGATTCCCTTTTTCACGACAGGGAAGAGCGCCGAGCCTGAAGGCTCTTCTTGCATGAGCAGGAGCCTGCGTTGGGTCGCGCGGGCTTCGCTCACTGTGCTCGCGTTGCTGCTTCGTTGTTGGAAGCGACTCCAGCCGCGATTCTCCTTCACGGCATTCCGGGACCATCGCGCTCGAAGAACATCGCTAGTGTCCTGTCTCATTAATACGTTGAACTAATTAGTGACATCGGTTGTCTCTCTACGCAGTGCTATTGGAGACTGCGTAGATGGCAAAGACAGGTCGACCCGTCACGACGTTGGCGATCACGCAAAGCGAGCGAGCCGAGCTGCTCGCCCGGCTTGCAGTGCGCAAGGCGCCGGCCGACGAGAAGCTGCGTATCCGCATCGTGCTGGCCTGCGCCGAGGGGGAGTCGGGAACGCGCATTGCGCAACGGCTGAAGACCACCGCGCAGACGGTATCGAAGTGGCGGCGACGCTATGCCGCGTATCGGTGGGCAGGCCTGAGTGACGCCCCCCGATCCGGCCGCCCGCGTACGGTTACCGACGAACAGGTGCAAGCCGTGGTGGATAAAGTGCGTCAGACCCGGCCGGAGGGCGCGACGCATTGGAGTGTGCGCACGATGAGTGCGGCGACCGGCGTGTCCGCGCCGACCGTGCAACGGATCTGGCACACGTTCGGCCTCAAGCCGCATCGGATCGACACCTTCAAACTGTCCACCGACCCGCACTTCGTCGACAAGGTGCATGACGTCGTCGGCTTGTACCTCAATCCGCCGGATCGCGCGCTGGTTCTGTGCGTCGACGAGAAGAGCCAGATTCAAGCGTTGAATCGCACCCAGCCGGGACTGCCCCTGAGCTTCGGCAAGCCCCATACCCGCACGCACGATTACCAGCGCCATGGCACCACCTCGCTGTTTGCCGCTCTGGATGTGGCGACCGGAAAAGTCATTGGCAAGCTCAAGCGTCGTCATCGCAGCGCTGAATTCCTGCAGTTCCTGAAAGCCATCGATGACGCAGTCCCGGCAGACTTGGACATCCATCTGATCATGGACAATTACGGGACACACAAGACCGACAAGGTCCGTGCCTGGTTTGCCGCTCGTCCGCGCTACCACGTGCACTTCACGCCCACTTCCGCTTCGTGGTTGAACCTCGTCGAACGGTTCTTTGCCCAGATCACCGACAAATGGATCAAGCGCGGTACCCACACCAGCGTGACCGATCTGGAGCAATCCATCCTCCACTACATCAAGCTCAACAACGCCAACCCCAAACCGTTCGTATGGACTAAATCTGCCGATGCCATCCTTCAATCCGTCGCTCGCGCCGCTAAGATACTTAATTCACGGTAATTGTGAGACACCACACTAGGGCTTGCCGCGCCTGGCAGCGCCCCGTGTGCGCTGGCGACGCTGCTGCTGGCCATCGGCCGGCACGTTGTTCCTGGCCGCATACGGATTCTCGCCCTCGCGGAATTCGATGCGGATCGGCGTGCCCTCGAGTTTGTAGCGCTTGCGGAAGAAGTTTTCGAGATAGCGACGATACGATTCGGCGAGGTGCTTGGTCCGCGAGCCGTGTATGACGATGGTCGGCGGATTGGTCCCGCCAGGATGCGCATAGCGCAATTTCGGCGCATGTCCACGGACCAGCGGTGGCTGGAAGGCCGCGTAG
>JAGQRH010000104.1 GCA_020425605.1 Planctomycetota bacterium | reverse complement strand
TCGCGGCGCCGAGCGCGACCAGTTCCTGGTTCGGGTCGATGGTCTGCCGGCGTTTCGCGCCCAGCGAGCGCCCGACGCTGACGCTTTCCACGTAGCCGGCCAGCACGATCGCCAGCGCGGCCGGCGCCAGCGAGCCGATCACCGGCAGGTCCAGCGACGGCAGCGTCAAGCCCGGCAGCCCGGTGGGGAAGTCGCCCACCACGCGCACGCCGTAGGCGTTGTCCAAACTGAAGAAGGCGACCGCGCCCATGCCGGCCAGCACCAGCAGGGCCGGGCCGGTACGCGCGATCATCTGCGCGGCGTTCGCCGACAGCCCGAAGCGCTGCAGAAGTTTGCGGAACGGCTTGCGGAAGAACAGCAGCAGCGCGATCGCGCCCACACCCATCGCCAGCGTCACGAAGTTGGTTCCCGGCGCGGCCTGCACCAGGCTGATCACCGCTTCATAAGGAAGGTGTCCGCCGGCGGCCTTCACGCCGAGGATGTGCTTGAGCTGGCTGACGAGAATGAGAACGCTCGAGCCGGTGATGAAGCCGGCGACAACCGGGTGCGAAAGCAGGCTCGCGACGAAGCCGCCGCGGATCAGACCGAGCGCCAGTTGGATCACGCCTGTCATCGCAGCCAGCAGCATGGCGAGCTTGATGTACTGCTCGCTGCCGGGCGTGGCGAAGGGCGTCAGCGCGGTGGCGGTCAGCAATGAGACGACCGCGACCGGGCCGACGCTCAGCGTGCGGCTGGTGCCCAGCAACCCGTAAACGAACAGCGGCACGATGCTGGCGTACAGCCCGTACTCGGGCGGCAAGCCCGCGAGCATCGCGTAGGCGAGGCTCTGGGGGATCAGCATGATGGTGACGATGACGCCGGCGAGGATGTCGCCGCTGAGGTTTTCGCGCTTGTAGTGGAACAGCCAGTCCGTGAACGGCAGATAGCGCTTGAGGGCGGGGGCTTTCATGGTCTCTGGTTCCTTCCTTCTATTGTCCCGCGGCGGGACTGCAGGCGAGACGCCTGCGCTACTTACGCGATGGCTTTCAAATCCTGGCCGAGCTTTTTGGCGATGCTGCTGCACATCAGGTCGCAGAGCTGGAATACGCTGTCGTCGGCGATGCTGTAGACGGTGTACAGCCCGTCCTTGCGGCGGTGGACGTAGCCGGCGTCGGCGAGGTGCGCCAGGTGCTTGCTGACGTTGGCCTGGCTGAGCCCGGTGCTTTCCACCAGCTCGTTCACGTTCTTCGCTTCTTCCATTAATGCGTTCAGCAGCGACAGGCGCGCGGGCTCGCCCAGCAGCTTGAAGCGCGCGGCGACCAGCCCGAGTGCTGCCGGGCTCAACGGTTTGTGATCCTTCTTGCGGGCCATGGCAAATCTCCTCGTATTTCCCACCTGACATACTTGACTATATAACCACATTGGAATATAGTCAATTCCATAGATGTTCCTATAGCAACACGGGAACACCGTACCAAAGGAGAAAAGACATGACCGCAACCGCGACCAAACCTTTCATCAAGCAGGTGACCATCGAAGGCGAAGGCTGCCTCGGCTACGTCATCGGCGACCGCGCCTCGGGCAAGGCCGCCATCATCGACCCGCGCCACGACCTGGTGGATGAGTTCCTGGGCGTCCTTAAAAAGGAAGGGCTCGAACTCGACCTCGTCATGGACACCCACACCCATGCCGACCACCTGTCCGGCGCCGCCGAACTCAAGCAGCGCACCGGCGCGAAGTACGGCATGATCCAGGGCACCCTGGTCAAGCCGGCCGACAAGCCCTTTGCCGATGGCGAGGTCTACCAGCTCGGCGAAACCGAGCTGCGCATCATCGCCAGCCCCGGCC
>JAGQRH010000103.1 GCA_020425605.1 Planctomycetota bacterium | reverse complement strand
CGATCGTGAAGCCCTTGCCCTCGTCGCCGATGCGATTCGCGGCCGGTATGCGGCAATCCTCAAACAGCACCTCACTGGTGGCGCTGCCGCGGATGCCCATCTTCGATTCCTTCTTGCCGATCACGACGCCCTTGCGATCAGCCTCAACCAGGAAGGCGGTGATGCCGCGGGTCTTGTGCTCATGGCTGGTACGGGCCAAAACAATGAAGACGTCGGCGTAGGGCGCGCTCGTAATCCAGAGCTTGCTGCCGTTCAACACGTATTCGTCGCCGTCCTTCTTGGCTTCGCATGCCAGCGAGCCAGCGTCTGTGCCGCTGCCGGCCTCGGACAGGCAGTACGCGCCAAGCCACTCGCCGCTTGCCATCTTGGGAAGCACGCGGGCCTTTTGCTCGTCGTTGCCCCACTTCGTCAGCAGGCTGCTGAACAGGCTCATGTGAACGCTGAGGGTTACGCCCGTGCTGGCGCACCAGCGATTCACTTCTTCGAGTGCGATGCTGGCGGCCTGGTTGGCCATCTTGCCTTCATAGAAACCGGCGCCGCCGTATTGCTCGGGGATTGTCAGGGCGGTCAAACCCAGCCCGGCCATCGCGGTGAACACGCTGCGGTCGAACTCCTCGCGCTTGTCCATCTCGCGGGCTTTGGTCTTGAGCTCGCTTGCTGCAAACTCGCGCGCGGTTTCGCGCAGCATTGTCAGTTCTTCATTGAGTTCGAAATCCACGGTGATCCTCCATCGGCAGTCGGACCGGTTTTATGTTCCCCGGGCCCAAGGCTCAACGCCGCGCATGCCACGATTAACTGCTGCGCCGCGGCTCGCCGATTCCGAGCATCAACGACAACGCGACAATCCCGGCTGTCAGCAGGAAACAGATCAGGTAGGTCACACCCGGCCCCGCGTCGGGGCGCAGCAACGAACGCCCACTCGTGGCGCGCTGCACCAGATAGCGTCGCAACTCCCGTGAGCGCAGCCCGGTTGACCCGTAGGCCGTGCGCAGGTCGGCGGCCAGGGCAATCATCAGTTCTTCGGCCGTCGGGGTTACCGGTTTGGCAAGCAGCACGCCGAGCCTCTCGCCGTGAATCCGGCCCTGGATGACCGTCAAGCGATCCAGCAACGCGCTCTGCTCGCCGCCCTGAAAGTCACTGATGGCTTCATCCAGTCGCGGAAACGGCGCGACTTCGTCGTGCTCAAGCAGTTGGCGCTCAAGACGCAGTGATTCCTCGTTGGTGGGGTCAAGCAGGAACGCGCAGGCCGCGGCATCACGGGCGACGTCAAAGTTTTGCGCCGGCGAGTCCGGCGACACCAGCTCTGCTGTACGCCCCCGCAGCACGGCGGCGTAGTCTTCCTGCTGTGTCCCCTGCTGCTCGCGCAGGAATGTGGCCTCAAACTCGTTGCGTCGCTCAAGCCGAGCTTTGCGATCCGGGGCATCGATAACGCGCTGGAAACCTTGCTCGATCACGCCAGTCTGCACCGGCTCATCCGCGTTCAGCATGGCCGGCACAACAAACAGCAGCCCGACCGCCGTCGCCCGCAGCAGACCAGTTTCGCGACTTCGCGGGCGCTGCATCAGTGAACCCAGCCAGATCAACGCAAAGGCGACCGCAAATCCGGCCAGCATCAGGCTGTACTCGCGACGCGAAATCGCCACGGCGACGACAGCCAGCAGCAGCAACGGGCGCGCGACGCGGAACGTAAGTGTCAGATAGAAGCGCTCAAGCCACGGACGACTACTATGGAAGGCCACTGAAACAACGCGCATCCCGGCCCCCGCACGACGCGCCATGGTCACGCGAATCACCGCCAGCAACGCAGGCATCACCGTAAGCAGCGCGAGGTAAGCA
>JAGQRH010000102.1 GCA_020425605.1 Planctomycetota bacterium | reverse complement strand
AAAGCTTTCGCCCCTGAGCAGGACTAGGGGCATCCCGGTGAAAAACCGGACCGGCCCTGCGGGGCCACGACAGGAACAGAACCATGTCAGACCGCGAACATCTTGAGCTGCTGGCCTCTCGATTCTTCGACGGCGACCTTTCGCCGTCCGAGAAGTCTGAGCTGGATGCCGCACTTGCCACTGACGCCGAGCTGCGTGCCCTGCACGCCGAGCTTGGGCGCGTGCACAACAGCATCAGCCTGCTGGCTGAGCAGCGCCTGCCCGCGGGTTTCAAGGACCGCATCCTGCAGGCACTCGATGTCGATGAAGAAGTCACGAAAACCAACGTCATCCAGCTTCCGACCGCCGGCTGGCGCCATTGGGCCGCCGCTGCGGCCGTGGTCATGCTTGTCAGCCTGCTGGTCGCAGCGGCCGCGTTCAACAACAACGGCATGCGCGACGGCACCGTGGCTTACCAGCCCCCGACGCCGAAGGGTGGCTCCGTCGGCTCGGGCGATGCTCCCATCGTGGCGCCGAGCACCAAGGTGGTCGCGTTCAGTGACGGCGAGTTTGAGCTGAAGTCGCAGAAAGTCACCCAGCGCACCAGCCGTTTCGAAGGCAACGTCAGTCTGCCCGCGCAGATTTCGGCCCCGGCCGATACCCATGCCGTGATCGAGGTCAAGGGCGGCACGGCTGTGCTGTCACCGGGCTCAAGCGCCCGGCTGACAGACGTGGACGCTGACGGGATTCCTGACATTGAACCGATCGACGGCGATATGTATCTCGAAAGCGCCGGCGCCAACGTGCGCTCCCGCTACGACGGCATGGCCATCAGCGTTGACGGCGGCCTGACCCTGCGCCGCACAGCCACGGGCTATGACGCCGAGCCGAGCCACGGTGGCGTGGTGATCGGTGATGCACACTTCGGCTTCCGCCAGTGTGCCAGCCTGGGCGTGAGCGGCGTTGAAGTCCGCGATTGCCCTGAGGCCATGCTCGACGACTGGGCCATTCGCGGTCGCGCCGACGGCATCAAGCAGCAACTGAAGAAGATCCTCGGTGAGCGCTACGAGCGCATCCCGGCCGCACACTGGAAGCAGTGGGACAAGTTGTTGCGCGGCGTGCTGTCGCAGCCGTCGCAGAGCGCGACCTACGCCTACGTCGTCCGCTTCTTCGTGAAGTACGACTTCTTCGAGGCTGCCACGCCCGAAGAGTTGTCGGCCTGGGAAACTATCGCAGACCTGTTGGCTGAGGGCACCAGCGAAGGCGATATCCCGGTGCAGATGCTGGAAGCCTTCAAGCAGGCCGAGGACGCGTTTGACAAAGACCCGCAGGCACTGGCCGACTTCAAGACCATGCTCCGCGAAAGCATCGAGCGCATGGCCGAAAACCACCGCCGCCACCACGGCGGCTAGAGCTGGCCAAACATCAGGTTTACAAGCACAGTGTTCAGGCTCAATTTCCGCAGGGAATTGAGCCTGAACACTGTCCCAGTTACTGCGCGTCTTTTCGCGGGCGGCCGCGCGGCCTCAGGCTTGATTCCAGCCCCAGCTTGCGGGCCGCGTTCTCGCGCCACGTTGCGTTGCCGAAGGGGCTGCCCCGGTTCACGCACTCACGCAGCCGTGCCAGCAACTCCGCCTCTTCGTCGTTGTTTACCCAGCTCAGCCAGTCGGCCGGGCGCGGCGTGGGTCCGCGCTGCAGCCAGCGCTCGATCGGAGGGGTCTGGCTCAATTTCCGGCGCGCAGCGGCGGAAACTTGTGCCTGACCCCCTCCCGAAAAGGGGTCTGGCTCCGCAGCGTCAGCGGAGGTGCCTGACCTCTTTTCCGTGCGACCATCGCCCGCCGTCCTGAGGGGGTCAGGCACCTTTTCGCTTCGCGAAAACGAGCCAGACCCCTTGGGTGCACGCCCGGCTGAAATGGGGTCAGGCACCCTGCGGGAGCCAGACCCCATT
>JAGQRH010000101.1 GCA_020425605.1 Planctomycetota bacterium | reverse complement strand
TGGGTCTGAAGTTTCTGCACGCTGAGTACATGGCAACCGAAGATGAAGAATACCGCACCGAATTGCGGGCCGTATGCCGCCGCCTGGTACAGGGGCTGCTGCGCCTGCAGCTCAGCAACAGTGACGCCCCGCGTCTTGAAAAGAAACGCCGCGCACGCGTCAGCATCCGCATGCGCGATGCCGCCATGCCCAGCAAGCTCGGTGTCGTGCTTGCGCCACCGACCGATGAGGACTATCGCGGCGGCGCGCTGATCACGAGCGTGAAACCCGGCAGCGCAGCCGACGAAGCAGGGCTTCAGGCCGGCAACCGCATCTGCGAAGCCGAAGGTCTGCGCGTCGAGAACGCCCTCGACTACTACATGCAGGAAACGGAGTGGGTCGGCGGGCAGAAGGTCAACATCGGCATCCGCCGCGAAGGCGCCAAGGACTACAAGAAGGACATTACGCTGAAGCAGATCTGGCCGGGCTACCTCGGGCTGAAGTTGAACCCGGGTGTAGGCGAAGGTCCAATCGTGGAAGGCTTCCTGCCGTTCAGCCCCTGCAAGGGCGAGCTTGAAATCGGCGACATCATCTACGAAGTCGGCGGCGACGAGATTTCCAAGATCGAGCAGTTCCGTGAACTCGAGCGCAGCATTGAACCGGGCGACGATATCCGCCTGAAGGTCCTGCGCGGCGAAAAGAAACGCAAGAAGAGCGCCAAGGTTGAGGCCGCGGGCTCACCGGAAGGCTGGTTCGGCTTCGGTATCGAAGAAGAAGACAAGGGTGACGACAACGGCGTCGTGGTTTCCGTCGCGCCGCCAAGCTCACCGGCCGGGCTTGCCGGGCTGAAAGAAGGCGACCGCGTTACCTGGATCGGCGACACACCGATTCTGGGTCTGGATCACCTGTACGACTTCGCGGGTACCGTGGCCGGCGGCAAGCCGTACATGGTGAAGTGGATTCGCGAAGGCGAAGAGATGGAAGCCGAAATGGTTGCCGAGCCGACGCCGCAGCCCTTCGACCTGACGTGGGAGCCTGACATCAACAACCGCTTCCAGGTGTACGTTTCGGAGCTCACGAAGAGTGGTGCTGCCGAGAAAGCCGGGATGAAGAAGGGCGACGTGATCATGAAGATCAACGGCAACGACGCCTCGAACTTGATGATCTTCCGCCCGCTGTACTGGAAGCTCAGTGCCGGCGAGGAAGTGACATTCACCGTCATGCGCAAGAACGCAGAAGTCGACGTCACCTATGAGCTGCCCAAGCGCACGGAGACGTCCGGCGGCGAGGAACAGGAAGAGGGCGGCTGGGCCTATTACCCGGAGATGGGTGAGTCCCCAAGCTTCTCAACGGCTGCGGCCGTGCTGGTTCTGATGGATGTCCAAAGCGACATGAAGATCAAGGGGCTGAGCCGCGCGCTGCGCGACCCGCTGAAGTCGGCCGCCTCGTTGCTGAACTCACTGCGCGTCGAAGATGCCCAGAACGGCGGCATGGAAACCTACGTTTACCGCGGCGGCAGCAAGGAACACGGGCAGCCGGGGCTCGACGTCAAGGGTTGCCAGGGACGTAACGCAATCTGTGAGCTGGCCCTCGTTCGCCTGAAAGAGTTCCGCCGCAGTAAGTCGGACCTCAAGAAGATCATCAACCAGTGGACCATGTACCGTGGTGAGCTGGATGCCGTGCGCCGCATGGAGTACTACGCCCCGCCGGGCAAGCGCGGCTCACCCCACAACTTTGACCGCAACTTCAACGCGGCCTATTACTGGATGTACGGGCACTATCACACCCTTCTCGCGGCCAAGGATGTCGGCGGCAAGACGTACGACGAGATCAACGAGATCTGCACGAAGGCGCTGATGCTGACCAAGTACGACGACGGCACCTGGCTTGGCCACCCAAGCTTCGGCAAGCTGTGTGGAACCTGCCTCGGTCTCTGGATTCTCGGCGAAACCGAGGGCCCGTGGCGCGAGGGAT
>JAGQRH010000100.1 GCA_020425605.1 Planctomycetota bacterium | reverse complement strand
CAGGATGGCCTGCCGCTGAGGGTCAAAAGCGAACGCCACGCGCCAGACTCCGCCCTGCCACGCAAAGCGCAACTCTTTCATGTTGGCGTGCCGTGAGCCTTTCAAGGTATCCACCGTCGGCCGGCCCAGGTTGGGCCCGAACTCCACCAGCAGCTTGGCGTGCGCCAACAACTCGTCCTGCAGATTTTCATCCAACGCGGCGAACTCGGCGTCGAAATCGTCGTGCAGGAGAACGGACCAAGTCATGCGCCGATTATGGCTTTGAGTACATATGCAGTCAAGACCATGTCGTATCGGGCCTCCTTCGCAGACTAATCCGTGTCTGAGATGATGACGTTAAGATGGATACCCCTGGATCCTCCTCGACGACGGAAAACCGAAACGCTCGGCCGCTGCGCTGCGCGGTCTATACACGTACGTCCCGCGAGCAGGAAGACGGCCCGACGTTCAGTTCCATCCACAGCCAGCAGGAGGCGTGCTACGCCCACATCGCCAGCCGACACCATCTGAGCTGGCTGCCGGCCTCTGCCTCCTACGACGATCCCGGCTTTTCCGGCGCGACGCTCGAGCGCCCGGCCTTGCAGCAGATGCTGGCCGACATCGACGCTGGCCGGATCGACAGGGTCGTGGTCTACAAGCTCGACCGTCTCAGCCGCAGCTTGGCGTACTTCGCCCAGCTGATGGCGCGGTTCGAGCGCCACCGCGTCGCGCTGGTTTCCGTGACACAGCACTTGAACAGTGAGGACGCCGCCGGCCGCCTGGCGATCAATGCTCTGATCAGCTTCGCCCAGTTCGAGCGGGAGAACACCGGCGAACGCATCCGCGACAAAGCCCGCGCCACGCGGCGCCAGGGTATGTGGACGGGCAGCGTACCGCCGATGGGCTACGATGCCGATGGTCAGCGATTGCGGGTCAACGAGGATGAGGCGCGCGTGGTGCGGAACATCTTCGAGCGCTTCGTGGCGCAGGGGTCGATCACCGCCCTCGTCAAGGAGCTCGGCACCCAGGGCGTGACCACCAAGGTCTGGGTGACGCGGACAGGCCGATCGCGGGGCGGTCGCCCGGTCGACAAGAATGATCTCTACAAGCTGCTCAACAACCAAACGCTGATTGGCGAGATGAAGTCAGGCGACGAATGGCATGTCGGCGTCCACGAGCCGATCATTCCGACCGACCTGTGGGACCGCGCCCACGCCCTGCTCGATGCCCGGCGCCGCCCGCAGAAACGAGCGCGAGGCAGACTGGACGATTTCCTGCTCAAGGGGCTGGTGTTTGGCACCGACGGCCGCGCCTATTCGCCTTGGCGATCCAGTGTGCGCAACGGTCGCAGTTACGCGTATTACGTCCCGCAGCGCAAGATCGCCGAAGGGGCCGGCGCGTCCGATCTGCCACGATGCCCCGCGTCCGAGTTGGAGGCGGTCGTGGTCGAGCATCTGCGAGGCCAGCTTCGAGGTCCTACGTCCTTGCTGGCCCATTTGCCGGAATCAGCCAGGCAGCACCCACGCTACGATGAGGCTGCCGTGGTCGCGATGCTGGCCAACATCGACGCCGCCTGGGACTTGTTCCTGTCCGGGGTCCAGCATGAGCTGATACAGACACTGGTCGAGCGCGTTACCGTCGGCACGGACAAGGTGAGCATCAGCCTTGACCGGGACGACGTCGGTCGCATGGTACTGGATCTGCTCAGGGGATGATCAACCACGCTGGAGACACACTGAGCGCCTTGGAATGCGAGGCTGCACGACGACCAGCTTGTCGCAGACTCCAACTGCGTGCCACTCATTCAGGAGGCACTGAGCGCTGTAGGCAAGACTTGCTCGAATGCCGTACCGCGCCCCAAAAAGTCAGGAGGTCCAGAGACAAAATGGCCCAGAGACGCGATTTCTGGCTCGGCGCCGGAACGCGCAGTCAGGAGATGGACGCAAAAAACCCCGCGCGAAGCGGGGTTCTGTGCACTTCTGCGGCCCGCTGAGCGGGTTGGAAGCGGTGTTACTGGCGGAGAGGGTGGGATTCGAACCCACGGTCCCTTTGACAGGTCACTTGATTTCGAGTAGCATCAGGCGATATTTGC